>JANNBF010000172.1:0-28390 GCA_031385155.1 Rhizobacter sp.
GACTACCTGAAGACCAAGCTGAAGAATGCGGCCGTCTCGCGCATCCTGATTGAGCGTCCGGCCAAGAACGCGCGCATCACCATTTACTCGGCACGGCCGGGGGTCGTGATCGGCAAGAAGGGCGAGGACATCGAGAACCTCAAGGCCGAACTGACCAAGCGCCTTGGCGTACCCGTGGCAGTGAACATCGAGGAAGTGCGCAAGCCCGAAATCGATGCCCAGCTGATTGCCGACAGCATCACGCAGCAGCTCGAGAAGCGCATCATGTTCCGCCGCGCCATGAAGCGCGCGATGCAGAACGCGATGCGCTTGGGCGCCCAGGGCATCAAGCTGATGTCGTCGGGCCGCTTGAACGGGATCGAGATCGCACGTTGCGAGTGGTACCGCGAAGGCCGTGTACCGCTTCACACCCTGAAGGCCGACATCGACTACGGCTTCTCCGAAGCCAAGACCACGTACGGGATCATCGGCGTGAAGTGCTGGGTCTATCGCGGTGACCGCCTGGCCAACGGCGAATCGCCTGGCATCGTCACGCCCCCGGGCGCTGAAGACGACCGCCGTGGCCCGCGCCGTGGCCCGCCGCGGGGTCCGGGCGGTGCGCCGGCAGGCCGTGGTGGCCGCCCAGGTGGTGGTGGTTCGGATCGCGGCGCGCCGCGCAACGACCGCCCTGCCGATGCAGCGGTGGCAACGACCGCAGCACCTGCCGGCGACGCGCCGAAGGTGCCGGCAGTCAAACGCGTGCGCAAGGCACCGACACCTGGCGCAGCGCCGGGTTCGGCGCCAGACGCCAAAGGAGAATAAAGAATGCTGCAACCTGCACGCAGAAAATACCGCAAGGAACAAAAGGGTCGCAACACGGGTGTCGCCACCCGCGGTGCCGCCGTTTCGTTCGGCGACTTCGGCCTCAAGGCCACCGAGCGCGGCCGCCTGACGGCGCGCCAGATCGAAGCCGCTCGGCGCGCCATTTCACGCCATGTGAAGCGCGGCGGCCGCATCTGGATCCGCATCTTCCCGGACAAGCCGATCTCGCAAAAGCCGGCCGAAGTTCGCATGGGCAACGGCAAGGGCAACCCCGAGTATTACGTGGCTGAAATCCAGCCCGGTAAGGTGTTGTACGAAATCAATGGCGTGGCCGAAGAGTTGGCGCGTGAAGCGTTCACTTTGGCTGCTGCCAAGCTGCCGCTGAAGTGCACCTTTGTTGCACGCCAGGTCGGCGCCTGAGGAGCATCGTCATGAAAGCATCAGAACTCCGCACCAAAGACGTCGCCGGCCTCCAGAAGGAAGTCGGTGACCTGCTGAAGGCCCATTTCGGACTGCGCATGCAGAAGGCAACGCAACAACTGACCAACCACACCCAGTTGGGCAACACGCGCCGTGACATCGCGCGCGCCAAGACGGTGTTGGCTCAGAAGAAGAAGGAAGCAGCGAAATGAGCGAGAACGCTATTTCCACAAGCACTGTCGCAGTGCCGGCCGAGCCGAAGGCGAAGAACACCCGCACCCTCGTGGGCAAGGTCGTGAGTGACAAGCGCGCGAAGACCATCACGGTGCTCATCGAGCGGCGCGCCAAGCACGAGCTGTACGGCAAGATCGTTGCACGCTCAAGCAAGTACCACGCGCACGACGAGAACGGCGAGTACAAGATGGGCGATGTGGTCGAGATCGCGGAGACGCGCCCCATTTCCAAGACCAAATCCTGGGTCGTGACGCGTCTGGTCCAGAAGGCCATCGTCGTCTGAAAGCCCATGTTCAGTGGAGCGGTCGGGACGCCGGTTAATCTGGCGCCCGGCCGTTTTCCATTTCAGAGGATCAAAGGAAACCATCATGTTGAAAGTTGGCGACAAGCTGCCTGCAGGCACTCTTTCTGAATTCGTTGAAGCCGAGGGCAACGGCTGCTCCATTGGCCCAAATGCGTTCGACGTCACCAAAACGACCGCCGGCAAGAAGGTCGCGATCTTTGCGCTGCCCGGCGCATTCACGCCCACTTGCTCAGCGCAGCATGTGCCTGGTTACGTGCAAAACGCCGACGCTTTGAAGGCTGCAGGCGTCGATGAAATCTGGTGCCTGTCGGTCAACGACGCGTTCGTGATGGGTGCGTGGGGCCGTGATCAGCACACCGGCGGCAAGGTGCGCATGATGGCCGACGGCAGCGCCGATTTTGCCAAGGCTACGGGTCTGACACTCGACCTGACGACGCGCGGCATGGGCATGCGCTCGAACCGCTACTCGATGCTTGTGGTCGACGGCGAGGTCAAGACCCTCAACGTTGAAGCCCCTGGCAAGTTCGAGGTGAGCGACGCCGCGACCATGCTGGCGCAGGCCAAGCAACATCTGGCTTGAGTTGAGTGATGCCGCCCCGACGGCATGGCGGCATGAATCCATAAATCGAAAGCAGTTTGACGCGAGCCTTCAAACTGCTGCATAATCGCAGACTTCGCTGAAATCACAGGCTTGCCGTTCGGCAGGGCGTGAGGTTTCGGATCCGCCCAAACGGGCGGGCGGCCTTGAAGGGCTGCCTGCACGACGGGCCCAAGACTGATGCGCTGAACTGCGTATCAAGTTGGGGACAGACAATGATTCAAATGCAATCGCGACTCGACGTCGCGGACAACACTGGTGCCAAGTCCGTCATGTGCATCAAGGTGCTCGGCGGCTCGCGCCGTCGCTACGCCGGCATCGGTGACGTGATCAAGGTCAGCATCAAAGAAGCTGCCCCGCGCGCCCGCGTCAAGAAGGGCGAGGTCTACAGCGCCGTGGTCGTTCGCACTGCCAAGGGCGTGCGCCGCCAGGACGGCTCGCTGGTGAAGTTTGATGGCAACGCCGCCGTCCTGCTGAACGCCAAGCTCGAGCCGATCGGTACGCGCATCTTCGGGCCCGTGACGCGCGAGCTGCGCACCGAGCGCTTCATGAAGATCGTCTCGCTTGCGCCTGAAGTGCTCTGAGCCGCGCAAACCCGAAATACAGGACAGGTCATGAACAAGATTCGCAAAGGCGACCAGGTCATCGTGCTGACCGGCCGTGACAAGGGCAAGCGCGGCGCCGTGCTGCAGCGCGTGGACGAAGAGCGCATCCTCGTCGAAGGCGTGAACGTGGTGAAGAAGCACGTCAAGCCGAACCCGATGAAAGGCACCACTGGCGGTGTCGTCGACAAGACCTTGTCGATCCACCAGTCGAACGTTGCCATCTTCAACGCGGCCACCGGCAAGGCCGACCGCGTCGGCATCAAGCTCGGTACCGATGCCAAGACGAGCAAGGTTACGCGCGTGCGTGTCTTCAAGTCGAGCGGCGTCGAAATCAAGGCCTAAGAGGTCCCCCCATGGCTAAACAACAAGCAAGTTCCGCAGCGCCGAAGGTGGCTCGCCTCCAGGCGATCTACCGCGACGCGATCTCGCCGGCGATGGTCGAGAAATTCGGCTACAAGTCGCCGATGCAGGTGCCGCGTATTACCAAGATCACGCTCAACATGGGTGTGAGCGAGGCTGTATCCGACAAGAAGGTCATGGATCACGCTGTCAGCGACCTGACCAAGATCGCCGGTCAGAAGCCCGTGGTCACGAAGTCGAAGAAGGCGATTGCCGGTTTCAAGATTCGTGACGGCGTACCCATCGGCTGCATGGTCACCTTGCGTGGCGTGCAGATGTACGAGTTCCTGGACCGTTTCGTGACCATCGCCTTGCCGCGTGTTCGCGACTTCCGTGGTATTTCGGGCCGTGCGTTCGATGGTCGCGGCAACTACAACATCGGCGTCAAGGAACAGATCATTTTCCCTGAGGTCGATTACGACAAGATCGACGTGCTGCGTGGTCTGAACATCAGCATCACCACGACCGCGAAGAACGACGAGGAGGCGAAGGCCTTGCTCACCGCGTTCAAGTTCCCGTTCAAGAACTGAAGGACCAGCCCGTGGCCAAAACTTCCCTCATTCAGCGCGAACTCAAGCGCACGCAACTGGTCGCCAAGTACGCCAAAAAGTACGCGGAGCTCAAGGGCACCGCCAACAACGCGAAGAAGTCCGACGAAGAGCGTTATGCCGCCCGCCTGGAGTTGCAGAGGCTCCCGCGCAATGCGTACCCGACGCGTCAGCGCAACCGCTGCGAGTTGACGGGTCGCCCGCGTGGCACTTTCCGCAAGTTCGGCCTGGGCCGGAACAAGATTCGCGAATTGGCGTTCAAGGGTGACATCCCTGGCGTCGTCAAGGCCAGCTGGTAAGCCCCGCGCTTATCAATGACTGCCTGATCAGGAGATATATCCATGAGCATGAGTGATCCCATCGCCGACATGCTGACCCGCATCCGCAACGCGCAGATGGTTCAAAAGGTCAGTGTGATGATGCCGGCGTCGAAGTTGAAGACGGCCATCGCCGAAGTCTTGAAGTCCGAGGGCTACATCGACAGCTTCGCCATCCGCGGCGAGGCCGACAAGCCCCAACTCGAGATTGCGCTGAAGTACTACGCCGGCAAGCCCGTGATCGAGCACATCGAGCGCGTCAGCCGCCCTGGCCTGCGTGTCTACAAGGGTCGCCACGACATCCCGAACGTGAAGAACGGTTTGGGTGTGGCCATCGTGACCACGCCGCAGGGCGTGATGACGGATCGCAAAGCTCGCCAGGCCGGTATCGGCGGCGAAGTGCTCTGCTACGTCGCGTAAAGGAAGGACTCTTCATGTCACGCGTAGGAAAGATGCCGCTGCCACTGCCCAAGGGCGTGGATGTGTCGGTGGGCGCTGAGCAGATCAGCGTCAAGGGATCACTCGGAACGCTCGTGCGTCCGGTGCATGCGCTGGTCGCGGTCAAGAGCGAGGAGGGCCGCCTGACCTTCGCGCCGGCCAACGATTCGGTCGAGGCCGATGCGATGTCGGGCACGATGCGCGCACTCGTGGCCAACATGGTCACCGGTGTCAGCAAGGGCTTCGAGAAGAAGCTGTCGCTGGTCGGCGTGGGTTACCGCGCTGCCGCGGTCGGCTCGAAACTGAACCTGCAAATCGGCTTTTCGCACCCGGTGGGCAAGGACATGCCCGAGGGCGTGAAGGTAGCCTGCCCGACGCAGACTGAAATCATCATCACCGGCGCTGATCGCCAAGTGGTGGGGCAGATCGCCGCTGAAGTTCGCGCGATTCGCCCGCCCGAGCCCTACAAAGGCAAAGGCATTCGCTATGTCGGCGAAAAGGTCGTCATCAAAGAGACCAAGAAGAAGTAAGGGGCACATGACATGTCATTGACCAAAAAAGACCAGCGCATCCGCCGTTCGCGCCAGACCCGCGCACGCATCGCCGTGCAGCGCGTTGCGCGTTTGTCGGTGTACCGCACCAACCTGCACATCTACGCCAGCGTCATCTCCGATGACGGCGCGCAAGTGCTGGCCAGCGCGTCCACTGCCGAAGCCGATATCCGCAAGGAATTGGGCGCATCGGGCAAGGGTGGCAACGTTGCCGCTGCAGCCGTGATCGGCAAGCGCATCGCTGAAAAGGCCAAGGCCGCCGGCATTGACAAGGTTGCGTTCGACCGCGCAGGTTTTGCGTACCACGGCCGCGTCAAGGCGCTGGCCGAAGCCGCGCGCGAAGCCGGCCTGCAGTTCTAAGAACCGCGCTTCTAAGGAATCATCATGGCAAAGTTTCAACCCCGCGTGCAGGACGAAGGTCGTGACGACGGTCTGAAGGAAAAGATGATCGCGGTGAACCGCGTCACGAAGGTGGTGAAGGGCGGCCGCACGCTGAGCTTCGCTGCACTGACTGTCGTGGGCGACGGTGATGGCCGCATCGGCATGGGCAAGGGCAAGGCCAAGGAAGTGCCTGTTGCTGTGACCAAGGCAATGGACTCGGCGCGACGCAACATGCTCAAGGTCTCGCTGAAGAACGGCACCATCCATCACAAGGTGGTCGGTGAGCATGGCGCTTCGCACGTGCTGATGGCGCCTGCACCGGCAGGTACCGGCATCATCGCCGGCGGCCCGATGCGCGCCGTGTTCGAGGTGATGGGTGTGACCGACATCGTCTGCAAGAGTCTCGGTTCGTCGAACCCGTACAACCTGGTTCGCGCCACGCTGGACGCGTTGAAAAACTCGACCACGCCGGCCGAAGTAGCTGCCAAGCGCGGCCTGACGGTTGAAGAACTCTTCAACTGATCGCACCTGCGCTGCGGAGAACAATCATGGCTGAAAAAGATACAACGAAGAGCACTGTGCACATCAAGCTGGTGCGCAGCATCAACGGCACGCGCGAGTCACACCGTGCCACTGTGCGCGGCCTCGGCCTGCGCAAGCTGAACAGCGAGTCGACCCTCGAAGACACGCCCGCAGTGCGCGGCATGATCAACAAGGTGTCGTACTTGGTCAAGGTGCTCTGAGCACTGAGCTCGCGCATCCAAAGGACAAGCACATGGAACTCAATACCATTTCGCCGGCAGACGGCTCCAAGCGCCAGCGCCGTCGCGTCGGCCGTGGCATCGGCTCCGGTCTGGGCAAGACCGCAGGCCGCGGCCACAAGGGCCAGAAGTCGCGTTCGGGTGGCTATCACAAGGTCGGCTTCGAAGGCGGCCAGATGCCGCTGCAACGCCGGCTGCCCAAGCGTGGCTTCAAGTCGCACTTGCTGCAATTCAATGACGAGATCACGCTCACCGATCTGCAGCGCCTCGGCGCGGCTGAAGTCGACCTGCTGTCGTTGAAGCAGGCTCGCCTTGTGGGCGAACTGATCAAGAACGTCAAGGTCATCAAGACCGGTGAGCTGACGCTGAAGGTCACGCTCAAAGGCATCGGCGCGACCGCCGGCGCCAAGGCTGCGATCGAGGCTGCGGGCGGCTCGGTGGCCTGACCGCCATCGATCAACGCACCATCAACAGCACATCCACTGACAGGCGAGCAGGGTAACCGTGGCAACCAACGCGAATCAACTGGCCAAGAGCGGCAAGTTCGGCGACCTGCGTCGCCGGCTTGTGTTCCTGTTGCTGGCGCTCGTGGTGTACCGCGTGGGCGCGCACATCCCCGTGCCCGGCATCGACCCGAACCAGCTCGCGCAACTGTTCAAGGGCCAGTCGGGCGGCATCCTGAGCCTGTTCAACATGTTCTCGGGCGGCGCGCTGTCGCGCTTCACCGTGTTCGCGCTGGGGATCATGCCGTACATCTCGGCGTCGATCATCATGCAGTTGATGACCTACGTGATCCCCACGCTGGAAGCGCTCAAGAAAGAGGGCGAGTCCGGCCGCCGCAAGATCACGCAGTACACGCGCTACGGCACGCTCGGTCTCGCGCTGTTCCAGTCGCTGGGCATCGCGCTCGCGCTCGAAGGCTCGGCGGGCTTGGTCATCACGCCGGGATTCGGCTTCCGTTTGACGGCCGTAGTGAGCCTGGTCGCCGGCACCATGTTCCTGATGTGGCTCGGTGAGCAGATCACCGAGCGTGGCCTCGGTAACGGCATTTCGATCCTCATATTCGGCGGTATCGCTGCCGGCCTTCCCGGCGCGCTCGGGCAGTTCGCAAGCCTGGTGAGCCAGGGGTCGATGAGCATCGTGGCTGCCTTGTTTGTCTCGTTTGTTGTCGCTGCTGTCACATTCGCGGTGGTGTTCGTCGAGCGCGGCCAGCGCAAGATCCTGGTGAACTATGCGAAGCGTCAGGTTGGCAACAAGGTCTATGGCGGTCAGTCGTCGCACCTGCCGTTGAAACTGAACATGTCGGGTGTGATTCCCCCGATCTTCGCGTCTTCGATCATCTTGCTGCCGACAACGGCCGTGAGCTGGTTCGCAACCGGTGACAGCTTCCGCTGGCTCAAGGATCTCGCTGACCTGCTGCGCCCTGGTCAACCCATCTATGTGATGTTGTATGCCGCGGCCATCGTTTTCTTTTGCTTCTTCTACACGGCGCTGGTGTTCAACAGCCGCGAGACCGCAGACAACCTGAAGAAGAGTGGTGCGTTCATTCCAGGGATTCGCCCGGGTGACCAGACCGCTAGGCACATCGACAAGATCTTGTCGCGCCTCACGATGGCTGGCGCGATCTACATCACACTTGTTTGCCTGCTGCCCGAATTCCTGACGCTGAAGTACAACGTTCCGTTTTACTTCGGTGGTACCTCACTCTTGATCATCGTTGTCGTGACGATGGACTTCTGGGCCCAGGTGCAGAGTTATGTGATGAGCCAGCAGTACGAATCATTGTTGAAAAAAGCGAACTTCAAGGCGACCTGAAACGACATTCATGGCAAAAGACGATGTCATTCAGATGCAGGGCGAGATTCTCGAGAACCTCCCCAACGCCACATTTCGCGTGAAGCTTGAGAACGGGCACGTGGTGCTTGGTCACATCTCCGGGAAGATGCGCATGCACTACATCCGCATCCTCCCCGGTGACAAGGTAACGGTGGAATTGACGCCCTACGATCTGAGCCGTGCTCGCATCGTGTTCCGGGCCAAGTAACAAGATTTGGAATGAGCCCTTGACGGGCTCCAGGAGAGAAACATGAAAGTCGCAGCGTCGGTCAAAAAGATGTGCCGCAATTGCAAGGTGATTCGCCGCAAGGGCGTGGTGCGCGTGATCTGCACCGACCCCCGCCACAAGCAGCGTCAAGGCTAAGGCCGGATTGAACAGGTAAGAGGACGAACATGGCACGCATTGCTGGTATCAATATTCCGCCCCACAAGCACACCGAGATCGGCCTCACGTCGATCTACGGCATCGGTCGCACCACGGCGCAGAAGATCTGCACCGCCAGCGGCGTACCGTTTGATCGCAAGGTGAAAGATCTGACCGACGGCGACCTGGAGAAGATCCGGGAGGAGATCGGCCGCATCACCATCGAAGGTGATCTGCGCCGCGAGATGTCGATCAACATCAAGCGCCTGATGGACCTGGGTTGCTACCGTGGTTTCCGCCACCGTCGTGGCCTGCCGGTCCGCGGTCAGCGCACGAAGACAAACGCGCGCACCCGCAAGGGCCCCCGCAAGTCGGGCGCACTGGTCAAGAAGTGACCGGTCGTCATTTTTTCAAGAAATGACCCCGCGTAAAGAGATTAAGTAAAGGTCAACATGGCTAAGTCACCTGTCAATACCGCCGCCCAGCGCGTGCGCAAGAAAGTCCGCAAGAACGTGGCGGACGGCGTTGCCCACGTGCACGCATCGTTCAACAACACGATCATCACGATCACGGACCGCCAGGGCGGCGCGCTGTCGTGGGCGTCGAGCGGCGGTCAGGGGTTCAAGGGCTCGCGCAAGAGCACGCCGTTCGCTGCCCAGGTGGCGGCCGAGGTGGCTGGCCGCGCGGCGCAAGACCAGGGCATTAAGAACCTCGACGTGCGCATCAAGGGTCCGGGCCCCGGCCGTGAGTCGTCGGTGCGTGCACTGGCATCGCTCGGCATCCGCATCAACTCGATCTCTGACGTGACGCCGGTGCCGCACAACGGTTGCCGCCCGCAGAAGCGCCGTCGCATCTGAGAATCGATCCGTTTCGTCGTCGGCGGCACCCATTGGGAGCCGCCGACTTTTTCACTTCCGGCATCACATAAGAGCTTGGAAGTTGAAGCCCACCGTCTGAGCGCCCAAAACAACACTCGCCAGACTCGCGCAAGCGTCGCATCTTTCTCAAGAGCGCAGCCTGCGTCAGATTGATCAAAGGAAACAACGTGGCACGTTACCTCGGCCCCAAGGGCAAACTCTCCCGCCGTGAAGGCACCGACCTGTTCCTGAAGAGCGCACGCCGCCCGATCGGTGACAAGGTCAAGTTCGACAGCAAGCCCGGCCAGCACGGCCGCACCTCCGGCACCCGCACATCCGACTTCGGCCTGCAACTGCGCGAGAAGCAGAAGGTCAAGCGCATGTACGGCATCCTTGAGCGCCAGTTCCGACGCTACTTTGCCGAGGCCGAGCGCCGCAAGGGCAACACGGGTGCGAACCTGTTGATGCTGCTGGAATCGCGCCTTGACAACGTCGTCTACCGCATGGGCTTCGGTTCGACCCGCGCTGAAGCGCGCCAGATGGTGTCGCACAAGTCGATCACGGTGAACGGCGCGTCGGTCAACATCGCCTCGTTCCTGGTCAAGGCCGGTGACGTGGTGGCGGTGCGCGAAAAGTCGAAGAAGCAGCTGCGCATCATCGACGCCGTGAAGCTGGCAGAAGGCCAGGGCATGCCCGACTGGGTGTCGGTGGATGCGACCAAGCTTGAAGGCACCTTCAAGAAGGCGCCGGACCGCGACCAGTTTGGCGCCGACATCAAGGAAGCGCTGATCGTCGAGTTGTACTCGCGATAAACGAACAGAACGGCGGGGCGACGGCTGGGCCGTCGCCCTGCGAGGTTTGTGCTACTGCGCGTGCCGGCCGCGCAGCAAGCGATCTATTCCGCCCGGCGCTGTCCATCAGCCTTATCGGTGTAACGAGCCGAGGGTATTGAGACGAACAGGACTTCAATGCAAACCAATCTGCTGAAACCCAAAGCCATTCACGTCGAGCCGCTCGGCGGCAACCGCGCCAAGGTCACGCTCGAGCCGTTCGAGCGCGGCTACGGTCACACGCTGGGCAATGCGCTGCGCCGCGTGCTGCTGTCGTCGATGGTCGGCTATGCCCCCACGGAAGTGACGATCGCGGGCGTGCTGCACGAGTACTCGGCGATCGACGGCGTGCAGGAAGACGTCGTCCACATCATGTTGAACCTGAAGGGTGTGGTGTTCCGCCTGCACAACCGCGATGAAGTGACGCTGGTTCTGCGCAAAGAGGGCGAGGGCCCGGTCACGGCCGGCGACATCCAGACTCCGCACGACGTGGAAATCATCAACCCCGAGCATGTGATCGCGCACCTGTCGCATGGCGGCAAGCTCGACATGCAGATCAAGGTCGAGAAGGGCCGTGGCTACGTGCCGGGCACGATGCGCCGCTATGGCGACGAGCCGACCAAGTCGATCGGCCGCATCGTTCTCGATGCGTCGTTCTCGCCAGTGGCTCGCGTGAGCTACACGGTTGAAAGCGCCCGCGTGGAGCAGCGCACCGACCTCGACAAGCTGGTGATGGAGATCAACACCAACGGCGCCATCACGCCCGAGGAAGCGATACGCAACTCGGCCAAGATCCTGGTCGAACAGCTGATGGTGTTCGCGCAACTCGAAGGCGAGATCAGCACCTTTGCCGACGCGCCTACGCCGCGCAATACCCAGTTCGACCCGATCTTGCTGCGCCCGGTCGACGAGCTGGAGCTGACGGTACGTTCGGCGAACTGCCTGAAGGCCGAGAACATCTACTACATCGGCGACCTGATCCAGCGCACCGAGACCGAGTTGTTGAAGACGCCGAACCTCGGCCGCAAGTCGCTCAACGAGATCAAGGAAGTGCTGGCTTCGCGTGGGCTCACGCTCGGCGCGCGGCTGGAGAACTGGCCGCCCCAGGGCTTGGACAAGCGTTAAAGAAGAACAGGGCCGAAGAAGGCCCGGTGCACCCGGCAGTACCTGATACGGCTGCTGGCATTCATAGTAAAGAAAGGACAGCACCATGCGTCACCGTCACGGACTCCGAAAACTCAACCGCACCAGCTCGCACCGCCTGGCGATGCTGCGCAACATGTGCAATTCGCTGCTCACGCACGAGGCCATCAAGACCACGGTCCCGAAGGCCAAGGAACTGCGCCGCGTCGTCGAGCCGCTCATCACGCTCGCCAAGGAAGCCACGCTCGCGAACCGCCGCCTGGCGTTCGACCGGCTGCGAGACCGCGATGTCGTCACGAAGCTCTTCAATGAACTGGGCCCGCGTTACAACGCGCGTCCGGGCGGCTACACCCGCATCCTGAAGATGGGCTTCCGCGTCGGCGACAACGCGCCGATGGCATTCGTCGAACTCGTGGATCGCCCCGAGGTGGCTGCCACTGAGGTCAAGGGCGACGAATAAGCCCTTGTCTTCCACGATCAAGCACCGAGGGCCGGCGAATACGCTGGCCTTTTTTGCATTCGGGCCTCGAACATTTCACGCGGCTCCATGTCAGCCGGAACTGCCGGACGCGACCAAGGTCTGATTCAGCACCGACAATCTTGTCACCATGCCCATTCGACTCACCTTCACGTTCTGGTTGCGGCTTGCCGCCGCCTGGTTGCTGTGTGTCGTCGGGCATGCGCATGCAGCCGATGAATTCCTCGACCCCGCAGTCGCGTTCAAGTTGCAGGCACGCTCGCTCGACGAGCGCACTGTCGAGTTGCGCTACACCGTGGCTCCCGGCTACTACCTCTACCACGAGCAATTCAAGTTCGCCGCGGCCGGCGCAACGTTGGGTGTGCCGGTGTTCCCGCCGGGCAAAGTGAAGTTCGACCAGACTTTTCAGAAGAACGTGGAAACGCACCGTGACACGGTCGTCATCCGACTGCCGGTCACTCAGGCCGCCGCCACCTTCAAGCTGACAGCAACGAACCAAGGTTGCGCGGACAAGGGCTTGTGCTACCCACCCCAAGACCGCGAACTGAACGTGCGCCTGGCGGGCTTTGGTGGCGACGGTGCGGTGACATTGCTGCCTGCTGTGGCTGACGCCGGCCTCGCCGCGCCGGGCACGGGCGCAAGCCAAACGCCAGGGGTGTCGGCAGCGGCGAGTGGGTCGCCCATCGACGCCGCGTTGCTGGCAGGCAAAGTCTGGCCGGCGGTGGGTGTGTTCTTCCTCGCGGGCGTTCTGCTCTCGCTCACGCCTTGCGTCTTGCCGATGCTGCCCATCCTATCGTCCATCATCGTGGGGCAAGGCGCGCGCGTCTCGCGCGGTCGGGGCCTCGCGCTGGCTGCGAGCTATTCACTCGGCATGGCAACCGTCTACACCGCGCTCGGCGTCGCGGCCGGCCTGGCCGGCGAAGGCCTTGCGGCCAGCCTGCAAAACCCATGGGTGCTCGGCGTGTTTGCGCTCGGGCTGGTGGTGATGGCGCTGTCGATGTTCGGCGCCTATGACCTTCAACTGCCGACCGGCTTCACGCACCGCGTGACAAACGCGTCACAGCGCCTGCCCGCAGGGCGCGTGGCTGGCGTGTTCGCGATGGGCGGCGTCTCGGCACTGATCGTCAGCCCATGCGTGGCCGCGCCGTTGGCGGGGGCTTTGGTGTACCTCAGCCAGACGCGCGACGTGGTCTTGGGTGGGTCGGCGCTGTTTGCGCTGGCGGCGGGCATGAGCGTGCCCTTGCTGCTGATCGGTGCGTCGGCCGGCGCACTGCTGCCGCGCACCGGCGTCTGGATGGACGAGGTCAAGCGCGTCTTCGGCATCCTGCTGCTCGGCGTTGCCCTTTGGACCGTGCAATCAGTGTTGCCCGGGCCACTGTCGTTGGCACTTTGGGGTGCGCTCGTCATCGGTGCGGCCGTGTTGGTGGCGTCTTCCCACGCGGCACGCGATGTACCGATCACCCGCAGCCTGTGGCGCCGTGTGGTGGCTGCCGTGCTGGCGGCTTGCGGGCTCCTGCAACTGGTTGGCGCCGCATCGGGCGGGTCCGATCCGCTGCAGCCATTGGCACACCTCGCGGGTTCGGACAGGAGTGCTGCAACGCAGGCCGTGCGGTTCGAGCCTGTACGCAGCGTGGCCGAACTCGACCTCGCTCTGAAGACCGCCGGGCGCCCGGTGGTGGTCGACTTCTATGCCGACTGGTGCGTGTCATGCAAAGAAATGGAACGCTTCACCTACACCGATGATGCAGTTCGCCGCCGGATGGGTGGTGCACTGCTGCTCAAGGCCGACGTGACCGCCAACAACGAACAGGACCGCGCCTTGCTTAAGCGCTTCGCGTTGTTCGGCCCCCCGGGCACGATCTTCTTCGACGCGCAAGGTCAGGAGCTCAGGGCGGCGCGGGTCATCGGCTATCAGAACACCAAGGCGTTCTTGCGCACACTCGACGCGGCGGGGCTCTGAACCCACATCGATCTGCACCGACTGTGCTATAGTCGTGAGCTCAGTCGCGAGGTGGAGCAGTCTGGTAGCTCGTTGGGCTCATAACCCAAAGGTCGCAGGTTCAAATCCTGCCCTCGCAACCAAAAATTCACGAACAAGAACAACAACTAACGAATTGGCAAACGCCGTCCCTGTGGACGGCGTTTTGCTTTGGTGGGTCGAACGTGCGCGGTTCGGCCGCGGCCTGCAATTCATTTCAAGAGCGCATTTCAAGAGCGCATTTCAAGAGCGCACTGAACCGGGCTGTTGGTTCCAGCGTGCTGTCCCGACCCAAGAGCGCTCTGTAAGCCGCCCTACAATCGACAGGCTAAACCCACGGCGTTTTGCCGAGCCCCACTGAGGAATTTCAAGTGTTCATCTCCGAAGCCTTCGCGCAAGCCGCACCCGCCGCACCCGCCGCCACCGCCGCAGCCGACTCGCCGTTCGGCAGCCTGGGCAGCATGTTGCCCCTGGTGCTGATGTTCGTGGTGCTTTACTTCGTGATGATCCGCCCCCAGATGAAGCGTCAGAAGGAAGCCAAGGCCATGATCGACGCGCTCGCCAAGGGCGACGAGGTCGTGACCACTGGTGGCATGCTGGGCAAGATCTCGAAGATCGGTGAGAGCTTCCTCACCGTCGAGATCGCCAGCGGTGTCGAGATTCAAGTGCAGCGCGGTGCCGTGGTGCAGGTGCTGCCCAAGGGCACCGTCAAGTAACCCGCAGCTCTACGCTCGGCTCAAAGCTCGGCGCGACAGAAGCGCCCGGTCGCGGCGCAGGGCCATGCACCTGCGCGCACCTGGTGCAGCGCTTTTGGGGGCCCAGCCCCCGAGGAAGATCGGATGAACCGCTACCCCGTCTGGAAATACACGCTGCTCGTGGTGGCGTTGCTCATCGGCCTCGTCTACACGCTGCCCAACTTCTTCGGTGAGGCGCCTGCAGTCCAGGTCAGCAGCGGCAAGGCCACACTCAAGCTCGATGCCGCCATGGCGCCGCGGGTCGAGCAGGTGCTCACGCAGGCCGGCCTGAAGGCCGACTTCGTGCAATTCGAAGGGGTGTCGGTCAAGGCCCGCTTCGCCGACCTCGACTCACAGCGCAAGGCGAAAGACGCGATCAATGCCGCGCTCAACCCCGACCCCGCGAACCCGAGCTACATCGTCGCGCTGAACCTGCTGTCGCGGTCGCCGCACTGGTTGACGGCCGTGCGCGCGCTGCCGATGTTCCTGGGCCTCGACCTGCGCGGCGGCGTGTACTTCCTGATGCAGGTCGACATGAAGTCGGCGTTGACCAAGAAGGCCGAGGCGCTGACCGGCGACATCCGCACGCTGCTGCGCGACAAGAACCTGCGCCATGCCGGTATCACCAGGGACGGCAACAACGTGGACGTGCGCTTCCGCGACCGCGACACCCTCACCGCAGCGCGCAATCTAATGCAAGACCAGCTGCCCGACCTGCAATGGGCCGAGGCACCCGACGGCAGCGACTTCAAGCTCAGCGGCAGCTTGAAGCCCGACGCCGCTCGCAAGGTGCAAGAGACCGCGATCACGCAGAACATCACCACGCTGCACAACCGTGTCAACGAACTCGGCGTGGCCGAGCCGGTGATCCAGCAGCAGGGCGCCGACCGCGTGGTCGTGCAACTGCCCGGCGTGCAAGACACCGCGAAGGCAAAAGACATCATCGGCCGCACCGCCACGCTGGAGTTGCGCATGGTCGACGGCAGCGCCGAAGCCGGCGCGGCCGCAGCCGGCACCGGCCCGGTGCCCTTCGGCACCGAGCGCTTCACCGACCGTGACGGCAGCCCGCTGATCGTGAAGCGCCAAGTCGTGTTGACCGGCGACAACCTCACCGATGCGCAACCCGGCTTCGACGGCCAGACGCACGAGCCGGTCGTGAACCTGACGGTCGATGCGAAGGGCGCGCGCATCATGAAGGACACCTCGCGCGACAACGTCGGCAAGCGCATGGCGATCCTGCTGTTCGAGAAGGGCAAGGGCGAGGTGGTGACGGCGCCGGTGATCCGCGGCGAGCTGGGCTCGAACTTCCAGATCTCCGGGCGCATGACGACCGCCGAAGCCAGCGACACCGCGTTGCTGCTGCGCGCCGGCTCGCTGGCCGCGCCGATGGACATCATCGAAGAGAAGACCATCGGCCCGAGCCTGGGGGCCGACAACATCTTGAAGGGCTTCAAGAGCGTGGTCTACGGCTTTGCGGCCATCGCGGTGTTCATGTGCGTGTACTACCGGCTGTTCGGCGTGATCTCGACCCTGGCGCTCGCCTTCAACCTGCTGCTACTGCTGGCGGTGTTGTCGATGCTGCAGGCGACGCTGTCCCTGCCGGGCATCGCCGCGATTGCGCTGACGCTGGGCATGGCGATCGACTCGAACGTGCTGATCAACGAGCGCGTGCGGGAAGAGCTTCGCGGTGGCGCGTCACCGCAGGTCGCCATCCACACCGGCTACGAGCGCGCGTTCGCAACCATCCTCGACTCGAACGTGACCACGCTGATCGCGGGCCTGGCGCTGCTGGCGTTCGGCTCGGGCCCGATCCGCGGCTTTGCGGTCGTGCACTGCCTGGGCATCCTCACGTCGATGTTCTCGTCGGTGGTGTTCTCGCGCGGCCTGGTGAACCTGTGGTACGGGCGCCAGAAGAAGCTCAAGGGCGTGTCGATCGGGCAGGTGTGGCGGCCGCAAGGCACTGGCGCCGACCTGCCGGCGAACACCTGACCCCACACCCAAGAACATCAAGGACAGACCATGGAGTTCTTCCGCTTTCGCCGCGACATCCCGTTCATGCGGCATGCGCTGGTGTTCAACATCGTCTCGGCGCTCACGTTCGTGCTCGCGGTGTTCTTCCTCGCCACGCGCGGCCTGCACTTCTCGATCGAGTTCACCGGCGGCATCGTCATGCAGACGGCCTATGCGCAGACGGCCGATGTCGAGAAGGTGCGCAGCACGGTCGAGAAGCTCGACCTCGGCGAGGTGCAAGCACAGAACTTCGGCAGTTCGCGCGACGTGATCATCCGCCTGCCGCTGCGCGCCGACCTGAAGCAGGCCGACGTGGTGGCGCGCGTGTTCGACGCGCTGTGCAAGGCCGAAGCCGGCAGCGTCAGCACAAAGGAAGTGACGAGCGACAAGGGCGAGGTGGCGTCGCGCCCGGTGTGTTCCGTCAGCGCGGCAGGCGCGGCCGAGCCGGTCAAGCTGCAACAGGTCGAGTTCGTCGGCCCGCAGGTCGGACGTGAGCTGGCCATTGATGGTGCGAAGGCGCTGGCCTTCGTCATCATCGGCATCATGGTCTATCTCGCGATCCGCTTCGAGTGGAAGTTCGCGGTGGCAGCCATCGTCGCCAACCTGCACGACGTGATCATCATCCTCGGCTTCTTTGCGTTCTTTCAGTGGGAGTTCAACCTCACGGTGCTCGCCGCGGTGCTCGCGGTGCTTGGTTACTCCGTCAACGAATCGGTGGTGATCTTCGACCGGATTCGCGAGGCCTTCCGGCGCTTCCGCAAGCTCAACACCGAACAGGTGATCGACCATGCGATCACCAGCACCATGAGTCGCACCATCATCACCCACGGCTCGACGCAGATGATGGTGCTGTCGATGCTGATCTTCGGCGGCCCGACGCTGCACGGCTTCGCCATTGCACTGACCATCGGCATCTTGTTCGGCATCTACTCATCGGTGTTCGTGGCCGCGGCCATCGCGATGTGGCTGGGCGTGAAACGCGAGGACCTGGTGAAGGCGGCACCCAAGGAAACCGACCCGGACGATCCGAACGCGGGGGCCGTGGTGTAGAGTCCAAACGGACATTTTTCACGGACGTACATCACCCACCCATGCCGACCCCTGCCAACCCGACGGCGCTGGCCCAGAAGGCAAGACGCTCGTACGTGGACGGCTTGCTCTCCGGCTTGCCGCTGGTGGTGCAGGCAGTCGATCAAGGCACCCGGATCCTGATGAGCCAGGTGGTCGAGCCGGTGGTCGCGATGCGCCGCCGCGAGGTGGTGCCCGATCTGCAGAAGGCCGCGCCGCTGTGGTTGCGCGGCATGATCACGATGCTGCGTGGCGCGCAGCAAACGGGCATGGTGCCGCTGTCGCGTTCGGGTGACCTCGGCTCGTCGCTGGACCGCAATACCAAGCTGAGCCTCGTCGATGACGACACCATCGAGCACGAGATTCTCAGCTCGCATCTGGCGCTGGCGATGATGGACCGGTCGTCGTGGGAGTTCACCGACCTGCGCTCGCGCATGAACGTGCTCGAAGGGCGCGACGAGCTCGACAACAACGACATCCTGCGCCCGCATGTGCTGGCGCGCATCGTCAGTTCGTCATGGCTTGCGGCCGGCCTGACGCAAGACGTCTGGCGCATGTTGCAGACCGTTCTTCATGAAGAGTTTGCGCACTTCGCCGAAGAGGGTTATCACGAGACGAACCGCTTCCTGCTCGAACGCCAGGTGCTGCCCGAGGTCGACTTGCGGCCGTTCATCCGCCGCTCGCGTTTGAGCAGCACGCGCGGGTTCGGCGGCGGTGGTGGTCACACGGGCCACGCGGCGTCGGTGCCCGGCAGCGGCAGTGGCGGTGGCGCGACGATGAGCGGTGGCCGCTCCGAAGTCGGCGAAGAAACCCGGTTGATGACACGTGCAGCGGGCCTGTCGCGCGGCATCGACCATGCCGAAGCCGTGCTCGGCCGGCTGAACCGCCTGATCGGTCGGCAGTTGCCCGATTTCGCCGTCACGGCTTCGGCGCCGGTCGCCGCATCGCCGCGCCTGAAGGTCGCGATTGCCGATGCGCAGCAAGGCATCGCGCGGCGGTTGTCGGGTGGACAAGGGCGCAGTACGGTGGCGGGTGTGGTCAGCACGCCGGCGCTGCTCGAAGAGCTCAACGAGCGCAAGCAGGCGCTCAAGCAGGCGGCCAGCACGCCGGTCGAGCGCGCCACCATCGAGATCGTGGCCTTGCTGTTCCAGAGCATCCTGACCGAAGAGCGCATTCCGTCAGCGGTGCGCGTCTGGTTCGCGCGGCTGCAGATGCCGGTGCTTCGCGTGGCCGTGAGCGAACCAGACTTCTTCGCGACCGTCGACCATCCGGCGCGCCGGCTGATCGACCGCATGGGTGCCTGCGTGATGGGCTTCGACGCCACCAGCAAGGCCATCGGCGACATCCTGCAAAAAGAGATCAAGCGCGTGGTGCAGGTCGTCGAGGCCTACCCCGACACTGGCCGCCGCGTGTTTCAGACCGTGCTGGTCGAGTTCGAGAAGTTCCTCGAGCACTATTTCAAGAACGAGAACGAGGCTTCGCGCAAAGGCGTGTCTCTGGCGCAGCAGGTCGAGCAGCGGGAAACACTCGCGATCCAGTACACGATCGAGCTGCGCAAGATGCTCAACGAGGTGCCCGTACAAGAAGGCGTGCGGGAGTTCCTGTTCCATGTGTGGGCTGACGTGCTGGCGATGGCTGCGGTCAAGTCGGGCAACCAGAGCGACGCCACGAAAGAGATGAAGCGCGCCGCCGCCGACCTGATCTGGTCGGCCAGTGCGAAGGTATCGCGCGAAGAGCGCGCCGAGGTCATCCGCCGGCTCCCGCCGCTGCTCAAGACTCTGCGCGACGGCATGGACCACGCCGGCGTGCCGGCCGAGAAACAAGACGAGCACATCCAGCGCCTGAACAACTCGCTCGCGGCGGCTTTCACCGCCAAGGCGGCCGCCATTCCGCACGAGCGTCTCGAAGAGTTGATGGGGCGTCTTGAAACGCTCGAAGAGCTGCTGCCCGACTCGGCCGATCTGGAGATCGACGAGTCGATGATCCACGACCTGTCGGGCCACGAAAGCTCCGAGCTCGAAGTGGTCGGCGAAGGTGGCTCGATGCCCACGCCTGCGATGATTTCCTGGGCGCGGGAGCTGCAGGTCGGCACCTGGTACATGTTGGATTACCGCGGCCGCAACGAGGCCGTGCAACTCGCTTGGCACGGCATGCGCCGCCAGCTCACGCTGTTCGTGTCACCGCAAGGGCGCGGGGTGTTGTTCCAGCAGAACCGGCTCGCCGCGTTCCTGCAAGCGGGCCTGTTGGTGCCGGCACAGGAAGAGTCGTTGACGGTGCGCGCCACGCGCAGCGCGATGGCCAAACTCGATGGCGACCCGAGTCGCTTGTTGAACTGAGCGGCCCAGGTGCGGCTTGTGCCGTACCACCCATCGCGGCTTCAGCCGCATCGCCTAGTGGATTAACCGGTCTTCGGCGTCGACGAACAACTCGTCGAGGATCAGCGCGTCGGGCTCTTCGCCCAGGCTCCAGAAGACCATCAGCACGATGATCTTCAGGTCTTCCAGATCGAGCGGGCCGCCGGCGATGGCGCTGGCGCGGTCGATCACCATTTCGCGCATCGGCGGTGGCAGCACGCGGGCCGACTCCAGGAAGCTGATGAAGCTGATCGAGTCTTCACCGAGATGTTCTTGCTCGGCGGGTGAATACACGCGCATGCTCTGCGCGCCCTGCTCGCCCACATACGACTGCGCCGCAGTGGCCACCCCGTCCAGCCATGAGAGCGCTTCCTGGATTTCGTCCGACTCGAAGCCGACCGACGAGAGCTTGCGCATCAGCTGGTCGTGGTCAGGGCAGGCGTCCGGTCGCCAGTAGTTTTCGTACAGGTACACGAGCACATCGAACATGAGATCACTATACCCCAGGGGTCGCGGTCAAAGGCTCGCCGGCCGGCGGTGAAATCCCGCCTGCGCGCACCTGCAGTCAGATGCGATCGGTACGCTGGAACAGCTGGCCGGGCAGCCGCGCGACGCGGCCGGCGAGCTCCAGGTCGAACAGGCGCACGCTCAGGTCGGCGGCGGCCCAGCCGGTCCGCGCGCACAGCGCATCGAGCGTGACAGGGTCGAACCCGAGCGCAGCCAGTAGCGGCTCGTCGGTGGGCTGGGTCGGGCTGGCGTCCGGCGTCGGCGCGGCGGCGGCGCGGGTCGGTTGCAGCTCCTCGAGGATGTCCTGCGCGGTCTCGACCAGCTTCGCGCCTTGGCGGATGAGCGCATGGCAGCCGCGCGACTGCGGCGAATGAATCGACCCCGGGATCGCGAACACCTCGCGGCCTGCCTCGCTCGCCAGCCGCGCGGTGCTGAGTGAGCCCGATTTCAGCGCCGCCTCGACCACGAGCGTGCCCAGCGACAGCCCGGCGATGATGCGGTTGCGTGACGGGAAGTGCGGTGGCAGCGGCGGCGACCCGAGCGGCAGCTCGCTCACGATCACGCCGCTGGCTGCGATGCGGTGCGCGAGCTTGAGGTGGCGCCGGGGGTAGACGCGGTCCAGCCCCGTGCCGACCACGGCCACGGTGCTGCCTTGGCCGGCCAAGCCGCCGTCGTGCGCGGCGCCGTCAATGCCCAGCGCCAGGCCCGACACGATGGTGAAGCCCGCCGCGCTCAGGTGCGCCGCGAAGGCGCGTGCGTTGTCGGTGCCCTGCGGCGTCGGGTTGCGGCTGCCGACGATGGCGATGGCCGGCGCTTGCAGCAGTTCGACGCGGCCTTGCGCATACAGCAGCAGGGGCGGGTCTGCGGAGTCGAGCAACGCGCGGGGGTAGCTCGGGTCACCGAGCGGGATGATCGCGCGCGCCTCGGGGGCATCGGCGGCCAGCCAGGCCAGGGTGCTGGCCACGAGCGCATCGAGCTCGTCGGATGTCCCGGCGAGCGCCGCTGCCTGCACCGGGCCGACCACTTCGCGCCGCGCGCTGGTCGAGGCGGCGAACACCGCCTGCGGTGAGCCGAACGCCGCCAGCAGCCGCCGCATGGATACGCGGCCGACGGGCTTCGTCTCGACCAGGCGCACCCAGGCGCCGAGGTCTTCTGGGTCGGTCACGCGGGGGGCGCGGTGTCGTGCGTCGGCGGCTCGGCGGCGGTCAGGGCTGCATGAACCGGTCGCCGGTCTTCACCGGGATCTGCGCCGACAGGATCAAGGCATACGACATGCGGTCGAACACACGGAACACGAACAGCACGCCGTGGCGTTCGTCAGGCAGCTTGATCGTGGGGCGCTTCGGGTCGGTCTTGTCGATGATGCGCTCGCCGTCGTGCAGCAGCGCCAGCACATGGCCGCGTTCCACGCCGTCGGCCGAGCCGCGGTTCAGTGTCACGATCTGGTTCTGCCCTGCGGTCAGCGCGTCGCCATAAAGCGCGGCGATCTGGCCGTTCATTGCCCCTTGCGGCGCATGCGGCGCGTAGTTGGTGAACTCGCGCGCTGGCACCAGCGCTAGGCGGTCGCCCACGCCGGCTTCCTGGCGGATGGCCGTGACGACGAAGGTCGCCGGGATCACTTCAGACTTGCCGCTCGCATCGATCCGCGTGCCGCCCTGGCGGGTGTACTCGGCCGCGCCGACGTAGGCGCCCTCGTAGCCCAGCACCTCCTTGGTGGTCGGGTCACGCAGCGCCTTGGCCTCGCGGAAGATGCGGTAGTCGCGCGCGGCCGTCAGGTCGCCGCGCACGTAGGCGGTGTCGCCCCGGCCGAGGATCACGCGGCCTTCCTGGGTGCCGACGATGCGTGGCGCGGCGTCGAGTTCGTTGCCCTGGAAGATGATCGCTTCGTTCAGGAACGGCTCGATCAGGTGGAAGGGGATCGACGCCAGCGCACCGTCGCCCAGGTCGGTCGAGCGCACGCGGGGCGACAGCTTCGTCATGCCGGGCGCATTGACCGCCTGGCCCATGCGCAGGCGCGCGCGCCCGCCGGTCTTGTCGAGGTAGAGCGTCTGGCCCGGGTAGATCAGATGCGGGTTGCGGATCTGGTCGAGGTTCATGCCCCACAGCTCGGGCCAGCGCCACGGGCTTTTCAGGAACAGTTTCGAGATGTCCCAGAGCGTGTCGCGTGTCTTGACGGTGTAGGAATCGGGCGCGTTTGGCGCCAACTCCGAAAGCGGCACGCCGGTTTGCGCCACCTGCTGGGCGGTGTTGCGTTGCTGGCCGGTGATCGGGAGGTCGGCCGCGTGGGCCGACAGGCCCATCAGCGCGGTGGCCAGCGCCGCACCCGCGTACGTCATGCAGGCCAGGCCCTTGGCGCGGGGGATGCCGCAGAAGGTTCGGGTTCGACGGGTCATGTGGGCATCTCTCTGTGGGCATCTCTCTGTGAGCAACTCTTTTTTCGCATCTCGTTCGCGGATGTCTTTCGCGGATCAGAAAGCACGGCGTCGAAGGCGGCTTGTCGAAGGGTGACTCGGCACGGTGCGCCGGGCGCGGCGCAGATCGGCGAAAATCTTCAATCAATTTCGCAGATTCTGCCCCTAAAGCATTGATATCGCAACGAAAGTTGCCCCGCAAGCCAGGCCGCGTGAGGCCTGTCACACGCCCGCACGTTGCGCCTGTCCCACAGCCGGTGGGCACGGCGGGCTGCGGCAAAATCCCGTTACAAACCATGGCCAAGCTCAATATCCTCCGCTACCCCGACCCGCGCCTGCACACCGTCGCGAAACCCGTTGCGCAGGTCGACGCGCGCATCCGCACGCTCGTTGCCGACATGCTGGAAAGCATGTACGCCGCCGATGGCGTCGGGCTCGCCGCAACGCAGGTCGACGTGCATGAACGCGTGATCGTGATGGACACGTCCGACACCCGCGACGACCCGCGTGTGCTCATCAACCCCGAACTCACGGCGCGCAGCGAAGAGATGACTTTCGCCGACGAGGGCTGCCTGTCGGTGCCGGCCATCTACGACAAGGTGCCGCGCCACGCCCGCGTGACCGTGCGTTCGCTCGACCGCGACGGCAAGCCGCAGGAGTTCGAGGCCGACGGCCTGCTGGCGGTCTGCGTGCAGCACGAGATGGACCACCTGATGGGCAAGATGTTCGTCGAATACCTGAGCCAGTTGAAGCGCGACCGCATCAAGACCAAGATGCTGAAGAAGACGCGTGACGACGAGCGTGCGTGAGTGATGCGCCGTCGGCCGGGTTGCGCAACATGAAGCTCGTGTTCGCCGGCACGCCGGAGTTCGCGCAGGTGGCGCTGGCGCGGCTGCATGCGGCCGGCTTCGACATTCCGCTCGTGCTGACGCAGCCCGATCGCCCGGCCGGTCGCGGCATGAAGCTGCATGCGTCGGCGGTCAAGGCTTTCGCGCTCGACCACGGCATCACCGTGGCGCAACCGCGCAGCCTGCGCCTGGACGGCAAGTTCCCCGACGACGCATCCGCCGCGCGCGATGCGCTGCTTGCCGCGCGGGCCGATGTGATGGTGGTGGCCGCCTATGGCCTCATCCTGCCGCCGTGGGTTCTGGCGGTGCCCCGCCTCGGCTGCATGAACATCCACGCGTCACTGCTGCCGCGCTGGCGTGGCGCGGCACCGATTCATCGCGCAGTAGAAGCCGGCGATGCGCGCACCGGCATCACCGTGATGCAGATGGACGCCGGCCTCGACACCGGCGACATGCTGCTGGCCGAGGCCGTCACGCTCGCCACAGACGAGACCACCGCAAGCCTGCACGACCGGCTGGCCGCGCTCGGCGGGCGGCTGATCGTCGAGGCGCTCGGGCTGGCTGCGTGCGGTGGGCTCGTGGCCACGCCTCAGCCGGCCGAGGGTGTGACGTATGCGCACAAGGTCGACAAGGCCGAAGCCGCCATCGACTGGGCGCTGCCGGCCAGCTTGATCGAGCGCCGCATCCGTGCCTTCGACCCGTTCCCGGGTGCCGGTATCACGCTTGCCGGCGAGTCGATCAAGTGCTGGCGAGCGCGCCTCGCCGATGGCCATGGCCTGCCCGGCGAAGTGCTGGCGGCGGGCGAAGGCGGTGTGGTCGTGGCGTGTGGCGAAGGCGCGCTGAACTTGTGCGAGCTTCAGCGCCCCGGCGGCAAGCGCCTGCCTGTGGCTGCCTTCCTGCAAGGCAGGCCGCTGGTGGCAGGCATGCGCTTCGATGTGCGGCGCTGACGGTGCACTGAGCGCGCGCATTGAACCCGGGCCGGGCGCCCGCATCTTCTGCACGTTCTGACACCCGACAAGGAAACTCGCCCATGTTCAACCTGATGAAGACCGCGGTGCTGATGGCCGCGATCACCGCGCTGTTCATGGCGATCGGCTCGGTGCTCGGCGGCCGGCAGGGAATGATGCTCGCGCTCGTCGTGGCGCTGGGCATGAACTTCTTCAGCTACTGGTTTTCCGACACCCTGGTGCTGAAGATGTACAACGCGCAAGAGGTCGACGAGACCTCGGCGCCGCAGTTCTACCGCATGGTGCGCGAGTTGGCCGAGCGCGCGCAGCTGCCGATGCCGCGCGTCTACCTGATCAACGAAGACGCACCCAACGCCTTCGCCACCGGCCGCAACCCCGAGCACGCCGCCGTCGCCGCGACCACCGGCATCCTGCGCGTGTTGTCGGAACGTGAACTGCGGGGCGTGATGGCGCACGAGCTGGCCCACGTGAAGCACCGCGACATTCTCATCAGCACCGTCAGCGCCACCATGGCCGGCGCGATCTCGATGCTTGCCAACTTCGCGATGTTCTTCGGCGGGCGCAACAGCGAGGGCCGTTCCACCAACCCCATCGTCGGCCTGCTCGTGATGCTGCTCGCACCATTGGCAGCCAGCCTGATCCAGATGGCGATCAGCCGCGCGCGCGAGTTCGAAGCCGACCGCGGCGGCGCCGCGATCTCGGGCGACCCGCGCGCCCTGGCCAGCGCGCTGCAGAAGATCCACCATGCCGCGCAGGGCACGCTCTTGCCACCGGCCGAAGCCCACCCCGAGACGGCACAGATGATGATCGTGAACCCGCTCTCGGCCGGCGGCCTGCGCGGCCTGTTCTCGACGCACCCGGCGGTCGAGGAGCGCGTCGAGCGCCTGTTGGCGATGGCGGGCGGCTGACCACGCGCAAGCTGCTGCGCCCAGCGGGTTCAAGTTCGGCCGCGCCGCGTCGATAAGGATGCAGAACGCCCCCACCGGACCTTTGACCGCCATGCCTCGTACCGCGCTCGTCGCTGCTGCTTTCGCCGCCCTGCTGCTGACCGGCTGCGACGCGCTGACCGGCGCGCTGGGCATCGAGTCGCCCGAGAAAACGGCCGCCGCGCGCGAGGCCGAAGGCAAGGCCGTCGGCGGTGCGTGCCGGCATGCCGGCCGCGCCATCGAAGACTGCTACGCGATGAACAAGAAGGCCGACAAGGCCTCGGTCTTCGCGGGTTGGCGCGACATGAACGACTACATGCGCGAGAACAAGATCGAGCCGGTCGCGCCGCAGGGCGTGACGACGCAGATGGCCGACGCCAAGGGCGCTGACGGCAAGCCGGCCGATGGCGCCGATGCCGCAGCCGCACCCGACGAGCCGCCACCCAAGGCGAAGCGCGCAGGCAAGCCTGACGCGGCGCCCAAGCCCGGCGCACGCCCCGCCAAAGGCCACGACTCCTGACCCGGCCCGCGCCGCCCTGGCGGCCGGCACAGTAGTGGTTCGTCGCGCCGAGCTGCAGCCCGTCGCGCCGCGCGTGACACGCGCTGCCCGTCACGGCACAGTCGCCCGCAACGCCACGCAGGAGATCGCCGCATGACTCCTCGAACCCGACTGCTTGCCTTCGGCTTCGCCCTTGCATGCCTCACGACCTTGCAACGCGCGGCAGCGGCCGAGGCCACCGGCGGCCTTTGGCAACGCACCCCGACCCTCGTCACAACCGCTCGGGCGCCTCGCGCACCGAAGACCGTGCGCTTGGCGGCTTCAACGCCGTGGCGCTGGACGGCAGCTTCACCGTGGTGCTGCGCCAGGGCGTGCGCGACGCCGTCCGCGTGGGCGCCGATGACAACCTGCTGCCCCTCATCGAGACCCGCGTCGTCACGCGTGATGGCGTGCCCACGCTCGAGATCGGCGCCCGCCCCGGTGCCAGCTTCCGCACCGGCCGCGCCATCATCGTCACCGTTGATCTGATCGACCTGCGCAGCATCACGCTCACCGGTTCGGGCGACGTGGGTGGTGACGCCCTCAAGCTGCCCGCGCTGCAGCTGCGCCTTCGGGGCTCGGGCGACATTCGCCTGACCCACCTCGATGCCGGCGAGCTGCGCGTGCGCGTCTCGGGCAGCGGTGACGTGTGGCTCGACGGCCGCGCGAACACGCAGCATCGTTAAAGACTGAGCGCGCGCAGCGAAGACCAACCGCCCGCCGTTGGTAACGCACTCGTTCCGCCGCACGGTGGCGCGTGCCTAGAATCGCGCTTCCGCAATCCGCAGCGCCGCCGTCATGAACGTTCTCCGATTCGAAGATTTGATCAAAGCGGGCCGTGTGCGTGACCAGCGCGTGTTCATTCGCGCCGACCTGAACGTGCCGCTCGATGCCGCCGGCCACATCACCGAAGACACGCGCATTCGCGCGTCGATGCCGTGCATTCGCATGGCGCTCGATGCGGGCGCGGCGGTGATGGTCACGTCGCACCTCGGTCGGCCGACCGAGGGCGCGTTCAAGCCCGAGGATTCACTCGCGCTGGTGGCCGAGCGCATGAGCGAACTGCTGGGCGTGTCGGTGCCGCTGCAAGCGAACTGGGTCGACGGCGTGACGGTGGCGCCGGGCCAGGTGGTGTTGCTCGAGAACTGCCGCGTCAACGTCGGCGAGAAGAAGAACGACGAGGCGCTGTCGCGCAAGATGGCGGCGCTGTGCGACATCTTCGTGCACGACGCGTTCGGCACCGCCCACCGCGCCGAGGCCTCGACTTACGGCATCGCGCAGTACGCACCCATCGCCTGCGCCGGCCCGCTGCTCGCAGCCGAGATCGACGCCATCAACAAGGCGCTGGCCAACCCGAAGCGCCCGCTCGTGGCCATCGTGGCGGGCAGCAAGGTGTCTAGCAAGCTGACGATCCTGCAAGCGCTCGCCAAGAACGTCGACCAGCTCATCGTCGGCGGCGGCATTGCCAACACCTTCATGTTGGCCGCGGGCTTGCCCATCGGCAAGAGCCTGGCAGAACCCAGCCTGCTCGACGACGCCAAGGCCGTGATCGCCGCGATGCAGGCGCGCGGTGCGGCCGTGCCGATCCCGACCGACGTGGTGACCGCAAAGGAGTTCAAGGCCGATGCGGTGGCGACCGTGAAGGCCGCTGCCGATGTCGAGCCCGACGACCTGATCCTCGACATCGGACCGCAGACCGCGAAGCGGCTCGCCGACCAGTTGACGCGCGCCGGCACCATCGTCTGGAACGGCCCGGTCGGTGTGTTCGAGTTCGATGCGTTCGCGCACGGCACCGAGACCATCGCCCGCGCCATCGCCGCGTCCCCCGCGTTCAGCATCGCCGGCGGTGGCGACACGCTGGCGGCGATTGCCAAGTACGGGATCGAGAAGGACGTGGGCTACATCTCGACCGGCGGCGGCGCGTTCCTCGAAGTGCTGGAGGGCAAGACCTTGCCGGCGTTCGAGATCCTTGCGAAGCGCGCTGCGGGCTGAACCGCCGCACCGTCGCAACAACAACACAACAACACAACAACACCCGGAGACCCCCATGCGCCGCGCCACCAAGATCGTTGCCACCCTCGGCCCTGCGTCGAGCTCACCCGAAGTGCTGGAGCGGATGATGCTTGCCGGGGTCGACGTGGTGCGGCTGAATTTCTCGCACGGCACGGCGCAAGACCACATCG
>JANNBF010000191.1:0-41533 GCA_031385155.1 Rhizobacter sp.
CACTACATGAAATCGCGTCTTTTTCCGCCATGCGTCGTTGGATCCCCATGCCGCACAAATATTGCGGCTGCGGGTGTGCGCCTAGCCTGGCGAAAAAATCCATCGATTTGATTAAGTAATGCTTTTGGTGAAACGGACTACTGGTTTGCGGCTTCGGCACGCAGGTAGGCGCGGTTGACATTGACGCGGTGCAGTGGATCATAGTTGGCGAGCGCGGCAAAGGCCGGTGCGTTGCCAAGCTCAGCCAGCGCTGCCTCGACGCCCGCCATCTCCTTGGCATGGCGCGCGACGCCGGCCGTGACGAAGCGCAGATAGGCGCCTGTTTGCGCCTGCGCCACGTCAAGGTTGGTTGGCGCGCCATGGCCGGGCACGATCTGCGCCGGCGCAAGTGCCGCCAGGCGATCAAAGGCCTGCAGCCACGACGGCCCGTTCGACAGCGGCGCCAGACTGAGCAGGCGCTCGACATACACCACGTCGCCGGCAAATGCGGTCTTGGTGGCAGGCAACCAGACGACGACATCGCCCGGGAAATGGGCATCGCCGAGGTCGAGCAGTTCGAGGCGCACGCCACCCAGCGTGATGCCAGCGCGCGCGCCTTCCACAACGTGATCGGCATGCGCCGGCATGGTGCCGTCGAAACGATCGCCGAGCAGGGTTTGCAATTCAGTGGCCTGGCCGGCGGCCAAGGTGCGCTGGGTCTGCACCGTGCGCGCATGGGCAATGACCTGCGCACCGCCCTTTCGCAACTGCTCATTGCCGAACCAGCGGTGGTGCTGGCTGCCCGTGTTGATGACCCAGCGCACCGGCTGGCCCGTCAGTTGTTGTGCCCTGTCGGTCAGCAGCCGCGCGCCCTGTGCCGCGGCGCCGCTGTCGATGAGGATCGTGCCTTCGGGCGTGGCGATGACGCCGTACGTGGCATTGAGCGCATGGTTGTCGCGGCTCGGCCCGCCGATCGGCCCCACCAAAGCCCACACGCCAGGCGACACCAGGACCGCACGCAGCGGGTCTTGCTGTTGCGCCCGCGCCGGAAGCGCTTGCGCAATCAGCAAGGCCAACACGACCAGCAAGATGGCACGCACGACATCGCTGCGCAGCAAACCCCGGACGAGCGAGAAGGTCATCCCGCGATGCCCGCGTTGCCGGCCACGCCCAGCAGCTTGGGCGTGTTGATCTTGCGCGGCTTGACGCGACCGCCCTGCGCCTTCAGCCAGCCTTCGACCACCTCCCACACCGGCTTGTTGCCCGGCATCGTGCGCGCTTCTTCGGCCACCGGCGCCCAGCCGGCGACCTTGTATTTCTTGTCGGCCTCGATCGGCTTGCCAGCCAGACGCATCTCGGTGATGCGGCTGCCCATCGCTGCCACCGGGTTGCAGGTGTAGGCCAGGCCGCCGACGCGCACCATGTCGCCGCCCTGCTGGTAGTACGGGTCGGGGTTGAACAGGTTGTCGGCCACGTCTTCGAGGATGGTCTTGATCGTCGCGCCGGTCATCTCATTGACCGTGGCATAGGGGTAGGTGATGGCCAGCTGGTCCATCAACAGCTCGCGCGTGATGGTGTCGCCCGGCAACAGGGTGGTGCCCCAGCGGAAGCCCGGCGAGAACGCGATCTCGGCGCCCTGCACGTCCATCAGCGCGTCGCAGATCAACTGGTCCCATGAACCGTTGAAGTTGCCGCGGCGGTAGAGCAGGCCATCGGTGACGGCCAGCTTCTCGGCCAGCTTGGCCTCGAAAGGCGCGCGCACCTTGGTGATCAGCGCCTCCATTTCGGGGTCCGCCTTCAACTGATTCGCAAAGATCGGCAGCAGGCGATAGCGGAAGTCGGCCACCTTGCCGCCCTTGACGTCGAAGTCCATCACGCCCAGGAACTTGCCGTTGCTGCCGGCGTTCGTCACCAGCGTCTTGCCGCCCGCCGTGCGCCCCCCATTGGCGACAGGGATCGCCACCGGCACACCATCGTGCGTGTGGCCGCCGAAGATGGCGTCGATGCCGCGCACGCGCGAGGCCATCTTCAGGTCCACGTCCATGCCGTTGTGCGACAGCAGCACGACGACCTTGGCGCCCTTCCCGCGCGACTCGTCGACCACCTTCTGCATGTTCTCGTCCTGGATGCCGAAGCTCCAGTCGGCCATCAGGTACCGCGGGTTGGCGATCGGCGTGTACGGGAAGGCCTGGCCGATGATGGCGACCTGGGTGCCGTTGATCTCGCGCATCACGTACGGCTTGAACACCGGATCGCCGAAGTCGTTGGTCTTGACGTTCTGTGCGATGAACTCGATCTGGCCCTTGAAATCCTTCTCGACGATTTCCTTCACCCGCTCCATGCCGTAGGTGAACTCCCAGTGGCCGGTCATCAGGTCGACGCCGAGCAGCTTGGCCGCATCGACCATGTCCTGCGCGTTCGTCCACAGCGACGTGGCTGAGCCCTGCCAGGTGTCACCACCGTCGAGCAGCAGCGCGCCGGGGCGGCTGGCCTTCAACTGCTTGACGAGCGTCGCCAGGTGCGCGAAGCCACCAACCTTGCCGTAGCGTCGCGCTGCCTTGTCGAAGTCGAGGTACGTGTAGGCAAACGCCTGCTCACTGCCCGGCCGCAAGCCCGCCGCCTTCAGCAGCGACTCGCCGACCAAGTGCGGCAGCTGGCCCTGCATCGCGCCCACGCCCATGTTGACGCTGGGCTCGCGGAAGTGAATGGGCAGCAACTGCGCGTGGCAATCCGTCATGTGCAGAAGCGACACGTTGCCGAAGCGCGGCAAGTCGTACAGCCCTTGCTGCGCGGTGGCCGCATCGGCCTCGGCGTAACGCCCCAGGCTCAGACCGGCGGCAGAAGCCGCCCCCAACACCTGGAGGAACTCGCGTTTCGAGAGGTTCATGGCCTACTGATTCACCGGCGACTTCGGGTCCAGGATCAGCGCCATCAGGTCCTTCAGTTGCTTCTCGTCGAGCAGCCCGGCGTGGCCGAAACGCGGCATGCCCGAGCACGCGTTGTAGGCCTTGGCGTTCCACATCTTCGTCCACGTGTATTCGATGATCGGCCTGGCGGTCGGGCTGTCCACGTCCGTGACGCCTCGGTTCTTGCCGTACTGGTACAGGCTGGGGCCGATCGTGCCGTAGGAAATTTCGGCCTTGGTGATCTGATGGCAGTTGTAGCAATTGCCGCCGTTCGCTGCGGGCTCGGCGAACTTGTCGGTCCAGGTCATCCCGCGACCGTTCTGCGCGAGCTTCTCGCCCTCACGCCAATCACCGATGAACTTGCCATCGGCCGGCATGCGAACGCTCTTCAGTGCAGCCTGCTGGATGGCACTGGCAACGTCTTCTGGCGGGCTACCGCCCTGCGCCTTGGAGCAGGCGGCGTTCGAGGCGTCCTGCTGCAGGCGGTCGACCTTGGCGATGCCTTCGTCGCGGAACGAGCCGGTCATCATCTGCGCGACAAGTGCGTCGTAGTCGGGCTTCGGCTCCATGGCAGCGCAGCCGGCGATCAGCACGGTGGCGGTCGCCGTCGCGGCGAGGAAGAGAGTCTTCTTGGGGGTCATGGGTTGCTCCTTCAGCGCTTGAGGGCCGGCGCAATGGACTCGGCACCCTTGGCGTTGACGCCCATGTAGACGCCGAGCGCGATGGTCACCTCCGACGCGTAGCCAGGGTACGGGAACCGCTGCTGGCGGAAGCAGTCGTTCAGGCGGCGCTGCATGCTCCACAGCTCGCCGCTGCTGACGCGGTATGCAGGCCAAGCCGCGAACCCGATGCCGTTGCCCGGGTTCTTGGTCAGCTCGGGCAGGTCCTGCAGGCGGATGCGCTTGTCGGGCTGGCCATGACACGAAGCGCACGAGAAGTCGTAGGGGCCGCCGCGATAAAAGAAGGCCCGCTTGCCGAGCTCGAAGGTCTTGCGCTCGTCGGCGTGCGCCTGCGGGAGATTGAACTTCAGGCCCCTGGACTCTGCGGAGATCCAGGCCGTCAATCCCTCCATGGTCAACTGCTCGCCCCTTCCGAACGGCGTCTTCGAAATGGCCACCGGGTCGAAGCCCTGCAGCCTTTCCATGCACGTCAGCAAGCGCGACTCGAGATCCTGCACGCGCGCCGTATCGGCAAAGTAGCGCGGCAACTCGACGAAGGTGCCCTTCACGACACCGGGCCCCTTGCCCAGGTCGCATTGTTCAAGCGACGCGTTCTTCGGCCCGCGCTTCTTCGTCCAGAGGTCTTCACCCTTGGCCTCGAAGAGCTCGGCCGGGTTGCCGTCGGCCAGCATGGCGCGGTACTCGGCGATGCCGTCCGCAGCCGACTTCTGCTGGGCGATGGCGGGCGCGGCAGCCACGCACGCGGCCAACAGGGTCAGAACGGCCGGGGCGGTCAGGGTGCGACGCATAGGTCTCCTTTGTGTGCTGGTGATGGACGAAACGGTCAGGTCACCGTGGCTTCGTCGCTGCGCTTGTCGCCCTTGTTGTCCACCCAGGCCACGCCGATCTTGTCGCCGGCCTTCGCGCCCTTGACATTGAATTGCAGGAACGGGTTCTTGGCGACAGACGGGCCCCACTGCGCCGTCAGCACCGTCTTGCCGTTGAGTTGCGCGGTCACGTCCGTGATGTACCAGGCCGGAACGGTCTTGCCAGCCGCGTCCTTGCGCTGGCCGGTTTCCATCTCGTGGGCCATCAACACACGGACGGTGGCCTTGTCGCCGGCGGCTTGAGCGCGAATGCGCATCGGATCTGCCATGTTCAATCTCCTTCGGGTTTCGGTTCGGGTGAGGCAGGCGTGTCACCCGCCACAACCACCCAGCGTGACTTTGACTTCTTTGGCGGCGTACAGCACCTTGCCATCGGCCATCATGGCCACGGCGAAGACGTTGGACGACTGGCCCATCTTCACGCGCGTCGTGAAGTTGGGCTCCACCGCATCGCTCACGTCGAACATCGCCGACAGCATGGCCGGGTTCTTCTCGACCAGCAGCAGCAGCCGCTTGACACCCGGCAGCGATGTGGCCGCGCCCACCGGCACCACGGCGCCGTTCTCGGCGATGTCCGGGCCGGTGATCGTCACCTCCTTGCTCTCCACGGGTGCCGAGCCGCCCAACGCCTTCATCAGATCGGCCATGGTCTTGGCGTCGAAGGCTGCCGTGTTGTGGCCAGCGGCCTGCGCCTGAGTTTGCGAATGTGCGAGCCCCGGCAGCATGCCCAGGGCGGCGAGCATGCCGGCCACCTGGGCCGAGCGGGTGAGCATTTCTCTGCGGGTGTGCATCACGGTCTCCAGTCTCTGTCTGTCAATGCTAACGAGCCATCCTCAATGGCGATGGGTGCGCTCCCCAGGAGGGAACGGCGGCGACGATCAAGGCGCTGCCCCCGCCGCGAGCCACTGCGCAATGATCCGCGCATCGGCTTCGCTCAAGGGCTGTGCGGGCATCGGAATGGCACCCCACTGCCCCGACCCGCCGGAGCGGATTTTTCCGGACAGGTAGGCCACCGCGTCGGTGCGGTCGCCGTACTTCTTGGCGATCTCGCGAAAGCCTGGGCCAACGATCTTCTTCTCCATGCCGTGGCACGCCACGCAGGTGTACTTTTGCGCGAGTGCGGAGGCCGAGGCCGATGCCGATGCCGATGCCGAGGCCGAGGCCGATGCCGAGGCCGATGCGGCCCCGCCGGTCGTCGGCACGGTCGCCGCAGGCGCTGCCAAGGCGAGCCTGGCCGCCGCAAAGGTGGCAGCCGGCGGCTTGGTGGTGTCGGCGCCGTGCTGCGCGCCGACGCTGCGGTTCTGCTCCGCCAGGTTGCCGTGCTGGTTGCGCGCAAAGTCCGGCAGGAACGACGCCACCTTGGGCTCGGGGGTGCAGTCCTTCATGCAAGCAACGGCCTTCACATCCGGCTTGCCGCCTTTTTCCATGCCCGCCATGCCCGCCAGGCGAGCCAGATCCGCCAAACCGCCCTTGCGGGCCGCAGCGCCGGGCCAGAGCCCGTGGTCGGTGGTGATGCCGTTGCGGTTGGGCAGCAGCTTCTGCACCTCGGCAATGTTGCGGTCCGACAAGGTCAGGTTGTCGGGCACGATGCCGCCCAGGTTCAACAGGTAGGCCGTGACGGCATACACCTCGTCCGGCTTGAGCGACTTGGGCGCGGTCCAGGGCATTGATCGGTTGATGTAGTCCCACAGCGTCGACAAGGTGGAGACCTTCATCAAGGTCGTGCGGCCCGGAAACGCAGGGTCGTTCAGGCGCGCCGCGTGACCGGTCTTGATGTCGTCTGCCGTGGTGCCGCCCACCAGCGGCGAGAAGTTCTGGTTGCTCTCGCCGAATACGCCGTGGCAGGAGGCGCATTTGCCCTCCCACACTTCCATGCCTTCCGCCACCGAACCTGAACCCGGCGGCAGGCCCTTGAAGTCGGGGCGCACATCGATGTTCCAGGCCGCCACTTCCTTCGGGGTGGCGGCGCGGCCCACGCCCGGAAAGCTGACTTGCGCCTGCACCGCACCGGCGGCGGTGAACGTCAGCACCAGCACCAGCGCCGGCGCCAGAGCCAGCACCAAAGCCACCGTGGCGGCCTTACGAGAGCTGGACATTCTTCACCTCGCCGCTTTCCTGCACGAGCCAGCTCTGCACCGAATTGTTGTGATAGATCGAGCGCGTTCCGCGCACCGCTCGCAGCTGCTTGGTGGTGGGTTGCACGTAGCCGGTCTCGTCCATCGCGCGGCTCTGGATCAATGTCGGCTTGCCGTCCCAGACCCAGTCGAGGCTGAAGCGTGTCAGGCACTTGCTGAGTACCGGTGTCTCCAGCCGTGCGGTGCGCCAGTTGCGCCCGCCGTCCACCGACACGTCGACCTTGCGCACCTTGCCGCGGCCCGACCACGCCAGGCCGCTGATGTTGTGGAAGCCCTTGTCCAACAGCACCTGCCCGCCCGAGGGCGTGGTGACCACGCTCTTGCATTCCTGCGTGCTGGTGTACTGGCGATGCTGGCCGCCCGGCATCAGGTCCACATAGTGGATGGTCTCGTCCTTCGTGCCGTAGGGCATGTCGCCCACCTCGATGCGGCGCAGGTACTTGACCCAGCTCACGCCTTGAACACCCGGAACGACCAAGCGCAGCGGATAGCCGTTCTCCGGTCGGAGCATCTCGCCGTTCTGCCCGTAGGCCACGATGACCTCGCCGCTTTCAATCAGCGCCATCGGCACCGTGCGGGTCATCGACGAACCATCGGCGCCTTCGGCGAGCACGAAGCGCCCGCGCTTGTAGTCCGTGCCCGCCATGTCGAGCAGCGTCTTCAGCGGCACGCCGGTGAACTCGCTGCAGCTGAGCATGCCGTGCGTGTATTGGCAGGTGGGCACGGCCACGTTGCCCCATTCCATGCCGGTGTTGGCGCCGCACTCGATGAAGTGGAAGCGGCTCACCGCCGGCAGGCGCATCAACTCGTCCATGGTGAAAACCATGGGCTTACTCAGGATCTTGTCGTCCGAACCGTTGAGCATCAGCCGGTGCCTGGACGGGTCGATGTCCCACCAGCCCTGGTGGTGGCGCTCGAAGTGCAGGCCGCTGGGCGTGACGATGCCGAACAGCGACTGCAGCGGCGCGAACGAGACCGAGGCCTGCGTCGTCTGCGTCAGGCCGGGGCTGGTGCGGCGCTGCACGTTGACCTCGAACTTCGAAGGCTTGCCGTAGCCCTCGGCCGCGACCGGCTGGCCAAGGCCGCGCGAGTGTGCGGGCAGCTCCAGGATGTCGGCGTCGCCCCCGTCGGCAGCCACGGGGTTGGATTGGGTGCGGGCCAGCGGCACCGCTGCAGCCGCGCCCGCCGCGGCGAAGGCCTTGCGGATGAACGCCCGCCGGCCTGCCCCGGCCTCGCCGAACACCCGCCGCACACCATCTGCGTCGAGGAAGTTTTCGGGCGCCTTGAGCAGGCGACCGGATGGATGGCGCTCGGAATCCAAAAACCGTCTCCTGTCGGACCGCAAGGGCCGCGACGCGACTTCATCGCGAGGGGCAATACCGAAGAATTACCGAAGAACTACCGAAGAACCACCGAAGAACTTTCTATCTTTCTATACAGCTTGACTAATATAAGTACTTCATGATGTTTGTGATTCGGGGACAAACCCTCGCCCCGGGTGGCGTCATTGCGGTGGCTCCCCCTCATTCTTGCGAACCAGGCGGCTCGCCCACTTGCGCAATTCGCTGAACCAAAGCACCCCGCTGGCCATCGCTACGCAGACGAACCATTGGTCTGGCGCGAGCGGTGCCGTGCCGAACGCGACATTGAGGAAGCCGAGGTGGACGACCGCCACCTGCAGCAATGCCGACAGGGTGATCGCGCCCCACAGCCAGCGGTTGGCGAACAGGTGGTTGAAGGCGCTGACGCTGTCCGAGCGCGCACTGAGGCAGTTTAACAGGCTCGCGAACACCAGCACCGTGAACCCTGCAGTGCGCGCGTTGGCCAGATCGTGGGTGCCGGGAATCAGCCCGCCAGGCAGGTAGAGGTCGATCGTCAGCAGCGACACCACAGCGGTCACCAGACCGATCTCGATCACATCGCGCCACATCCGGCGGTCGATCAGGCGCTCGTTCAAGGGCCGTGGCTTGCGGGCCATCAGGTCACCGACAGGCGGGTCGACGCCCAACGCCAGCGCAGGCCCCGAGTCGGTGACCAGGTTGATCCAGAGCAACTGGGTCGCCAGCATCGGCAGCACGATGGCCGCATGGCCCCCCACAGCCCCGCCTGCGACGCCCCCTTTCAACCCGATCACCCCGGCGCCCACCACGCCCAGGAACACCGTCAGCACCTCGCCCATGTTCGAGGTCAGCAGGTAGCGCAGGAACTTGCGGATGTTGTCGAACACCGCGCGGCCCTCGCGCACGGCCTCCACGATGGTGGCGAAGTTGTCGTCGGCCAGAACCATCTTGGCCGCCTCCTTGGTGACCTCGGTGCCGGTCACGCCCATCGCGATGCCGATGTCGGCCGCCTTCAACGCAGGGGCGTCATTGACGCCATCGCCGGTCATTGCCACCACGTTGCCGTCGGCCTGCAGCGCGGCCACGATGCGCAGCTTGTGGGCGGGCGCCACGCGGGCGAAGACCGAGGTCTTTCGCACCGCCTCTCTGAAGCCGGCGTCATCGAGCGCCTCGATTTCAATTCCCGTGAGCGCGGCGACTTCACCATCGGCCTTGGCATCGACGATCCCCAGGTCGGCGGCAATGCGCGCTGCCGTGCGCGGGTGATCGCCGGTGATCATGATGACGCGGATGCCGGCGCGGCGGGCTTCGCGAATCGCCACCGCCGCCTCTTCACGCGGCGGGTCGATCATGCCGACGACGCCGACGAACACGAGGTCGCGCTCCAGCGCCTGCGCGGCCTGTGCAGTGTCATGGGCTTCGCCTGGATCGAGCGGCCGGTACGCCACCGCCAGCGTGCGCAACGCGGCGTCGGCCAGGCTGTCGACTGCCTTCAACATGCGCTCGCGCAGCGCGTCGTCGAACGCGACGATCTCCATCCCGACCCGTGCCCGGTTGCAATGGCCCAGCAACACCCCGGGCGCACCCTTGGTGATCAAAACCGCCGCATCGGCGTGTTCGTGATCGACTTCGATCGTCGACATCATCTGGCGCTCCGAGGTGAACGGGATCTCATTGACGCGTTCGAAGCGGCGTACCCGCCGTTCCGTGACGCCCAGCTTGCGTTCCGCCACCAGGAACGCCGCTTCGGTGGGGTCACCGTGAATTTCCCATGCGCCGTTGCCGCCCTCTCGCAACTCGGCGTCGCCCGCCAGGCTTCCGCCGCTGAGCGCCACGATCAACTCGGCGCGCTGCGCGCCGTCCTTCGGTTCAGTTCCTGCCAACTCGGCGCCGGCAGGCTCGATGCGACCCACTGGCGCATAGCCCACCCCGGTGACCAGCGCGCTGCCCGACACGGTGATCACGCGCTGAATGGTCATCTCGGCGCGGGTCAGCGTTCCGGTCTTGTCGGACGCGATGACCGATGCGGAACCGAGTGTCTCCACCGACGACAGTTTTTTCACGATGGCGTGGTGCCTGGCCATGCGCTGCACGCCCAGCGCGAGCACCAACGACAAGATCGCCGGCAGCCCCTCGGGCACCGCCGCCACCGCCAGCGACACACCCAGCAGCAGCACCGGAATGACATCGGCAGCGCTGCGGATATCGGACAGCAGCAGGATGGTGCTCACCACCACAACGGCGATCACGACAACGGCAATGCCCAGCAAGCGGCCGACGCGGCTCACCTCCTGCTGCAGCGGGGTGGGAGGGTCGACCGTGGCTTCCAAAAGGTGCGCGATGCTGCCCATCTCGGTCTGCATGCCCGTGCCGGTGACGACCGCGCGGCCGGTGCCCTGCGCGACCGCAGTGCCCTTGAAAACCATGTTCAGACGGTCGCCCAGCGCGGCGGGCTGGCGCAAGGTGGCGGCGTCCTTCAGCACCGCGTCGCTCTCGCCGGTCAGCGACGCTTCCTGCACGCGCAGCGAGTTGGCGTCGACCAGGCGCCCATCGGCCCCGACGGCGTCGCCTTCGCCGAGCAGCATCACATCGCCGCGCACGAGGTCGGCGCTGGGCACGCGCATCGACTGCCCGCCGCGCAGCACCGCAGCAGTCGCCTCGGTCATCTTGGCGAGCGCAGCCACGGCGGCATCGGCCTTGGCTTCCTGCGCATGACCCAGCGCGGCGTTGAGCAACACCACGATCGCGATGACGACGGCGTCGACCGGCCAGCCATGTCGACCCTCGATCCACCATGCACCCAGCGCGATCATGATCGCGGCCAGCAACAGCACCACGAGCGGGTCCCCGAACTGCGCCAGCGCGCGGCGCCAGACAGGGACTGTTGCGGCCGCGCGAATTGAGTTGGGCCCGTTTTTTTGCAGCCGCAGTGCCGCCTCTGCCGCCGTGAGCCCCTGGTTCACATCGGCGCCCATCGCGCGCGCCACGTCGACAGCAGGGCGGAGGGACGGATCATCGCTGTCTGCATTTGCCATCGGATTCTTGACTCCATGTCATGGCGAACTATCGCGTTGGTGACCTGCATCGTCTGTTCGTTGGCGAACGATTCACGGGCCGCCAAGGCCTGTACCCGCAGCTCAGTGCAGTGCTCGAATCGGCGAACAAGCGACCTGCCGCTCGGTACGCCACCGAACAGACAGCCGACCCGTTGCCGCGCACCATGCACCGAGAACACGCGCGTCATCCGTCGGAACACGTCGCTCGGCGCGAGCCACACCGCCGCCGTGCCGAACGACGACGACGCCTGACACAAACCATCATGCACACGCTGGGCGCCCGCGCCAGCGCTTGAGGAGCAGCAACATGCACCTTGTCTGCCCCGCCTGCGGCACCACCAACCGCATTCCCGCTGACCGCCTGCACGATGCCCCTGTGTGTGGCCACTGCGGCGCCGAACTGATGCCGGCCGAGCCGGTGGCGCTGAGCGATGCGGCGTTGCCCAAGTTCATTGCAAACACCGAGTTGCCGGTACTCGCAGACTTCTGGGCAGCGTGGTGCGGACCCTGCAAGACCATGGCACCGACCTTCGCGTCGGTGGCACGCCAGATGCCCGAGGTGCGATTCGTCAAAGTCGACAGCGACGCCGCACCAGCTGCCAGCGCGCGCTACAACATCCGCAGCATTCCCACGCTCATCCTGTTCAAGGGCGGCGCCGAGTTGGCGCGGCTCTCCGGCGCCGTTCCCGCTGCGCAGGTCACGGCATGGATCAGGCAACACGTGCCACAAGACGCGGTGTGATGCGCGTGCCACGGCGACCAGGCAGGCGCCTCGTGGCGGCCGACCGTGATGTCGTCGGGCACGGCGGGAGTTGCGGGCAGCGACACGGCGGTCGCCCGTGCCCGGCGCACCCGGCCTGTCGGTGCCGTACCACGGAGATCGCTTCCTTCGACGAGTTCTCTTCGCTCCTGCCCGACGGCGCCGAGGCTTTCGAGAGGCGCGGCGCAGGCGCTGTTCGGCTGCGTCGGCCACGGTCTTGACCTACCAGCGCGGCACGACCGTGCACCTCAGCACCACCGATGCGGCGGCCCACCCTGGCGGGCACGACACAGCCCACCTGACGCGCGATGTGCGAGCCAGCTCCACACCAGGGCTGGGCTCGAACTCGACGTGCAGCTTCAGCGCACGCCCGGCGGCACCAGCAGCGTGACGATTTCCCCCATCACTGCGTCGTTGTGGCCGACCCAGGTGTGCCCGCCTGCGCTGAAGCCGATGAACTTCGCGCCGGCGATCTGGCTCGCCGTGTATTGCGCGCTGGCGTAGGTGCCGTAGCCGTCGTCGCGCGCGCTGATGACAAGGGTGGCTGCGCGAACCGATGCGAGCTGTGCGGGCTTCAAGTGCTTGCCTGCGGCGGTGTCGCTCTTCAAGCCCGCAGCGCGGGCCGACACCGGCAGGATGTTGTCGAGCATCGCGTTCACCCGAGCGCGCTCTGGCGCGCTGGCGGCCTGCAGCAGCACAGGTGGCGTCGCCAGCACCAGACTGATGAGCTGGTCGCGGGCGACATGCAGTGCGATCCAGAACAGAAAGTCCGACCCGATCATCCGCATCATCAGGGTCTCGACCCACGCCGGCATCGGTGCTGCCGAGTCGGCTTGCGATGGTGGCTTGTAGGCCAGCGGCACCAGCAGTACCAGCGCGCTGACGCGCTCGGGGTGCCGCAGCGCCATCTGCAACGCCGAAGGTGCGCCGGCCGAGCCGCCCATCACTGCGGCTCGGGTGATGCCGAGCGCATCGAGCAGGCACACATGGGCATCGGCCTGCGCAGCCGCAGACGCATCGGCCGGCATCGGCATGCGCAGGTAGCCGAAGCGTGACATCGCGATCACGCGGATGCCCCGTCGCACCAGCGGGCTGGCGAAGGCCATGCCCTGGTCATGCCCGCCGCCGCTGCCATGCACCGCCAGCAAGGGCGGGCCCGCGCCGGCCTCCTGGTATTCGATCAGGCCGCAGCGCGTGTGCACCAGCATGCTGCCCTGTGCGGCACGCGCGTGGGCTTGCTGCATGTCGCTGCTGAAGCGCCACCCGATCAGCACGGCCGCGCCCAACAACGCGGTCGACACCTTGACGCCAACCCTCACCGCGCGAACTCGTAGCTCACGCTTGCGACATGCCCGACGAAGTAGACCTTGCGCCCATCGGGCCGAACCCAGGCGGCCTCACCGGTCATCGGGATCAACATGCCGCCTTGCCGCTGGTAGCTGGACAAGCTGCACTCCCACGGCAGCATGACCATGCCCTTGCCGACGCCCGCCCCGCGCGAATCGGCCCGCACCGAGGCGATCAGGCCGGTTTCGTTGAACCGGAACAGCAAGGTCAACGTGATCGGGCCATCGACGAGGGTGGCGTTCGCCGATGCGGCATCGACTGCCTGCCAACGCACGCCCTGGCTGGGCAGCAGCGCGGTGGGGTACCACGGCGCTTCTGCAAACCAGCGCATGAATTCGCCGCGCGCCAGCTCGCCGCCGCGCGCTTCGGCCACGGTGAACAGGCCGAGCAGCTTGGCGATCAACTGGCCCTGGCCTGCGATGTAGCTGTCTTCCACGTGTGCGGCCACACCCGGGAACATGCGCACCTTCGCGTCCCACAGGAAGCCCGGCCGTGCGCCGGCGGACGAGGTGGCAACACGCTGATGCGACGAGAACGGCTTCCACTGCTCGCCGGTGGCCGACATGTTGATCGTGCCCGCCATCTCGATCGACGCCGTGGCGATGATCGGCTGGCCGTCGGTCAGCACGGCACGGAAGTAGCGCTGCACCGGCGCGGGCAGGCCTTCGAGCTCGCGCGCATCGAAGCGGGGCGTCGCCCTGATCGTTGACGTGAGCGGGCCGCCGGCCTCGCCCTGATCGTCAACGCGGCCCGCTTCGAGTTGGCCTCTGTGCGTGCGGGTCAACGCGGCCCAACGGTTGACGCCGACCGCGCGCAGGCCGATAGCCGTCACGGCAACGACAGCGGTCAGCGCGGCACCCGCCAAGCCCACCCGGGCGAGCCCTGTCAATCTGGTCATGCCGCAAGGTACGAGCCTGTGGCGCGCGGGTCTGTGCGCTGAGCAACACAGTGACCACAATCGGCCACATCGGCAGCGGTATGCGGTGGCGCACAGAGGCCGGCAGGGTTGCTACCTATACTTGGTTCGAGCGGCAAGCCGAGCCGGCCTGCACTGCCGATCAATGTCACCCCTGCCCCACGCCGGAGGCTACCGATGGCCCTGCCACACAACCCGAAGAGCAACCACCTGCTGGCCTCGCTGCCAGAGGCGGAGTGGCAGCGCTGGCTGCCCGACCTCGAACCTGTCGAGATGCCGCTCGGCCAGGTGCTGTATGAGTCGGGCAGCGCGCTCGGCCACGTGTACTTTCCGACGACCGCCATCGTCTCGTTGCTGTACGTGATGGAAAGTGGCGCCTCGGCCGAGATCGCGGTGGTGGGCAACGAGGGCATCGTCGGCATTTCACTGTTCATGGGCGGCGAGACCACGCCGAGCCGCGCGGTGGTGCAAAGCGCGGGGCATGGCTTTCGGCTGGCATCGCAACGAATCAAAGAAGAGTTCAATCACGCGCCGGTGCTGCACCTGTTGCTGCGCTACACCCAGGCCTTGATCACCCAGATGTCGCAAACCGCCGTGTGCAACCGGCACCACTCGCTCGACCAGCAGCTCTGCCGCTGGCTGCTGCTCAGCCTGGACCGCCTGGAAGGGCTCGAGTTGGTCATGACGCAGGAGCTGATCGCCAAGATGCTCGGCGTGCGCCGCGAAGGCGTGACCGAAGCGGCGCTGAAGCTGCAGAACGCGCGCTTGATCGAGTACGCCCGAGGGCACATCAGGGTGCTGGACCGGCCGGGCCTCGAGGCGCGTTGCTGCGAGTGCTACGCCGTCGTCAGGAACGAATACGACCGGCTGCTCCCCCACCAGGTCGCAACCTAGGGGCGTGGGCGGCGCAGAGGCGCCGATCAGGTCGGACATCGACTACGCGCAGGCGCGTTCGTCACCCCTTTGCGGCCCCCGCGCGCGGCACGAAGATGGGGCTCGATAAACGCAGCGAGACGCCGATGACCGAAGCACTGTGCAGGCTGCCCGACCCACGCCAGAACCGGTTGCTCGCAGCCTGCGGCGAACTCGAACTGCAGCGCTGGGGGCCGGAGTTGGAGCCGGTCGACATGCCGGTCGGCCAGGTGTTGTTCCGCTCCGGCGGCGCCCAGGAATACGCCTACTTCCCGACCACGGCCATCGTCTCGCTTTTGTATGTGACGGCCTCGGGCGCATCCACCGAGACCACTGTGGTGGGCAACGAAGGCGTGGTCGGCATCTCGCTGTTCCTGGGTGGCCACACCACCGCGGGCCACGCCGTTGTTCAAACCGCAGGCCAGGGTTACCGGTTGCGCGCACAGCTGGTGAAGGACGAGGCGGCAACGCCCGGCCTGGTGCTCATGGTGCTGCTGCGATACGCCTTGGTGATGATGGCGCAGGTCGCGCAGACCGCCGCTTGCAACCGCTACCAATCGATCGACCAGCTGTACTGCCGGCGCCTCGTGATGGGGCTCGACCGCACGCCCAATGACGAACTGGCGATGACCCAGGAACTTGCGGCTGGCCTGCTCGGTGTGCGCCGTGAAGGCGTGACTGCCGCAGCCCGCAAGCTGCAGCGCGCGGGCGTCATTCGCTACTGCCGCGGCCATGTTGCGGTGCTCGACCGTCAAGGCCTCGAAGATCGCACCTGCGAGCTCACGGCATACACGGGTTAGCGGCGGCATCGTGCGCCAGCGCGCGCGCTCATGCCGACTCCATCGCCGCGTTGTACTCACCGCGCACGGCGGCGCGATTGCAACGCGCCCGGTGCAACAGCGCACGTTGCGCCGCTTCGCGGTTCGCGGCGCGGCCGGCCCAGACCTCGAGCGCCGGGTACTGGATGGCGCGGGCGAACGAAAACGTCAACGGCCACGGCAGTGCGCGAGCGCCGGGTGATGCCGCCGCGCCGCGTTCTGCGTGCATCGCATTCAGGTGCGCCGAAGCCGTCTCGCTCGATTGCCCGCCGGAGAGGAAGGCAATGCCCGGCACGGCGGCCGGCACCGAACGCAGCAGGCATTGCACGGTGGCGTCTGCCACCTCGGCCGCGTTGTTCTTCGCAACACAGTCGGAGCCGGCGAGCACCATGTTCGGCTTCAGGGTCACAGTATCAGCTCGCGCCAGTCACGGCGCGCCTCGGCGGTCTGCGCCACGCCGAGGCTTGCGAAGCGTTGGTTGCAGGTGCCGTTGCTCTCGTCCATCGCGAGCAGGCCCTTGCCCTCGGCGACCATCGCGCGTGCGGACTTCGCCAACTTGCCGCCGTGCAGGAGCGGGGTGCTTGTCATGCGCCACGGTAGGGCGGCTTGTTCGCAGTGTCTGTTCGCCAACGCACCGACCCGCACCCTTCACGCGACTACGCTCATCTGATGAATGGGCGCACCCGAAGGTGCGGCTGCGCACAAACACGCCACTCGGCCCGCCCACACGCTGCAGTTCGCGCTCATGGCTGCGCCATCCGCCTGCGCTTGCGAACCCCCGCTTCACCGAGGTAGCTCCCCATGCAACAGCTTCTGAACCCTTGGCCGAACTGCTGGCTGAACCACCGCGCCCCGGTCGATCTTGTGGCGACGCAACTGGAAGACGTTCTCGACGCCGCACGAACCGACCGGCTGATCACGGTCGGCTGACCGACCTTCATGCCGCTCTCTTCAAGGCTTCGTTCAGCGGGCGCCGGTGGGCACGCAGCGCTTGCGCTTGCGCTTGCGCTTGCGATGCGCGGCGCCCTGGCGGCCCTGTTCGTGCTGTTGGCCTTGGCGGGTTGCGCGCCCTGGGCACCCCGAGCCGCCGTGCCCGCAGCGGTCGACCTGCCCAGCACATGGTCGGTGACCGATGCTGCCGCAGCGCCCGGCACCACGTCGCTCGTCGAATGGTGGTGGCGCTTCGACGACCCGCTGCTCACCCGCCTGGTGGCCGAGGCGTTGCAGGCCAACACCAGCGTCAACAGCGCGCAGGCCGCGTTGCGGCAGGCGCGTGCGCTGCGCCAGGTGGCGGCCGCAGCGCTGTTCCCTGCGCTCGGCAGTTCGGCCTCGGCGCAGCGCAGCAGCAGTGGTAGCAGCATTGGTAGCAGCAGTACCGGCAGCGCTGCACCCCAAGCCGGCCGAACCACGAGCAACAGCTTCCAGGCCGGGCTCGATGCGAACTGGGAGCTCGACATCTTCGGCGCCAACCGCAGCGCGCTGAACGCCAGCGACGCGACTGCCCGCGCGAGTGCGGCGAGCCTGGGCGATGTGCAGGTGTCGATCACTGCCGAGGTGGCGCTCACCTACATCGCACTGCGCAACGCGCAGGCGCGGCTCGCCATTGCCAACGCCAACCTCGCGAGCCAGCAAGAGACGCTGCAGATCACGCAGTGGCGGCAGCAGGCCGGCCTCGTCACCGCGCTCGAAGCCGAACAGGCGCGCGCCGCCGCCGAGCAGACCGGCGCGCTCACGCCGGCCCTGCAGACCCGCATCGAGCAAACGACACACGCGCTCGCGGTGCTCGTCGGCCAGCCCCCTGCGGCGCTCAACGCGTTGCTGTTCAGCGCGAGCCCGGTGCCGCAGCCCAGTGATGCACTGGCGCTGCGCCTGCCGGCCGAAACGCTGCGCCAACGAGCCGACGTGCGCGCTGCCGAACAGCAGGTGATTGCCGCGCAGGCCAGGGTCGGCCAGGCCGAAGCGGCGCGCCTGCCGCGCTTCGCGATAGGCGGGTCACTCGGCCTCGGCGCCGTCACGCTCGGCGCATTGACGAACGGCGCATCAGTGGTGGCCAGCGTGCTCGGCAGTGTGAGCCTGCCGCTCTTCGACGGCGGTGCTGCGCGCGCGCAGGTCGGCGCGCAACAGGCCGCGCTCGACCAAGCACAGCAAGCGTTGCGGGCGGTGGTGCTGGTCGCGTTGAAAGAGGTCGAAGACGCGCTCGTCGCGCTGCGCGGTGACCGGGAGCGGCTGGTGCGCCTGGGCCATGCGGCCGACGCCGCGAGCAACGCCGCGCTGATGGCACGCCAGCGCTTCAGCAGCGGCCTTGTCGACTTCCAGACCGTGCTCGAAACACAGCGCACCCAACTCGGCACACAAGACGGCGTGGCCAATGCCCGCGCCGATGTCAGCAGCGACCACGTGCGCCTCTACAAGGCGCTGGGCGGGGGTTGGCAGCCCGAAGGCGACGCGGCAGCCGCGCGCGCGGCCCCAGAGACAAGCACCCATCGAGCCTCGACCCCATGAACGCACCCACCCCCGCCGACGATCTGAAGCCGCCGGCCGAGCCCGGCAAGGCGCCCGAAGCCAGCCCCGCAGGCAAGACCGACCTCACGACGCTGCTGGCCGAGCCGGCATCGCGCGCCTGGTACCGCCGCCCTGCCCTGTGGATCGGCGTGGCCCTGGTACTGCTGGCTGCAGCGGTCGTGTGGTGGTGGCTGGCGAGCCGGGCCGCGAGCGCGGCGCCGAGCTACACCACCCAAGCGGTGGCGCGCGGCAACGTGACGCTGACCGTCACGGCCAACGGCACGATCCAGCCGACGCGCACCATCAACATCGGCAGTGAACTCTCGGGCACGGTGTTGAAGGTCAACGTCGACGTGAACGACCAGATCAAGAAAGGCCAGGTGCTGGTGGTGCTCGACACCGCCCGGCTGCGCGACCAGATCTTGCGTTCGAAGGCCGCGCTGGCGGGTGCCACGGCCAAGGTCGCGCAGACCACCGCCACGACGTCGGAAGCGCGCGCCACGCTGGGCCGCCTCGAAGAAGTGGCGCGCCTGTCGGGTGGCAAGGTGCCGTCCAAGGCCGAACTCGACGCTGGCCGCGCCACCCTGGCCCGCGCCGTTGCCGACAACGCCAGCGCCCAGGCCGGTGTGAGCGATGCGCGGGCCGCCTTGTCGACCGACCGGATCAACCTGTCGAAGGCCTCGATCACCGCACCGGCCGACGGCGTGGTGCTCACGCGCAGCGTCGACCCCGGCAACACGGTGGCGGCGTCGTTGCAGGCCGTGACCCTGTTCACCGTGGCCGAAGCCCTGAACAAGCTGCGGCTGTGGGTCTATGTGGACGAGGCCGATGTGGGCTCGGTGAAGCTGGGGCAGAACGCCACCTTCACCGTCAGCGCCTACCTCAGCCGGCCGTTCCCGGCCCGCATCACGCGCGTGGGCTTCGGCTCGACCATCACCGACAACGTCGTCACCTACCTGACCTACCTCGACGTGGACAACGCCGACTTGAGCCTGCGCCCGGGCATGACGGCCACCGCCACCATCGTGGCCACCGAACGCAAGGACGTGCTGCTGGTGCCCAACGCGGCCCTGCGCTACACACCCAGCGCGGCGGCTGCGGCCCAGAAGGGCATCACCTCGGGCATGGTGTTCGGCCCGCCGAAGACCGAGAGCAAGCGCAAGAGCGCGGCCGACAACGCCAGCACCGCGTTGTCGCGCCAGGTGTGGGTGCTGCCCAAGGCCGACAAGGGCGCGCCCGGCGTGCCGGTGGCCGTGGCCGTGACACCCGGCATCAGCGACGGCCACATGACCGAGATCACCGGCGGCGACCTGCAGGCGGGCATGCAGGTCATCACCGCGCAAAAGACGCAGAGCGCGAAATGACCGAGCCGCTGATTCGGCTGCGCGGCGTGAGCAAGCGCTATGGCAGCGGTGCCACGGAGTTGCTGGCGCTCAAGAACATCGACCTCGACATCGAGGCCGGCGAGTTCGTGGCCATCATGGGGCCGAGCGGCTCGGGCAAGTCGACCGCGATGAACATCCTGGGCTGCCTGGACACGCCGACTGCGGGCCAGTACCTGTTCCAGGGCGCGCATGTCGAAGCGCTGTCGCGCGACCAGCGCGCCCGGCTGCGGCGGCGCTACCTGGGCTTCGTGTTCCAGGGCTTCAACCTGCTCGCCCGCACCTCGGCCCAGGAGAACGTGGAGCTGCCGCTGCTGTACCGCGGTGACAACGCCACAGACCGCCGCGCGGCGGCCACCAAGGCGCTGCAAGACGTCGGTCTGGGCGGCTGGGAGAAGCACACGCCCTCGGAACTGTCGGGCGGGCAGCAGCAGCGCGTGGCGATTGCGCGCGCCATCGTCACCCAGCCCGCCGTGGTGCTGGCCGACGAGCCCACCGGCAACCTCGACACCCAGCGCAGCCACGAAATCATGGGCCTCTTGATGGCGTTGAACCGCGACCACGGCATCACCGTGCTCATGGTCACGCACGAGCCCGACATGGCGGCCTACGCGCGGCGCATGGTGCACTTCGTCGATGGCCGCATCGCCAAGGACGTGGTCAACCCCGACCCCACCACATCCGCCCCGGTGATGGATGCGGCCGAGACCACCTGATGCTGTTCAGCATCTTCATGCTCGCGGTGCGCTCGATCCGGCGCAACCTGCTGCGCTCGTTCCTGACCGTGCTCGGCATCGTCATCGGCGTGAGCGCGGTCATCACGATGGTGACGCTGGGCAACGGTGCCACCCAGGCCATCGAATCGAAGATCACCAGCCTGGGCACCAACCTGTTGATGGTCAGCCCGGGGCAGCGCATCGGTGGCGGCGGTGGCGGTGGCGTGCCGCAGTTCACCGAGGCCGATGCAGAGGCCATCGCCTCGCAGATCGGCGGCGTCACCGCTGTGGCACCGCAAGGCCGCACCAACGCCACCGTGGTGGCGAACGGGCGCAACTGGGCCACCATCGTCAGCGGCAGTACCAACCAATGGTTCATCACCGGCAACTGGGTGCAGGCCAGCGGCCGCAGCTTCGAGCCTGACGAGCAACTGTCGGGTGCTGCCGTGTGCGTGATCGGTGAAACCGTGCGGCGTGAGCTGTTCGGTGGCACCCCGGGCGAGACCGGCCTGGGCGAGGCCCTGCGCATCAAGCAGTTTTCGTGCGATGTGGTGGGCATCCTCGCGCCCAAAGGGCAAGGCGGCATGGGCGACCAGGACGACGCGGTGTTGCTGCCGCTGCACACGTTGCAGCGCCGCGTCACCGGCAATCACACGGTGAGCTTCCTGATGGTGTCGATGGCCGAGGGCAGCGACAGCGCACCGCTCAAGGCCAGCCTGCGCCAACTGCTGCGCGAACGCCGCAAGCTCGCCGAAAACGAAAACGGCGGCGATGACGACAACTTCAACATCTTCGACACCCAGCAACTGGCCGACACGCTCAGCAGCACGATGGGCGTGCTCACGAGCCTGCTCGGTGCCGTGGCCGCCGTGAGCCTGCTGGTGGGCGGCATCGGCATCATGAACATCATGCTGGTAAGCGTGACCGAGCGCACCCGCGAGATCGGCCTGCGCCTGGCCGTGGGCGCGCTCGAGAGCGAGGTGCTGCTGCAGTTCCTGATCGAAGCGGTGGTGCTGTCGGCGCTGGGCGGGCTGGTGGGCGTGGTCATTGCCACCGCCGCCTCGTATGGCCTGGCGGGCGTGATGGGCGTGCCCTATTCGTTCGATGCGTCGATCAACCTGCTGGCGCTCGTGTTCTCGGCATTCATCGGCGTGGTGTTCGGGTACTTCCCGGCACGCAGCGCCGCGCGCATGGACCCGATCGAGGCGCTGCGTCACGAGTGAGCGTTCAGCGCGCGTGCCGCTGGACCCACGCGCCATCCATGACCGCGCATGTTCGCCACCGCACGGACGCGCGGCGCGATGCGGCCTGCGCTGCACCGCATCGAAGGACAACGGGGCGGTGCATGGTGATGCGCAGACAACTACTTCTCGGCGCCGTGGCGTGCGGCACCGCTGCGCAGGCGCTGTCGGCCTGCACCTCCGCCGCAGACGAAGACGCCGCCGCGCGGCTGCTCCGCCAGCCGCTTGCGGTGCCGGGCGGCGGGCCGGCAAGCGCACAGGCGGGCGGCCTGAACAGCGCAGCGGCCCCCGTGCCGAACGAATTGATGCGCGAGCTGGTGCGCTGCGCCACCTTCGCGCCTTCGAGCCACAACACGCAGTGCTGGACCTTTCGCCTGCAGGCGCGTGCGATTTGGGTCGAGCCCGACCTGTCGCGGCGTTGCCCGGTGGTCGACCCCGACGATCACCACCTGTACGTGTCGCTCGGCTGTGCCACCGAAAACCTGGCACAGGCAGCGCTGGCCAACGGCCTGCAGGCGAGCGCGCGTTTCGACCCGTCGGGGGCCGGCCGCATCGCGGTCGACCTTCAGCCGACACAGGCGCGGCAGAGCGCGCTTTACCAGGCGATCCCGGCTCGCCAGTGCACACGCGGCGACTACGACGGCAAGCCGCTGTCGGCCGCCGAGCTGAGCCTGCTCGAACGCGCAGGCAGCGGCAACGGGGTTCGCGTCATGCTGTTGACCGAACCCCGCGCGCTGGAGCAGGTGCTGGAAAACGTGGTGGCCGGCAGCACGGCGCAACTCCGGCGGGCATTGCCGTGTTCGTGTCGGCGGCGAACGACAAGGCGCAATGGGTGGAAGCCGGCCGCTGCTACGAACGCTTCGCGCTGCAGGCCACCGCGCTCGGCGTGCGCAACGCGTTCCTGAACCAGGCCGTGGAGGTGGCGGCCGTGCGCCCGCAGTTCGCCGCGATGCTCGGGCTCGGCAGCGAGCGGCCCGACCTGGTGGTGCGCTTCGGCCGAGGGCCCACACTGCCCTTGTCGATGCGCCGGCCGGTGCCGGCCGTGCTGGCTTGAGAAGCCAGGGTGTCAGAGCCGGCGCTGGGACGGGTTCAGAACCGACGGCGCAGCAGCCGCGCTCGTAAAGGGGTCGGCAAAGGAACTGCCCGCACAACGGGGGTTGATCTCCGACACTGCTCGACTTCTCGGCGCCTCGACTTCTCGGCGCCTCGATTTTTCGGCCGCTCGATTGCTTGGCTGCCTGCCTACCCGGCTGCTCGACTGATCGCATGATCGGCGAAGCCACGGAGCGGCAGCAATGCAAGATCGGCGCAACGCAATGAATCACCCACACTCTTCGCCTCACGTCACCGCTGAAACGCCGCTGCTGCCCAGCGCGGTTGCGTTGCAGCAGGCGCACGGGGCGCCAGCGCCTGAGCGCCGGCCGTTGATGAACGAAGTCTTCCCTCCCACACTCGCCGCAGCGCAGGCTCGGATTGCTGCGGTGCGGCCCGCCGCGTACGCACGCACGCGCAACGCGCTCGACGGCGCGGTCACCGGCCTGTCGCCCTACATCACGCACGGCTTCGTCACCCTTGCCGACGTACTTGCCGGCGTGGCCGTGCGCCATGCGCTCGACGTGCAGCACAAGTTCGTCTACGAGCTCGGCTGGCGCGCCTATTTCCGGCATGTGTGGCAGCACCGCGGCCAGGGCATCCTGCGCTCGCTGCACGAAGGCCTGCTGCCCGACGACGCCTACTCGGTCGACCTGCCGGTCGACATACGCGAGGCGCGCACCGGTGTGCCGGTGGTCGACGAAGCGGTGCGCACGCTGTATGCGACCGGCATGCTGCACAACCACGCACGCATGTGGCTGGCCAGCTATGTGGTGCATGTGCGCAAGGCGCACTGGCGCGTGGGTGCCGACTGGTTGTACGGCCACCTGCTCGACGGCGACCTCGCAAGCAATCACCTCAGCTGGCAGTGGGTTGCTGCAACCGGCAGCAGCAAGCCGTACCTGTTCAATGCCGACAACGTGGCGCGCTATGCACCGGTCGACTGGCACAGCCCCGGTAGCGTGATCGACACGTCGTACGAGGCGCTCGACCGCATCGCGCGCCAGGCGGCGCGGCCTGGCCCACGCGAGCGCGCAGCGCATGACGGCGGCGGTCCAAAGGTAGAGCCGCCGCTCGCCGAGTGCCCGCCCGCCGCGCTTGGCTTGGCAGCCCCCGACACTGGCGCCGTGGCGGGCCGCGACGTCTGGATCGTTCACCCCTGGAACCTGGGTGAACTGCCGGCCACCTTGCCCGCAGGCACGCGGGTCATCGGCGTTTACGTGGACGACTTTCACCGCGCCTGGCCATGGAGCGAACGGCGCTGGCACTTCGTCAACACCCGCATGGCCGAACTCTGTGCTGAACGCTGGTGGGGTGACGCAGCCGCCATCGGCGCCGCGTTGAACGGTGCCCGCAGCGTGCGCAGCATCGGCGAGCCTCACCTTGCACCATGGCTGGCGCAGTGGGCCGAATGTGTCGAGGCGCCAGCGCTGTTTCAGGCGGTCGACCGGCGCTGTGACTCCCGCCATGACACGTTCACGCAGTGGTGGACCCGCGCCTCACGCGGGCTGCACACGGCAGCCGACCTTCTGGCGGCGAGCCACGCGGTGGATGAGCGGCGCCGTGAGAGCCTGCCGCCGTGAAAGCCATCGAGATGCCCGCCCTGCGCGGCGGCGTGTTGGCCTTGCTGGCAGCGGCCCTGTTCGGCGTCAGCACGCCGCTGGTGCAGCGCGCCGGTGTAGGCCTCGGCGCGTTCACCACGGCCGCGCTGTTGTACGTTGGGGCCGCGTTGATCGGCGCCCTGCTGCGCGAGCCGGTCGAACGCGAAGCGGCGTTGCGCCGTGGCGACCTGCCCCGCCTGGCCTGGATGGCCTTGTTCGGCGCGGCCATCGGCCCGGTGGCGCTGGCCTGGGGCCTGCAGCACACCAGCGGCACCAGCGGCTCCCTGATGCTGGCACTCGAAGCCTTGTTCACGGTCGTGCTGGCGCGCCTGCTCTACCGCGAGGTGATGGACGCCCGGGTCTGGGCTGCGATGCTGCTGTTGCTCGCCGGCGGCGTGGTGCTGGTGCTCGACCGCGGGGTGACCGGCGGGGCGCAGCTGCTCGGCCTGCTCGCCGTGCTGGCTGCGACGGCCGCCTGGGGGCTGGACAACACCTTGTCTCGGGCATTGGCGGAACGCGACCCGGGCCAGGTGGTGCTCGGCAAGTCGCTGCTCGGTGCGGCGGCCACCGCCGCACTCGCGGTGGCAGCACATGAGTCATGGCCGAGCGTCGGTGCGGCGCTCGCGCTGCTGGCCATCGGGGCCGGCGGCTACGGCCTCAGCCTGCGCCTGTACCTGCTGGCACAGCGTGCGTTCGGCGCCGCCCGCACCGGCTCGGTGTTCGCCTTCGCGCCGTTCATCGGCGCGCTGCTGGCCATTGCGCTGGGGGACCGCTCGGTGAGTTGGGGCATGGCTGCCGGCGGTGCGTTGATGCTGGCGGGTGTGGCCCTGCACCTGGCCGAGTCGCATGGGCATGCGCATGCGCATGAAGCCGACGAGCACGAGCACGCCCATCGCCATGACGATGGGCACCACGGCCACACGCACGAAGACGGGCGCACACAGATGCCCGAAGCAGCACACAGCCACCGCCACACCCACGAGCCGCAGAATCACGCTCACTCGCACGTGCCCGACGCGCACCACGCGCACCGCCATTGACATGTGCCCGCGCCGATGTGCGCGCCACTCCGGGCTAAGGAGCCGCCGCCTCGCGCCGCCGCCGCATCAACAGGTAGGCCGCCGGGATCACGAACATCGACAGCAGCGGCGCGGTGACCATGCCGCCGACCATCGGCGCTGCGATGCGCTGCATCACTTCGCTGCCCGTGCCGCTGCCCCACATGATGGGCAGCAGGCCGGCCAGGATCACCGCCACCGTCATCGCCTTCGGCCGCACCCGAAGCACCGCCCCTTCGCGGATTGCGTCGAGCAAGTCTTCCGTGCTGGCCCGGCCCTGCGCGATGCGGTCGCTCCATGCGCTCTTCAGGTACAGCAACATGATCACGCCGAACTCGGCCGACACACCCGCCAGCGCGATGAAGCCCACCGCACCGGCCACCGACAGGTTGTAGCCCAGCAGGTACAGCAGCCAAATGCCACCGAGCAGCGCGAACGGCAGCGCCGCCATGATGAGCAAGGCCTCGTCGAAGGCCGAGAACGTCAGGTACAGCAGCACGAAGATGATCAGCAGCGTGAACGGCACCACCACCTTGAGTTTGGCCGTGGCGCGCTCCAGGAACTCGAACTGGCCCGACCAGCTGACCGAGTAGCCCGGCGGCAGCTTCACGTCGCGCGCGACAGCAGCCTGCATGTCGTGCACGGCGCCCAGCAGGTCGCGCCCGCGAATGTCCACGTAAACCCAGCCCGACAGCCGCGCGTTCTCGCTGCGCAGCATCGGCGGGCCGTCGGTGATGCGGATGTCGGCCACGTCCGACAGCAGCAGCCGCGCACCGCGTTCGTTGACGATGGGCAAACTGCGCAGCTTCGCCAGCGAGTCACGCAGCTCGCGTGGGTAGCGTACGTTGATCGGAAAGCGCTGCAAGCCTTCGACCGCCTCACCCACGTTTTCACCCCCGACCGCTGAGGCGATCACCGACTGCACGTCGGCGATGTTCATGCCGAAGCGGGCGGCGTCGTCGCGGCGAATGGTCACGTCCACATAGCGCCCACCCGTCAAGCGCTCGGCGAGCGCACTGCTGACGCCCGGCACGCCCTTCAGTGCCTGTTCGATCTCGCCGGTCACGCGGTCGATCACCGCCAGGTCGGCACCCGCCACCTTCACGCCCACGGGGCTCTTGATGCCTGTGGCCAGCATGTCGATGCGGTTGCGGATCGGTGGCACCCAGATGTTGGCGATGCCCGGCACCTTGACGATGCGGTCGAGTTCGTCGACGAGCTTGTCCTGCGTCATGCCGGCGCGCCATTCGCTCTTCGGCTTGAACTGGATCGTGGTCTCGAACATCTCCATCGGCGCCGGGTCGGTCGCCGTCTCGGCGCGGCCAGCCTTGCCGTACACGCTCAGCACTTCGGGCACGGTCTTGATGAGGCGGTCGGTCTGTTGCAGCAACTCGGCCGCCTTGGCCGTAGACAGGCCCGGCAAGGCCGACGGCATGTACAGCACGTCGCCTTCGTCGAGCCGGGGCATGAACTCGCCGCCGATGTGCTGCAAGGGCCAAAGGCCCGACAGCAGCAACAAGGCGGCCAGCACCAAGGTCAACTTCGGCGCACGCAACACGGCGTTCAGCAGCGGGCGGTAGACCGCGATCAGCGCCCGGCTCAATGGGTTGCTCTGCTCGCTCGGGATGCGGCCGCGAATCAGGTAGCCCATCAGCACCGGGATCAGCGTGACCGACAAGCCCGCCGCCGCCGCCATCGCGTACGTCTTCGTGAAGGCCAGCGGCGCGAACAGCCGCCCTTCCTGCGCCTCCAGCGTGAACACCGGGACGAACGACAGCGTGATGATCAGCAGCGAGAAGAACAACGCCGGCCCGACCTCGGCGGCGGCGTCGCCGATCACGCGCCAGCGCGCTTCGCCGTCGAGCTTGTCGTCGGGGTGATCGTGCTGCCAGCGTTCGAGGTGCTTGTGCGCGTTCTCGATCATCACGACCGCCGCATCGACCATCGCGCCGATGGCAATCGCAATGCCCCCGAGCGACATGATGTTCGCATTGACGCCTTGATAGCGCATCACGATGAACGCGGCCAGGATGCCCAGCGGCAGCGAGATGATGGCGACCAGCGCCGAGCGCAGGTGGAACAGGAAGATGAAGCACACCACCGCAACCACGATGAACTCTTCACCGAGCTTGTGCGTCAGGTTCTCGACCGCGCGTTCGATCAGGTTCGATCGGTCGTAGACCGGCACGATCTCGACGCCTTGGGGCAAGCTGGCCTGCAAGGTCTTGAGCTTCGCCTTGACGGCTGCGATGGTCTCCAGCGCGTTCTTGCCCGAGCGCATCACGATCACGCCGCCGGCCGCTTCGCCCTCGCCATCGAGTTCGCCGATGCCGCGCCGCATCTCCGGGCCGACCTGTACGCGCGCCACGTCGCCGAGCCGCACCGACACGCCCGCCGCCGTCGTCGTCAACGGCACCTTGCGGAAGTCGTCCAGCCCTTGCAGGTAACCCGAGGCGCGCACCATGTACTCGGCCTCGCCGAGCTCGATCACCGAGCCACCGGCTTCCTGGTTCGCGCGCTGCAACGCCTCGACCACCCGGGTGTGCGGGAGGTTGTAGGCCGCAAGCTTGTCGGGGTCGAGCACCACCTGGTATTGCCGCACCATGCCGCCGACCGACGCGACCTCGGCCACGTTCGGCACGGTCTTCAGCTCGTACTTCATGAACCAGTCTTGCAGCGCGCGCAGTTGCCCTGCGTCTTGCGTTCCGCTGCGGTCGACCAGCGCGTACTGGTAGATCCAGCCCACGCCGGTGGCGTCGGGCCCGAGCGATGCCTTCGCGGCTGCGGGCAGCCGCCCCTGCACCTGGTTCAAATATTCCAGCACCCGCGAGCGCGCCCAGTACAGGTCGACCCCGTCCTCGAACAGCACGTAGACGAACGAGTCGCCGAAGAACGAGTAGCCGCGCACGGTCTTGGCACCCGGCACCGACAGCATGGTGGTGCTCAGTGGGTACGTCACCTGGTTCTCGACAATGCGCGGCGCCTGGCCCGGGTAGCTGGTGCGGATGATGACCTGCACATCCGACAGGTCGGGCAGTGCGTCGAGCGGTGTTCGCATCATTGAGTAGACGCCCCACGCCGCGATCATCACGGTCGCCAGCAGGACCAGGAAACGATTGACGAGCGACCAGCGGATCAGCCTGGCGATCATGGCTTGCTCCCTGCGGCGGGCTCGCCGTTCAGGCGCGCTTCGACGCCTTTCAGGCTCGCTTCGGAATCGATCAGGAACTGCGCCGACACCACCACGCGCTGGCCCGGTTTCAGGCCGCGCTTGATCTCGGTCTGGCCGTTGCTTTCGATGCCGGCGTCCACCTCCACAGGCCGGAATCGGCCGCCCTCTTCCGCCACCATCACCACCGTGCGCTTGCCGGTCTGGATCACCGCTTCGGTGGGGATCAGCAATGCTTTCTCTGCACTCGGGTCGCCACGCGGGTTGAGGCCTGGGTTCATGCGCGGGTTCATGAATGTCATCTGCACCGACATGCCGGGCACGAGCCGCGAACCCGGGTTCACCAGTTCGAGACGGGCCTTCAAGGTGCGGGTCGACGCGTTCACGTCGGGCAGCAAGGCCTGCACCTTGCCGTTGAAGGTCACCCCCGGAACGGCAGGGCTGCGCGCCTGCACCTGCGCACCCGGGCGCACCAGCGCCGCCTGGCTCTCCGGCAGGTCGGCGTTCGCCCACACGGTCGACAGCCCGTTGATGCGGAACAGCGTGGCGCCGGGCATCACTGTCATGCCGTCGCGCGCCGTCAACTCGACCACCACACCGCTGATCGGCGCCGCGAGCGTGATGCGCGGCTGCGTGCGGCCGCTGCCTTCCACGAGCCTTATCTGGGCGTCGCTCATGCCGACCTGGCGCATGCGCTGCCGTGCGCCATCGACCAGCGGCGCGAGGTCGGTGCCCTGCATGCGGCGAACCGACAGGAACTCTTCCTGCGCCGCGATCCACTCGGGCACGTACAGGTCGGCCAGTGGCTGCCCCTGGCGCACCGCATCGAGCGTGGCCCGCACATACAGCTTCTCGACATAGCCGGTGGCGCGCGCCTGCACGACCGCCTGGTCGCGCTCGTTGAACGCGATGCTGCCGACCGCCGACACCTGAGGTGACAGCAGGCCTTCGGTCACCTCGGCCGTGCGCACGCCGAGGTTCTGCTGGGTGCGCGGGCTCACGGTGACCTGGCTGCCATCCCTTCCACTGCCGCTGCCGGCATCGGCATAGACCGGCACCAGCATCATGTCCATGAAGGGCGACTTGGCCGGCCGGTCGAACTTGTTCCCCGGCACCATGGGGTCGTGGTAGTACAAGACCTTGCTGCCGGTGGCCGGGTCGACATCGCCCGCCTTGATGCCGGAGCGGATGTGCCTGCGCGTGGCGTCTTCACCCTCGGCGATGCCCTGGGGCAGCTTGGCGACCATCGGGCTGGATGCCGGGTTCGCTGAGGCCTCCGCGCCGGTCGACGCGTTGGTCGACGCGGTGGTGGCTGCGCTGGTGGCTGCACCCATGCCCATGCCGCGTTGCATGCCGAGCGTGTAGAGGCCGTAGCCGCCCGCGCCGACAGCACCGAGGGTTACCGAGGCGATCACGAGAGTTTTGAGTTTCATGGTGGGCTTTCCGAGGCGGTCGAGGCGGTCGAGGTGGTCGAAGCGGTTCAAGGGCGGGCTGCAGCCGGCGCGTTGCGGCCGACCGGCACCAGGTGGTTGAGCGCCGCCCACAGGCGCGCGGCGTCCATCTCCAGGCGCACGCGGTCCATGTGCGTGTCGATCTCGCTGCGGCGCGCTTCGAGCACCGCCGCCAGCGGGCCGCTGCCGCCCCGGTAGGCCGCCAGCGCCGCACGCGTGCGCTCGGCGGCCAGGGGCAGCAGTGACACGTCGAAGCGCGTCAACCGCTCGCGGTCGCTGCGCCACTCCTGCAGCATTGCCCGCGCTTCGGCAACGTGCGCGCGCGTCGCCTCTTCACGCTCGGCGCGCACTTGTTCGACCCGCGCCAGCTTCGCCGAGACCTCCCGGTCCTGGCGGTTCTTCGGGTCCCATTGCAGCGGCACCGACAGGTTCACCGAGACCATGTTCGAGTACGCCGAGCCGCGCTGGCTGACCATCAGCTCGACGCTGACATCGGGCTTCCGGTTCGCCTGCGCCAGCTCGGCATCGGCCAGCGCCATGGCCTCTTGCCGCGCCAGCACGTCGACCTGCGGGTGGTGGGCCAACTGCGCGTCCAGTTCTTCAGCGCGCAGAGGCACGGTGTCGAGAGGTGGCGGCGCGGCGAGCGCTTCAGCCGCCGGGGCACCGACCCAGCGCGCCAGTTGCGTCGTGGCCGTGGTGATCTGCCGCTCGGTCTGCGCGAGCCGATCCTCGATCTGCGCCACGCCGGCGCGCGCGGCGAACACCTCGGCCTGCGAGCCTTTGCCGCCGCGATAAGCCGCATCGGCCGCGTCGACTTGCAGCCGGGCCTCGTCGCGCTGCGACACCCACAGCGCGCGCATGCGCTCCTGGAAGTGCCGCTCCAGCCAGGCCGTCGCGGCATCGCGTTGCAGGTTCGCCAGCGCCAGTTCACGGCCGGTCTCGGCCGCCTCGGCCTCGCGTTCGAAGCGCGCAGTCCGCGCCATGCGCTTGGCCTCACGCGGGAACTCCTGCATCAGGCCGACCGACCGCATGGTCATGAAGTCGCGGGACACGCTGAACCGGTCCGCACCGTCGATGGGCAGGTTGTTGATGCCGACCTTCAGCGTAGGGTCGGGGCGCTGACCGGCAGCCACTGCCATCTCGCGCGCAGCGGCCGCCGCTGCCGATTGCGCCGGCAGCTGGCGGGAGCGCTCCTGCGCAAGCCGCAACGCGTCAGCGAGCGTCAATGGCGCGGCATGCACCTGCAACGCACCGAGGGTCAACAGCGGAGCCAGCAGCAAGGCCGGCACGATCTTGGAATTGAAAAACATGGCATCTCCTGACGAACGACGAAATCGAAGTTCGGCGCGGCGGGCCGACGTTGCCGTCAGGGCCGCCGCGCGCGTGGCGTCAGGAAATCAGATGCGGAAGACGCAGTGCAGGATGGCGTGCGGCGGCTCGGGCGCGGCCGCCAAGTCGGCGCCGAAGCCCGGGCGAGACCGGCCTGAGCCGAGCGCATCGGGCCCGTGCTGTGGCTCGAACGGAAGCACATACAGGAGGGTCGCAACCCCCACGTTCACCGCCGGCACCGAGGCCGTGTCGGCGCTCTGCTGGCCCTGGTGGCAGTGCTCGGCGCACAGGGGCGTCGGGCCGGCTTCCATCTGGTCACAGCCCGGCTGCATGCTGGCCTGCTCACCGGCGGCGGCACTGATCGACGCCGCACCGGCTGCCGTTGCCATGGCGGCATCACTGGGCATGGCCCGCATGCCCATGAGGCCCGGGCAGGCGTAGCTGGCCACGGTGAACTGCGCGAAGAGCACCACCCCGACCAGCAGGCGGCTGATGGCTTTGAGAAGTGCTCGGGACAGGATCACGTGCCGATTTTAGGCGGGCGCGCCGGATTCCGCGCGTCGAAGGCCCACGCCGGGTTCGTGCCGCCCATGCCCGCCGGCGAGTCGACCTTCGCGCCCCTCAATCGCAACGCGTTGGTGATGACCGACGCCGAACTCAGGCTCATCGCCAGCGCCGCGATCATCGGTGACAGCAGCCACCCGGTGAACGGGTACAGCACCCCCGCCGCGAGCGGTACACCGAGCGAGTTGTAGACGAACGCGAAGCCCAGGTTCTGCTTCATGTTGGCGACGGTCGCCTCCGAGATGGCGCGCGCTCGCAGCATGCCGCGCAAGTCGCCCTTGACGAGCGTGACCTGGGCGCTGTTCATCGCCACGTCGGTACCCGTGCCCATGGCCACGCCGACATCCGCCTTCGCCAGTGCCGGGGCATCGTTGATGCCGTCACCGGCCATCGCGACGATTCGCCCTTCGCGCTGAAGGCGTTCGACCAGCGCCAGCTTGTCGGCGGGCTTGACCTCGCCGTAGACCTCGTCGATGCCGAGCTTCGCGCCCACGGCCCTGGCGGTCGTGAGGCCGTCGCCGGTTGCCATCACCACGCGAATGCCGGCGGCCTTGAGGCCGGCGAGCGCCTCGGCCGTGCTGGGCTTGATCGGGTCCGACACGGCCAGCAGGCCTGCGAGTTGGTCGTCCACGGCGAGGTACATCACGCTGGCGCCTTCGGAGCGCAGCGCTTCCGCACGCGCCTTGAGGGCGTCGACAGCCACCTTCAGCTCGGTCATCAGCGCCGTGTTGCCGAGTGCCAGCCGCTTGCCGCCGACCGTGCCCCGCACGCCGATGCCGGTGCTCGACTCGAAGCCTTCCGGCGTGTCGAGCAGCAGCTTGCGTTCGCGCGCCGCCCGCACGATGGCATCGGCCAGCGGATGCTCGCTGCCCTGGTCCAGGCTGGCGGCGAGCCGCAGCACCTCGTCGTGGGCGAAACCCTCGGTGGCGACCACGCGCTCAAAGGTCGGTTTGCCTTCGGTCAGCGTGCCGGTCTTGTCGACCACCAGCGTGTCGACCTTGCGGAAGTTCTCGATTGCCGCCGCATCGCGGAACAGCACCCCCTGCGTTGCAGCCCGGCCCGTGGCCACCATGATCGACATGGGTGTGGCCAGGCCGAGCGCGCACGGGCAGGCAATGATGAGCACCGCCACCGCGTTGATCAGGCCGTAGACCCAGCTGGAGTCGCTGGCAGGCCCGGGCCCGAAGAACCCCCACGCAAAGAAGGTCAGCAGCGCAATCGCGACCACGGTGACCACGAAGTAGCCGGCCACGCTGTCCGCCATGCGCTGCATCGGCGCCCGGGAGCGCTGGGCTGCCGCAACCATCTGCACGATCTGCGCGAGCACGGTCTGCGAGCCGACCCGTTCCGAGCGCATGACCAGCGCACCCGAGGTGTTCATGGTCGCGCCGATCAGCTTGTCACCGGCTGCCTTGCTGACGGGCAAGGGCTCACCGGTCAGCATCGATTCGTCCACCGCGCTGCGGCCTTCGGTGACCACACCGTCGACCGGCACCCTCTCGCCGGGGCGAACCCGCAGCACGTCGCCGACATGCACATGGGTGATCGGCACGTCTTCCTCGCGGCCATCGGCCTGGATGCGGCGGGCCGTCTTCGGCGCCAGGCCGAGCAGCGACTTGATCGCGGCCGATGTCTGCGAGCGCGCCTTGAGTTCGAGCAACTGGCCCAGCAAGGTCAACGAAATGATGACCGCCGCCGCCTCGAAGTAGACCGACACACGCCCCATCGACACGAACGATGCCGGGAACACACCGGGTGCCACGGTCGCCACCACGCTGTAGACGAAGGCGGCGCCGGTGCCGAGCGAGATCAGCGTCCACATGTTCGGGCTGCGGTTCACAAGCGACTGCCAGCCGCGCACGAAGAACGGCCAGCCCGCCCAGAGCACGACCGGCACGGTCAGCCCCAGTTCGATCCAGCTCTGCGTGGCCATCTCGAACCACTGCAAGCGGTGGCCCGCCATCGCCAGCACGGTGACGACGATGGTCAGCGGCAAGGTCCACCAGAAGCGCCGCGTGAAGTCGGCGAGCTCCGGGTTCTCGTCGTCCGCCAAGGTGGGCATCACCAGCTCGAGCGTCATGCCGCACTTGGGGCAGCTGCCCGGGCGGCTTTGGCGCACCTCCGGGTGCATCGGGCAGGTGTAGACCGCGCCGGCAACGGCGACCGGTGCTGGCGTGTCACGCACCTTCACGGCCTGGCAGACGGCTGCGGCATGCGGTCCATCATCATCTGCATCATGGACTGCATCATTTCCATGCGCTTGTCCATCATCTGGCCGTTCATGGCCATGTCACCCGGCCGGACCGAACGTGACCAAGGCAGCGGCGACCGAGAAAGTGCGCAGTGTTTTCATGATGAATTCCGGTGAGGAATCGCATCCTAGATTCCTGCCCGGCGGGCTTCATTGACACAGATCAAGCCAGCCGGTCGGGCGCACGCAGCGCACGCTGTGGGTGGTGCGCCCGTTCGGCGGCCTTGGCGTCAACCGCAGCAGCCCCCGCTGCGTGCCGGTGCGGCGGCGTCGTTCGCAGTCGCGGCAGCGGTGTCGATGACCACGGGCGTGTAGCCCGCATTCGTGATCGCTTCGCCGAGTTGATTTGCATCGACCCCGGCGCCTTCGATCATGACGCGATGCGTCGCCAGGTCGATGCGCACATCGGCAGCCGGAGCAACGGCCTTGACAGCACTGGTGATGGCCCCGACACAGTGGCCGCAGGTCATGTCGTTGACTTCAAAGGTGTTCATGGAGCGCTTCCAGTGGATCGAGTGGTTGGAAGGCGTACTGTCGACCTTCCCGTGGTGGGAAGGTCAAGCGCTGTGCTCGAAAGACCCTACTGCACGGGGCATGACCTTGTCATGTTGCAACGCCAGGGCACCGGAGGCCGCCAGCAACTGCCCCGCAAGGGGCTGACGCCGAGGGGGGCGTTGGAGCGGGTGAGGGGAATCGAACCCCTGTATGAAGCTTGGGAAGCTGCCGTTCTGCCATTGAACTACACCCGCACTGCGAGGCATTCTAGCGGGCGCGGTGGCTTGCGAGCCGCAGTGAGCGGCACGCGCCATCAGCCGTGGCGGGCGATCCACTCGATCAGCGCGTCCATCGCCGGCCGGCCGCGCTGCGCCTCGGCATGCACCACCATCACCGCCACGGCATACATCTTGCCGCTGGCGCCGCGCACATAGCCGGCCAGTGCCCGCGTGTCGTTCAGCGTGCCGGTCTTGAGGAACGCACGGCCCTCGGCCCGGCTGCCCTGGAAGCGGTTGGCAAGGGTTCCGTCAACGCCGGCAATCGGCAATGACTCGACGAACGCCTGGGCCTGCTCGGTGCGCCAGGCCTTGCGAAGCAACTGCACCAGCGCGCGCGGCCGCGCGCGTTCGGTGTGCGACAGGCCCGAGCCGTTCTCGACCTCGACATCGCCGTCGTTCAGGCCCTGGTCACGCAGCCACATGCCCATGATCTTCTTGGCGCCAGCGAGCGTGGCCGGCCGGGTCGGAAAGCCCGGCGACAGCGACAGCATCAGGTTGCGCGCGGCCACGTTGTCGCTGGCCTTGTTCATGTCGCGCACCACGTCGGGCAGCGCCTTCGAGCGGTGGAACGACAAGGGCGGCAGCGGCTCGCCGTCAGCCCCCAGCGGTATCGGGCTGACGCCTTGCACCGCACTGCCTGCCACCACGCGCCCGCGCAACACGCCGCCCGCAGCGGCCCACATGGCGGGCAGTGCGCGCGCGGCGTAGCCGCTGTTCGGTGGCGGCACGAAGCTGATGCTGCGCGTGCCGCAGGCTGCGGCCCAACTGCCACGCACCACCACGGTCGCCATGCCGCCGCGCCCGGTCTCCCAGCGGGCATCGGCGTTGCAACCGCCGGCCATCGCCACCTGGTTGTCGATGCGCACGTCGCTGAGTGCCGGCGTCAGCGTGAGTGCGGCGCGCTTGTCACGCGTGGGTTGCACGTTGACCGTCAGCAGGCCTTCGTCGAGCGTCAGCGCATCGGGCCACACATGGCGCGGCTGCGTGGCCGACTGCAGCGGCGTGCCCGCGTGGTCGGCCGCGCTGAGCTGGAACGCGAAGTGGTCGAGCACGATGTCGCCATCGATCTCGTTCAGGCCCTGCGCACGCATGCGGGCGAACCAGGCGCGCAGTTCAGCGGACGTCAACTCGGCATTACCACCGCCGACGATGAGCAAATCGCCCACGAGCTTGCCTTCGGCCAGCGTACCGAGCGCGAAGGCCGATGTGCGCCAGCGGTAGAACGGCCCGAGCAGGTCGAGTGCGGCGAGCGAGGTGACGATCTTGGTGGTCGACGCCATCGTGTAGGGCAGCTGTTCGTTCATCGCGACCACGGTGCGGTCACTGTCGACCTCTTGCGCGAACAGGCCGAAGCTCTTCAGCGGCAGGCCGGTCGCGAGGATCGCATCGACCACCGGGCCGGGCAGGATGGGCGCTTGGCGTGCGGGCGCCACGGTCGCGGTTGCAGCCGGGGCCACGGCCGGCGCCGCCAGGCACCGAGCCGCGAGCAGCAGCGCTGTGACCATGGCGGCCATCGATGAGCGGAACGTGAACATCGGCCGAGCCTAGCAGCCGCACCCAAGCCCTTACACCCCAAGATCGCGGGGCGCCGTGGCGTGCGAGGCCGAAGTGCGAGCCATCACAATGCCGCCTCGCGACATGCTCCCGCTCAACCGGCCCTTTGACGATGACCGACCCCGAACCCGCCCCGCGCGCGCCGCGTCCCCCGCGCCCGATCCGCAGCTACGTGCTGCGCACCGGCCGCATGGGCAGCGGCCAGCGCCGTGCGCTGACCGACCTGGCGCCGCGCTTCGTGCTGCCCTATCGGGCTGGCGTGCTCGACACTGCGGCCGCCTTCGGCCGCACCGCGCCGGTCGTGCTGGAGATCGGCTTCGGCATGGGCGACGCCACCGCGCAGATCGCCGCCGCCCTGCCCGGCACCGACTTCATCGGCGTCGAGGTGCACGAGCCCGGTGTCGGCGCGCTGCTGCAGCGCATCGACGAAGGTGCGCTTGCCAACCTGCGCATCGTGCAGCACGACGCCGTCGAGGTGCTCGAACACATGGTCGCACCCGACACGCTGGCCGGCGTGCACGTGTTCTTCCCGGACCCGTGGCACAAGACCAAGCACAACAAGCGGCGGCTCATTCAATCCGACTTCGTCAAGTTGCTCACAAGCCGCCTGGCACCGGGCGCCTACCTGCACTGCGCAACCGACTGGCAGCCGTATGCCGAACAGATGCTGGCGGTGTTGTCAGCCGAGCCGGCCTTGTGCAACAGCGCAGAAGGCTACGCGCCGAAGCCCGCCTACCGGCCGCTGACGAAGTTCGAGAACCGCGGCCTGAAGCTCGGCCACGGCGTGTGGGACGTGGTGTTCGCGAAGCGCGCCCCAAGCGCCTGACTGCGGGGCGGCACCGTCACGCCGCCCAGGTCACGAGCCCGCTGTAGGCCGTCACCAGCACCACGATCCCGAACGCGATGCGGTACCACGCGAACGGCACGAAGCTGTGCGTTGCGATGAAGCGCAGCAGCCAGCGCACCACCACCCAAGCCACCAGGAACGAGACCACGGTGCCGACGATCAGCAGCGGCGCGTCGGCCGCCGAGAGCGTGTCGCGCGCCTTCCACAGGCTGTAGCCGCTCGCGCCGATCAACGTGGGGATCGCGAGGAAGAAGCTGAAGTCGGTCGCGGCCTTGCGGCTCAGGCCGAACAGCATGCCGCCGATGATGGTGGCCCCCGAGCGGCTGGTGCCCGGCACCAGCGCCAGGCTCTGCGCCAGGCCGACCTTCAGCGCGTCGAGCGGCGTCATGTCGTCGACGTTCTCGATGCGCACCGCAGCCTGGGTGCGCCGCTCCGCCCACAGGATGATGATGCCGCCGACGATGAAGGTCGTGGCCACCACGGCCGGGGTGAACAGGTGCGCCTTGATCGCCTTGCTGAACAGCACGCCGAGCAAGGCGGCGGGCAGGAAGCCGATCAGCACGTTGATCACGAAGCGGCGCTGGCGCGGGTCGTTCCCGCGCAGGCCGGCCAGCGTTTCGCGCAGCCGCTGCCAGTAGACGATGATCACTGCCACGATGGCGCCGGCCTGGATCACGATGTCGAACAACTTGGCCGACTTGATGGTCTCGTCGGTGAAGCCGATCAACGAGCCCGCGAGGATGAGGTGGCCGGTGCTCGACACAGGCAGGAATTCGGTCAGGCCTTCGACCACGCCCATGACGGCCGCTTTGACGAGAAGAATGGGATCCAAGCAGCGCTCCGGTGAGACGAAAAAGGTGCGGCATCTTAACGACGCGGCTTCATTGCACGCCCATCGGCAAGTCCGCCACCCGGGTGATGCGCCAGCCGCACAGCGGCACCCTGTCAGCAAGCATCGCGCCAGCCTGTCGGTGAGACTTTGGCGCCAGGCGCCAGTCGCCCATCACCCGTCGCCCGCCGCCGCCTTGACCCCCCTTCGCGGCACCGCTACATTACTGACCGATCAGTCAGTATGAAGTCAACCGCCTCCGCCCCACACCCCCACGCCGCGCCGTCGGCTGCCCGCGAGTTGCCCCCACCGCAGCCCGACGGCGCGCCCAGCCGCCAGCGCCGCAAGGAGGCGCGGCCGCTCGAACTGCTCGACGCGGCGCTCGGCCTTTTCGTGGAACGAGGCTTCGCCTCTACGCGCTCGGAAGACGTGGCCGTGCGCGCCGGTGTCTCGAAGGGCACGCTCTACCTGTACTACCCGAGCAAGGAAGAGTTGCTGAAGGCGGTGATCCGCCACCACGTGGTCAACCCGATCGCCGAGGGCATGGAGACCATCCGCAGCTTCCAGGGCAGCAGCGCCGACCTGCTGGCGCTGATGCTTCGCCTGTGGTGGGAGCGCATCGGCGAGACTCCGGCCGCCGGCATCCTCAAGTTGATGATGTCGGAGGGTGGCAACTTCCCCGAGATCGCGCAGTTCTATGTCGATGAAGTCATCAACCCGTCCAACGCGATGATGGGCAGCATGGTGCAACGCGGCATCGACTCCGGCGAGTTCCGCCCAGTCGACGTGCGCAACGTGGTCAGCGTGCTGTGCGGCACGCTCGTCTTCATGGCCGTGAACAAGCACTCGCTCAGCGGGTGCGCGCCGACACCTCCGCTCGACCCCAAGGCCGTGATCGAGGCCCAGATCGACCTCGTGCTGAACGGCCTGACGATCGCAGCGCCCGCGCCACGGCGCGCGGCGCGCAAAGGAAAAGAATGAAACGTTGGATGAAGTGGTCTTTGATCGGCATGGCCGTGCTCGTGGTCGGTGGCCTCGGGGCGCGCGCGTTGAAGGCGCGCAACCAGCAACTCGCGGCAGCCGCAGCGCCCGCGTCGGCGCCGCTGGCGCTCGAACTGGCCGCCGGTGATGTGGTCACGCTGCAGGTCGTGCCGATGACGCGCACGCTGAGCATCTCCGGCGGCCTGAAGGCGGTGAACACGGCGGTCGTGAAGGCCCGCGTCGCGGCCGAAGTCAAGAGCCTGACCGTGCGCGAAGGCGACACCGTGAAGGCGGGGCAATTGATCGGCCAGCTCGACACGACCGAGTTCGACTTGCGCGTGCGCCAGGCCGCGCAAACGGCCGCCGCCAGCCGCGCCCAGCTCGACATCGCCAAGCGCACGCTCGAGAACAACCGCGCCCTCGTCGCGCAGGGCTTCATCTCGCCGACGGCGCTCGAATCGTCGGTGTCGAACGAAGCCTCGGCCCAGGCCAACTACCAGGCCGCGACGGCCGCAACCGAACTCGCCCGCAAGGCACGCACCGACGCGTCGCTGACCGCCCCGATCAGCGGCGTGGTGTCACAGCGCCTGGCGCAACCCGGCGAACGCGTCGGCCTCGACGCGAAGATCATCGAAGTGGTCGATCTCTCGCGCATCGAGATGGAAGCTGCTGTCGCGCCCGACGAGGTCGGTGCCGTGCAGGTCGGGCAAGTCGCGCGGGTCGAGGTCGACGGCCTGGCGCAGGCCGCGAGCGCCACCGTCGTGCGCATCAACCCGAGCACGCAGGCCGGCACGCGCTCGGTGATGGTCTACCTCGCACTGGCGCCGCAGCCCGGGTTGCGCCAGGGCCTGTTCGCGCGCGGGCGCATCGAACTGCAGCGCAGTGACGCGCTGGCCGCGCCCTTGTCGGCCGTGCGCATCGACCAAGGCAAGCCGTACGTGCTGGCGGTGGATGCGGGCAAGGTGTTGCTCCGCACCGTCGAGCTCGGGGTTCGGGGTGAGGCGGCGTTCAACGGCCGCACCGAAAGTGCGGTCGAGCTGAAGACGGGTGCGGCCAGTGGCGCAGTGCTGCTGCGTGGCTCAGCCGGCGCGGTGCGCGACGGCTCGGCCGTGCGCTTGCTCGCGCCGACCAGCCCCACGGCAGCCTCCCGCAGCACCACATTGGCCGCGCCAGGCGCCGCCACCGCCGCCGCCGCCGCCGCTTCGGCAGCGCCCTGACCATGTGGTTCACCCGCATCTCCATCGGCAACCCGGTGATGGCCGTGATGGTCATGCTCGCCTTCGTCGTGCTCGGCGTGTTCAGCTACCAGCGCCTTGCGGTCGACCAGTTCCCGAACATCGACTTCCCGACCGTGGTGGTCGTGATGGACTACCCCGGCGCGTCGCCCGAGATCGTCGAGAGCGAAGTCACCAAGAAGGTCGAGGAAGCGGTCAACACGGTCGCCGGTATCAGCACCATGTACTCGCGGTCGTACGAAGGCACTTCCGTCGTGATCGTCGAGTTCAACCTCGAGGTCGATGGACGCAAGGCCGCCGACGACGTGCGCGAGAAGGTGAGCCTGATCCGCCCGCTGCTGCGCGACGAAGTCAAAGACCCGCGCATCTCGCGCTTCGACCCGCAGAGCGTGCCGATCTTCAACGTGGCCGTGCTCTCACCCGACGGCAAGAAGAGCGCGCAGGAGCTGACCACGTGGGCGCAGCAGGTGCTGCTGAAGAAGCTCGAGAACGTGCGCGGCGTGGGCTCGGTCAGCGTGGTGGGCGGCGTGGCGCGGCAGATCAACCTGTACGTGAAGCCGGCCGCGCTCGACGCGCTGGGCATCAGCGTCGACCAGATCGTGGCGGCAGTGAGGAGCGAGAACCAGGAGCTGCCGATGGGCGCGATCCGCTCCATCGAACAGGAGCGCGTGGTGCAGATCAACGCGCGCCTGAAGCGCCCAGAGGACTTCCGGGACGTGGTCGTGGCAAGGCGTGGTGGCAACGCGGTCAAGCTGTGGCAAGTGGCCGACGTGGCCGACGGCCCGCAGGAGATCGACAGCCTGGCGCTCTACAACGGCCAGCGCACGGTGCTGCTCAGCGTTCAGAAGTCGCAGGGCGAGAACACCATCGCCGTGGTCGACGGCCTGTACAAGGCGCTCGCCGATGCCAAGGCACTCACGCCGCCGGGCGTGGCGCTCGAAGTCAACCGCGACAACTCGCGCGCCATTCGGGTGTCGGTCGCGAACGTGAAGCGCACGCTGATCGAGGGCGCCGCGCTCACCATCCTGATCGTGTTCCTGTTCCTGAACTCGTGGCGCTCGACCGTCATCACCGGCCTGACCTTGCCGATCGCGCTGATCGGCACCTTCCTGTTCATGTACCTGTTCGGCTTCACCATCAACAGCATCACGATGATGGCGCTGAGCCTGTGCGTGGGCCTGTTGATCGACGACGCCATCGTGGTGCGCGAGAACATCGTGCGCCACGTGCAGATGGGCAAGAG
>JANNBF010000009.1:0-11948 GCA_031385155.1 Rhizobacter sp.
CAGGTGGTCGTCGCTCGCGTGGTCAACGCCCTGGGCGATGTCGTTGCTCTGCTTGTCGTAGCAGACCATCACCGCGCAGCCCTTGTAGTCGATGCCGTACTCGGTGTTGTCGTAGCCGATGCGCTTGATGGTGTCGCGCGCGACCTGGATGTAGTCGACATGCGCGTTCGTCGTGATCTCACCGGCGAGCACCACGAGACCTGTGTTGCACAGCGTCTCGGCGGCCACGCGCGAGCGCGGGTCCTGCTTGAAGATCGCGTCGAGAATGGCGTCAGAGATCTGATCGGCGACCTTGTCGGGGTGGCCTTCGGAGACGGACTCGGATGTGAAGAGAAAATCGTTCGACACTTTTAAACTCCTGTAGGTAGATGACAAGCCAGACAACTCGCGTTGCCGGCCTGACCTTTCGGAGATGCGGCGAACGCTTTAGCAGAATTTCTGAATCGCCCTGCAAGTAGTTCATAACTCGGCGATGCCGAAATTATAAAGACATGCTCACCCTGTTTCGCTGGCTGGCCCGGTGGCCGCTGTGGCTTCTTCACGCGGTCGGTGCCTGGCTCGGCTGGCTCACCTTCTGGGCCTCACCTTCGTACCGCGCGCGCTTCCGTGCCAACGTGTCGCAAGCCGGCATCAGCCCGGCCGATGCGCGTCCGGCCGTCGCCCACGCCGGGCGCATGCTGATGGAGTTGCCGTTCCTGTGGCTGCGCCCTGCGGGTGCGCCGATACGCCCGCCGCTTGAATGGCAAGGCGAGGCGCTGCTCACCGAGGCCCTGCAGCGCGGCAAGGGCATCGTGCTGCTGACGCCGCACATGGGCAGCTTCGAGGTCACGGCGCAGGCCTGCGCGCAAAGCTTCGCGGCCACACACGGCCCCATCACGGTGCTGTTCCGCCCGGCGCGCAAGGCCTGGGTGCGCGCGCTGATGGATGGCTCGCGCGAACGCCCCGGCGTGGCCACGGCACCGGCCACACTCGCAGGCGTGCGCCAGATGATCCGGGCGCTGCGGCGCGGCGAGGCGGTGGGCCTGCTGCCCGACCAGGTGCCGCCCGACGGCATGGGCGTGTGGGTGCCGTTCTTCGGCAAGCCGGCCTACACAATGACGCTGGCGGCGCGCCTAGTGCAACAGACGGGTGCGACGCCGCTGTTGATCTGGGGCGAGCGGCTGCCGCACGGCGCGGGCTTTCGGGTCCGCGTCTCGGTGCTGCCGGAAGCGCTGCCGGCGCATGACCCCACTCAGGCAGAATCCGCCGCGGTCATCAACCGGGCCATGGCGCAATTGATTCGCGAGTGCCCGCAGCAGTACCTGTGGGGCTACCACCGCTACAAGACGCCCCGGTCCGGAACAAAGGCCGCATGAAGCGGCTTCCGCACCGGTGCGGAAGCCCACGCAAAGAACAAGAGGATTGACCGTTGGGCGCTCGACTCCTGCTGGCCCTGCTCTGGGTGCTGCACTGGCTGCCACTGGCGCTGCAGGCGTGGCTCGGGCGTGGCCTGGGGCGCGTGCTCTACGCCACGGCGGGTGCGCGCCGCCGCATCGCGCTGCGCAACCTGGCGCTGTGCTTCCCCGAGCAAACTAACGCGCAACGTGAGTTGCTGGCGCGCGAGAACTTCCTTTGGCTCGGCCGCAGCATCCTGGAGCGCGGGTTGCTTTGGTACGCATCGCCGGCGCGGCTCAAGCGCCTGATTCACGTGGAAGGTGACGTGACGCTCGCCGAGCGCAGCGACCAGCCCGTGATGTGGCTGGTGCCGCACTTCATGGCGCTCGACGTGGCCGGCGTGAGCGTGTTGCTGTTCCAGAAGCGCAAGGGCATCTCGATCTACCAGGCGCAGAGCAACGCGGTGATGGACGCCGCGATCCGGCGCGGGCGGCTGCGGCTGGGCAATGCCGAAATCTTCCCACGCGACGATTCGGCCAAGGCCTTGCTGCGCGCCATTCGCCGCGGCGACGCGTTCTTCAACCTGCCCGACATGGACTTCGGCGAGCGCGACGCCGCCTTCGTGCCCTTCTTCGGCGTGCCCACCGCCACCCTGCTGGCGCCGTCGCGGCTGGCGCGCGCACTGGGCATGATCGTGCAGCCGGTGGTCGCCGAAACGCTGCCCGGCGGTCAGGGCTACCGCGTGCGCTTTCTGGCGCCGTGGGCGGGCTTTCCGAGCGCCGATGCGCTGGCCGACACGGCCGCGATGAACCGCTGGATCGAGAGCGAGATCCGCGCCCACCCGGCGCAGTACCTGTGGGTGCACAAGCGCTTCAAGACGCGGCCGGCCGGCACGCCGCCGATCTATTGATGCCGGCTCGGGCACATGCGTCGGCCGCCTCTCTTGGACCAACCTGCGCGGCGATAATCCGCCGATGAATCTGCGCTTCACCAAGATGCAGGGCGCCGGCAACGACTTCGTCGTGCTCGACGCCACGCGCGAGCCGCTGGCGCTCACCGACTCGCAGCTGCGCGTGCTCGGTGACCGACGCTTCGGCGTGGGCGCGGACCAGATCCTCGTCATCGAGCGCAGCACCACACCGAACGTCGACTTCCGCTACCGCATCTTCAACGGCGGCAGCGGTGACGAGGTCGAGCATTGCGGCAATGGCGCGCGCTGCTTCGTTCGCTATGCGCGCGACAAGGGCCTGACCGACAAGCGCATGTTGCGCGTCGAGACCATGAACAACCTGCTCGTGCTCGACCTGCAGCCCGACGGCCGCGTGTGCGTCGACATGAACGTGCCGGTGTTCGAGCTCGACCGCGTACCCTTCGATGCCGAAGGCCTGACTGCGCATGACGTGAACGGCTTTGCGCTGTGGCCGCTCGATGCGGCCGGCCAGCGCTTCGAGCTGGCCGTGCTGTCGATGGGCAACCCGCATGCGGTGCAGGTGGTGCCGAATGTCGACCTCGCGCCGGTCGCGGCCGAGGGCGCGCTGATCGGCGCACATGCCCGCTTCCCGAAAGGCGTGAACGCCGGCTTCATGCAGATCGTGAGCCGCACCGACATCCGCCTGCGCGTGTTCGAGCGCGGTGCCGGCGAAACGCTGGCTTGCGGCACGGGCGCATGCGCCGCCGTGGTCGCCGGCATTCGCATGGGCCGGCTCGATGCACGGGTGGACGTGGCCGCGCGCGGCGGCCGCCTCACGATCGAATGGGGCGGCGGCGCGCACGACCACGTGCTGATGACCGGCCCGGCCGAGACGGTGTTCGAAGGCGAGATCGAGCTGTGAGCATCGGCCGTTTGACACCAACCCAAACAGCAACCCAGACCGCAACCTAGAAACGACCCATGACCAACCCGACCGGCGTGCAAGGCATCACTGAGAACGACATCGCGAACTACCTGGCCAACACGCCGGGGTTCTTCGAGCGCCACGCCGAGTTGCTGGGCGCGGTGCAGCTCACCAGCCCGCACGGCCAGCGTGCCGTGTCGCTGCAAGAGCGGCAGATGGAGATGCTGCGCGACAAGATCAAAGGCCTGGAAGGCAAGATCATCGAGATGATCCGCTTCGGGCAAGACAACCTCACGATCACCGACAAGCTGCACCGCTGGACCCGCACGCTGATGCGCACGCCGAACCCCGGCGAACTGCCTGCGGTGCTGGTGCGCGAGCTGCTGGCGCAGTTCATGATTCCGCAGGGCGGCATCCGGGTGTGGAGCGCGCAGCCGGTGTTCGCCGACATGCCGTTCGCGCGCCCGGTGAGCGACGACGTGAAGAGCTTCGCCGGCAGCCTGACCTCGCCGTACTGCGGTGTGAACTCGGGCTTCGAAGCGGCGCAGTGGCTCGACGAGCCGGAAGCGGCGCTGTCGGTCGCGATGATCCCTTTGCGCGCGGCTGGCCCATCGAGCGCAGCCGATGCTGGCACGGCTGCCGGCGCCACCTTCGGCATGCTGGTGCTCGCCTCGCCCGACGCGGCGCGCTACACCGCCGACATGGGCACCGAGTTCCTGCAGCGCATCGGCGAGCTCACGTCGGCCGCGCTGTCGCGCGTGCTCGCCACGCCGGCCTGAGCGGCGCATAGCGAGCGGCCGGCAACACCATGGCCGACAACCCCGCGCTCGACGCCGACATCGAGCGCCATCTCGTGCACCTGCGCGTCGAACGGCGCCTGGCCGCGCGCACGCTGGCCATGTACCGCGAGGCCTTCCAGCGCTTGCAGGCGCGCATTGCCGACGCGCCCGTCGCGCTGCGCGCGGTGCAGACGCACCACGTGCGGCGCTGGGCCGCGCAGATGCATGGTCAGGGCCTGGCCTCGCGCAGCATCGCCATCGTGCTGTCGGCCTGGCGCGGCCTGTACCGCTGGCTCGGGCGCGACGGCTTCGTGGCGCTGAACCCGGTCGATGGCGTGCGCGCACCGAAGGCCGCGAAGCCGCTGCCCAAGGCCTTGTCGGTCGACCACGCGATGGCGCTGGCCGATGTGCGGCCGGCGAACGACGCCGCACCCGCGAACCCGCTGATCGCGGCACGCGACCAGTGCATCGTCGAGCTGCTGTATGGCTGCGGCCTGCGCGTGGGCGAACTCACCGGCCTGGACGCCGCGCCGGGCGCCGGCGCAGCGGGATGGATCGACGTGGCCGACGCCAGCGCACACGTGCTCGGCAAGGGCAGCAAGCGGCGCAGCGTGCCGGTCGGCAAGGCGGCGCTCGCGGCACTCGGGCAATGGCTTCTGGTGCGTGCGCAGATGGCTGCCGCCGATGAGCCCGCGCTGTTCGTCAGCAACCGTGGCACTCGCCTCAGTGCCAGCCAGGTGCGCTCGGGCCTCAAGGCACGCGCGCTGCGTGCGGGCCTGCCCACGCACGTGCACCCGCACATGCTGCGGCACTCGTTCGCCACCCACCTGCTGCAATCGAGTGGCGACTTGCGCGCGGTGCAAGAGCTGCTGGGCCACGCCAATATCACCACCACGCAGGTCTACACGCGGCTCGATTTCGGCCACCTGTCGAAGGTGTATGACGCCGCGCACCCGCGCGCGAAACGAAAGACCTGATTTGACGACCGACCACCGATGAAGACCATCACCCTGCGCCCCGGCAAGGAGCGCTCGCTGCAAAAGCGCCACCCGTGGGTGTTCGAAGGCAGCGTTGCCAGCGGCCGGGCCGACGCCGGCGAAACCGTGCGCGTGGTCGCGAGCGACGGCAGCTTTCTCGCGTGGGCGTCGTACAGCCCGCAGTCGATGATCCGCCTGCGTGCCTGGAGCTTCGATGAGGCCGAACGCATCGACGCCGCGTTCTTCGAGCGGCGCATTGCCGCCGCGCTGGCGCTGCGCATGCGGCTGCCGATTGCGAGCGACGCGATGCGCCTGATCCACGGCGAGGCCGACGGCCTGCCCGGGCTGATCGTCGACCGCTATGCCGACACGCTGAGCGCGCAGTTCCTGTCGGTCGGTGCCGAGCGCTGGAAGGCCACCATCGCCGATCAGTTGCTGCGCGCGACGACCCTTTCGCGCCTGTATGAGCGCAGTGACGCGAGCAATCGCAAGCTCGAAGGGCTGGAGCCGGTCAGCGGCTGGCTGCGCGGCGAGGGCGCGACCGACGTGGTCATCCGCGAGCACGATTGGCAGCTCACCGTGGACGTGGCGCACGGCCACAAGACCGGCTTCTACCTCGACCAGCGCGACAACCGGAGGCGCTTTGCCGATGCGGTGCGGCACTACGGCGTGCGCAGCGTGCTCAACTGCTATTGCTACACCGGCGGCTTCAGCGTCGCTGCCCTCGCGGCGGGCGCGGCGCACGTGACAAGCGTGGATTCATCGGGCCCGGCGCTGGAACGTGCGAGCGCGCACGTCGGGTTGAACGGCTTCGATGCGGCGCGCCACGAAACGCTCGACGCCGACGTGAACCAGACCCTGCGCACGCTCCTCGACGCCGGCCGCCGCTTCGACGCCATCGTGCTCGACCCACCCAAGTTCGCGCCCACCGCCGCCCATGCCGAGCGCGCGGCAAGGGCCTACAAAGACATCAACCGCCTCGCCTTCATGCTGCTGGATGCGGGCGGCCTGCTGTTCACGTTCTCGTGCTCGGGCGGCATCAGCGCCGACCTGTTCCACAAGATCGTGGCGGGCGCGGGGCTCGACGCGGGGGTGGACGGCGTGTTCATCGAGCGCGTGGGCGCCGCACCCGATCACCCGATGACGGTGACCTTCCCGGAAGGCGAGTACCTGAAGGGCATGGTGGTGCTCAAGCGCGCCGCATAGGCCACGCAGACACACCCACACGGAGGCCACCTTGTTCTCGCACATCTTCATCGGCGTGACCGACTACGGGCGGGCGTTGGCGTTCTACGAACGCTTGATGCCGGTGCTGGGCATCGCCCCGCGCTTCTGCGACCGCAGCCGCCCTTGGGCCGGGTGGCAAAGCACCGGCGACCCGCGCCCGCTGTTCCTGATCGGGCCACCGTTCGATGGCCAGCCGCACGGCGCCGGCAACGGCCAGATGGTGGCTTTTCTCGCCGCCACGCGCGCCATGGTCGATGCGGCGCACGCCGAGGCACTTGCCAGCGGCGCCACCTGCGAAGGCGCGCCCGGCTTGCGCCCCGAATACCACGCGCACTACTACGGCGCCTACTTCCGCGACCCCGACGGGAACAAGCTTTGCGTGGCTTGCCACGTGCCGGCCGCGTGAGCTGCACGCCTGACCAGCGGCTTGATCCCGAGAGTAGATTCGCCGATTCACCCGCCATTGCAGCAGCCCGCCGATGGACGCTCAACCCCTTCGCATCGTGACGACGTTCTCACCCGACGACCAGGCCTGGCTGCGCCGCGCCGGCATCGCGGTTCCGAAGTACTGGGACGGCCACACGACGGCCCCGCTGCACGGTGTTCGGATGACAGCCGCGCGGCCCACCGCAACTACGCCGGCAACGGCAGCGGCAACGGCACCCGCGTCTCGAACTTGGCGCGGTGCGTGCTGAAGAAAGTCTTCACGTTGCGCACGTTGGCGTCTTGCGTGAACAGGCGCTGCACCAGCGCGTGGTAGGCGGCCATGTCGGTCACGCACAGCACCAGCATCAGGTCCGGCCCCGGCGACACGCGGTGGCATTGCTGCACCGCGCCCTCGGCCAGCGCCCGCGCTTCGAAGTCAGCGATGTGCTCGGCGCCCTGCCGGTCGAGGCTGACTTCGGCGAACGCCGTCAAGCCGGCACCGAGCCGCGCCGGCGACAGGATGGCCACCCGCCGCTCGACCACGCCCGCATCCACCAGTCGCTTGACGCGGCGCAGGCAGGTGGCTGGCGAGGTGTGCACCACGCCGGCCAGGTCGTGGTTCGAGAGCGACGCGTCACGCTGAAGTTGGTCGAGGATGCGCAGGTCGGTGGCATCCAGCGTGACCGATTCATGCGCTTCTCTATCAAATACAGCTGATTCTTGCTTCATATAGCTCACTCGAATGATTCAATCACGAAAAGCGCGATTTTGCACCCTTCAATCAACCGACGATACCTACCATCCAGCCCTTGCCCATCGCCTTCCAAGGAACCCGCCATGTGTGGAATCGTCGCCGCCATCAGCCCGCGCAACATCGTGCCCATCCTGCTGGAGGGCCTGAAGCGGCTCGAATACCGGGGCTATGACTCGTGCGGCGTGGCGGTGCACCAGGGCGGCGAACTGAAGCGCGCACGCAGCACGGCGCGCGTGGCCGAGCTCGAAGCCGAGGTCGCGCGCGACGCCATCAGCGCCGGCACCGGCATCGCGCACACGCGCTGGGCCACCCACGGCGCGCCGGCGGTGCACAACGCGCACCCGCACTTCAGCCGCGGGCCGGGCGTGTCGGATGCGGAAGTGGCGGTCAGCGGCGGCACGGCGCACGCCGGGCGGGTGGCGCTGGTGCACAACGGCATCATCGAGAACCACGAAGAGCTGCGCGCCGAACTGGTCGGGCGCGGCTATGTGTTCAACAGCCAGACCGACACCGAAGTCATCGCCCACCTGGTCGACCACCTGTATGACGGCGACCTGCTCGACGCCGTGCAGCGCGCGACCCTGCGCCTGCGCGGCGCCTACGCCATTGCCGTGTTCTGCCGCGACGAGCCGCTGCGCGTGATCGGCGCGCGCGAGGGCTCGCCGCTGGTGCTCGGTGTGGGTTCGGGCGCGAACCCGGGCGAGAACTTCCTGGCCTCCGATGCGATGGCGCTGGCCGGCGTGACCGACCAGATCGTCTACCTCGAAGAAGGCGATGTGGTCGACCTGCAACTCGGCAAGCACTGGGTCACGCACCGGCAAGCCGACGGCAGCTACAAGGCAGCGCAGCGCGAGGTGCGCACCGTCATCGCCCACAGCGGCGCGGCCGAGCTGGGCCCGTACCGCCACTACATGCAGAAAGAGATCTTCGAGCAGCCCAAGGCCATCGCCGACACGCTGGACGCGGTGCCGGGCATCACGCCCGAGCTGTTCGGCGATGGTGCCTACAGCGTGTTCAAGGAAGTGGACTCGGTGCTCATCCTCGCCTGCGGCACGAGCTACTACAGCGGCTCGGTGGCCAAGTACTGGCTGGAAAGCATCGCCAAGATCCCGACCAATGTGGAAGTGGCCAGCGAGTACCGCTACCGCGACAGCGTACCGAACCCGCGCACGCTCGTCGTCACCATCACGCAGAGCGGCGAGACGGCCGACACCCTGGCCGCGCTGAAGCATGCGCGCTCGCTCGGCATGGCGCACACGCTGACCGTGTGCAACGTGGCCACGAGCGCCATGGTCCGCGAGTGCCGCTTCGCGTACATCACGCGCGCCGGTGTCGAGATCGGCGTGGCCTCGACCAAGGCGTTCAGCACGCAGCTCGTCGGCCTGTTCCTGCTGACGCTGTCGCTCGCGCAAGCGCGCGGCCACCTGGCCGATGCCGAAGAGGCAATGCACATGAAGGCACTGCGCCACCTTCCGGTCGCCGTGCAGGCGGTGCTGGCGCTGGAGCCGCAAGTGATAGCGTGGGCGCAGGAGTTCGCGCGCAAGGAGAACGCGCTCTTCCTCGGCCGTGGCCTGCACTACCCGATTGCGCTGGAAGGCGCGCTGAAGCTGAAGGAGATCAGCTACATCCACGCCGAGGCCTACCCCGCCGGCGAGCTGAAACACGGCCCGCTGGCGCTCGTCACGGCGCAGATGCCGGTGGTCACCGTGGCCCCGAACGACGCGCTGCTCGAGAAGCTCAAGAGCAACCTGCAAGAGGTGCGCGCCAGAGGCGGCGAGCTGTTCGTGTTCGCCGACGCCGACACCCACATCCAGAGCAGCGAAGGCCTGCACGTGATCCGCATGCCCGAGCACTACGGCGCGCTGTCACCGATCCTGCACGTGGTGCCGCTGCAGCTGCTGGCGTATCACACGGCGTGTGCGCGGGGGACGGATGTGGACAAGCCGAGGAATCTGGCGAAGAGTGTGACGGTGGAGTGAGAGGGCGAGGGCCGTTCCGGCGCAAGAAATCGAAAAGCGCGTCTATGGCAACGGCTTGAGATTCAGCTCTTTCAGGAAGCTGTTGTGCTTCTGTTTTGCCGCCGTGATGGCCTGTTCGACTTCGACCAACTGGGCGTGAACCGCATTCAGATCGATCTCCGGCTCACCCACCGCCGTGCTGATGTAGCGAGAGATGTTCAGGTTGAAATCGTTCTTCTCGATTTCTGCCATTTCCACCCGGCGCGAATAGCGGGGTTCCTGCTCACGGAACTGGTAAGTCTTGATGATCTTCGCAATGTGCTCATCCGTCAGCTGGTTCTGGCGCTTGCCTTTGACGAAGTGCTCCGCCGCGTTGATGAACAACACGTCATCCGGTTTCTTGCACTTCTTGAGCACCAAGATGCACACGGGGATGCCGGTGGAATAGAACAGGTTGGACGGCAGGCCGATCACCGTATCGATGTGGCCGTCCTTCAGCAGCTTGGTGCGGATTCGTTCCTCCGCCCCGCCCCGGAACAGCACGCCGTGCGGCAGGATGATGGCCATCACGCCCTCGGCCTTCAAGAAATGGAAGCCGTGCAGCAAGAAGGCGAAGTCAGCGGCTGACTTGGGCGCCAGGCCGTGGTTCTTGAAACGCACGTCCTCGGCCAGCGCGTCGCTGTTCTCCCAGCGGTAGCTGAACGGTGGGTTGGCCACGATGGCGTCGAACTTCGGCATCTTGGCCGGGTTCGGCTCGCGCAGCATGTCCCAGTCGTTGGTCAGCGTGTCGCCGTGGAAGATCTCGAACTCGGTGTCTTTCACCCCGTGCAGCAGCATGTTCATGCGCGCCAGGTTGTAGGTGGTGATGTTCTTTTCCTGTCCGTAGATCTTGCCGATGCCGTGCGGCCCCATGCGCTTGCGCACGTTCAAGAGCAGTGAGCCCGAGCCGCAGGCAAAGTCCATCACGCTCTCCAGGCGTTCCTTTTTGCCCGTTGCCGGCTCCTGGCTGTCGAGCGTGACGATGGTGGAAAGGATGTCGGAAATTTGCTGCGGCGTGTAGAACTCGCCGGCCTTCTTGCCTGAACCGGCTGCGAACTGGCCAATCAGGTATTCGTAGGCATCGCCCAGCGCGTCGATGTCGGTGGAAAAGTCGGCAAGCCCCTCGGCGATCTTTTTGATGATGGTGCACAGCTTGGCATTGCGCTCAGGGTAGCCCCTGCCCAGCTTGGTCGAGGCGAGATCAATCTCTGAGAACAGCCCCTGAAACGTGCTTTCGAACGACTCTGTCTCGATGTACTTGAAGCCCGCCTGCAGCACATTCAGCAGCTCGCCGTCTTGCGTGCGAGCCATGTTGGCGATGTTGCTCCACAGGTGCTGCGGCTCAATGACGTAGTGCACCTTGCGGCGCATCTGCTTCTCGAACGCGGGCACATCACCCAGGTTGCCTTCATACCAGAGCTGCAAGGGTGTCGATACAGAACTGTCGATCTGTGCGGGGTAGTCGCGGCCCAGCTCCTTCTTGGCCGCCGTCTCGTAGTTGTCCGACAGGTAGCGCAGGAACAGGAAGGACAGCATGTAGTCGCGGAAGTCGTCCGCGTCCATGGCCCCACGCAATTGGTCGGCAATGGCCCAGAGGGTCTTGCCCAGTTGTTTTTGGTTTTGGTCGGTCATGGTTTCGGACGGCGCTTGAGGGTGTCTTCGAGCGCCTTCAGATCGGCCTCGTCGTGCTGGTCGGCCTGCAAGGCCTCGTGCTGTTTGCGGCGCCCATCGAAATCGAGGTAGAGCGCGCTGGTGCGGCTTTCCATTTGCTCATGGCTTACCGACCCAGCGTGGGTCAGCACCGGGAAGCCGTTGGTGCTGATGATCTGGTCCACGTTCTGGCGCCAGAAGCCCATGCGAATCTCTTGGCGGCTCTTGGTTCGCAGCTCTGCCGTTTCCAGGAAGATGACCACCAACCTGTTCAAGGTGTCGATCTCGTCAACGGTCAGGTAGTTCTTCGCCACCAGAATGTCTTGCTTGCGCACCTGGGCGCCCTTCCAATGCTGCAAGCCAAAGTTCGGGGCCCCGGGGCTGGCCCGCGTCGTGACGAGTTCAGCGGCCGTCTTCTGCGTCACCGCAAACAGCAGCAGGTTTTGCACCGTGGCGAAGAAGGTCTGTGTGGCCTGGTCGGTCTTGTCGTAGTCGCTGCTCAGCGCCAGTAGGTCGCGCACCTTTTGATAGAAGCGCTTCTCAGACGCCCGAATGTCGCGAATGCGCGCCAGCATCTCGTCGAAGTAGTCCGGGCGGCCGTCCGGGTTCTTCAGCCGCTCGTCGTCCATCACGAAGCCCTTGGTCAGGTACTCCTTCAGCGCGCTGGACGCCCAGCGGCGGAACTGCACGCCGCGCGGTGAGCGCACGCGGTAGCCCACGGCCAGAATGGCGTCGAGGTTGTAGAGCGTGACGGGCCGCTGTACCTTGCGCGAGCCCTCGGTTTGAACCATCAAGGATTCCTTGACGGTTGCCGCCGCGTCCAGCTCCCCATCCTGAAAGATGTTCTTAAGGTGCAGCGAAATGTTCTGCTTGGTGGCATCAAACAGCTCGGCCATGTCCAGCTGCGTCAGCCAAACCGTGCCCAAGTC
>JANNBF010000028.1:0-17668 GCA_031385155.1 Rhizobacter sp.
GGGCACGTTCCGATATATTACTCACCCGTTCGCCACTCGCCACCAGGATTGCTCCCGTGCTGCCGTTCGACTTGCATGTGTAAGGCATGCCGCCAGCGTTCAATCTGAGCCAGGATCAAACTCTTCAGTTCGATCTTGATATTTTGCTCAAAGAATTGAAGTGAACTCCCGCCGGTTTTTACACCGGCATGAATTTCAATTCAGTGAGCGTTTAAAGTCCATGAGACCTCGAGACTTTTACATCTCTTGGCACTCGCGTTCAAACGCCCACACTTATCGGCTGTTAGTTTTTAAAGAACTCACCTTGCGGTGTTTGCTGCTGCGTTTTGCAGTTATCAGCTGAGAGAGCGATTATGACTTGTTTTCTAAACCCTTGTCAAATACTCGGCTATCTCTGTTTTCTTGCTGTTTGCATTTGCTCTCTGCTTTCGCTTTGGGCCGCTGCAATCAGCGAAGACCACGACTATAGCATGCGTTCTGGAGGCGTCAACCGCACTGCCAACTTTTTTGGGCAAAGCCGGCGCTCGGCACGGTCAGGTCGACACTTGTAGCGCCGTGGCCGCGCACTGACGCTCCGGGTCTTCGGCCGACAAGATCTCACTCAGATGGGCGGCCCACTTGCGGGCATCCGTTCTCAGTACCCGCTGCTTGATGGAGGCGACTTGTGATGGGTGCATGGAGAAGCTGCGCAGCCCCATTGCAAGCAGCAGTTCGGTGAACCCGGGGTCCCCTGCCATCTCGCCACACACACTCACGCCCTTGCCAGCAGCCCTCGCCTGTTCAATGGTCCGTGCCAGCAACTGCAATACGGCCGGATGCCAGGGGTCGTAAAGGTGTGCGACTGATTCGTCAGCGCGATCAATGGCCAGCGTGTACTGAATGAGGTCGTTCGTGCCGACGGAGACGAAGTCGAAATGACGCAGGAACGAAGGCAGAGCGAGCGCTGCGGCGGGCACTTCGATCATGGCGCCCACTTCCACCGACGTGAATGCCTTGCCTGCGTCGGTGAGTTGCTGTTGCGCCCTGGCAAGCGCCTCGAAGATCAAGCGCACTTCACTCATGTGCGCAACCATCGGGAAAAGTATCTTCACCTTGCCGTAAGCGCTGGCTCGCAGGATCGCCCTCAACTGCTGACGGAACATGCCCGGCTCCGACAAACTCCAGCGGATGGCGCGCAGCCCGAGCGCCGGATTCAGCGCGTGTTCGTGGCGCAGTTCGTTTGCCGACATGCGGTCGAGCGGCTTGTCGGCCCCGATATCGACGGTGCGGATCGTCACCGGCAGGCCGTTCATGGCCTCAACCGCCGCCCGGTAGGCCTCGAATTGCTCATCTTCGCCCGGCAGGTCGCCGCCGCGGTTCATGAACAGAAATTCGCTGCGGAACAGCCCCACACCGACCGCGCCGGCCTCGAGAGCGGCGGCGGCGTCTGCGGGCATCTCAATGTTCGCCAGCAATTCGACGCGCTCACCGTCCAGCGTCATGGCCGGGGTGTGCCGAAGGCGCGACAGCCGCTCGCGACCGAGGTCGCTTTGACGCTGTCGGAAGCGGTATTCCTCCAGCACGATGGGAGACGGGTCGATGATCACAATGCCGGCGTCGCCGTCGATGACCACCCAGTCGTCTTGCCGAATGATGCGGCTTGCTTCGCGTGCGCCCACCACGGCGGGGATGTCCATGCTGCGCGCCACGATGGCGGTGTGCGAGGTCTTGCCCCCCACGTCGGTGATGAAGCCGGTGAACACACTTCGCTTGAATTGCAGCATGTCGGCAGGGGCGATGTCATTGGCCACCATCACCAGCGGGTCTTCGCCAGCAAAGTCGCGCGGCCGCACGCCGGGTGCCGGCGCGAATTCGGACGCCGCGCCGCGGGCCATGGCGCGCAGCAGGCGCTCGACCACTTGCTCCAGGTCGGCCTTGCGTTCGCGAAGGTATTCGTCTTCCATGTCATCGAACTGCCGCGCCAGCACCTCGAGCTGCGCCGACAAGGCCCACTCGGCGTTGTAGTGCCGGTCTTCGATCCAATGCTTGGTGGCGCCGGTGAGCGAGTCGTCGTGCAGCAGCATCAGATGAACGTCGAGCAGGGCTGACAGCTCGCCCGGCGCATCGGCCGGCAGGTCGCGTTGCAGCGTGCTCAGTTCATTGGCAACGGCATCGCGCGCATCGCGCAGGCGGTCGATCTCAGGCTCGATGCGATCAGCAGTGATGAAGTAGTGCGCCACGTCGACCCGGCTCGACGCCACGAGCACGGCGCGGCCGATGGCAACACCTCGCGATACCGGCAAACCAAACACCTGGAAACTCATGCGATTGATGCTAGCAGCGCGTATCGCGCTGCCGCTACGGGATTTGCGAGGTGCCGATATGTGCGGCACCGCACGCTGTCATGGGCGCGTCATGCCGGGTTCACGGCCACGTCACTTCAGGCAACGAGCATCCGCGTCGCACCCTTCGGAGCCCAACATGCGCGACCTGCCAATGCCGACGTTCCCATTCGCCGACCTCAGCGCACCTGCTGCGCCGCGGAGGTCACTTCACCGGCGCGAAACACCTGCGTTGGGCAGTTCGGCTGACAACCCTCGGTTCAGCGTGGTTTGGGCGCGCGATGAAGACGACGTTCGCCAGGCGCAGCAGCTGAGGTACCGGGTGTTCGCGGACGAGATGGGCGCACAACTGAAAGTTCCGCGCGGCTCACCGGCGGGGCACGACATCGACATGTTCGACCCTTACTGCGAGCACCTGCTGGTCAGGGCGCCCGATGCCGAGGCCGATGGCGAGCCCGGCCCGGTGATCGGCACCTACCGTGTTCTGACGCCAGCGAACGCGCGGCGCGTTGGCGCGCTCTACAGCGAAGGGGAGTTCGACCTGACGAGACTGCGCCCGCTGCGAGCGAAGATGGTCGAGCTCGGCCGCTCCTGCGTGCACCCTGATTGGCGCTCTGGCGGCGTGATCATGGCGTTGTGGGGCGCGCTCGCAGAGTTCATGCACCGCAACGCGCTCGACACCATGGTCGGCTGCGCGAGCGTCAGCATGCGCGATGGCGGCCACTTCGCGGCGAGCCTCTGGGAGCAACTGCGCCAGACGCATCTCGCGCGCATCGAGTGGCGGGTCGACCCGCGCCTCGCACTACCAGTCGGTGAGCTGCGGCGCGACCTGGAAGTAGAGGCACCGGCGCTCATCAAGGGCTATTTGCGCTGCGGGGCCAAGGTGCTGGGTGCCCCGGCGTGGGACCCCGATTTCAACACTGCCGACCTGCCGATGCTGCTGCGTATCGACGACCTGCCGGCGCGCTACCTCAAACACTTCCTGCGCCTGTGAAGGGGCACGCACTGAGACCTATTGGCCCTCGCCGAACTTGTCGTTCACGAGTGCGGTGAGCGCGTCGGCGGCGAGCTGCTCGTCCGGCCCGTCGACTTCGAGCTCCACGCTCGTGCCAACACCAGCGGCAAGCATCATGACGCCCATGATGCTTTTCGCATTCACGCGGCGATCATTGCGCGACAGGAACACATCGCTCTTGAACGAACCGGCCAGCTTGGTGAGCTTGGCCGAAGCGCGGGCGTGCAGCCCGAGCTTATTGCTGATGCTGAGAGTGCACTTGATCATTGGGGCCGGATTTCTGGGTCTGGTTCTGGGGTTTCGACGTGGCGACCTGCATCACGCCTTGAGTCGCGCCGGCCATGGCCCGCATCACAACCGCTTCGAGCGGCTCGTTCAGGTAGCAAAGCGAACGCCACAGCATCGGCACATTGACACCCGCGATCACGCGAACCAGGGCACCGTCGCCCAGGCGCTGCGCCACGGTGCAGGGCGTGGCGCCGAACACGTCGGTCAGGATCAGGGCTTCCGGCGTGCGAATGCGCGCCAGCAGCTCACGAGCGAGCTGCTCGACCAACTCGGGCGCCATGTCTGGCGACACGTCAAGCGCCTGCACCTGCTGCGCGCAGTCGGGGAAAGCGTGCGCGGCAACTGCCTTCAGCGAGGACGCCAATGGTGCGTGGGCGATGATCATCAAACCGGGCATGGCACGAATCTATCGGCAGTTCAAGGTGCCGAACTCAGTTTCGGGGGTAGACACTGCGCGGCACAGCACAAAAACCACACATAAGGCGCGACGCGGCAGCCTGTCAACAACGCCTGTGCCCGGCGGCCGGCCGACAGCGCAAGGCGCGGTGCGGGCAGCGCGCTCATCCACGGAACTTCAGCGCATCGAAAAACGCTTGCACTGCGGGCAGCGGCGGCTCGGCGCCGATCACCGTGGCCTGATAGACCCGCAGCCCGTGCGTGAAGAAGGCGGCATGCGCGTGCACCGCCCCGCCACCCGGGAGCTGGCCCGCCACTGAGACGCGCACCGCCGCAGCGTTCGGCGTCATGCCGGGGACTTGCACCGGCAGCACCTGCGGCGCCGCAGCCTGCACGTTGCGCAGAGCGGTGGTGCGCAACTCGGCGAGCGTTGCAGCCACGCCTGCCGGGTCGGCCGCGTCGATGAATGCCAGCGCGAAAGTCGCGCCGGCCGCCTCGCACGCCAGCAGCGCCATCCGGCGGTCAGCGCCGGCCAGCATCACCCTGCGCTCGACGCGGTCGGGCCGGCACGGGAAGCTGGCGACGATGCCGCTGCCCTCGGGGCTGAATTCGCGCCAGTTCAAGGTCGGACTGCAGGCCGCAGTGCCTGCCAATACCAGTGCAGCCAGGCTGCGTTTCACGCTCGTCATCAGCGCATTATCCCGGCCGGCCGATTCAAGAGCCTGCTTCACAATGAAGCGCATGACAACCGCCATACCCCCTTCGCCCCCGCAACCGTTGTCCGGCGTGCGCGTGCTCGACCTGTCGCGCGTGCTCGCCGGCCCGTGGTGCACGCAGACCCTGGCCGACCTCGGCGCCGACGTGGTCAAGGTCGAGCGCCCACCCGGCCCGGGCACACCGGGCGGTGACGACACCCGGGGCTGGGGCCCGCCGTTCCTCAAAGACGCTGCCGGCCGCGACACCGCCGAAGCCGCCTATTACCTCGGCGCGAACCGCAACAAGCGGTCAATCACCATCGACATCGCCCAGCCCGCCGGCCAGGCGCTGGTGCGGCGCATGGCCGTGCAAAGTGATGTGTTCGTCGAGAACTACAAGGTCGGCGACATGGCCCGCTACGGCCTCGACTGGGCCAGCCTGCGCTCGCTCAACCCGCGCCTCGTGTACTGCTCGATCACCGGCTTCGGCCAGACCGGTCCGTACCGCGAGCGCGCCGGCTACGACTACGCCGTGCAGGGCATGGGCGGCCTGATGAGCGTGACCGGCCCCGCGCGCGCCGAGATCGCCGATGACGCGTCGGGCGGCGGCCCGCAGAAGGTCGGCGTGGCTGTCGCCGACCTGTTCACCGGCATGTACGCCTGCACAGCCATCCTGGCCGCACTGCGCCACGCGCAAGCCACCGGCTGCGGCCAGTCGATCGACATGGCGTTGCTCGACACGCAGGTGGCGATGCTGGCCAACCTCGGCGCCAACTACCTGACCACCGGCGTGGCGCCGCAGCGGATCGGCAATGCGCACCAGAACATCGTGCCGTACCAGGTGTTCGAAGTGAGCGACGGCCACCTGATCCTTGCGGTCGGCAACGACACGCAGTTTGCCAAGTTCTGCGACGTGGCCGGCCAGCCGCAGATCGCCGCCGATGCCCGCTTCGCCCGCAACGCCGACCGTGTGCGCCACCGGGCCATCCTTGTGCCCATGCTGGCGCAGTTGCTGAAGGGCAGGTCACGGGCCGCGTGGCTGGCCGCGCTCGAAGCCGCCAAGGTGCCGTGCGGGCCGATCAACGACCTGGCCGACGTGTTTGCCGACCCGCAGGTTCGCGAGCGCGACATGGTCGTGAACGTGCCGCATCCGCTGGCGGGGGAGGTGCGGCTCGTTGCCAGCCCGATCAAGATGTCGTTGACGCCGGTGCAGTACCGCAGCGCCCCACCGCTGCTGGGCGAACACACCGAGGCCGTGTTGCGGGAGGTCGGCCTGGATGATGCCGACATCGACGTGTTGCGCGCCGCGCGCGCGATCTGACTCGCCCAGGGGGGCCGGACTCGGCCTCACGCAACCGCAGCCTTTGCCGACCTCGCACTGGCAGGCACTTGCAAAGCGTGCGATTGCTGCCGCGCCTTGGCATCTTTGTCACAGAACGTGAATTTCTCACCCCCTGAGCCGGGGGAGATTGACCTTTCGCGTCTGGCATTCGCAAGAATCGAGGACGAAACTCGATAACAAGCGATCACCCGTCCACACCCAAAGACACCGCAGGCGCTGCATCCACCCCGAACCGGGCGACGTATGAAGCGCTGACCGAATGCAAGGGCCGGGTTGATGAGCGACACAGTCGAAAGAAGGTATTTCATGGACATGTCAGACATCGGCCGCCCGTCGGCCACGCACGAAGCCGCGATGGCGGTTGTGCCCGCCGAAGCGCACCAACAGGAAATCAAACGCCTGCATCAACTGCTGGCGCAGATCGGCGCCGAAGTTGCGGGGCCACTCACTGCGGCGCTGGAGCGCGTCAACACGCTGACGAACACCGGCCGCATCGACCGCAATGGCCTGCACGCCCTGCGCGAAGAAGTCGAGGCCGCGCGCCAGGCCGGCATGATCGGTCAGCAGCTCACGCGCTTTGCGTCAGGGCGGCTGCGCCAGTCGCATGAACGCATGCAGCTTTCCGACGTGCTCAACGGCGTGCTCGCGCACCGCGGCCGCGAAACCCAGGCCCGGGGCATCACGCTCAAGCCGGTGCTCAAGCCGGCCGAGGTGATCGTCGATGCGTCGCTGCTGTTCAGCCTGCTCAACTCCACCCTCGACTGGGCGCTGGCGAACGCGCAGTCGCGCATCGACTTCAGCATCGACATCAAGCCCTGGCCCACGCATGCACGGCTCGCGTGCCGGTTCGCGCACCGCCCGGTCGATGAACTGGCCGACGGGCGCAACGCCGACAAGCCGCGCGGGCTGGATTCGTTGACCTGGCGCCTGCTCGAACAAACCGCCTGGACGATGGGCTTGATCGTCGAGCGCACCGACGAAGGCAATTACTCGACGCTGGTGCTCGAGTTCCCGCGCACCGCGAGCAACGAGCTCGAAGGTGTCAGCGCGCTGGAGTTGAACGACGGCTTCGCGCCGTCCACCAACTCGCAGCCGCTGGCCGGCAGCCATGTGCTGGTGGTGGCGTCACGGCGCGAAATGCGCGTGCAGATCCGCGACGCGCTGCGCAACATGAGCCTGATCGTCGACTTCGTGAACTCGGTCGACGAGGCGGTGGTGTTCTGCCGTGACGGCCTGCCGCACGCCATCATCATCGAGTCGATCCAGAGCGGCGAGCGCTTCGCGCACTTCCGCGAAGACATCGCCAAGGAAGTGCCCGACTTCGTGTTCATCGAGATCATCGAGGAAGGCACGACCTTCGAGATGTCGGGCTTCAGCGGCTCGCCGGTTGCACGGGTGGGGCGCGACGCGCTGGCCACGTCGCTGCCGTCGGCGCTGATGTTCGAGTTGTCGAAGGGGCTGTGAACCAACCGGCCACCTTGCGGTGGCCGGGTTCGACGTCTCAGCCGAACACCTTGCGCAGGATCGCACTGCCTGTCCCGATGGGATCGGCGCGGATCTTGCGCTCCTCTTCGCCGATCATCAGGTACAGGCCGTCGAGCGCCTTGCCGGTCACGTATTTCTCGATGTTCGCATCGTCCTTGCTGACCAGGCCCATGCCGGCGGCCTTGCCCGCCACCGAGTTGTACTTGGCGGCGAGCGACACCTTCTCGGTCGCCCGCGTCACGATCGGCAGGAAGCGCAGCGCAAGCGGCGCGCGCGTCTTGCCAACGAAGAAATCGGTGACTGACGTGTCGCCGCCGCTCACCACACCCAGCGCGTCTTTGACGCTCATCGCCTTGACCGCGCTGACGAGCATCGCCTTCGCCTCGGGAACGGCCGCCTCGGCCGCGCGGTTCATGGCGGTCACGAGTTCATCGATGCGCCCGCGCTGGCCGGTGAATTCGAGCAGCCTGGCCGCGTCTTTCAAGAAACCGGGCAATTCGATGCGCACCTTCGGGTTGTCCAGGAAGCCGCCGTTGCGCCCGAGCAGGCCGACCGCCGCGACCGCACCACGCTCGAGTGCGGCCCGCACACCGAGGGCTGCGTCGCCTTCGCTGACACCAACGGCGTGCACCGACGGCGCGAACCCGATTGCCCCCAATGCGCCGATGGCCCCCAGAGCCGGGGCCATCGTCACACGTGACATAAACTTTCTGCGCTGCATGAAAGACTCCTGTTGAACACCGCTCGCACCACGGCCGCTGTGATTGTCGCCCTCGCCATCGGCGCGGGCGCGCTGTGGGCATCGACCCGCCCTGCGCCGATGGCGCCAAAAGTCACCTACACGTTGTTGGACGGCCGCACATCGAGCCTGGCCGACCTTCGCGGCAAGGTCGTGCTGGTGAACTTCTGGGCCACGACCTGCACGGCGTGCGTGCACGAGATGCCGCAACTCGCCGCGCTGCATGAAGCGCTCGCCGCGCGCGGCTTCGAGACGCTGGCAGTGGCGATGCGCTATGACGCACCGGCCAACGTGATCGCGTTCGCGCACGCACGCAAGCTGCCGTTCGGCGTGGTGATCGACAACACCGGCGCGGTGGCCAACGGCTTCGGCGGGGTGGAAGGCACGCCGACCAGTGTGCTCGTGAACCAGCGCGGCGAGATCGTCGAGCGCTTCACCGGCGAGCCCGACTTCACGGCGTTGCGCCAGCGCGTCGAAAAGCTGCTCGCCCGCAGCTGAACGCGGCGGTTGAAAGGCGCGGCCGGCCGGCCGCGGCGGCTCTCAAACAGCGTTCGCGACGCCCGCCTTGTGTGCCTGCTCGTCAGCGTGATAGCTGCTGCGCACCATCGCCCCGACCGCCGCATGGGTGAAGCCCATGGCCGCCGCCTCGCGCTCGAACATCTTGAAGGTATCCGGGTGCACGTAGCGGCGCACCGGCAGGTGGTGGCCGCTGGGCGCCAGGTACTGGCCGATGGTGAGCATGTCGATCTGGTGCTCGCGCATGTCGCGCATCACCTGCAGGATCTCGTCGTCGGTTTCGCCCAGGCCGACCATCACGCCGCTCTTGGTCGGCACGTGCGGCGCGAATTCCTTGAAGCGCTTGAGCAGGTTCAGCGAGTAGGCGTAGTCGGAGCCCGGGCGCGCCTCCTTGTACAAGCGCGGCGTGGTCTCGAGGTTGTGGTTCATCACGTCGGGCGGCGCGGCCTTCAGAATCTCGAGCGCGCGGTCCATGCGGCCGCGAAAGTCGGGCGTGAGGATTTCGATCTGTGTCAGCGGCGACAGCTCGCGCGTCTTCTGGATGCAGTCGACGAAGTGCGCCGCGCCACCGTCACGCAGGTCGTCGCGGTCGACGCTCGTGATGACGACGTACTTGAGCTTCAGCGCTGCGATCGTCTTGGCCAGGTTCAGCGGCTCGTCGGTGTCAAGCGGGTCGGGCCGGCCGTGGCCCACGTCGCAGAACGGGCAGCGGCGGGTGCACTTGTCACCCATGATCATGAAGGTGGCCGTGCCCTTGCCAAAGCATTCGCCGATGTTCGGGCACGAAGCTTCCTCGCATACCGTGTGCAGCTTGTGTTCGCGCAGGATGCTCTTGATCTCGTAGAAACGCGTGCTCGGTGAGCCCGCCTTGACGCGGATCCAGTCGGGCTTCTTCAGCACCTCGGCGGGCACGATCTTGATCGGAATGCGCGCCGTCTTGGCCTGCGACTTCTGCTTCACGGTCGCGTCGTAGGGGGCCTGCGCGTCGCGCGTCACGTTCTCGGTCGTCATGTCGGCAATCTCTTCAAAAGCACATTCATCAAAGGCTGAGGCGGCTCGCGAGCTGGCGGCCGAGCACGCCGGCCACCTCATCGCACGCCACCTGAACCCCGATTGTAGAAAGGTCCACCGTGCGCAGCCCCGCGTAGCCGCAGGGGTTGATGCCGTCGAAGGGCGACAGATCCATCGCCACGTTGAGCGCCACGCCGTGGTAGGTGCAGTGGCGGCTGACCTTGATGCCCAAGGCGGCGATCTTGCCCAGGCCCGAGAACGCATCAGCACGCGGGCCGGTCAGCGCGGCGTGGCCGAACGGGTCGTCGATCCTGACGTAGATGCCCGGCGCACCCGCCACGCGGTGGCCGGTGACGCCGAAGTGCGCCAGCGTGCGCAGCACCGCTTCCTCGATCCGGTAGACGTACTCCTTGACGTAGATGTTCAAGCGCTTCAGGTCGATGAGCGGGTACGCCACCACCTGCCCCGGCCCGTGGTGTGTGACCTGCCCGCCGCGGTTCGTCTGCACGACGGGAATGCCGTGCGGGTTCAGCACATGCTCGGCCTTGCCGGCCAGACCCTGGGTGTAGACCGGCTCGTGCTCGCAGAGCCAGATCTCGTCCGGCGTGTCGGGCGTGCGGGCTTCGGTAAAGGCACGCATCGCGGCGAGCGTGGGCTCGTAGGTGACGCGGCCGAGGGCGCGCAGGGTGGCGGGCGTCACGGCCGCCCGGCTGCCGCCTGGTCGAACAGTGCCTCCAGCCCGGCATGGGTGCCGCACATGCCGGCCACCACGCGCACCGCCCAGTCGAAGTAATCGCGGCGCCGCTCGAGCGGCCAACCCACCGGCGGGTGATCCGCCATGTCGCGCAGGTTGCAGGTCTTGTCGGCCAGCTTGACGAGGCGGGCGGCGCGGCTCAGGTGCGGCGCATGCGCCACTTGCAGCTCCTTCCGGCGCGCCTTGGGCTGCGACGTGTCATCCGTCACCTCCATCACCACCGCCGCCACGTCGGCGCCGAATTGCTCAATCAGCTCCGCTTCGGTCGTTTGCGTGTCTTCGACCGTGTCGTGCAGCAGCGCCCCGAGCAGCGCCAGCCGGTCGGTCACGCCCGCCTCGACCACCAGCACGCGCAGCAGCGCGATCGGGTGGTTGATGTAGGGCGAAGCCTGCGCGTCCTTCCGGCGCTGGTCACGGTGCTTGTGGGCAGCGAAGGCCAGGGCTTCGATCGTCTCGGTGGTCAGAGTCGGCATCCGGCGCGCCTCAAAGCACCATCTTCACCATCGGGTGGGTGCTCAGCGTGCGGTACAGCTCGTCGAGCTGCTCACGGCTGGTGGCCGTCACCGTGACAGTCACGCCCAGGTATTTGTCACCCTTGCTCGGCCGCAACTCCACGGTGGCGGCGTCGTAGGCCGGGTCGAACTGCTGCGCGATGCTGATGATCGCGTGAACGAAACCGTCGGCGTTCAGGCCCATCACCTTGATGGGGAACTTCGACGGGTACTCGACGAGCGACTGTTCGGGCGGGATGTCTTGCATGTGGCTTCCGGGTTCCGGGTGCGGGGTTCAGATGGACTGGACACGCTTGGCGCGTTGATACGCCTCGTACAACTTTGCATACACCGGCCCGGGCTTGCCGCGCAGCGCGCCGTGGCCCACGGCCTGGCCGTCGAGGGCGGTGATCGGCAGCACCTCTTTCGTGGCGGAGCTGAGCAGCAGTTCGTCGGCGCTGAACACATCGGCCTCGGCGATGGGGCGCAGGTTGTAGGCAATGCCTTCTTCCTCGCACAACTCGCGGATCAGGTCGTAGCGGATGCCCTCGAGCACGTGCTCGCTCTTCGGCGGGCCGAGCAGAGCGCCCTCGTGCACGACCCACACGTTGCACGCCGCCGCCTCGGTCAGGTGGCCGTCGCGGAACATGATGGTCTCGGCAGCAAAGTGGTCGGCGCTCATCTGGCGCGCCAGCACGTTGCCGAGCAGCGAGGTGCTCTTGATGTCGCCGCGCTCCCAGCGGAAGTCGCGTGCGCTGACGCAGGCCACGCCTTTGTGGCGTTGCTCGGGCGACGGCGGCTTCATCTCGCTGCACATCATGAAGACGGTGGGCGCAATGTCGGACGGCATGACGTGGTCGCGCAGCGCCACGCCGCGCGTGATCTGGATATAGACAAGCTGGTCGGCAACGCCCGTGGTCTCGACGAGTGCTGCCAGCAGCTTGCGGCAGCGCGCCAGCCACTCGTCAGCGCTGTGCGGGTTGGCGATGCGCAGCTTGCCAAGGCTGCGCATCAGGCGCGCGATGTGCTCGTCGAAGCGGAACAGCTTGCCGCCGTAGGCCGGCACGACCTCATAGACGCCGTCGCCGAAGATGAAGCCCCGGTCGAGCACCGACACCTTCGCGTCTCGCAGCGAGCTGTACTCGCCGTTCAGGTAGCACAGCGTGTCGGGGATGGTTTGCATGGCGGCTCCCGCAGGTGGGCAATCAGCTTACTTGATCCACAGGCGAATGGCGTCCCACGCGCGGCCGAAAACGCCTGCGGGCTCGACCGCTTCGAGCACCACCAGCGGCACGCTGGCGACGGGCGTGCCCGAGGTCGTGCTGACCTTGATCGTGCCGACACGCTGGCCCTTGGCGAGCGGCGCCATCAGCGGCTCGGTGCGCTCGATCTTGGTCTGCAGCTTGCCGCCCTCGCCCTTGGGCACGGTGACGATGAGCGCGCCATCGGCGCCGAGCAGGGCTTGCTTGGTCTTGCCCTTCCAGACCTCGGCCGTGACGATGGGTTGGGTGTCGTCGAACAGGCGCATCGCATCGAACGACTGGAAGCCCCAGTTGAGGAGCTTCTGGCTCTCGTTCGCTCGCGCCTCCATCGACGTGGTGTTGAGCACCACCGTGAGAACGCGGCGCTTGCCCGGTGCGGTGCCACCGGCGCCGAGGTTGGGGAACTCGCGCTGCGCGGTCGCGATGAGGCAATAGCCGGCGGCCTCGGTGTAGCCGGTCTTCATGCCGTCGACCGACGGGTCGCGGCGCAGCAGCAGGTTGCGGTTCGGCTGCGAGATGTTGTTGTACTTGTAGTCTTTCAGCGAGTAGTAGGTGAACAGCTCGGGGAAGTCGCGAATGATGTGGCCGGCAATCACCGCCAGGTCGCGCGCGGTACTCTTGTGGCCGGCTTCGGTCAGGCCCGCGACGTTCTTGAACGTGGTGTTCTTCAGGCCGAAGGCTTGCGCCTGGCGGTTCATCATCGCGACGAACTGCTCGACCGTGCCGCCCACGCCTTCGGCCAGCGCCACCGCCGCGTCATTGCCGCTTTGCACGATCAGGCCGCGCAGCAGCTCGTCGACCCGCGGCGTCATCGTGGTGTCGATGAACATCAGCGAGCCGCCGCCCTTGCGCTCTTCCCAGGCGCGCTTCGAGACCGGCAGCGTTTGCTCCAGCGTGAGCTTCTTGTCCTTGATGGCGGTGAAGACCACATAAGCCGTCATCAACTTGGTCAGCGACGCCGGGTCGGCCGGGGCGTCGGCCTCGCGCTCGGCCAACACCTGATTGCTGGTGAGATCGAGCACCAGAAAGCGCTTGGCGGCCACCTCGGGCGCGAGCGGCGCCTGCGCGCAGGCGGCGCCGGCGATGAAGAGAGACAAGACGAGACTGAACAATCGTTTCATTGAGATACCGGTAGGGAGGGGAATACGCAGCGGGCAACGCCGTGGGCAATTTGCCGAGCGGCCGCGCGAAGAAGGGGTCAGAGGGGGATGCGCGGCTGCAGTTCCCGCAGCACCACGCTCTTGAGCAGGCCGAGCTGGCCGTGAAAGAAGTGCCCGACGCCGGGGAACACGACCACCGGCAAGGCCTGCGGGCGCGCCCAGGCCAGCGTGGCCGCGAGCGGCACCACGTCGTCGGTTTCACCGTGGATGACCAGTGTGTCGGCCGGCACCGCAGGCACCTGCTGCTTCTGCGTCGACGGGCCGACCAGCACCAGGCGCTGCGCCCGCTCGGCCTCGGGCAGGGTCGATGCGGCAGCGGCCGCCACGAAGCCGCCGAACGAGAAGCCGGCCAATAGGAGCGGGGCCCCGGCGTTGCGCGTGGCGGCAATCACGGCGAGGGCGTCGTCGATCTCGCCGACACCGTCGTCCCAGGCGCCCTGTGACGCCCCGATGCCGCGAAAGTTGAAGCGCACGCTGCGCCAGCCGAGCTGCACGAAGGCGCGAGCCAGCGTCTGCACGACCTTGTTGTCCATCGTGCCGCCGTGCTGCGGGTGCGGGTGGCAGACCACGGCCGTGCCGAGCGGCGCACCAGCGGGCAGGTCGACGGCGCATTCGATGAGGCCGGCCGGCCCCGCCACCATGCGGCGTTCGGTGTTCGTGTTCATCGGATCGTGGCTGGACTGAATCAGCGCCCCACGCTCGCGGGCAGCACGAGGCGGTCGACGACCACGCCGTTCTTGAGGTGCGAGTCGACGATCTCGTCGATGTCGTGCTCGTCGACGAACGTGTACCAGACCGCGTCGGGGTAGACCACGGCCACCGGGCCGCCGGCACAGCGGTCCAGGCAGCCGGCCTTGTTGACGCGCACGCCGCCCGGACCGGCGAGCTTGTCTTTCTTGACGCGCGACTTGCAGTGGTCGAAGCCGGCTTGTGCGCCCTGTTGCGCGCAGGCGGCCTCGCCGTTCTCGCGCTGGTTCAGGCAGAAGAAGATGTGACGCTGGTAATAGCTCATGGCGGCATTTTAGAAGGGCGCTCCTGGCGCTGATCGTCGCGGTCGGCATCACCTCCCGAGACCCTGACCATCAGGTACGCAATGGCCGCGTACGGCCAGAGCCAGCCGACCCAGCGCGCCGCACCGTGGAAGCGGATGAACCGGCCCTGCTCCCAGTCTTGCAGGCTCTGCGCGAAGTACGGGTCCGACGGCGCCTGTGCCACCACGGTGACCAGCGCCGTGATCGCCACCAGGCCGAGCGCGGCCGCCGCTCGCTGCGGCAGGTGGCTCAGCGCAGCGGCACCCGCCACCGCGAAGCACAGCGCCGCCAGCGCCTGCGGCGTGCCCCAGGCCAGCGCATGCTCGGGGCCGAAGTTCAGCGCGGTCGACAGCGTTGTGGCCAGTGCCCCCAGCCCTGCCGCACCCAGCACCAGCACAAGCCGCCGCCAGCCCGGGCGCGCCACCGAGAACGCCAGCAAGCACGGCGCGAGCAAGCCCAGGATCATCAACGCCAACTCGCCTGCCGGCGTGAGCGGCGAACGCTGCGCAGCAGCGTCGGCCCAGGCCTCGAACCACGGCCCGGCGGACGTGGCCTGCAGCACGTGCGAAATCACCTCCTGCACGCGCGGCAACACCTGCCCCATGGCCAGCGGCACCGGCAACGGGAACAGCAGGCCGACCGGCCACAACATCAGCAAGGCCAGCGCACCGGCGCTGCGCCCGATGAACCAATGGTCGCGCGCGGCCTGCCAGCGGTCGACCGCACCGCGCGCGTGCACCAACACGCCCAGCCCCGCGCCGAGCAGCGCGCCGAGCGCGTTCGAGCCCAGGTCGACATTCGAGGCCACGCGCTGCGGCAGGAAGTTCTGCAGGCTCTCCATCGTGAACGACAGCGTTGTTGCCGCCAGCACCGCCTGCACGAAGGCCCAGCGCACCGGCGTGCCGCCACGCACCCGCGCACCGAACACCAGCGCGCCGAGCGGCATGTAGCCGAGCAGGTTGGCGCAGAGGTCGAACCCCGTCCACCAGCGCGGCCAGGGCAAGCGCAGGAAGTCGAACAGCGGCACACCCGGAACGTGCCAGCCCGAGAACGGGTACAGGCTCGCGTAGACGATGAGCGCGGCATACAACAGCGCCAGGGGCGAGGCCGAACTGCGGTGGCGCGTCATGCCGGTGGCCTGGCGAGCGCTCAGAACGGCTTGACCACCACCAGCACGACGATGGCCGTGAACAGCAGCACCGCCGATTCATTGAAGACGCGGAACCAGCGCTCGCTTCGCTTGTTGTTGAACTGCTCGAAGGTGCGCAGCAGCGCGCGGCACATGTGGTGATAGCCGATCACGAGCACGACGAGGAACAGCTTCACGTGCAGCCATGCGCCCGGGTAGGCCGCGCGGTTGCTCAGCCACAACCAGAAGCCGAGCGCGAGTGCGGCCACCATCAACAGGCTGCTGAAGCGGTAGAGTTTGCGCGCCATCAGCAGCAGCCGCTCGCGCTCGGCGTGGCTGTCGGCCTGAACCTGCGCCAGGTTCACGAACAGGCGCGGCAAATAGAAGAGGCCCGCGAACCAGCTCGCGACGAAGACGATGTGAAAGGCTTTGATCCAGAGCATCGATGAATTATCGGGCTGGAAAGAAAAGCCCCGACCGAAGGGCCGGGGCTTGAAATGCCGTTGCGCTGTCACACGGTCAGGCACCTGCTCAGGGAGGAAAAGCAGGGGACGAACACCTTGCGGATATCATCCAAAAACGACTCTAGCAGAAGTCAAAAACCACGCCGCCGGGGCAAGAAAAGCGGTTGGCGGCCCGACGAAACAGCGCGCCTTTTGCGGACATCGAACAGCATGCACACCCCTCCCGCCTACCCCGCCAGCCGGCCGCGCCGCCTGCGCCGTGATGCCTACACCCGCGCGCTGGTGCGCGAGCACCGGCTGCATGCCTCCGACCTGATCCTGCCGGTGTTCGTGCTGGCGGGCAAAGGCATCACGCAAGACGTGAAATCGATGCCCGGTGTGCAGCGCCGCAGCCTCGACCAGTTGTTGCCGGTGGCCGAAGAATGCGTGCGTGCCGGCATCCCGGTGATGGCGCTGTTCCCGGTGCTCGATGCCTCGCTCAAGACCGAAGACGGCCGCGAGGCATTGAACCCCGAAGGCCTGGTGCCGACCGTGGTGCGCGAGCTGAAGAAGCGCTTCCCCGAACTCGGCGTGATGACCGACGTGGCGCTCGACCCGTTCACCAGCCACGGCCAGGACGGCCTGCTGGATGCCACCGGCTACATCCTGAACGACGAGACGGTGGCGGTGCTCACGCAGCAGGCGCTGGTGCAGGCCGAAGCCGGTGTCGACATCGTGGCGCCGAGCGACATGATGGACGGCAGGATCGGCGCGATTCGAACGGCACTCGAATCGCGCGGCGCGATCCACACGAAGATCATGGCCTACAGCGCCAAGTACGCGAGCGCCTTCTACGGCCCGTTCCGCGATGCGGTGGGCTCCGCCGGCAACCTGGGCAAGAGCAACAAGAAGGTCTACCAGATGGACCCGGGCAACACCGACGAGGCGCTGCGCGAAGTGGCGCTCGACATCGCCGAAGGCGCCGACATGGTGATGGTCAAGCCCGGCATGCCCTACCTCGACATCGTGCGGCGCGTGAAAGACGAGTTCAAGGTGCCGACCTTCGCCTACCAGGTGAGCGGCGAGTACGCGATGCTCAAGGCCGCAGCGCAGAACGGCTGGCTCGACCACGACGCCGTGATGATGGAAAGCCTGCTCGCCTTCAAGCGCGCCGGCGCCGACGGTGTGTTGACGTACTTCGCGCTCGACGCAGCGCGCCTGATCGATCAGGCGTGACGAGGCGCAACCTTCGATCCTGACCGCGGCCATGCGCATCTTCCACATCGACGCCGACCGCTTCACCGAGCTGCCGGCCTTGCCCGACGCCGCGCCCGCGAGCGGCTACCTGTGGGTGGGCATCGGCCGCAGCGCCTTCGAGCAGACGCTGCCGATGGTGCAGGCCGCGCTCGAACACTGGACCGGCGGGCAGCTCGTGGACCTGCATGTGTCGGACCTGCTCAACACGCAGCTGCCGTCGCACTTCGACTACACCTCGTGGTACGACATGCTGGTGTTCCGCCGGATCGCGGCCGGCCACGCCACCGCGGGCAAGGGCGCGGGCGCGGGCGCGGCGCAAGGCGCGCGCGCGGG
>JANNBF010000066.1:0-7538 GCA_031385155.1 Rhizobacter sp.
CCGCCGCGCCTCGGGCGGTCGGGCGTGCCCCGCCCCCCACCACCCCCACCCCACCCCCCCCCCCACAATATCCCCCCCCCCCCCCGGCCCTTTTTGGTGGGGGGGGCTCCCCTCCTTTTTCGTGTCGGCGGCCCCCGGCCCGATGTTGGCCCTGTCCGGCGAGCTCAACACGCAGCTGAACTCGCTGAGCTACGTGGATGCGAGCGGGCAGCCCGGCAAGCTGCGGCGGCTGGACAGTTCGGGCTCGAACATCCGCTTCAAGGGAACAGAGCCGTTGGGCAACGGCATGAGCGCATCGTTCTACATCTCCAGTGGCCTGCGCACCGACACGGGCACCGGCGACTTCTGCAACCGCGACTGCTTCGTCCAACTCACCGGCGCCGCGGGGTCGTTAAAGCTCGGGCGCCTGCTGCCGATCTACGACGATGTATCGCTGCCGTGGTATTTCATCGAGACCCAGGGGAACCACAACCCGATCGCCTTATGGGCCAACTGCGGCAACGGCGCGGGCATGGGCCGCGGCTGCATGGATTCCTACGAGACCGGCGTGCGCTACGACACGCCGGTCTGGGGCGGCGTGTCCGGCAGTGTGACGGTGGCCGACCTGTCGCCCGACCTTGATCGAGGGCCGGGTGCTGCGCACTCCTATTCCAGCGGGGTGCAGTACAGGCAGGGCGCGCTGTACCTCGGCGTGGCCATGCAAAACCAGAGCGGCGCCCGCCATGTCGGCGCACATGACAGCGGTGTGACCTTGTCGGTGGAGTGGAAGGGGCCGATCACCGTCGGCCTCGGATTAGAGCGGCTCACCTACAGCATCGCGTCCGGCGGCACGCTGGCGCGCAACTATGCTGGGATCTTGCTCAGTCACACGTGGAACATGCAGTCCGTGTGGTTCAACGCGGGGCGCGCATGGAGTGGGCAAGGAACGTCCGAAACAGAGGCTGCCGTCAACAACGTGCGGCGACAGGAACAGTCTGGCGCGAGCATGTATTCAGCCGGTTACACGCTTCACTTGTCGAAATTCACCAAACTTTACGGCTTCTACAACACCATCATCAACGAGCAGAACGGAAGCTACAGCTTTGATAAATCCCTTGTTCTAGGTGTTGGCCAACGCATCTCTTCGTTGGTGATCGGCGTTTCCAAAAAGTTCTAGAACTTTCTGCGTGTTCTTCTTTCTGATGCAAATGAGATTGCCGTTTTAAAAAACAAACTTTTTTGAAACACTTGCGGCTCGGTCGTTGACGGTATCAGGGTGATTGTCTAAACTGCCGAGCGTCGAATGGCTTGGGCCTCTCGACGGTTCGTAACTAACAAACCAATCGCCTGCACCTGGTTGATACCGGTCGTATCAAGGCGAGAAGCGGGCGCCTCGCTCAATCATCATGCATATTGCAGACGACATGCCCGTCGAGCTGGAGCGACCTGTGCTGCCCGTAGATGGGTGGACGCAAGACGGCCAACAAGCGGAACACAGCCTCACCGCAGAAAACCTCAATCTTCTGTTCCGCAACAAGATCCCGTTCATACGCATATCGGCTTTCGCTACGCCGAAGGAATGCAAGAGCGTGATCTCTGCGGCGGAGGCCCACACGGGCTTTAATTTCTACCGCAACGTGGAGCCGCGCATTGATCGCATCGGCAACACGGTCTTCGAATACAACAGCATCTCGGCGGACTCGTACTTCGCCAACAGCGTGGAAGCCGCCCGCCTGCAGGAGCGGATCTTCGCGGACTCCTTCGACGCCGTGGCGCGGATGATGCAGCGGCTGCATCGGCACGCCGGCATGCCCGCGCGGCGCGCCACGCGTGCGAGCGGGACGCCTTATTACGCAGGTCTCATCCGCCGCATCGAGCAGGGCACGCTGCTGCACATCGACTTCGCGCCCGCGGAGCAGCGCGACTGGGACGTCGCGAACGTGGAGTGCCAGCTCGCCTGGAACCTTTACCTGCGCACCTCCGACAAAGACGAAGGCCGCACCCACGTCTACGAACGCCAGTGGCAGCCCACCGACGATGCCCATCGCGAAGGCTCGTACGGCTATGCGTGGCATCTGGTCGAAGGTTCGCGCAAGGCGAATTTCCTGCCCTGCGTCGGCGAAGTCGTGATCTTCAACACCCGCAACTACCACTATGTCGACGCCACTAGCGGCGAACGCGTAACCGTGACCTCCGCCATCGGCAACCTGCCGCACGGCGAGGTGGTGCTCTGGTCATGAGTGCCGATGTCGCGAGTCCCCGAATGGGGGCCGGGTCGGCAGACCAACTCGCACAGGAACTCTGCGCAGCACTCGCGAGCAAGGCGCACGGCCTGATTGCCGGCGCCCGCGTGCGCGCAGCCATCGAGCAACACGTGCCGGCCGGTGATCCTGCCTGGCAGGCGCTGGCCGCGCTCTGGAACGACCTGCCGCTCGACGAGCACATGGCCGACGGCGGTAAGTACCGCTTCCGCCGGTTCAGCGCGCTCAAGGCGAAGGTGACCAACCAGAGCGCCGTGATCGAGCCCATGCCACACCGTGCGTTCTTCCAATCTACGGGCTACAACACGCTAAACGGCGGTGGGGCGAGACGCTTCGAGCCGCTGGCACCAGCGGCGCTCGACAACCCCGTGCTGGGCGGCCTGCTCGACCTGTGCGTCAATACCCTGCGGCCGCTGGCGGATGCCAGCGAGTGGGAGGTGGAGCTTCATCCCATCCGTACGCGTGCACTGGGCGCGTCCGAAGGCCTGGCCACGCCGGAAGGTCTTCACCAGGACGGCGTGGACTTCTTCTTCGTCGTCCACCTGCAGCGGCGCAACATCTCGGGTGGCGTCAGCCTGGTGTTCGACAGCGAACGGCGGGTGATCCTGCAGCACACGCTCGAGGCGCCCTTCGACATCCTGGCCGTCCATGACCCGCGCACCTTCCACAGCGTGACGCCGTTCGTGGCCGAGCCTGTGAACCACCCGCAGGCCTGGCGCGACGTCATCGTCATCAACTTCCGTGATTGCTCGCGCCCCGACCGGCGCCTGTGATACCCGCAACAGGGCAAGCGTGCCGCGGTGCGCTTCCCCCACGTTCTCACATCATGCAAAGTACAAAACAACACGTTCTCGTCGTCGGGGGACGCGACCACACCCTCGTCAAGCTCGACAAGATGGGCATCGAATACTCGATGATCCAGGTGCCCGAACTCGTCACCCAGAAGCAGATTCACGAGTCCCGCCGCTATCTGGTCATGGACTACACCCGCATCGACGAGGTGGTCGCCGTGGCTCGCACCTGGCATGGCATTGATCGCTTCGATGCCATCGTCTCCTTTGCCGAACACGGCATGCACGCCGCCTCGGTGTGCGCCATCGAGCTCGGCCTGCCCGGCGCGAACCTCTCGGCCGTCGTGCAGACGCGCGACAAGATCAAGATGCGTGCACTGCTGGCCGAGCATGGCGTGGCGACGGTGGCCTACCAGCCCTGCGACACGATCGAGGAGGCGGCTGAATTCCTGCGCCGCATGGGCAACAAGCCCATCATCCTCAAGCCGTATGCAGGTGGCGGCAGTGCCGGCGTTGCACGCGTGGCCGAACCCGATGAGCTGGCTGCGGCCTGGGCCTGGGCGCGCGCATCGACGCAAGACCGCATCTTGGCCGAGGAATTCATCGAAGGGCCGGAGTACAGCGTGGAGTCGGTCTCGGCGCACGGCCGCCACGAGGTGGCCATGATCACCGAGAAGCTCACCAACGGTGCTCCGCACTTCATCGAGCTTGGTCACCAGGTACCGCCGCGCCTGCACGAGGGCACGCAAGCCCAGGTGCGGGCGATGGTGGTGCGGTTCCTGGAACTGATCGACCAGAAGGTGTCGCCGGCGCACACCGAAATCCGCTTGACGCCAGAAGGCCCGAAGATCATCGAGTCGCAGACGCGCATCGGCGGCGACCAGATCTGGGAGATGTGCGAGATGGTCAGCGGCGTCGACCAGATGAGCGAGGCGATTGCCAACCTGCTCGGCCGTCCTGCCCCGCAGCGCACGCCGCGCGCATCGGCCGCAGCCATCCGCTTCTTCGCGCTGGAGAACGTGCGCGTGGACGCGGTCAATGGCATCGATCTCGCGACGGCTTCGCCGGGTGTTGTGCGCGTGAACTGCACGCTCAATCCTGGCGCCGAACTCGGACCGCTGAAGTGGTCCGAGTCGCGCCAGGGCTACGTGCTGTGCACGGGCGATGACGTTCATGCGGCGATTGCCAACGCGGAACATGCGCTGGGCCAGGTGCGCGTGGAAACGTCGCCGCTGGCCCAGGCTGCTTGAGCGGTTTGCCAACGCCAGGGAGGAAAAAATGAGACCGTTGATCCTTGCTCCGTCGAAGATCGTCCTGCAGACCTCGGCATCCGACTGGGCTGACGCCACCGGCGGCGGTGCCGTCCTGTTCACCGATGCCAGTGACCCCGCTGCCGTGCGCGCCCATACCGGCCAGGCATTCGCCCACATCGAGACCTTCGCCGATTTCGCGGCCAGTGGGATGATCGAACGGTGTGCCGTGGCGATGCACGCCGAGTCGCCGTTCACGAGCGTGGTGCCGTTGTCGGAGGTCGACGTGCTGCGCTCCGCGCGCCTGCGCGAGCGATTCGGACTGCGCGGCCTGACGCCCGCCGACGCTCGCCTATTCCGCGACAAGTACGCCATGAAGCGCCGCGCCGTGGAGCGCGGCATCCCGGTGACAGACTTCGCGCTGACCGAAGACGCACTGGACGTGATGGACTTCGTCGAATGCCATGGCTTTCCGGTCGTGGTCAAGCCGATCGACGGGCGCGGCTCGGCGGGCGTGCGTGTGCTGTACGACGAGGCCGAGCTGGACGCCTATCTCGCGTCGCCGGCATTCGCGCGCCACGAGAGCCCTTTGATCGAGCGCTTCGTGCGCGGCGACATGTACCAGGTCAACGGCATCTTTCTGGACGGCGCCTGCCGCCTGGTGTCGACGGTCAAGTGCATCAACTCCAACCTCGACTTCCTCGAAGGCCACTACCTCGGCCTGGTGATGCTGGACGAATCCGACCCTCTGCGCGAGCGTCTGGTCGAGTTCGGCCGGCGCCTGCTGGTCGAGGCCATGCCCATGCCGGCCGATGGCCTGTTCCACATCGAAGTCTTCCATGCCGAGCAGGACGACCAGTTGCTGCTGTGCGAGGTCGCATGCCGGCTCGCCGGCTGCGGCTGCAACGACCAGATCCGCCATGCCTACGAGGTCGACGTGCGGCTCGAGTACCTGCGCTCCCAATGCCTGCCCGAGGGCTCGCCATTGCGCACGGCGCCCGTGGCTGCGCCGCAGCGGCTGATGGCGGAGCTCAACATCCCCCCTTCCGAAGGCGTGCTGCTGGCCCAGCCGCATTCGCTGTTGACCGCCGGGCTGCGCGCGCAGAAGTACAGCGGCGTGCAGGGGCGTAACTACGGCAAGATGGCATTCACCAACGGCGAGATCGCGACCTTCCTCATCGAAGGCCGCGACATGGTGCAGCTGGTCGAGCGCGTGCACGAGCTGGCCGCGCTTTATGCCTCGGAGTGCGCGTGGGGCGCCGCCAATTGAGTGCGCACCTGCCTTACGTCGTCGCGGTGGTGGGGGTAGGCGCTGTCGGCGTCTCGATGATCGCCCAGCTGTGCGCCGAGCTTGAGCGCACAGAACTACGCGACGTGCAGATCTTCGCCTTCGACGCTTCGGGCCACTTCGGGCCTGGGGTCGCCTATCAGATGGATCTGGAACACGTGCTCCTGAACCGGACGGCGGCCAACATGTCCGCGCTGGCGGAAGATCCCAGCCACTTTGCGGCCTGGCTCGAGCGCATGGCATACCCGGCAGGGCACGCCGACGAGCACCTGCAGCGCGCCCTCTTCGGCCATTACCTGCAAGACACGCTTCGTGTGACGGCGGCGCGTGCCGAGCGCCATGGCGTCGAGGTGACGCTGGTCTCCAGCCGAATCGACCGCGTGCAGCCTTGCGATGGCGGCTTCAGCCTGCACCGTGGCCGCCAGAGCTGGCGTGCGGATCGCGTCGTGATGTGCACGGGCAATTTGCGCTCGCGCCACTACGAGCACCTGCGAGGCGAGCCGGGGTACCACGCCTCTCCCTATCCGCTGTACGACCTCGTCAAGCGCATTCCGCGCACGGCCCGCGTGGGGATCATCGGCTCGCGCCTGAGTGCCGTGGATGCGGCGGTGAACCTGCGCGAACGCGGCCACACCGGCCCGCTGGCGCTGCTCTCGCGTCAAGGTTGGCTGCCGTCAGTTCAGGGCGCGGCACAGCCGGGTGCGCCGCTGCGCTGGTGCACGCCCGAACGGGTGGCTGCCCTGAGTGCGCGCCAGGGCGGCCGGCTGAGCTACCGCACGGTGTTGCGCCTCGGGCTCAAGGAGTTGAGCCTGGCCACAGGTCGGCGCTTCAGCGTGAAGGTGCGCAAGCCGAGTCATGTTGACGCCGTCAGTCTTCTTCGCCGCGACGCGGGCGAGGCTGCATCACAGCCGCAGCGCTGGCAGGCCGCGTTCGTGGCCCTCAATGGTGTCATCGCGCAACTGTGGGACGTGCTGAGCGACGCTGACAAGCGCCGCTTCCGCGAGCGGGACTTCAGCCGTTTTATGGCTTTGCGTGTATCCATTCCATTGAAGAATGCCCAACGCCTGCTCGACATGTTCGACAGCGGAGAACTGCGCCTGCATGCTGGTCTACAGCAGGTGACAAAGAGCGACGATGTGTTCATTGCACAGTTTCGGAACCAAGCAAAGGAACATTTCGATGCCATAGTTAATTGCACGGGCGCCGAGAATGACTTAACGCACACCGACAATTCACCGTGGCGGCAAATGATGTGTGACGGTTTTGTACGCGCGCACGCACTCGGCGGTGTGGACGTAGATTTTCACTCCAGCGAAGCGCTGCGCGCTGACGGTATGCCGCTAGAGGGACTCTTCGTCGTTGGTAATCTAACCACAGGCAAGCACCTTTTTTGCAGTGTGTTGGATCTCAATATCCATAGTTGCCTGCGGGTGAGCCGACAGATTGTCGGTCACATCGCAGACAAGATACGCAGCGAGAATCATGTCCCGCCCAGTGGACCAACTTCAATGAGCCTGGAGAGGGCTGAAGTACACGGTGTTGGAATTTCTTGATTAGAAACGTACCTCAGCCAGCGCTGTGACGGCCGCCCTGGTGATGGGTTTGCACCGCGCGACATCGACGATGAGCCGGGCGACGAGAGTGCGCAGATCGTGGCGTCGGTTGAGGCAATAGGCGAAGGCGACCAAGTAGTCGTCAGCGTATTTGGGGACCTTCAGCGAGTGGAACGTGCCGGCCACCCGAGTTCGACACTTACGGCACGTAAGTCCTTGATTCGCTTGGACCGAGGGTCAAAAGCGCAGACTACAAAACGGGCTGGGAGAGTACAGCAGGTGTCGGAATCGGCAGTTGGAGAACGGTGAACAGCGACTTCTGCGCCGGCGTCATTTCGGTCAGCCCGTGCAGGGCGTGCCCATTGGCGGTGCGCACGGTCTGTTGATGAATGCGCTGCAATTGCTGCAGCAACCGG
>JANNBF010000084.1:0-44161 GCA_031385155.1 Rhizobacter sp.
GCGGCGCAGTACTACCGCTTCGACGAGCCGCGCCGCTGGATCAATTCCGGCGGCCTGGGCACCATGGGCGTGGGGCTGCCGTATGCCATGGGCATCAAACTGGCCAAGCCGGATTCCGACGTCTTCTGCATCACGGGCGAAGGCTCGATCCAGATGTGCATCCAGGAGTTGTCCACCTGCCTGCAGTACAAGACGCCGGTGAAGATCGTGTCGCTGAACAACCGCTACCTGGGCATGGTGCGGCAGTGGCAGCAGCTGGACTACGGCAGCCGCTACTCGCACAGTTATATGGACGCCTTGCCCGACTTCGTGAAGCTCGCCGAGGCCTATGGTCACGTCGGCCTGAAGGTCGAGAAGCCATCGGATGTGGAAGGCGCGCTTCGCGAGGCGATCCGCCTGAAGGACCGCACCGTGTTCCTCGACATCCGCACCGACCCGACCGAAAACGTCTGGCCCATGGTCAAGGCGGGCAAGGGCATCTCCGAAATGCTGCTGGGCTCCGAAGACTTGTGATGCGCTGACTGCGGTGGTGGGGCAGGGCGTTACCGCGCCCCGTCGCACCAGATGCGGAATGCGCTGATCGACTTCGGCGAATCGAACTCAACTCACTCGCAGCGTGGCCACAGGCCGCCGGTTACCGCCGTCGGCCCCAAGAGCGCGCCATCAAACACCATGAAACACATCATTGCCCTGCTGCTCGAAAACGAGCCCGGCGCGCTGTCGCGCGTGGTGGGCCTCTTCTCGGCCCGCGGCTACAACATCGAAAGCTTGACGGTCGCGCCGACCGAAGATGCCTCGCTGTCGCGCATGACCATCGTCACCACGGGCTCCGACGAGGTCATCGAACAGATCACGAAGCACTTGAACCGCTTGATCGAAGTCGTGAAGGTTGTCGACTTGACAGAAGGCTCGTTCACCGAACGTGAGCTGATGCTGATCAAAGTGCGCGCGGTCGGCAAGGAGCGTGACGAGATGAAGCGCATGGCCGACATCTTCCGCGGCCGCATCATCGACGTGACCGAGAAGAGCTACACCATCGAGCTGACCGGCGACGCCAGCAAGCTCGATGCATTCCTGGTGGCCATCGACCGCGCCGCCATTCTTGAAACCGTGCGCACCGGCACCAGCGGGATCGGTCGCGGCGAGCGGATCCTCCGCGTCTAGACACCCACCCCGCGACCCATTCATTCGAAGGAGAGAAACATGAAGGTTTACTACGACAAAGACGCCGACCTGAGCCTCGTCAAGGGCAAGAACGTCACCATCATCGGCTACGGCTCGCAAGGCCATGCACACGCGCAGAACCTGAACGACAGCGGCGTCAAGGTCACGGTCGGCGTTCGCAAGGGTGGCCCCTCGTGGGACAAGGCCGAAAAGGCCGGCCTGAAGGTTGCCGACGTTGCCGAAGCCGTGAAGCAGGCCGATGTCGTGATGATGTTGCTGCCCGACGAGCAGATCGCCACTGTCTACAAGAACGACGTGGAGCCGAACATCAAGCAGGGCGCATCGCTTGCGTTCGCGCACGGCTTCAACGTGCACTACGGCCAAGTCGTGCCGCGTGCCGACCTCGACGTGTGGATGGTCGCGCCGAAGGCTCCGGGCCACACCGTGCGCTCGACGTACACGCAGGGCGGCGGCGTGCCGCACCTGATCGCCGTGCATGCCGACAAGACCGGCAAGGCGCGTGATCTGGCGCTCAGCTATGCGGCGGCCAACGGCGGCGGCAAGGCCGGCGTGATCGAGACCAATTTCCGTGAAGAGACCGAGACCGACCTGTTCGGTGAGCAGGCCGTGCTGTGCGGCGGCGCCGTCGAGTTGATCAAGGCAGGCTTCGAGACGCTGACCGAAGCCGGCTACGCACCCGAGATGGCCTACTTCGAGTGCCTGCACGAGCTGAAGCTCATCGTCGACCTGATCTACGAAGGTGGCATCGCGAACATGAACTACTCGATCTCGAACAACGCCGAATACGGCGAATACGTGACTGGGCCGCGCATCGTCACCGACGAGACCAAGAAGGTCATGAAGCAGGTGCTCAAAGACATCCAGACCGGCGAGTACGCGAAGAGCTTTATCGTCGAGAACCGCGCAGGCGCGCCGACCTTGCTGTCGCGCCGCCGCCTGACCGCCGAGCACCCGATCGAGGTGGTAGGCGAGCAGCTGCGCGCGATGATGCCTTGGATCAAGAAGAACCGTCTCGTCGACCAGTCCAAGAACTGATTCGACGGTTGACCCCACGAGCGCAGGCTTATCCTCGGAACCATGAACGACGCTCCATTGCCCGAGGACGAGCCCGCGCTCGCTGCTGAAAACCGCCCGCGCCGCAAGGGCCTCTATGTGCTGCCGAACGCCATCACGCTGGCGGCGCTGTTCTCTGGCTTTTACGCCATCGTAATGGCGATCAACGGGCGCTTCGAGGTGTCATGCATCGCAGTGTTCTGCTCGGCAGTACTCGACAGCCTGGACGGCCGCGTGGCCCGGATGACGAACTCGCAAAGCGCGTTCGGTGAGCAGATGGACAGCCTGTCCGACATGGTGAGCTTCGGCGCTGCGCCGGCGCTCATCGTCTACATCTGGGCGCTGAAAGACTTGGGCAAGGCGGGCTGGATCCCTGCGTTCGTCTACATCGCCGGTGCGGCGCTGCGGCTCGCGCGGTTCAACGTGAACATCGGCGTGGTCGACAAGCGCTTCTTTCAAGGGTTGCCGAGCCCGGCTGCCGCCGCCATCGTGATCGGGCTGGTCTGGGTGGTGGACGACTCGGGCTACAAAGGTGTCTCGCAGATTCCGTTTTTCGCCTGGACGGCATTCGCGGTGACGCTCTTCGCCGGCCTGTCGATGGTGACCAACGCGCCGTTCTACAGCTTCAAGGTCGTGGGCTCGCGGCGCACCGTGCCCTTCATCGTGATCGTGGCCATCGCGCTCGGCATCGCTGTCGTGGCCTTGGACCCGCCGCATGTGCTGTTCGCGGTGTTCTGTGCCTACGGTCTCTCGGGCTACGTGGTTTACGGCTGGCGCAAGATGAAGGGCAAGCGCACGAGTGTGATCGTCACCTCGACCGACGACCCCGACGAGCAGAGCCTGCACCGCTGAAAAGCCCTCGATGACGCGTGCTACATTCCAGCCCATGATGTTTTTGGCCTGCCCCACGCTGCTACTGCTAGGAGACCTTCGGGCTCGCTAGTCGATCACGTCCACACGTTTTCCGATCAAACGGCCCGCATGCAACCTGCAGCGGGCCGTTTCCCATTTCAGAAGCTGCAGTTTGCGAACCCGACTCACCGGAGCCATCGAGATGTTGAAGCAACCTGCCCAAAAATACCGCGCCTTCGCACCCATTGCCTTGCCCGACCGCACCTGGCCCGACTCGGTACTGACGCATGCGCCGATCTGGCTCAGCACCGACCTGCGCGACGGCAATCAGGCGCTGATCGAGCCGATGGACAGCGAACGCAAGCTGCGCATGTTCGAGATGTTGGTACGCATCGGCTTCAAGGAAATCGAAGTCGGTTTTCCGTCGGCGTCGCAAACCGACTTCGACTTCGTGCGACTGCTGATCGAGCGCGACCTGATCCCTGCCGATGTGACGATTCAGGTACTTACCCAGGCCCGTGCAGCGTTGATCGAGCGAACCTTCGAATCGGTGCGCGGCGCGCGCCGCGTGATCGTGCACCTGTACAACGCCGTGGCGCCGGTGATGCGGCGGGTGGTACTCGGCATGAACGACGACGAGATCGTCGAACTCGCGGTCACGCACACGCAAATGATCCGCACGCTTGCGGCCGCGCAGCCGGCCACCGAGTTCGGCTTCGAGTACTCGCCCGAGATGTTCTCCGGCACCGAGCTCGCGTTCACGAAGCGAGTGGTCGATGCGGTGACTGAGGCTTGGGGTGCGACGCCGGCCCGGCCTTGCATCGTCAACCTCCCCGCCACGGTCGAGCATTCCACACCCAACATCTTTGCCGACATGATCGAGTGGATGCACCGCCACCTCGAGCGTCGCGACGCCATCGTGTTGTCGGTCCACCCGCACAACGACCGAGGCACCGGCACCGCGGCGGGGGAGTTCGCGTTGATGGCTGGGGCTGACCGCATCGAAGGTTGCCTCTTCGGCAACGGCGAGCGCACAGGGAACGTCGACCTGGTGAACATCGCACTCAATCTGTACACGCAGGGCGTCTCGCCGGGGCTCGACTTTTCCGACATCGACGAGGTGCGACGCTGCGTCGAGCACTGCAACCAGTTGCCGGTGCACCCACGCCACCCGTACGCCGGCGACCTGGTCTACACCTCGTTCTCGGGCTCTCACCAGGACGCGATCAAGAAGGCCTTCGCCGCGCGCCAGGAACGTGGCGGAGAAGGCGAGGTGTGGGACATGCCCTATCTGCCCATCGACCCGAAAGACCTGGGGCGCAGCTACGACGCGGTGATCCGCGTGAACAGCCAGTCGGGCAAGGGCGGCATCGCGTACCTGCTGGAGGCCGAATACGGCGTGGAGCTGCCGCGCAGGTTGCAGATCGAGTTCAGCCAGGTGGTGCAGGCCGTGCTCGACGACAGCGGCAAAGAGCTGACCGCCGCCGACCTGTGGAGCATCTTCGAACATGAATACGGCATCGATGCGCGGGCGACGGCACGCGTCGGGCACCCGGTGGTGAGTGAAGACGATGCCGGCGTGTCGTCGCTTCGAACACAAGCTTTGCTCGGTGATCGGCGCCTCGACATCATCGGCTCGGGTAGCGGGCCAATCGATGCGTTCGTGAACGGCCTGAACCGGCACCTGGATGCCGATATGCGCGTGCTCGACTACCACGAGCACGCCATCGGCAGCGGTGCCGACGCACGCGCGGTGGCCTACCTGGAGTTGCGATTCGGTGACGCTCTGACGCTCTTCGGCGTCGGCATCGACACCAATATCGTCTCCGCGTCGCTGAAAGCCATGACCAGCGGCGTGCAGCGTGCTGCTGCGCGTGGCGCCATTCTCTTCATCAGCCCGGCGCTTGTGTAGACCCCTAGACTCGCGCCCGAACCCGCGCGGTAACTCTCGTTCGATCCCGCCCACCAGGAGCACCCCATGACCGACAAGCTCATCATCTTCGACACGACCCTTCGTGACGGCGAACAGTCGCCCGGCGCCTCGATGACCAAGGACGAGAAGCTGCGCATCGCACGCCAACTCGAACGCCTGAAGGTCGACGTGATCGAGGCCGGTTTCGCGGCCTCGTCGAACGGCGACTTCGAAGCGGTGCGGGCCATCGCCCACGCCATCAAAGACAGTACCGTGTGCTCGCTGGCCCGTGCCAACGACCGCGATATTTCGCGTGCCGCCGAGGCCTTGCAGGGCGGTGCATCGACGCGCATTCACCTCTTCCTCGCAACGAGTGCGTTGCACATGGAGAAAAAGCTTCGCATGACGCCCGACCAGGTGTTCGAGCAGGCGCGACTGGCTACGCGGTTTGCGCGCAACTTGTCGGGCGACGTGGAGTTTTCGCCTGAAGACGGCTACCGCTCCGACCCCGACTTCCTGTGCCGCGTGCTGGAGGCCGTCATCAACGAGGGTGCCACCACGATCAACGTGCCGGACACCGTGGGTTACGCCATCCCTGAGCTGTACGGCAACTTCCTGCGCGTGCTGCGCGAACGCATCCCGAATTCGGACAAGGCCGTCTGGTCGGTGCATTGCCACAACGACCTGGGCATGGCGGTTGCCAACTCGCTGGCCGGCGTGATGATCGGTGGTGCGCGGCAAGTGGAGTGCACGATCAACGGCCTCGGTGAGCGCGCTGGGAATTGCTCGCTCGAAGAAGTCGTGATGGCCGTGAAGACGCGGCGTGACTACTTCGGCCTGACGGTCGGAATCGACACCGCGCAGATCGTGCCGGCTTCGCGGCTGGTTGCACAGACAACCGGGTTCGTCGTTCAGCCGAACAAGGCGGTGGTCGGTGCGAACGCGTTCGCCCACGCGTCGGGCATTCACCAGGACGGCGTGCTGAAGGCGCGCGACACCTACGAAATCATGCGAGCCGAAGACGTGGGCTGGGCCGCCAACAAGATCGTGCTGGGCAAGCTGTCGGGGCGCAATGCGTTCAAACAACGCTTGAAGGAACTGGGCATCGAGCTCGAGTCGGAAACCGAGATCAACGCAGCGTTCGCCAAGTTCAAGGAACTGGCCGACCGCAAGAGCGACATCTTCGACGAAGACATCCTGGCACTCGTGATGGACGAGTCCGTGACCGCCGAGCATGAACACTATCGGCTGCTGTCGCTCGCGCAGCGCTCAGAGACTGGAGAGCGGCCGCATGCACGTGTGGCGTTCGCCGCCGGTGACGTGGAGCACCACGCGGAAAGCGACGGCAACGGCCCGGTGGATGCGAGCCTGAAGGCCATCGAATCGCGGGTGCAAAGTGGAGCAGAAATGCTGCTCTATTCGGTCAATGCCATCACCTCGGGCAGCACAGAATCGCAGGGCGAAGTGACGGTGAGGCTGCAGTTCGGCGGGCGGGTGGTGAACGGTGTGGGCGCAGACCCGGACATCGTGGTCGCGTCGGCCAAGGCCTACCTGTCGGCGTTGAACAAGCTGCACAGCAAGGTCGAACGCGTGGCCGCTCAAGGTTGACGGTTACAGGCATTTGTCACGATCGCAGACCGTACTTGAGGAAAAGCACGTAAGTTTTTGATCTTGTGTGCTTTTTTCCTTTGACCTACACTCCGCACATTGGGCGACAAGGGACTCTCGTGGCATCACTGAAAAAGCTCGTTACAACCACGCTGCTCGCCCTCGTTGCGACTGTTTCTCTCACGCTGCCGATGCATGCCGATGCCGCGCAACGAACCGCAGCGAAGAAGAAGGTGGTCGCGCATCAGAAGCACGTCAAGGTGGCAGCGAACGGCCACACGGCGAGCCGCACGTCAATCCGCGCCGCAGGTCGAACGACCAGTCGAGTGGTCATGCGCGGCGGCAAGCGAGTTGTCGTGCGCCAGGCCGTGAGCCTGGTCCACTTCGAGCCGGCCCGGCCGTCGTTCGGCCAGCTCTATGGCTTGCACAACACGGCGGATTCGCTGGAGCTGAAGTCCAGCGTGGCGCTGGTCGTCGACCAGGACACGAACGAGGTGCTGTTCAGCAAGAACTCGCAGGCCGTGCTGCCAATCGCATCGCTCACGAAGTTGATGACGGCGGTCGTGGTCACCGAGGCCCACCTGCCGTTGAACGAAGTGCTGACCGTCAGCGAAGACGACATCGACACCGAGAAGGGCAGCCGCTCGCGCCTGAAGGTCGGCACTCAACTCACGCGCGAAGAGATGCTGCACCTGGCTTTGATGTCCTCCGAGAACCGCGCGGCCCATGTGCTGGGGCGCTACTACCCCGGCGGCATCGACGCGTTCGTGGTCGCGATGAACCGCAAGGCGCGCGAACTCGGCATGCTCGACACCCATTACGTCGAGCCCACCGGCCTGTCGAGCCGCAACCAGTCGAGCGCGCGTGACCTGGCCACGCTGGTCAACGCGGCGCATCAACACCAGATCATTCGTGAGTTGTCGACCTCACCCGAATACCAGGTCGAGGTGGGCAACCGGCCTTTGCAGTTCCGCAATACCAACGGCCTGGTTCGCAGCCCGTCGTGGGACATCGGCCTGCAGAAGACCGGCTACATCACCGAAGCGGGCCGTTGCCTGGTGATGCAGGCCCGCATGGCCGGCCGCAAGCTCATCATGGTGTTCCTCGATTCGGCGGGCAAGTATTCGCGCATCGGTGACGCCGAGCGCGTGCGGCGGTGGGTCTCGGAGTTGCCGGCCCATGCCGTGCCGGCGGTTGCCACAGGCGGGGTCAAGGCAACCTCCTGACCGTCCCGCCTGACTCAGACACCACACTCAGACACCAGACGCTGGAGCCTGACGCCGCCTGAGCGCCGCTCCTGGGCAGGTTCAACCAGCCGCGTTGCGGTGCCCGAGTGATGCCGAAATCTGCGCTGCCGTGTCCTTGAGCCGCTGCAGCCAGGCTTCTTCCAGGCGGTCGGCCGGTGCCGAGATCGAGAGCCCGGCGATGAGCTTGCCCTGGTCGTCCAGAATGCCCGCCGCCATGCAGCGCACACCGAGTTCCAGCTCTTCGTCATCGCGCGCCGTGCCACCCTGGTTGACGTGCGCGAGTTCGCGTTCCAGCGCCGCCAATTCGGTGATGCTGTTGCGCGTGTGGCCGGCCAGGCCGGTGCGCGTGGCATAGGCGCGCACACGCGCGGGGTCGTCATGGGCCAGAAACAGCTTGCCGACCGACGTGAGGTGCAAGGGGGCCCGCCCACCGATGGCGCGAACCACCTGCATGCCGGAGCGTTCGCTGTAGGTGCGCTCGATGTAGACGATCTCGTCACCTTGACGCATCGACAGGTTCACCGGCTGGTGCGTGATGCGGTGCAGCTCGCGCATCGGGCCCATCGCGGCCTCGCGCACGTCGAGCCGCGCCTTGACGAGGTTGCCCAGCTCCAGCATGCGCATGCCCAGCCGGTAGCTGCCCGCTTCGGGGCGGTCGACGAAGCGGCCGATGGTCAAATCGTTCAGGATGCGGTGCGCGGTGGACGGGTGCAGGCCCGTCAGCTCGCTGATGTGCTTCAACGAGACGGGGTCGGGGAATGACGCCAGCACGTCCAGCAAGCCGAACGCACGCTCGAGCACCTGGATGGTGGGCGTCTTTTTGTCAGTCTTTGCCATGGGCTCGATTGTGGCTCAGCAGCGTTCAATTTTTGTATGGCGAAACGATGAGGGCATGTCTTCGATGGGTCGGGCCCGCGCGCGCTGCAGGCCGGCGATGCGCGAACCTGCTCGGCGCGCTGGTTGCGGTTGCGGCCACCTCGGTGCTTGCCGCACCACCGGAATATCGCGCCGCCGCCACGGCTGGCGGCACAGTCGGCGCGCCCGTCTCCACCTGGATCGCGGTGCCCAAAGTCTACGGGCGCATCACAGCGCGGGAACTCGGCCTCGTGATCAACACCGCCGATCCCGCATCACGGGCCGTCGGTGAGGCCTACATCAAGGCGCGCGCGATTCCTGCGGCGCAGGTTCTCAGGCTCCCATTGCCGGTCAAGCCGACCTTGACGCCGGAAGAGTTCGGGGCTCTCGATGCGCGGGTGAAGGCGTTCTTCAAGCCGAACGTGCAGGCACTGGCATTGGCCTGGACGGCGCCCTACGCGGTGGGCTGCAACTCGATCACCAGCGCCTTGACGCTCGGCTATGACGCCACGGCATGCGTGACGACCTGCCAGCGCGGCAAACCATCACCCTACTTCAACACCGCAACATCGCGGCCTTTCACGGACCTGAAGGTACGTCCGTCCATGTTGCTGGCGGCGCCCGACCTGGCCAGCGCCACGGCGTTGTTCAAACGTGGCGTGGCAGCGGATCGGAGCCTGGGGTGGCGCGGTGCGCCGCCCGTCAACGCGTACCTCGTGCACACGTCGGACGCGGCCCGCAACGTGCGCTTCCGCCTGTTCCCGCCGGCCGGGCTGGTGGCGCGTGTGGGCGTCGACGTGCATGTGCTGGAGGGCGACGCTGTGGCGCCGGCAGTCCGTGTGCTGCTCTACCAGACCGGGCTGGCGCGCGTCGAAGGCATCGGCGCGCTGCGCTGGGTGCCGGGTGCGCTGGCCGATCACCTGACCTCGTTCGGCGGCCAGTTGCAGGCGCCGGCGGCTGCGCAAATGTCGGCACTCGACTGGATCGCGGCGGGCGCGACTGCCAGCTATGGGACCGTCTCCGAGCCCTGCAACCACCTCCAGAAGTTCCCGCACCCGCAGCTGCTGTTGCTTCACTATGTGCAAGGCGCCAGCGCGCTGGAGGCGTACTGGAAGAGCGTTGCGTGGCCCCAGCAAGGCGTGTTCATCGGCGAGCCGCTGGCGGCTCCGTTCGCGCGCCGGTGAACGTGCTCTGACTCGAGCCTGCCGCGTTTCACCCCACTGCAGCGGCGGCGGCCACGCCGCTGCGCACCGCGCCTTCCAGCGTTGCAGGGTAGGGGCCGTCCACATAGTCGCCGGCGCCATGCAAGCGGTTCGCGATGAACGCAGCCGGCCGGACCAGGCCCGGCGTGCAGGCGAATGTGGCGCGCTTGTCGACGAGCACCTGGACCGGATCCACGGCCGCGCCGAGGTACGCACCGAGGGCCGTGCGCGCTTGCTCGATGGTCGCCTCCATGACTGCCTGCTGGCCGCGCGCCACCCAGTCGGCGGCGCCGCTCACGACGAAGGCCAGCAACCCGGCCGCGCCGCCGAGCTGGCCGCGATCAAACACGAATTGTGCGGGTGCCGACATGCCCGAGCGCAAGGCCAGCATCGGCTCCGGCAAACGCGCGCCGGCGCTGCGCAGGTAGACCGTCACGATGGGCTCGTAGCGCATGGCCCGGGCGGTGTGGGCCCACTCGGGCGCATGCGGTTCGGCGAGCCGCGCTGCCTCGGTGGCGGTGGTGGCCAGCACGACGTGATCGAAGGCTTCGCTGTCGACCTGCCAGCTCGCCGCGCTGGCTTCAACGGCCTGCACGCGGTGCCCCTGGCGCACCACCGCACCGGCTTGCGTGAGCCAACGCAAGGCAGGATCGGGCAGCAATTGGCTCAGGTCGCTGCGGGGCAACAGCAGGTCGGCCGAGCCGGCGCCCGAGAACAGCGCGTCCTTCAGAACGCGCAGGAAGACCGACGCGCTGGCCGCCTGCGCCGGCGTGTTCAGTGCGGCCACGCAGAGCGGGTCGATCAGTTCGCTTCGCACCTTGTCGGGCAGGCTGGCCGTCAAGCGCGCAACCGTCCACCGCGGGTCGCACTGGAAGCCGCCCATGGCCCAGCGCGCGGCGGCGAAGAGCAAAGCGCAACGATCCGGCCAACGCCATGCGTGCAGGCGCAACACGGCCCATGCAAACTTCGGGACCGGCGAGCCGGGCTGGAGCATCAGGCCCGATCCATCGGGGTAGGCCAGACGCAGCGGCGAACGCAACAGCGCTTGCTCTGGCGACACGCCGACCGTGCGCAGCAGCGCCAACGTGGCGCTGTACGCGCCGATCAGGATGTGCTGGCCGTTGTCGAGCATCAGGCCGGCCGCGCTCACGGCGCGCGCACGGCCACCGGGTTGCGCGGCCATCTCGAACAGCGTCACGTGGTGCCCGCGCCGGGTGGCTTCCACTGCCGCAGCCAAACCGGCCCAGCCGCCGCCCACCACGGCCACCCGCAGTCCTGGCTTGCGGGCGCCGACCGTGCGGTTCATCGCCCGCGCCAGTTCGTGCGCATCGCGATCCAGAGCTTGCGCAGTGGCGTGAGCGACGTTCGCTGGTGCAGCACCTGGAAGTCATCGGCCTCGATTTCGCGCAGCAAGGTGCGGTAGATGTTGGCCATCATCATGCCGGGCTTCTGGGCCGGGCGGTCGGCGTCGGGCAAGAGCGCGAAGGCCTCGTCGTAGAGGCGGTGCGCGCGCTCGGCCTGGAACTTCATCAGCGCCGCGAAGCGCTCGGAGTAGCCGCGGTTGAGCACCTCGCTGGCCTTCACGTCGAACTGCTTGAGCTCCGACATCGGCAGGTAGATGCGGCCGCGCCGCGCGTCGTCGCCCACGTCACGGATGATGTTGGTGAGCTGCATCGCCCGGCCCAGCCGGTGCGCGTAAGCGGTGGTCGCATCGCTGCGGCGGCCGAAGATGCCGGCCGCCACTTCGCCGACCACGCCGGCCACGAGGTGGCAGTAGCGTTCCAGGCCTGGGTAGTCGAGGTAGCGCGACTGGTCCAGGTCCATCTGGCAGCCATCGATGACGGCCATGAGGTGCTCGGCGCGAATGTCGTAGTCATCGCGATGTGGCAGCAGTGCCTTCATCACCGGGTGGCTCGGCTGGCCGGCGAAGGCCTGTGTCACTTCCTTGCGCCACCACGCGAGCTTGGTGGCGGCCACGCCCGGGTCGGCCACTTCATCGACCACGTCGTCGACCTCGCGGCAAAACGCATAGAAAGCCGTGATGGCGGCGCGCCGCGGTGGTGGCAGGAACAGGAACGCGTAATAGAAGCTCGAGCCGCTCTTGGCGGCCTTGTCTTGAACGTATTGCTCAGGCGTCATGCGAGGCTCTCGAGCGCGAGCGGCGGGCGCATCCACAGCGCGCGCCAGAGCAGCATCGGCGCGTCGAACCAGCGCAGCACGGGGCGGCGCTGCAGGCTCGTGAAGCCACCGACCTCGATCTTGTCGAGTATGCGCAGCCCGCCTTGCACCACGAACCGCAGTTCCCAGCCGGCGCGACCCGGCACGGTGTGCACGAGGGGCGCGCCTTCGTGCATCAGCTTGCGGGCCCAGGCCACGAGGTCGGCGACCAGCGCGCGGGTTTGCGGGCTGTCAACGCGAGCCAGCACCACGCCGGGGTCGAGGCCATGCTCGGCGCAGTCGGCCGCAGGGGCATACAGGCGGCCCCGTGCGGTGTCGATGCTCAGGTCTTGCCAGAAGTTGGCGAGCTGCAGCGCGGTGCAAACGGCATCGGACTGGCGCAAGGCTTGCGAGCCCTGCACGCCGTACAGGTGAAGCAGCAGCCGGCCCACGGGGTTGGCGGAGCGGCGGCAATAGTCAAGCAGATCGTTGCGCGTCGCATAGGCCTGCTGGACCACGTCTTGCTCGAAGGCGCTCAGCAGATCGGTCAACAGCACGTGGGGAAGGGCGTGCTGGACGAGGGTGGCGCGCAACGGGCCGAAGACGTGCGCCCAACGCGGCGCGAGTGGCTCGCCGACACGGCGTGCCGTTGCCAACTCGGTGCGGTATTCGGCAAGGTCCGCCAGGCGCATCGGGCCGGGGGCATCGCCTTCGTCGGCCAGGTCGTCGGCGGTGCGCGCGAACCAGTAGATGGCGGCCACGGCCGGCCGCAGTGGCGGCGGGCACAGGAAGGATGCGACTGGAAAGTTCTCGTAATGGTCGATGCTCACGGCCGCGATTGTCCACGTTGCGCAGCCGGGCACAGCCCGTGCGGCTGTTCGCGGGGCGGTGACCGGTGCGGCAGCTGCGTCACGTTTGACAGCGCACAAGGCCAACCATATATTACTGACCGGTCAGTCATTTAAATCATCGGCTGCCCAGCCAACCCATGCGGCGAGCCTGCGGCGCGCACTCACAAGGACACCCCATGCGTCACGTCTTGTTCATCGTTCTCGTTGGCATCGGAGCGCTTGCAGCCTGCTCCAAGCCCGAACCGGTTGCCGACCCGGTACGCGCCGTGCGCACGCAAACGGTCGCAGCGCAAAGTGCCGGCGGCGTGGCCGAATACGCGGCCGAAGTGCGCGCCCGGACCGAATCGCGCCTGAGCTTCCGCGTTGGCGGAAAGATGCTGCGCAGGGCTGTGGATCTGGGTGACGTGGTCAAGGCAGGCCAGGTGTTGGCGCAACTCGACCCGCAAGACCTCAAGCTCGGCCAGGACGCAGCGCTGGCCACGGTGGCCGTGGCGCGCGTGAACCTCGACCAGGCCGCGGCCGACTTTAAGCGCTACAAGGATTTGCGTGATCAGGGCTTCATCAGCTCGGCCGATCTGGAGCGGCGCGAGACCACGGTCAAGTCGGCGCAGGCACAGGTCGATCAAGCCCGCGCGCAGGCGAATGTGCAGGGCAATCAGGCTCGCTATGCCTCGCTGGTGGCCGATGCGGCGGGCGTGGTCACCGGCGTGGACGTGGAGCCCGGCATGGTGGTCGCAGCAGGTACGCCCGTGCTCAGGCTGGCGCACGACGGCCCTCGCGACGTGGTGTTCGCGGTGCCCGAAGACAAGGTCAGCCTGATCACCGCGCTGGCGGCGCAACCGGGGCGGTTCAAGGTGCGCCTGTGGGGCGCGACCGCCGAGCCGTTGCCGGCCACGATCCGTGAAGTCTCGGCCGCTGCCGACCCGGTGACGCGCACCTTCCTGGTCAAGGCCGACGTCGGCACGGGTGTGGCAAGCGGCGTGCGCCTGGGGCAGACGGCGACCGTGCTGGTCGAGTTGCCGCAGGCCACCGGTGTGACGAAGCTGCCGTTGTCTGCGCTGCGCGAAGAGCAGGGCCGCACCACCGTGTGGCTGGTGGACCGCGCGACGATGTCGGTCAAGGTGCAGCCCGTGCAACTCGCTGGCGCCGATGGCAACGACGCGGTGATCACCGCCGGCCTGACGCCCGGCATGGTGGTGGTGACGGCGGGCGTTCACGTGCTCACGCCGGGCCAGAAGGTCAAGTTCTACGTCGACCCCGGCGCGCCGCCCGCATCGGCGGCCAGCGGCACACCGGTCAGCGTCAAATGAGCGGGCCTCCGGACAACGTGGCGCCCGTGCACTCCGCCGCCCCGACCGACGATGCGGCCGACAAGCCGAAGGGTTTCAACATCTCGAAGTGGGCGCTGGAGCACACCGCGCTCACGCGCTACCTGCTGATCGTGTTGATGGTGCTCGGCGTGGCCGCGTACTTCCAGCTCGGGCAGGACGAAGACCCCCCGTTCACCTTCCGCGCGATGGCGATGCGCGTGTTCTGGCCCGGCGCCACGGCGCAGCAGGTGGCCGAACAAGTCACCGACAAGCTGGAGAAGACGCTCCAGGAAGTGCCCTACGCCGACAAGATCCGCAGCTACTCGAAGCCGGGCGAGGCGCTGATCATCTTCCAGGTCAAGGACTCGTCGCCGCCGAAGGAGATGGCGCAGATCTGGTACACGGTGCGCAAGAAGGTCGGCGACATGCGCGCCACGCTGCCGGGCGGCGTGGTCGGGCCGTTCTTCAACGACGAGTTCGGTGATGTGTATGGCTCGATCTATGCGCTGTCGAGCGACGGCTTCACCTACAAGGAACTGAAAGACCAGGCCGACCGGGTGCGCCAGCGGTTGCTGAAGGTGAAAGACGTCAACAAGGTGGCGCTGTTCGGTGCGCAGGACGAAAAGCTCTTCGTCGAGATCTCGCAAAAGCGCTTGGCGCAGCTGGGCCTGGACTTCAACACCGTGCTCGCCCAACTCGGGCAGCAGAACGCCGTCGAGTCGGCCGGCACCATCAACTCGCCGACCGACTTCATCCAGGTGCGGGTCGGCGGGCAGTTCAACACGGTGGACGAGCTGAAGGCGTTCTCGATTCGAGCGGGCGGCAACAGCTTCCGGCTCGGCGACATTGCCGAGATCCGCCGCGCTTATGTAGACCCGCCGCAGGTGAAGGTGCGCAACGAGGGCCGCGAGGTCATCGCGCTCGGTATTTCGATGGCTAAGGGCGGCGACATCATCCAGCTCGGCAAGTCGCTGAAGGTGGCGGCGGATGCGATCCGGGCCGACCTGCCGGCGGGCATCGAGATGGCGCAGTTCCAGAACCAATCGAGCGTGGTGTCTCGCTCGGTGAACGAGTTCGTGGGCACCTTGATCGAGGCGGTGCTGATCGTGCTGGCGGTTAGCTTCATCAGCCTGGGCCTGCACTTCAAGCCTGGGTCATGGAAGTTCACGCTCGACTGGCGGCCGGGGCTGGTGGTGGGCATCACGATCCCGCTGGTGTTGGCGATCACGTTCGTGACCATGTACTACTGGGGCGTGGGGCTGCACAAGATCTCGCTCGGCTCGCTGATCATCGCGCTCGGCCTGCTCGTTGACGACGCGATCATCGCGGTCGAGATGATGGTGCGCAAGCTCGAGGAGGGCTACGACAAGGTGCGCGCGGCCACCTTCGCGTACGAGGCGACCGCGATGCCGATGCTCACCGGCACGCTCATCACTGCGGTCGGCTTCCTGCCGATCGGGCTGGCCCAATCGACTGTCGGCGAATACACGTTCGCGATCTTCGCCGTGACGGCGGCAGCACTCCTGATCTCGTGGGGGGTCTCGGTGTATTTCGTGCCTTACCTCGGCACCATCTTCCTCAAGGAAAAGCAGCAAGGCGTGGCGGCGGCGGCCGAGAAACACGAGGTGTTCGACACCCCGTTCTACGGCCGCTTTCGCGCCACCGTGAACTGGTGCGTGCAGCACCGCTGGATCACGATTGCGCTGACCATCGGCACACTGGTGCTCGGCCTGGTGGGCATGGGCCGGGTGCAGCAGCAGTTCTTCCCCGATTCGATCCGCCTGGAGGTGATGATCGACCTGTGGTACCCCGAAGGCAGTTCGTTCGCGACCAACGAAGAAGTCACGAAGCGGGTCGAGGCGCGCGTGATGAAGATCGACGGCGTGACCAACGTGACCACCTGGGTGGGCAGCGGCGTGGAGCGCTTCGTGCTCACGCTCGACCAGGTGTTCCCGCAGAGCAACGTGAGCCAGTTGATCGTGCTGACGAAAGACAACGCCGCGCGCGAACGCGTTCGCAAGCTGTTGCCGGAGGTGCTGGCCACCGAGTTCCCGGAAGTGCGGGCGCGCGCCAAGGTGTTCCCGAACGGGCCGCCCGTGCCGTACCCGGTGCAGTTCCGCGTGGTCGGGCCGGACGCTGCGAAGGTGCGCATCTACGCCGACGAGGTCAAGGCGATCATGCGAGGCAACCCGAACATGCGCGGCATCAACGACAACTGGAATGAGTCGGTTAAGGCCTTGCAGCTGGACATCGATCAAGACAAAGCCCGCGCGCTGGGCGTGTCGAGCCAGTCCATCGCGCAGGCGGCGCGTGCCATTAACAGCGGCACCAACGTGGGCCAGTACCGGGACGGCGACAAGCTCATCGACATCGTGCTTCGCCAACCGCTCGATGAGCGCAATGCGATCACCGACCTGGCCAATGCCTATGCGCCCACCACAACCGGCCGAAGCATCCCGTTGGCACAGATCGCGAAGGCCAATTTCGTGTGGGAGCCGGGCGTGCTGTGGCGTGAAGGGCGCGACTATGCCGCCACCGTGCAGGGCGACATCGTCGAGGGCCTGCAAGGTGCCACCGTCACCGCGCAACTGAACCCGCTGTTCGAGCCGCTGCGCGCGAAGATGCTGCCCGGCTACCGCATCGACGTTGCTGGCGCGGTCGAAGAAAGCAGCAAGGGGCAAGGCTCGATCGCAGCCGGTGCGCCCTTGATGCTGTTCATCATGTTCACGCTGTTGATGCTGCAATTGCACAGCTTCAGCCGCGCCGTGCTGGTGTTCCTTACGGCGCCTCTTGGCATCGCCGGCGTGGCCGGTGCGCTGCTGCTGCTGAACCGTCCGTTCGGCTTCGTGGCGCTGCTGGGCGTGATCGCGCTGGCCGGCATGATCATGCGCAATTCGGTGATCCTGATCGACCAGATCGAGCAGGACCGCACCCGCGGCGTGCCGGCCTGGGACGCCATTGTGGAGGCTGCCGTGCGCCGCTTCCGGCCCATCGTGCTGACGGCAGCTGCGGCGGTGCTGGCGATGATCCCGCTGTCGCGCAGCGTGTTCTGGGGCCCCATGGCGGTGGCCATCATGGGCGGGCTGGTGGTCGCCACGGTCCTCACGCTGTTGGCCTTGCCGGCGATGTATGCCGCCTGGTTCCGTGTGAAGCTGCCAGAGCGGCTGCCGGAGCGTGCGGCGGCATCAAGCTAAAATCGCAAACTTGCCAAAAAGCAGCCCAAAAACAGAAGGGGTCGCACAGCGACCCCGCCGTCCTGTTTGTCCGTCGCGCGGGTGGCGAAATTGGTAGACGCACCAGGTTTAGGTCCTGACGCCAGCGATGGTGTGGGGGTTCGAGTCCCCCCCCGCGCACCAGCAATCGAGAAAGAGCCCTTTCATCATGTCCGTTCAAGTCGAAACCCTTGAGAAGCTCGAGCGTCGCATCACGCTCACGCTGCCCACCACCACGATCAACACCGAAGTCGAGTCGCGCCTGAAGCGCCTGTCGCGCACGGTCAAGGCCGATGGCTTTCGCCCCGGCAAGGTGCCGATGAGCGTGGTCGCGCAGCGCTACGGCTACTCGGTGCACTACGAAGTGATGAACGACAAGGTCGGGCAGGTCTTCTCCGAGGCGGTGGACGAAGCCAAGCTGCGCGTCGCCGGCGCCCCGCGCATCACCGAGAAGGAAGGCGCACCCGAAGGCCAGGTGTCGTTCGACGCCACGTTCGAGGTGTACCCCGAGGTCAAGCTCGGCGACCTCGCCGGCGCCGATGTGGAGCGCGTGGCCACCGAGGTCACCGAAGCCGCGATCGACAAGACGGTCGACATCCTGCGCAAGCAGCGCCGCACGTTCGCGCAGCGTCCGGCAGCCGAAGGCGCTGCAGTGAGCGACCGCGTGACGATCGACTTCGAAGGCAAGATCGACGGCGTGCCGTTCGATGGCGGCAAGGCCGAAGCCTTCCAGTTCATCATCGGCGAAGGCCAGATGCTCGAGCAGTTCGACAGCGCCGTGCGCGGCATGAAGTCGGGCGAATCGAAGACATTTCCGCTGCAGTTCCCGGCCGACTATCAAGGCAAGGACGTGGCGGGCAAGGAAGCCGATTTTCTGGTCACGCTGAAGAAGATCGAGGCGCAGCACCTGCCAGAAGTGAACGAGGCGTTTGCCAAGTCACTGGGCATTGCCGACGCAACCGTCGAGGGCCTGCGCGCCGACGTCAAGAAGAACCTGGAGCGTGAAGTCAAGTTCCGCGTGCTGGCCCGCAACAAGGCCAGCGTGATGGACGCGCTGGTGAAGGTCGCTGAACTCGACGTGCCCAAGGCGCTGGTCGCCGGCGAGACCGAGCGCATGGTCGAAGCTGCGCGCGCGGACTTGAAGAAGCGCGGCGTGAAGGACGCCGAGACGGCGCCGATCCCGGCCGAAATCTTCCAGCCTCAAGCAGAGAAGCGCGTGCGCCTCGGGCTCGTGGTGGGCGAACTCGTCCGCTCCAACAACTTGCAGGCCAAGCCGGACCAGCTTCAGGCGCACATCGAAGAGATGGCCCAAAGCTACGAGAAGCCTTCCGAGGTGGTGCGCTGGTACCTGGGCGACCGCCAGCGCATGGCCGAAGTCGAGGCCGTCGTGGTCGAGAACAACGTGGCCGAATTCGTGTTGAGCAAGGCCAAGGTCGCTGACAAGCTGCTGCCGTTTGACGAACTGATGGCCGGCTGAAACGCTGCCTGATGAAGCCGGGGCGCCGCCGCGAGGTGAGCGCCCTTTTTCAATGCCGCGTGCGCTCAGGTGCGCGCGCCTTGTGGCGACATAATTAGCCCCAACATCTCATTCAACTTTCACCGCAAGGAGTGCCATGAGCGCGCTGGATACCAACGACCTGGGGCTGGTTCCCATGGTCATCGAAACCTCGGGTCGCGGTGAACGCGCCTATGACATCTACAGCCGGCTGCTGCGCGAGCGCATCATCTTTCTGGTCGGGCCGGTGAACGACCAGTCGGCCAGCGTGGTGGTCGCGCAGTTGCTCTTCCTCGAGAGCGAGAACCCAGACAAGGACATCCACTTCTACATCAACTCGCCGGGTGGCTCGGTGAGCGCCGGCATGTCGATCTTCGACACGATGCAATTCATCAAGCCCGATGTGTCGACGATGTGTGTTGGCCTGGCAGCGAGCATGGGCTCGTTCCTGCTGATGGCGGGTGCGAAGGGCAAAAGGTTTTCGCTGCCCAACTCGCGCGTGATGATCCACCAGCCATCGGGCGGCGCGCAGGGTCAGGCCACCGATATCGAGATCCACGCGCGCGAGATCCTCAAGACCCGCGAGCAGTTGAACAAGATCTATGCCGAGCGCACTGGGCAGCCGCTGGAGAAGATCCGCGCCGACATGGAGCGCGACTTCTTCATGGACCCTGAAGAGTCGAAGGCCTACGGCCTGATCGACCAGGTGTTGACGCAGCGCGCCGCCCCGCCCGGCGCCTGATCACTGGCGCGCGGTGGCGCGCTGGGTCAACAACACGCCAAAAGGGGCCTTTCTTGCAGCAAAGGCCCCGTTTTCTTTTGAACTATCATTGGTTCACACATTCATTGCGCCCCCAGAAAAGCGACGTCCATGGCCGACAAAAAAGGCTCTTCGAGCGAGAAAGTCCTCTACTGCTCCTTCTGCGGAAAGAGCCAGCACGAGGTTAAGAAGCTCATCGCCGGTCCGTCGGTGTTCATCTGCGACGAGTGCATAGAGCTGTGCAACGACATCATTCGTGATGAAGTGCCGGCCGAGAGCGCGGAAGCCAAGTCGGCCAAGTCCGATTTGCCGATGCCGAGCGAGATCAAGGCAAGTCTCGACCAGTATGTGATCGGGCAGGACGTGGCCAAGCGCACCCTGTCGGTCGCGGTCTACAACCACTACAAGCGACTCAAGCACATGAGTCGCACCAAGGACGAGATCGAGCTGTCGAAGAGCAACATCCTGCTCATCGGCCCCACGGGTTCGGGCAAGACCTTGCTCGCCCAGACGCTCGCTCGTCTCCTCAACGTGCCGTTCGTGATCGCCGACGCCACCACGCTCACCGAAGCGGGCTACGTCGGCGAGGACGTCGAGAACATCATCCAGAAGCTGCTGCAGAACTGCGGCTACGACGTCGAGAAAGCGCAGCGCGGCATCGTCTACATCGACGAGATCGACAAGATCAGCCGCAAGGCCGACAACCCCTCGATCACGCGTGACGTGTCGGGTGAGGGAGTGCAACAAGCGCTGCTCAAGCTCGTCGAAGGGACGATGGCTTCGGTGCCACCGCAGGGTGGGCGCAAACACCCGAATCAAGACTTCCTGCAGATCGACACGACCAACATTCTGTTCATCTGCGGCGGCGCGTTCGATGGGTTGGAAAAGGTCATTCAGAACCGCTCCGAGAAGTCGGGGATCGGCTTCGGTGCCACGGTGCACACGAAGAGCGAAAAGCGCGTGTCCGAGGTGTTCTGCGACGTGGAGCCGGAGGACCTGATCAAGTTCGGCCTCATCCCCGAGTTGGTGGGCCGCCTGCCGGTCGTTGCGACGCTTGGTGAACTCACCGATGACGCACTGGTGCGTATCCTGACCGAGCCGAAGAACGCGCTGGTCAAGCAGTACCAGAAGCTGTTCGCGATGGACGGTGTCGAACTCGAGATCCGTCCTTCGGCCTTGCAGGCGATTGCCCGCAAGGCGCTGAAGCGAAAGATCGGCGCGCGTGGCTTGCGTTCGATCATGGAGCAGTCACTGATCGACACGATGTTCGAGTTGCCAACGCTCGACGGCGTGGCGAAGGTCGTGCTCGACGAACACACCATCGAAGACGACGCGAAGCCGCTACTCGTTTACCGCGATCAGAAGGCAAGCGCCTGAAGAGGCAACAGTCCGGTATGCGCCAAGGGCCGAGCGCCTGAGGGCACCTTGCAATTGACCTCTCAAACCCTAAATCGGTTTGAGACTGAAAGGGTTCACTATGTCCGGACATCCCGTTTTACCTGCTGAACAGATCACGCTGCCGCTGCTGCCGCTTCGCGACGTGGTTGTCTTCCCCCACATGGTGATCCCACTGTTCGTGGGCCGCCCCAAGTCGATCAAGGCGCTCGAAGTGGCCATGGATGCCGGCCGGCAGATCATGCTCGTCGCCCAAAAGGCTGCGGGCAAGGACGAGCCCAAGCCCGATGACATGTTCGAGGTGGGCTGCGTGTCGAGCATTCTGCAAATGCTCAAGCTGCCCGATGGCACCGTCAAGGTGCTGGTCGAAGGCATCCAGCGCGCCAATACCCACAGCATCACCGACAACGGCGAGTACTTCGTTGCCGACCTGACGCCAGTGCCACCCGAAGTCGATACAAAGCCGGAGATCGAGGCATTGCGTCGCGCCGTGACGCAGCAGTTCGACCAGTACGTCAAGCTGAACAAGAAGATCCCCCCGGAAATCCTCACCTCCATTGCCGGCATCGATGACGCAGGCAGGCTGGCAGACACGATTGCTGCGCATCTGCCGCTGAAGCTCGAGAACAAGCAATCGGTGCTCGACCTGTATGCGGTGGACAAGCGCCTGGAAAAGCTGCTCGAACAACTCGAACATGAAGTCGACATCCTCCAAGTCGAAAAGCGCATCCGTGGCCGCGTGAAGCGCCAGATGGAAAAGAGCCAGCGCGAGTATTACCTCAACGAGCAGGTCAAGGCGATCCAGAAGGAACTGGGCGACGGCGAAGAAGGCGCCGACATGGAGGAGCTCGAGAAGAAGATCATCGCCGCCAAGATGCCGAAGGACGCGCGCAAGAAAGTCGACGCCGAGTTCAAGAAGCTGAAGCTGATGTCGCCGATGTCGGCGGAAGCGACGGTGGTGCGCAACTACATCGACACGCTCGTCAACCTGCCGTGGTCGAAGAAGACGAAGATCAAGCACGACTTGGCCTTCGCCGCCGCCGTGCTCGATGAGGACCACTACGGTCTCGACAAGGTCAAGGACCGCATCCTCGAGTACCTCGCGGTTCAGCAACGTGTCGAGAAGGTCAAGTCGCCGATCCTTTGCCTTGTGGGCCCGCCTGGTGTGGGCAAGACCTCGCTCGGCCAGAGCGTGGCGCGCGCAACGGGTCGGAAGTTCGTGCGCATGGCGCTCGGGGGCGTGCGTGACGAAGCCGAGATTCGGGGACACCGCCGCACCTACATCGGCTCGATGCCGGGCAAGGTATTGCAGAGCCTGACGAAGGCGGGAACGAAGAACCCGCTGTTCCTGCTCGACGAGATCGACAAGCTCGGCATGGACTTCCGCGGCGACCCGTCTTCTGCGTTGCTCGAAGTGCTGGACCCGGAGCAGAACCACACGTTCAGCGATCACTACGTCGAGGTCGACTTCGACTTGTCCGACACGATGTTCATCGCCACCTCGAACTCAATGAACATTCCTCCGGCCCTGCTCGACCGGATGGAAGTGATCCGACTGTCGGGCTATACCGAAGACGAGAAGCTCAACATCGCTTTGAAGTACCTGTCACCCAAACAGGCCAAGAACAACGGCGTCAAGGACGAGGAGATGGAGCTCACCGAATCAGCGGTGCGCGGCATCATTCGTTACTACACGCGCGAAGCTGGAGTCCGCTCGCTGGAGCGCGAAATCAGCAAGATCTGCCGCAAGGTGGTGAAGGCGATCCAGCTCAAGCAGGTGACCGGCAAAATCGTCGTGACAGACGAGAACTTGAACGACTACCTCGGTGTTCGCAAGTTCAACTACGGGCAGGCAGAGAAGAAGAACCAGGTCGGTCAGGTGGTCGGCTTGGCGTGGACCGAAGTGGGTGGCGATCTGCTGACCATCGAAGCGGCCGTGATGCCCGGCAAGGGCAACATCATTCGCACCGGCCAACTTGGCGACGTCATGAAGGAATCGGTCGAAGCCGCCCGTTCGGTGGTTCGCAGCCGCGCACGCCGCCTGGGCATCAAGGACGAGATGTTCGAGAAGCGCGACGTGCACATCCACGTGCCCGACGGCGCAACGCCCAAGGACGGCCCGAGTGCAGGTGCCGCGATGACGACCGCATTCGTGTCGGCACTGACCGGCATTCCGGTGCGTGCCAACGTAGCGATGACAGGCGAGATCACCCTGCGTGGTGAAGTCACCGCGATCGGTGGACTGAAGGAAAAGCTGCTGGCCGCGCACCGCGGCGGCATCACGACGGTCATCATCCCGGAAGAGAACGTCAAGGACTTGCAGGACATTCCAGAGAACGTCAAGAACCACCTCGAGATCGTTCCCGTCAAGTGGATTGATCGTGTCCTCGAGGTCGCCCTAGAGACCGTGCCACAACCCTTGCCCGACGAAGAGCCGGCCAAACCCGCAGAGGCTGCGGCGCCCGCAACGCCCTTGCCTGGCACGGAGTTGTTGACTCACTGAGGCAACGAGCCCCAGTCGTTTCCAATTCAGGTATGAGCCTGGAGCGGTCTGGGATCCACGAGGCGTAGCGAGTCGATCGCTTGTGGACAAGGTCAGTGTATTGGTCTCGGTTCTTGCGGTTCTTTGTTCATCGACTTCTCCGTGGGCGGGCCCGTAGGGGAATTCAATCTGTGCGGGCGGGTGCGCACCTGCGCTTCGTTCATGTCGATCACCATCCGCTCGATGATCGACTCGCTCCGGCGGCGAGTTGCCACTCAGCCGCCTCATTGCCAACCCCTGACCCCCTGAGGCTCATTCCTCATTGGAATCCCGCGCCCGGCTCCAGGCTCACCCCTCGGTGGACAAGACTGCCACTTGCGGGATTCAAGATTTTCGATGTATACTGATGGTCTTCGCAATGTGGTCAACGCCCTTGCGGTAGATGCGGGAGTAGCTCAGTTGGTAGAGCGCAACCTTGCCAAGGTTGAGGTCGAGAGTTCGAGCCTCTTCTCCCGCTCCAGTTCTGAAAAAGGGAAGCCCAGCGCTTCCCTTTTTTCTGTTTCGAATTTGAGTGAAATCACAACGGCGCGGTAGCAAAGCGGTTATGCCCCGGATTGCAAATCCGGTCAGCCCAGTTCGACTCTGGGCCGCGCCTCCAAAGTTGAACAAGCCGCTCTCGTCAGGCGGCTTTTTTCCGGTTTCCCACCTTGTTCCGCGGGTGCCCCTGCATGGTGATCAACATCAGCTCGGGCCTCGCCAAGAGCCTGTACCCCATGGGGCATGTCTACTGCGGCACCAAGGGAGCGGTCGACGTGTTGACACGCTCGCTCGGCATGGAACTCGGCCCGCGCAACATCCTTGTGGTGGGCATCGCGCCCGGGTTCGTCGCGACCGAGGGCAACGCCGAGTCGGCCAAAGGCATCACCGACTTCCTGGTCGCCAAGACGCCACTCGGGCGCGTCGGCCAGCCTGCTGACATCGCCGCCGCCGTGTCCTATGCCGTCTCTGCCGATACCGCATGGGTCACCGGCACGATGATCGATGTCGCTGGTGAGATGGTGTTTTGATGCGCAGCAGTGGACACCCCACGCTGGGCCGTTCAGGCCTGGTTGTCAGCCGGGTCGCAGCCTGCACCATGAACTTCGGGGTGGCCCGCTGAGCGACTGACGTATCGGCTGTTTGAAGCAAGCGGCCTTTCTGCACTGGCGAGACTTGACCGACGCCCTCCGGTGACCTCAAGGCTGGGTGCGAAGACAGGCAGCTGAACTTTGGGGTTGCGCGCCGGCTCAAACCGTCCGCGCCAACAGCACGGCCGCAGCAGACCCGGCGCCGACCAGCGCACACCAGGCTCGGAGCACCGGCCCCCCGCTTCCCGCCTGAAAAGCCTGAGCCTCGTCGCGGTGGTGGCATTCGTCAGCTTGGCAGCGTTCCAGCAAGGCGCGCAAAGGCACGGCGGCTGCTCGGTCGGCCGCAGACAGCGCATCGATGTGGTCGATCTGCTCCTGGTAGTGCCGGTCGACGAAGGTTTCGACGGCGGCGATGGTGCCGTACACGGCGCGCGGTCCGGCCAAAGCCGGCAGCGCGCCAGCGAGGAAGCCGGCCATGCGCCAAGGCAGCAACAGCCGGCTGCGTTGCGGCCATGGCAGCAACGGCACGAACAATCGCAAGTGCTCCTCCTCCGTGGCAAGGTGCCGTTGCGCGAATGCACGAACGCCAACATCGCGAGAGCCGGCCAGGATGCCGCGGTAAATCCACACAGCGCCCGTCTCGCCGGCATGGTCGCTGCGCAGATCGCCGATCATCGACGGGGGCACATGGAGCGTCGGCGGCTCGAAGGCTGCGGCAACGCGCTGCAACAGTGGCCGCAGGCGCAAGAAAGCGCAGTAGCACCATTCCATCAACGGCGTTGCGCCAGGCACTCGCGCCGGCTCGGCCAGCCAGCGCCAGCCCGGCAGCAGCGCCCACAAAGCGACGAAGCCGCGTGCGCCACTGTGCAGCGTGCCGTCGGCTTGCTGCACATGAAATCGCGACAGCAACTCGGCACGCGTCGGGCCGTCCGGCAGTGGGACTGCCGTATCGCTGACATCCACGTAGGCCACGGGCTGCGCAGCCGACAGGCCGCGGTACAGCGAGATCTCGCGCCGGCAGAGCGGACAGGCGCCGTCGTACAGCACGGTCAGCACGCCATCAGCAGGGCATGCCGACGCTCTTTCCGACGCCGACTCCGGCGCAAGGGTAGGCAGCGAAAGGGGCTCAATTGCGCCCGCGTGGTCGCGACGTGGGGTCAGGGTGTCCATGACGGGAGATGTTGCCAGCGCCGAACCCACCGTGTCAGCGGCGGGGCCTCTCTTGAATCGGAAGAACTCAGCGCCTCCTCGCAAGCACTGGCTGCCGGTCCGGATTTGAGGAGAACAGCGTCGCTTTCGACGTGCTTCCCATAGACGGGCCGCTACCCCAAGCGAGTCCAACGGTCGGGTGATAGGGCCGTGCTGTGAAGCTGGTTGGTGCACCTCTTGGCCGCTCTTGGCCGAACCGAGGCGGCAGTAAGTAGCCGGTAAGACCGCGCAATCGATCATCGTGCATCGCTGCGCAACACCGCGCGTGCCGCGTCACTGGCCGCCGTGCCAGCGCGGGACGCTCAAAGCAACGCCACCGTAGCCGGCAACGCATCGATCATCCGCAGCAGCAGCCAGGTGTCCAGCAACAGCAGCAGCACGCAGGTGGGATCGGTCGGCACGCTGGGCTTGAGTTTCAACTGGGAGCTCGACCTCTACGGTCGAATTCGCGCCGGCCGCGAAGCCGCGCAATGGCGACTCGACGCGCGCAGCGCCGATGCGCAGAGCACGCAAGTGGCACTCGTCGCGCAGGTTGTCGCGAGGCATTGGTACGCCGCCGTGTGACCGTTGGCATGGCTGCAGCAGCCGACGCAGCCCGGGCTGCCAGCGACGTGGCCGTTGCCCGCACCGATGCCATCACGCAAGGACAGGGCTGCCGCCTCGACGTCAACGCCCTGGTTGCGCTGACGGGACTGCAGGCCGGCCTTGTCCGCGCGCAGCTTTCTGCGCCGCCGCGACTCGGTGCAACGCCCCGCACGTTGACGGGCGAGCTGCCTGGAAGGTCCTGCGCTGCGCCGTTGAGATTCGAGATCGGCGTTGTCGTCCCTGAAGTACCCACTGTGCAACTCGAATTGCCGGCGGCAGTGTTGGCATCGCACCCCCGTGTTGGCATCGCACCCCAGTGTCGCCACGGCACAGCGTGAGGCTGCTGCGGCCTGGTCCGACATCGGCGCCGCACGCGCCAGCCGCTATCCGCGCTTGAATCTGGGCGCTCTGCTGACCGGGCAATGGCTGCGCGTCGGCGGTCAGGCGCTCAACTTTTCGACCTGGGCTGCCGGTCCGGGAGTGGCAGGCACCATCGTCGACGGCGGCGCTGCCGAATCGCAGATCGACAGCGCCGAGGCCCGGCGACCTCACTGCAGTCGTGCTGCGCGAGGCACTGGCCGACACCCGTCGTTGGCGCGACCGCGGGCTCGGCCTGCGGGTGTCCGTCAACGTGTCGATGGACGACCTCGCCGCGCTGGACTTTCCGCAGCTCGTGGCCGAACTGGCGGATGCGGCCGGCGTCCCGCCCGAGGATGTGGTGCTGGAAGTGACCGAGAGCCGGCTGGTGAAGGACCTGCGGGTTCCGCTCGAAGTGCTGACGCGGCTGCGCCTGAAGCGCTTCAGCCTGTCGATCGACGACTTCGGAACCGGACACTCGTCGCTTGCCCAACTGCGCAACTTCCCGTTTGACGAACTGAAGGTCGACCGCAGCTTTGTGCATGGTGCGCATGTGAACGACACGCTGCGGGCGATCTACGACGCCAGCCTGGGCCTGGCCCGGCAGCTGGGCATGGACGTCGTCGCCGAGGGGGTGGAAGACCAGGACGACTGGGACCTTCTGCGGCGCACGGGTTGCGGCCTGGCGCAGGGGTATTTCATCGCCAAGCCGATGCCCGCGGATGAGGTGCCTCGCTGGATCCCCGTTTGGGAAGCACGGTTTGGATCACGCCTTGAGATCGTCGGGTAAACGCGGGCCTTCACCTTGAACACTCCGGCCCGAACCACCCCATCCATCCTGATCGCCTCGGACAACGCAACCGACGCAGATCTGGTCAAGAAGCTCCTGTCCGGCAGCTTCGACAAGGTCTTCGTCAGCACCGATCCGGGCAGGGTCGTGGAAGACTACGACCAACGGCTGCCCCGGGTGCTGGTGTTGGCCTTCGACGCGCTGGCGAAGGCCGAGCGCTATTGCGTCGCGCTGTACCGGTTGAGCAGCAAGATCCACCTGCAAGGCCACCGCACCATCATCCTGTGCGGCAAAGAGGAGGTCAAGCAGGTTGCCGAGCTGTGCATGGCACGGTCGTTCGACGATTACGTCCTGTTCTGGCCGATGAACCACGATGCGCCACGGTTGCGCATGTCGGTTCATCATGCGCTGCGCGAGCTGGGAGCCCTCGACGACGTGGGACCATCGGCTGCAGAGTTCGCAGTCCAGGCCCGTCGCCTTTCGGAGCTGGAAGGCATGCTGGATCGGCAGTTGAAGCTCGCTGACCAGCGCGTTGCCGTGGCGGACCGGGCCGTCGACCAGGCGGAGCAGGATGTCGGCATCGCGTTGGACGGGCTCGCCAGGCAGTTCAGCGAAGGCGCAATGCGCGACGTGGTGCACGTCAAGAATGACGCAGGGCTGAATCGCGCAATGGCGCACTTCAAAGGGGAACACCTGCGGAAGCGTTTCGGAGCAGTCCACGAATCGCTCAAGCCGATCCAGGGCTGGATCGACGAGATCCGGCAGGAATGCGCACCGTACCTGGAAACGGCCCGCGCCCTGAACGAGATGGCAGACCAGATCCCGCCAACGATCATGATCGTGGACGATGACGACTTCCAGCGCGACTGACCGTGGCCAGGATCCTGGAGCCGGAAAACTACCGGCTCGTCTTGGCCGGCAGCGGCGCACAGGCGCTGAGCCTCATGCGCAAGACCCTTCCGGACCTCGTCCTCATGGACGTGCAGATGCCGGACATGGATGGCATCGAAACGACGCGTCGCCTCAAGGCGTTGCCCTCGTTCGCCAACGTGGCCGTGATCATGTTGACGGGCAGGAGCGAAGGCAGTGTCGTCGTCGACAGCCTGAGCGCCGGGGCCGCCGACTTCGTGGTGAAACCGGTTGATCGCGACAAGCTGATTGCCAAGGTGGCTCGATGGTCGCGCCGGCAGACTGGACTGTTGCCGCGCCCGCCCGTCTCTTGACGCCTCGGTTGCCGCGTGACGGGCGAATCGCCGTGCGCGGCAGCTGCGTGCCTGCACCTACCGTCGCTGGCTGAAAAGTATTTTCAAATCGACGACTTGTGGAGATGGTCGCTGAGCCCCATCAGCCACCCCATCTGATTCGAGTTTCGCCGGCAGTGGCCTCCCTTTTCAGGAGGCCGTTTTCGTTTCTGGCATGGCGCACGACCGCAGCGACGAGCGTACTCAGTCAGCACCGCACTCACCACCGCGCCGACAGCTCCCGTATCGTCACCCGGCAACTGATCCCCTGCGTTCCCGCTTCGCGCCATTCGACGTCGCCGCCGAGTTGCTTGACGCGCTTGCGCACGCCGCCCAGGCCGAGGCCGTGGGACCACGCGCGGGGGTTGCGGCCGATGCCGTTGTCGGTGATGGTGAGTTCGATGCGGTCGTTCTCAAGGCGGAAGTCGACTTCGAGTTGCTGCGCCTGTGAGTGCGCGATCGCGTTGCTCACCAGCTCACGCAACACGCGCGTCAGTGCCGACCAGTGCACCACCGTCAGCAGGATGTCGTTGTCAAACACGAACGACCACTTCAGCTCCACGTGTGCGGCCGACAGGCGGTGCGCGAGGTCGGTCTTCCATTCCGCTGCGGCGTGCGAGAGGCGGTGGTTCGATGCCGCCAGGCCTCGCGTGAGCGTCTTCAGGTCTTGCAGCGTGTGGCGCACGTAGTCTTCCATCTCGGGCGACTGGGCCTTGTACATGAGCGTGAGCAGGCGCGCGCCGATGTCGTCGTGCAGGTCTTGCGCGAGGCGCAGGCGCTCCTCCTTGCGGCCTTGCTCGACGGCTTTGTCGAAGTGCACCGCGCGCTTGAGCTGCTCGACGATGCGGTTCGCAAAGCGGGCGTCTTCCGATGTGAACAACCGGCGCCCGCGCTGCGCGAACCGCACCATCAGCGCGCTGCGCGGCGCGCCGGCGTCGCCGCTCAGGTTCGGCACCGGCACCAGCAGGCTCGAGCCATCGCCGGCAAGGCGGCTCTGCCCGACGCGCCGTTCGACGACAGTGATGTCGAGCGGCTCGAACAGCTCGCTCAGCAACTGCGACAGCAATGCCGGCGTGCGCTCGGGCTGGGCCTCGACCTCGCGCGCGATGCGGTAGAGCTGCTCGAACATGCGCTCGGTGGTCAAGCTGCTGCTGGCGCGCGCCTGGATCAGGATCCACTGACGCGCTGCGGCATAGACCGCCAGCGCCATGGCCAGCGACAACGCGAGCGACGTGAACCGGTCGAGCGACAGCCCCGCCACGAACAGCAGGTCGAGCGAAGTGGCCACGGTGGTGATGGCCGCGATCAGCGCGAACTCGTGCATGACGCCCTGGGACCGAGCCAGGAACGGCACGAGCATCAGCAGCGCGCCGAGAAACACGTACCAGACCAGTGAGCCCACGTCGGCCACGTTGGGTGGCGTCCCGGGCACGCCGACGGCCACTGCGATTGCGGCGGTCAGCAGCGACCAGGTGACCACGGTCAGCACACTGAAGCGGCGCATCACAACCGCGAACGGGTGCGGCTCGATCTGGTACGACCAGCTCAGCAGCGCAATGGCCATCAGCAGCAATGCGATCACCGTGCCCTGTGTCCACCACCACACGTGGGTGACCCCACCGGCCGCATGCGCACCCACCAGCCCGAGCGCCAGGCCCCACCCGGCGAGGGCCAGCCAACCCGAGCCCGGAAGGCGCCGCGGGTGCAGGCAGGCGGCACTCACGAGCGCGGCGGCGGTGATCAGGTCGAGCGCCATGCGCACTGGCATGTCCAAGCGCGCAAACGGTGCGGCCAGCCCGAAATCGAACACCGACTCGATGGCCATGAAGACCATGTTGCCGGACTGGCACAGTGCCATCACGCCGTAGAGCAAGTGGCGCGCGCTCAGGTGCCCGAGTGCCACGACCAAGCCCATCACGTAGAGCGCCAGCCCGAACGCCGACAACAACCAGAACGGCAGCGGCAACCCGGTCAGGCCACGCGGCTGCGGTGACACCTCCACCTGTGCGCCATCGGCGAAGAACAGCTTGACGCGCGGCTGAGCCAGCGCGGCCGCGAGTTGTTTGTGCACCGCCTGCATCTGCTGGCGGGCGGCGTCGCGGACCTGCCAGCGCGGCGATTGCTGCATCGGGCTCGCGTCGGTAAGCGCCACCGAAGCCGCCCCGCCGACGATGCCGACAAGCACCTTGCCGGCATGCGCCGCAAGCGCGGGTTCCCGGCTCGACACGAGCTCGATGGCCGCCGGCGTGTTGCCGGTAGCGCGCCACACGGCATCGAGATGCGGCGTCGCCATCAACGTGCGCAGCAGGCCGAGCCAGAGCACGCAGCCGAGCAGTGCGCCGCCGACCAGCAGGCGCAGGCGCCAGCCGGTCCAGCGCGGCAGGCCAGCGGCCGCCGCCTCGGCGGTCGGGTGGTTGAGCGGCGCGTCGAGTTCGGAGTCGAACAAGCCGCTGGGCTGGCCCGTCCACGTCGGCGACGTGCGGCTGGGCCAGGTGTTCTGCCGGCCGGTGGTGGCAGTGGGCCCAGCGGCGGGTGCCGTGGGCGCTGGGCCGTTCTTCAGCACGGTCAGCTCGGGTGCAGGCTCACAAGCACACGATCACCGGCGCACGACCGTGGTCACACCAGGCCTTGCTTGCTTGCCAGCACCGCCGCCTCGGCGCGGCTCGAGACGTTGAGCTTCTTGTAGATCGACTTGATGTGGTCGTTCACGGTGAACCACTTGATGCCCATCAGGCTCGCGATCTCCTTGATCGTGAAGCCTTTGCTGAGGTACGTCAGCACCTCGCTCTCGCGCGGCGTCAGGCGTTCATGGTCGAGCGGCGCGCCGCGGCCCAGCGGCATCGGCCGGCTGCTCTGGAAGCCTGACGACAGCGGCATCCGCTCCGAGTGGCTGGCGGCGCCGCCACCGGCCCCACCCGCGCCGAGCGGTCCGTGGCGGAAGTGCGTGAGCAGCCGCCGCGCGATGGCAGGCGACAGCGGCGGTTGCCCGCGAACGATCTTCTGCAGCTCCTCGACCAGCACCTCGAAGCGGTCTTCCTTCAGCAGGTAGCCGTCGGCTCCGCACTGCAACGCAGGGAACAGGTGGTCGTCGTCAGAGTACAAAGTGGTGACGATCTTCGTGGCCGGGTACTGCACCAGTTCGGCGAGCAGTTCCATGCCGTTGCCATCGGGCAGTTCGAGGTCGACGAGGATCAGCTTGAACGGCTCCGAGGCCGGCTCGCCTGCGCGCTGTTGATCGATCTGGCGGCGTGCTGTTTCAAGGTCACCGGCTTCGGTGATGAGCAAGGCGTCGGAGAAACTCTCCCGCACCACGCGCGTCAGGAAGCTGCGCGCGACCGGGTTGTCCTCGACGATCAATACCTTGACGGCCATGCCAATGCGCCTTGTGTTCTTGTGAGCGAAGGATGGTAGCGCATCGACCTTGCGCGCCGGTGCCCAAGAGCGGGCTGATCGGCCAGCCGATCACTCAGCCGTTGACCATCACGAGCTTGCCCATCACCTTGCGGCTGCCCATGTGCGCGAACGCGGCTTTCAGCTCGCTCATCGGCATGCGCTGGTCGATCACCGGCTTGACCTTGCCGGCGGCGTACCACTGCGCCAGCTCCATCAATGCCGCCGCATTCGCCTTCGGCTCGCGGCGTGCGAACTCGCCCCAGAACACGCCAACGATCGAGGCGCCCTTGAGCAGCGCCAGGTTCCACGGCAGCGCGGGAATGCCGCCTTGTGCGAAACCCACCACCAGGTAGCGGCCGCGCCATGCGATCGAGCGGAACACGGGCTCGGCCAGGGCGCCGCCCACCGGGTCATAGACCACGTCGGGGCCCTTGCCGGCCGTGAGCGCCTTCAGCTCGTCGCGGATGTTCGCGGTGCTGTAGTTGATCGTCGCGTCGGCCCCGAGCGAGTTGCACAACGCGCACTTCTCGTCGCTGGATGCGGCCGCGATCACGCGGGCGCCCACCGCCTTGGCGATTTGGATCGCCGCCGTGCCCACACCGCCGGCCGCGCCGAGCACGAGCACGGTTTCACCGGCCTTCAACGCGGCCCGGTCGAGCAGCGCGTGGTGCGTGGTGGCATAGGTGAGCACGAAGGCGGAAGCGTCGTCGAACGCAAAGCCCGCAGGCAGGGGCTGCACCACGGCGGCCTTCACGACCGCATGCGTCGCAAAGCCACCGGTGCCGCCGAACGCCGCCACCGCGTCGCCGACCTTCAAGTTCGCGACGCCGGCACCCACGGCCTCGACCACGCCGGCATATTCCGACCCCGGCACGAAGGGCAGCGGCGGCTTCATCTGGTACTTGTTCTGGACGATCAGGATGTCCGGGAAGTTCAGGCTCGCGGCGCGGATCGCGATGCGCACTTCATCGGCCTGCGGCTCGGGTGTGGGCAGTTCTTTCCAGGTCAGCGCATCAACGCCGACGGGGTTCTCGCAGAGCCAGGCATGCATGGTGTTCAGTCTCCGTTTGGGGGCGTCGCCGATGATAGACAGCGCAGTTGTCAGACCGCGTCGCCGACGTGACGACTCCCTACAATCCGCTCCATGCGCATCCTCATCGCCAACGACGACGGCTATCTTGCACCCGGCCTGGCCGCACTCGTGAAGGCCTGCGAAGGCCTTGGCGAGCTCGACATCATCGCCCCCGAGCAAAACGCCAGCGGCACCTCGAACTCGCTCACGCTCGGCCGGCCGCTCAGCGTGCACACCGCGAGCAACGGCTTCCTGTACGTGAACGGCACGCCGTCCGACTGCGTGCACCTGGCGCTCACCGGCGTGCTGCCGAAGCGGCCCGACCTGGTGGTCTCAGGCATCAACAACGGCGCCAACATGGGCGACGACACGCTGTACTCCGGCACCGTGGCCGCGGCGATGGAGGGCTTTCTGTTCGGCATCCCGTCGATCGCGTTCTCGCAGGTCGACAAAGGCTGGGGCAACCTCGACAGCGCGGCCCGTGTGGCGCGCAGCATCATCGAACACGTGCTTCGAGCGCCGCCCGCGAACGCGCCGTGGCTGCTCAACGTCAACATCCCAAACCGCGCCGATGCCGAGAGCCTGCCGCGCGTCGTCACGCGCCTGGGCCGGCGCCACGCCAGCGAGCCGCTGATCCGCCAGAGCAGCCCGCGCGGCGACACGATGTACTGGATCGGCCCCGCAGGCGATGCGCGCGAAGCCGGCCCCGGCACCGACTTTCACGCCACCGCGAACGCGCAGGTTTCGATCACGCCGCTGCAGGTCGACCTGACCGAGCACGCCGCCTTGCCGGCCTGGCGCAACTGGCTGGGTCAAGGCAGCGAATGAGCGCTGCCGAGCGGCCGGCGCGCAAGTTCCCGCTGCAGCTCGATGGGCTGAAGCCCGCTGTTCGCAAACCCGCTGCTCGCAAACCTGCATCCGCGCCGATCACAATTCGCACGGTGTCAGTACCGCCGGCCTCGGTGTCGCTCCAGCGCCCTGTGGTGCGCACGGTATTGCGGCCGCAACAACACCTGGCCCACGCCCACGCAGAGGCAACGCGCCGCACTGCGCCCTCAGGCATGGGCCTCGACTCGGCCGACGTGCGCCTGCGCATGGCGCAGCGCCTGCGCGCCACCGGCGTGCGCAGCGATCTGGTGCTCGACGCCATCGCCCGCGTGCCGCGCCACCTGTTCGTCGACGCCGCGCTCGTGACCCAGGCTTACGAAGACACCAGCCTGCCCATCGGCCATGGTCAGACCATCTCGAAGCCGTCGGTCGTGGCCCGCATGATCGAGCTGCTGCTGGGCGGCGCCACCGCGCGGGCCACGCAGCGCCTTGGCCGCGTGCTCGAGGTCGGCACCGGCTGCGGCTACCAGGCGGCCGTGCTGGCCGTGCTGGCGCAGCAGGTGGTGTCGGTCGAACGCTTGAAGCCCTTGCATGACAAGGCCCGCGCGTTGCTGGCCCCGATGCGCCCGGTCAACATGCGGCTGGTCTATGGCGACGGCATGCTCGGCCACGCACCGAACGCGCCCTACGACAGCATCATTGCGGCCGCGGGCGGCGATGCACTTCCGCCGGCCTGGCTTGCGCAGCTCGCGGTCGGCGGCCGGTTGGTGGCACCGATGCACCAGCCGGGCAGCGCACGCCAGGTGCTCGTCGTCGTCGACCGCACCGAACACGGCTGCGAGCACAGCGTATTCGAGGCGGTGCACTTCGTCCCTTTAAAATCGGGCATGGTCGGCTGATGTCGATGAACAGGCAACAACGCATGACGATCAATACGCAATGGACAGTCGCGGTGCTTCTGGTGCTGGCCGGGTTGGCGGGTTGCACGAGCACCCCGAACCGCGCACCGGTCGAAGACCGCACGACTGCGGGCAAGCCGGTGGCTGCCGCGCCACAACCCATGACCCCACCTCCCGACACCGGCAAGCCCATGCCGGGCGCCGAGAACGCGGGGCGCCCGGGCTACTACACGGTTAAGCCGGGCGACACGCTGATTCGCATCGGCCTGGACAACGGCCAGAACTGGAAAGACCTGGTCAAGTGGAACAGCCTGGACAACCCGAACATCATCGAAGTCGGGCAGGTGCTTCGTGTGGTCGCCCCGGGTGTGGACCCGAGCGTGGTGGCAACGCGGCCGGTCGTGGCCCCGCGCATCGACACCCGACCCCTTGACGCCAAGGCCGGCGCTGCGCCGGCGAGCGGCGTGCCGGCTGCCGGCACCGCCCCGGCGGCGGCGCCGCCGATGGCAGTCGCCGTGCCACCGGCTGCGCCCCGTGAAAGCGATGACGACGTCAACTGGGCCTGGCCTACAGCCGGCGCCGTGGTCGCGCCGTTCGAGGAAGGCAAAGTCAAAGGTCTCGACTTCGGCGGCAAGGCCGGTGACCCGGTGCTGGCCGCCGCCGATGGGCGTGTGATCTACGCGGGTGCGGGTGTGCGGGGTTACGGCAACCTCATCATCCTGAAGCACAACAACACCTACCTCACCGCGTACGCCCACAACCAGGTCTTGCTGGTGCGCGACGACCAGGCCGTCAAGCGCGGCCAGAAGATCGCCGAGATGGGCTCGACCGACGCCGAAAGCGTGCGGCTGCACTTCGAGATTCGCAAGCAGGGCAAGCCGATGGACCCCGCGCGGCTGCTGCCGCCGCGCTGACATTGCCCAGCGCAGCCCGACGATGCCAGCCAAGCAACCCCCGCTCGACGCGGCATCGCACGAAGCGCCGGAAGGCGAGCGCAGCAACACCGAACTCGCGCCTGGCGATGCCGACAGCGGCAACACCTTGCAGGCCTACCTGCGCGACATTCGGCGCGCGCCGCTGCTGACGCCCGAGCAAGAGTTCGACACCGCCACACGCGCCCGCCAGGGCGACTTCGCGGCGCGCCAGATGATGATCGAGCACAACCTGCGGCTCGTGGTGAGCATTGCCAAGCACTACCTCGGCCGCGGCCTGCCGATGGGTGACCTGATCGAGGAAGGCAACCTCGGCCTGATGCATTCGATCGGCAAGTTCGAGCCCGAGCGGGGTTTCCGCTTCTCGACCTACGCATCGTGGTGGGTGCGCCAGCACATCGAGCGCGCGCTCATGCACCAGGCCCGGCTGGTGCGCCTGCCGGTGCACGTGGTGCGCGAACTGAGCCAGGTGCTGAAGGCGCGCCGTGCACTCGAATCGGAAGCCGCGAGCCGGGGCGAGAGTGACCGGCCGGTGCGCATCGATGACATCGCCGCTGCGGTCGGCCGGCCGGCCAAGGAAGTGGTCGACCTGCTCAAACTCTCGGAGCAACCGACCTCGCTCGACGCGCCCATCGAGCGCCATGCCGGTGAAGGTGCGACCGAATCGGTGCTGGACGGCGTGGCCGACGACGGCGCCACCGATCCGATGGGCCTGACGCTGGGCCACGAGGTCGAGCTGCTGCTGCAACACGGGCTGGACGAACTCGGCGAGCGCGAACGCGAAGTCGTGGCCGGCCGCTACGGCCTGGGTGACCGCGAGCCCGAAACGCTGGAAGTGCTGGCCGAGCGCCTGGGCCTGACGCGCGAACGCATCCGCCAGATCCAGCAAGAGGCGCTGGCCAAGCTGAAGCGCCGCATGGCCCGCAACGGCATCGGGCGTGATTCGATCTTCTGACCCTTCCAACCCTCCGACATGGGCGCGGCCACCATGACCCGAAGTGACTTCCGCTTCTTCGACCGGCTGCGCGTGCGCTGGGCCGAGATCGACGCCCAGAAGATCGTCTTCAACGGTCACTACCTGATGTACTTCGACACCGCCGTGGCCGGCTACTGGCGTGCGCTGGCCTTGCCGTATGCGCAGACCATGGAACAGCTCGGTGGTGACATGTTCGTGCGCAAGGCCACGGTCGAGTACCTGGCCTCGGCGCGCTATGACGACGTGCTCGACATCGGCCTGCGCTGCGGCCGCATCGGCAACTCATCGATGCGTTTCGACTGCGCCGCGTTCCGGCAAGACGAGTTGCTGGTGACCGGCGAGCTGGTCTACGTGTTCGCCGACCCGCACAGCCAGACGTCCCGGCCGGTGCCACCGGCGCTGCGCATGGTGTTCAGCGACTTCGAGTCCGGCGCATCGATGCTCGACGTGCAGCTCGGCTCGTGGGCCGCGCTGGGTGCGCACGCCAAGGCAATCCGCACCGAAGTGTTCATCGACGAGCAGCGCATCGCAGCCGACCTGGAATGGGACGAAGCCGACCACGACGCGCTGCATGCCGTCGCCTTCAACCGCATGGGCCTGCCACTCGCCACCGGCCGCCTGCTGACCCATGCCCAGGGCGTGGCGCGCATCGGCCGCATGGCCACGCGGTCGATCCTGCGGGGCAGCAACGTCGGCCGCGCGGTGCTCGATGCGCTGGTGGCTGCCGCGCGCACGCGCGGCGACAGTGAAGTGCTGCTCAACGCGCAACTCACCGCGCAGGCGTTCTATGCGCGCGCGGGCTTTCGGCCGTATGGCGCGGTGTTCGAGGAAGCGGGCATCCCGCACATCGAGATGACGATGGCGCTTTGACGGCGCGGAGATGACTTTTGGCCTGCCCCCTCTCCCTTTGGGAGAGGGTAGGGGTGAGGGCGCGGGAAGCGCCGCCGTGCCTGCGCGGCCCCTCACCCCAGCCCTCTCCCTAAAGGGGCGAGGGAGCAGGAACGCGATCAGCGCCTGCGCCGGCCGGCGTCGGGCTTGAGCAGGGTGCGCACGCGCGTGCGCCGCGCGGCTGCGATGCCGGCATCGGCTTCTTGAGCTACTTCTGATTCCGACACCGCTTCGTGCGGTTCAGAGGCGGCTTCCGGGTCGCCTTCGTCGTAGCGCGGCGGCCATTGGCGCAGTGTGGTCCGGCGCAGAAGGGCCACGCCGTCGTTCGCGGTGAAGCTGCGCTCCAACACGTGGGTGACGGGCTGGCGACCACCGCGCTCGGTGATCACGAGCGTGGAGCAGCGCGTGCCATAGGCGCGGTCGGGGGTGCGGATGAACGCGGCCGACAACTGGTGCTCCCATGCGGGCGGAATGCCGGTGCTCGGCAGGCTCGCGACCGGTGCGAGCTGGCGGTCGGCCAGCGCAGCGAACAGCCGATCAGCGAGCGCGTCGACCGATGTGACCTCGGCCAGCGCGGCCGCGAGCCGCGCCTTCAGCATGTCGACCTTCGGCCACGCTGAGTCGAGCCCGCTGTTCGACAAGCCGTAGATGCCGCGTTCCAGGCGCTGCGGGTGAGGAGCCGTGTTCGAGGCCCAGAAACACTCGCCTTGGCGGAAGTCGGCGGCGATCAGGTTGAAGCCGTTGTGGCCGGCCAGTGCGGTGCGCATCCAGAAGTTGCCGACAGGCTCGTTCGCCGCCAGCCATTGCGGCACGATGCGGCCGCGCGACGGCGCTTGCGGGTCGGCGGGCGGGCCGCCGCCCACGTTGGTGAGCAGCGCGAGGCGCCCCTGCGCGGTCAGGCCGAGCCAGGTGCCGCCAGCGTCGAGATCGCGCCCACCGAGCACGGCCGGTGCACCCGCCTGCGGCGTCCACCACGCGAGCCGCGCGGTCGGCCGCTTGAAGTATTCATCGCGGTTCGACGCGATCACCAGCGGGAAGCGCCGGCTCTTGTCGAGCGCCAGCGCTACGAGGCACATGGCGTGAAGGCCTCGAAGACCTCGACGTGGCGCGGGCTCGCGAGCCACGGTTGCAAATCGAGCGCGGCGGCCTGGATCGACGACTGCAGCGCGCTGTCTATGCCCGCTGCGCCCTGTGTGTGTGCGGGGTCGGTGGCGTAGGTTTCCATCCAGGTCTGGTTGTCGTCCACCGTTTCAGCCCGGCGCAACAAGCGCATCAGCAGCTGCGGGTGGGCCTGCGTCAAGCGGGCCTGCATGGCGACGGCCGCCGCACGCGCCGGGGCTGCGTGCGCCTCGGTCACGCGGTAGTAGATGAACAGCTCGCGCATGCGCGGTCAGGCGCGCAGGGAAGCGTCGGAAGGCAGTGCGTAAGGCAACTGGCCAGCGTGCATCACGGGGCCGCTCACCGAGCCGAGGTGCAGGCTGCCCTGCTCGAACGCAGCGAGCTTGACCTCGACCAGCGCCACGCATCCGGTGCCGGCCGGCGCCGCGTTCACCACCATGCCGGCGGGCTGTTCCGCATCGGCGCTGTGGAACACCTCCTGCCCCGGCTGCGCCGGCATGTCGCAGGTGAACACGAACATGCGCCGCTTGATCGTGCCCCGGTATTGGCTGCGCGCCACGACCTCCTGGCCGGGGTAGCAGCCCTTCTGAAAGTCGACGCCGCCGACGAGCTCGAAGTTCAGCATCTGCGGCACGAACTGGTCGACGGTGGCGGCCTCGATCAACGCGATGCCGCTGCGCACTTCGAGCGCGCGCCAGGTGTCGAGCGTGATGGTGGCGGCATCGGCCTGCGCAGGCCCGGCGACGATGCACCGCGGCACGCCGCCCACGTCGGGCAAGCGCAGCAACGCGCCTCGCGGTGCATCGAGCCTGGACCAGGCTGCGGCGGCCGGCATCAGCATCTCGGCGTCGGGGCCGGCCATGCCGGTCAACGCCAGTTCGGCGCTCGCATCGCTGAGCTTGCACTTGGCACGCAACACGAACATCGACAGCCGCTTCAAGGTGGCTGCCAGCACGCTGGCCGAGCAGGCGAGCAGCAGTTCGTCGGGCCCCGCGCGCCAGACCAGAAAGCTCGCCTGCAAGCGCCCTTTGGCAGAGCAGAAGCCTGCGAGCCGAACCTGCGACAAGGTGAGCGTAGCCACGTCGTTGGTGAGCTGGCCTTGCAGGAAGGAAGCGGCGTCCGGCCCGAGTGCGCGCAGCACGCCAAGGTGGGTCAATGGCACGGCGCCGGCGGGTGAAAGTGGGTGGGTCATGCGCGATTATCATCACCGCCCATGCCTTCTGTCCCGCTGCGGCACGAGCCGCCTCGCGGCGCGCCGACCCCATGAAACCCTGGCGACTTGCACTCGGCACGCTCGTGCTGGCAACCGCCGCCGCCGCAGCTGCCGTCGCGTGGTGGCTGCATGAGCCGCTGCGGCTTGCGGCCAACCCGGTCGAGCTGTCCATCGAGCTCGGTACAACGCCCCGCGACATCGCGCAGGCCTGGGTGCAAGCCGGCGTGCAGGCCCCGCCGATGTGGCTCTACCAGTGGTTTCGGTGGTCGGGCCAGGCGCGGAAGATCCGCGCCGGCAGCTACGAGATCGAGCGTGGCACCACACCCATCCAGTTGCTCGACAAGATGGTGCGGGGCGACGAAACCCAGGCCGTCGTGCGCCTGATCGATGGCTGGACCTTCCGCCAGTTCCGCGCCGAGCTGGCGAAGTCCGATGCGCTCAAGCCGACCACGGCGGCGCTGACCGACGGGCAGTTGATGGCCGCGCTCGGCGCCGCCGGCGTCGCCCCCGAAGGGCGCTTCTTCCCCGACACCTACGCGTTCAGCAAAGGCACGGCCGACCTGCATGTGCTGCAGCGCGCCTACCGCGCCATGCAGCAGCGGCTCGACGCCGCGTGGCGCGAACGCGCGGCCGACACACCGCTGCGCAGCGCCGACGACGCGTTGGTGCTGGCCTCGATCGTCGAGAAGGAAACCGGCGCCCCCGCCGACCGTGGCAAGGTGGCCGGCGTGTTCGTGAACCGCCTGCGCATCGGCATGCCCTTGCAGACCGACCCGAGCGTGATCTACGGCCTGGGCACTGCCTTCGACGGCAACCTGCGCAAGCGCGACCTGCAGGCCGACACGCCGTTCAACACCTACACCCGCGCGGGCCTGCCGCCCACGCCCATCGCCATGCCGGGCAAGGCCGCACTGCTGGCGGCCGTGCGGCCCGATGCCACGCGCGCGCTCTACTTCGTGGCGCGCGGCAACGGCAGCAGCGAGTTCAGCGAGACACTGGCCGAGCACAATCGAGCCGTGAACCTTTACCAGCGGGGAGGGCAGCGTGGGGTCAAGTGACGTGAGCAGCGGTGTGCGCCAGGAAGCGCGCTTTGATCCGGCCAGCGCGGGCACCGGGTCGTCCGACTTTGCGCCGGCTGGCGCGGGCGCGCGCTTCATCAGCTTCGACGGCATCGACGGCGCCGGCAAGACCAGCCACATCGACGACACCGCGAAACGCCTGCGCGAGCGCGGCGCCACCGTGCTGTGCACCCGCGAGCCGGGTGGAACAAAGCTGGCCGAACGCGTGCGCGAGATGGTGCTGCGCGAGCCGATGGACCCGCTCACCGAGGTGCTGCTGGTGTTCGCGGCGCGGCGTGACCATGTCCGGCAAGTGATCGTGCCCGCACTGGCGCGCGGCGACACCGTGCTGTGCGACCGGTTCACCGACGCCACCTTCGCCTACCAGGGCGGTGGGCGGGGGCTGTCTCTCGACGTTCTGCACGCGCTCGAAACCTGGGTGCACGGCCGCCTGCAACCCGACCTGACGCTGCTGTTCGACCTGCCCACCGAACTGGCCGCGCAACGCCGCGCCCAGGCGCGCGCGGCCGACCGCTTCGAGCAGGAAGACCTCGACTTCTTCCGCCGCGTGCGCGCTGCCTACACCGCGCGCATGAACGCGGCGCCGGACCGTGTGGCACTGATCGACGCGGCCGTCGACAAGGCCTCGGTCTGGTCACAAGTGGCCGCCGCGCTGGAGTCGCGCGGGTGGTAGGCGAGGGCGGCGCGCTGCCGCTGCCGTGGCTGGCCGATGCCTTGCGCAGCACGCTCGACACGCGCCATGCGCACGCCTTGCTGGTGCACGGCCCGCAGGGCGTCGGCCAGTTCGAATTGAGCGTGACGCTCGCGCAGGCATGGTTGTGCGAAGCCGCCGACGCGGCGGCGCGGCCGTGCGGTGTTTGTGCGAGTTGCCGGCTCGTGATCGCTCACGCCCACCCCGACATGTTGGTGCTGCTGCCCGATGCGCTGCGCGAGCCGCTTGGTTGGGCACCGCCGGGCGGCGAAGGCGACGAAGCCTCGGAGAACAAGTCGAGCAAGGCCAAGCCGAGCAAGGAGATCAAGGTCGACGCGGTGCGCAAAGCCATCGAGTTCGCGCAGACCACGTCCGCCCGGGGGCGCTGCAAGGTGGTCGTGATCCACCCCGCCGAGCGCATGAACGGCGTGGCCGCCAACGCCTTGCTGAAAACGCTCGAAGAGCCCGCTGGCACAGCGCGCTTCGTGCTCAGCGGCGCCGCACCCGACGCCTTGCTGCCCACCATCCGAAGCCGCTGCCAGGGCGTGCCGATGGCACTGCCGCCGACTGCCATGGCGGTGGCCTGGTTGACCGAGCGTGGCGTCAAGGACGCTGCGGTGCTGCTCGCCGCCACGGGCGGTCAGCCACAGGAAGCGCTGGCGTGGGCCGAAGAGGGCCTGGACGCAGCGCTCTGGCAGCGGGTGCCGGCGCTGGTGCAACGCGGCGAGCCCGGCATGTTCGCGGCCTGGCCGTTGCCGCGGCTGGTCGATGCCTTGCAGAAGCTCTGCCACGACGCCGCCTGCGTGGCCGCAGGCGCGGCGCCGCGCTACTTCCCGCCAGCCAGCTTGCCGGCGGTGGCCGAGCCAGCCGCATTGACGGCGTGGTCGGCCGAGCTGCTTCGCGTGGCCCGCCACGCCGAACACCCGTGGTCGGCCGCGCTGCTGGCCGAGTCGCTGGTGCAGCAAGGGCAGCGTGCGCTGCGCCCGGCCGCCCGTGGGGGCAGCCCGGTTGCAGGCGACCGCGCCACAGGTGTTTCAGTACACTCGCGCCGATGAGCGAACCACAGAACCGAAGCGGTGCGATCAACGGTGCCGTCGCCCCCGTGAACGCGCGGCCGAGTGTCATACAGCTGGTGTTCCGCGAGAAGGGCGCGCTCTACGCCGCCTACATGCCGGTGTTCGCCGACGGTGGGTTGTTCGTGCCGACCACGCGCGAGTACCGCATCGGCGAAGACATCTACCTGCTGCTGTCGCTGCCCGATGACCCGCAGCGCTACCCGGTGGCCGGCAAGATCGGCTGGATCACCCCGGCCAACGCCTCCGGCGGCCGCACTCAGGGCGTGGGCGTGCGCTTCCCGAACGACGAGAAGACGCGCGGCCTGAAGCTCAAGATCGAAGAGGTGCTGGGCACCAGCATCTCATCGGCCAAGCCGACGCAGACCATCTAGCCTTCCCGCCGCGCGCCATGCGCCCGGCCCGCCCATGTACGTCGACTCCCACTGCCACCTCAGCTTCCCCGGACTGCTCGAGAACATCGACGCCATACGCGCCGACATGGCGCGCGCGCAGGTCGACCGGGCGCTGTGCATCTGCACCACGATTGAGGAGTTCGAGCAGGTCCATGCACTCGCCGCGCGTTTTGACAACTTCTGGTGCAGTGCCGGCGTTCACCCCGACAACGAAGGCGTGCAGGAGCCGCTGCTGGCCGACCTGCTCGCGCTGGCAGTGCGGCCGCGCGTGGTGGCCATCGGCGAGACGGGGCTCGACTACTTCCGCCTGAACGGCCGCAGCACGGCCGACATGGAATGGCAGCGCGAACGCTTTCGCGTCCACATTCGGGCCGCCTGCGCGACCACGTTGCCGCTGGTCGTGCACACACGGAGTGCTTCCGACGACACGCTCGCCATCCTGAAGGAAGAGGGCGCCAGCGCGCCCGGTGGCGTGTTCCATTGCTTCACCGAAACCCTGGCCGTCGCGCGTGCTGCGCTCGACCTGGGTTTCTTCATTTCGTTCTCCGGCATCCTGACCTTCAAGACCGCTGCCGACCTGCGCGAGGTGGCCAGCTTCGTGCCGCTCGACCGCTGTTTGATCGAGACCGACAGCCCCTACCTCGCGCCGATGCCTTACCGCGGCAAGGTCAACCAGCCGGCTTATGTCCGGTATGTCGCCGCGGCGCTGGCAGAGCTT
>JANNBF010000168.1:0-41347 GCA_031385155.1 Rhizobacter sp.
GCCGATGGCGCACAGCTCGGGCGGGCCGTAGCCGCACAGGCACGCGACCGGCATGCCGTGGATGTTGCCGCTGGGGGTGAGGGTGTTGGTGTTGAAGTCGGCATGCGCGTCGAGCCACAGCACGCGCAGCTTCTTGCCGGCTTCGCGGCAATGGCGCGCCACCGCGCTGATCGAGCCGATGCCCAGGCAGTGGTCACCGCCGAGCAGGATCGGCAGGCGGCCGAGCTGCAGCTCGGCATGCATGGCCGTGTGCACGGCCTCGTTCCACGCGACCACTTCCCTCAGGTGGCGGTAGCCCTCGGTCGGTGGCTGCCACGGGTTGGCGGGGCCGGTGAGGTTGCCCCGGTCGATCACTTCCAGACCGTGGCTTTCGAGCACAGGCACGATCCCGGCCACGCGCAGCGCCTCGGGCCCCATGCTGGAGCCCCGGCTGCCGGCGCCGATGTCGGTGGGGGCGCCGATCAGGCTGATAAGCGGGTTCATCGAAGGCTCCGGTGCACGTGGTACATCACAGGTTGTTGGCAGAGGCGTGCTTGTCGTCGTCGTTCTCGATCTGGCGCAGGCTGAAACCGTACTCGGCCTCCAGAATGCCCCAGGCCTCTTCGGCGGATTCGACGAAGCGGAACAGCGCCAGGTCGGGCGCGCTGATCATGCCGGTCTCGACCAGCAGCTCGAAGTTGATCAGCTTCGTCCAGAACTCGCGGCCGAACAGCAGCACCGGGCGGCGCCGCGATTTGCCGGTCTGGATGAGCGTGAGCGCCTCGAACATCTCGTCGAGCGTACCGAAGCCGCCAGGGAAGCACACGAGCGCCACCGAGCGCATCAGGAAGTGCATCTTGCGCAAGCCGAAGTAGTGGAACTGGAAGCACAGCTCGGGCGTGATGTACGGGTTCGGTGCCTGCTCGTGCTGCAGCACGATGTTCAGGCCGATGCTCTTGCCGCCGGCATCGAACGCGCCGCGGTTGCCGGCTTCCATGATGCCGGGGCCACCGCCGGTGACCACGTAGAGCGGTGTCTGCAGCGCACGCGACTTCTCGGTGACCAGCGCGCCGAAGCGCCGCGCCTCGGCGTAATACGGTGCCATGCGGGTGTGGCGCTGCGCGACCGCGAGGGCGGCGCTGTCGTTCGCGATGGTCGCGTCAAGCACCATCTGCTGCGCCACGTCGGGCGGCACGATGCGCGCGCTGCCGAAGATCACGATGGTGGCTTCGATGCCTTGTTCGTCCTGCACGAGTTCGGGCTTGAGCAGTTCGAGCTGCATGCGCACCGGGCGCATTTCTTCGCGCAGCAGGAAGGCGGTGTCGGCAAAGGCGAGGCGATACGAACTCTCCGGGCCCTGGTAGCGCGCCAGTGCGTGAGCTGTGCCGGCGGCAACGTCTTGCTTGGCGGTGGGGAAGTTGCGTGCGTTCAGGGGAGTCTTGTTGTCCATGGGTGCAAGCTTAAGGCACGGTCAAGGCACGGGCATGTCGCCGGTGCGGGTGTCACGAACGTCGCGGGGCGCAGACCGTGCAGTTCGCGTCGCGCGACAGGCGGATCTCGCTCCATTCCATCGTGCGCGCATCCAGCATCTGAAGCCGGCCAGCGAGCGAGGTGCCGGTGCCGACCAGCAGCTTCAACGCTTCGGCTGCCTGCACGCTGCCGATGATGCCCACCAGCGGCGCGAACACGCCCATGGTGGCGCACGCGGCGTCTTGCAGCGTGGCCTCGGGCGGGAAGATGCACGCATAGCACGGGCTCGCCGCACTGCGCGGGTCGTAGACCGACACCTGCCCGTCGAACTGCACGGCTGCGCCCGACACCAAGGGCTTCGCGTGGGCCACACAGGCCGCGTTGATGGCGTGCCGCGTGGCGAAGTTGTCGCTGCAGTCGATCACCACGTCGGCGGCCTGCACGAGCCCGCCCAGGCGCTCGGCATCGGCACGCTCGGGCAACGCGACCACGTGCACCTCCGGGTTGATCGCGTTCATGGCAGCGGCCGCTGACTGCACCTTGGGCTGGCCGATGGCGCTGCTGCGGTGGGCGATCTGGCGCTGCAGGTTGGTCAGGTCAACCGTGTCGTCGTCAACCACCGTGATCGTGCCCACGCCGGCGCTGGCCAGGAACAGCAACACCGGCGAACCCAGGCCACCGGCGCCGATCACGAGCGCGTGCGCTGCCAGCAGCCGGCGCTGGCCCTCGATGCCGATGGCGTCGAGCAGGATGTGGCGCGAGTACCGCAACAGTTGGTTGTCGTTCATCGGCGGGTTCAGAAGCGAACACGCCCGTGGGTTGCACGGGCGTGTGGGCGAGGTGGGGAAAGGTCAGTTGACGGTATCGGCCTCGGCCTTGCGTTCAACGGCGGTCTTGCTGACGAGTACCTGCTTGCCCTTCAGGCGGTTCAGCGCCTGCGTGAGCTGGAAGTCTTCTGCGGTGCCGAACTCGACCGGCGGCTTCTGCGGTGCAGCCGCGCGCTTGGCGGCTTCGTCTTCGAGCTTCTTGCGGGCTTCCTCGCGGGCCTTCTCGCGGGCTTCGTCTTTCTGCTCCGCGCCCTGGCCGCTTTGCAGGTGCTTCTCGAGGTCGGCCTCGCGGGTGCGCAGCGCGGCGAAGAGGTTGCCCTCGGCCGTTTCGTCGAGCATCACGTCGGGCACGATGCCCTTGGCCTGGATCGACGCACCGCTGGGCGTGTAGTAGCGCGCGGTCGTTATCTTGAGTGCCGTCTCGGGCGAGAGCTGGCGCACCGTCTGCACCGAGCCTTTGCCGAAGGTCTGCGCGCCCATGATGATCGCGCGCTTGTGATCTTGCAACGCGCCGGCAACGATCTCGCTCGCCGAGGCCGAGCCTTCGTTCACGAGCACGATCAGGGGCACCTTCTTCAGCGCTTCGGGCAGCTTCTTGAGCGGGTCGGCGCCGCCACGGCGCAGGTAGTCGGAGGGGCTCGCCTTGAAGCTTTGCTTCGAGTCGGCGATCTGGCCGTTGGTGGTGACCACCAGTGCGTCGCTCGGCAGGAACGCGGCCGAGATCGCCACCGCGCCTTCCAGCAAACCACCCGGGTCGTTGCGCAGGTCGAGCACCAGGCCTTTGAGGTTGGGCTCCTGCTTGAAGATCTCGTCGAGCTTGCGCGCGAAGTCATCGACCGTGCGGTCCTGGAACTGGCTGACGCGAAGCCATGCATAACCCGGCTCGATGACCTTGGAGCGAACGCTCTGCGTGCGGATTTCCTCGCGCACGATGGTCACCGGGAAGCTGCGGTTCTCGGACTTGCGGAACACCATCAACACGACCTTGGTGTTGGGCTCGCCGCGCATGCGCTTGACGGCCTGGTCGACCGTCAGGCCCTTGACCAGCGTGTCGTCGACCTTGGTGATCAGGTCACCGCTTTTCAAGCCGGCGCGAAACGCGGGCGAGCCTTCGATGGGGCTCACGACCTTGACGAGGCCATCTTCCATGCCCATCTCGATGCCGATGCCGACGAAGCGGCCGGTGGTTGCTTCGCGGAATTCCTTCCACGACTTCTTGTCGAAATACTGGGAGTGCGGGTCGAGCCCGGCGACCATGCCGCTGATGGCGTCGCCGATCAGCTTCTTCTCGTCGACCGGCTCCACATAGTCGGTCTTGACCATGCCGAATACGGCTGCGAGTTGTTGCAACTCTTCGAGCGGCAGTTGCGAGACGCCATTGCGCGCCGTGGCTTGCAACTGCATCGTGGTGAGTGCACCGGCGACGGCGCCGACCGCGAGCCACCCTGCGACTTTCAGTTTGGCACCCATGAGTGACCCCTTTTGCTGCCGGCTTCCGGCGGTATTTGTGCCCATTCAAGGCTCCTTGGTCAGTATATTCCCGCGACCCTTTCAAGGAGTACGCCTGGGTCGGGAAAGTTGCACGGCATAGCGGGCTTTTCTCCGGTGTTGCCGGCCCGTGCTGGCGCCGTGGCCGGCAACACCGCCGTGTCAGACAAGGCCTGCAAGAACTGCCGCCGTCGTCTTGCCGTCTGGCGGCGCGGGGCCGGGCAACATCGACCCGACATCTACGCCCGGAGCATTGCCATGAACACCCTGATCCACGCCCCGCGCGCCAACCGGCACGGGGTTCACCGGCCAACCATGGACGACAGCCACCTGCCGGCACGGCGTGACGCGCTGGATGACTTCTCGGCCAGCGGTGGCGTGATCGGCGGCAACGAGCTCACACGGCTGTTGCGCAGCACCTCGGATAAGCCGATCTCGTTGCTGGCGCACTGGGTCGTGTCTCGCGAAGTGCTGATGCTGAACATCGGTTCGGAGAACTACCTGCCGAAGTTCCAGTTCGACTTCGACCACATGACCGTGCGCCCGGGCGTGCGCGATGTGATCGCCGAGTTGGGTGCGCCGTTCGACGATTGGGAACTCGCGCAGTGGTTCACCAGAACCAACAACTGGCTCGACGGGCGCTCGCCCGCGGAGGCGATTGCCGCGAGCCCGGCCGACGTGTTGCAGGCCGCCCGGGCCGACCGTTTCGTCGCCATGGGCTGATCATGGGGCGCCTCGCTCGTTTGCCAAACCTTACCCACCACGCCGCGCGCCTGCGAAGCCACGCCGCCATGCTGGCTTTTGCCACGGTGCTGCCGTTCATGTCTGCCTGCTCCACGCTGCCTTCGATCGTGCCCGACATGGGCCGCCCGCGTGCCGCCGCGCAGGTCAGTGGCCAGCACGGCCCGTTGTCGGCCACGCGCAGCCGGCAGATCCTGGATGCGCTGAAGGGCAGCAACCCGCAGGCGAACCAGCTGGATCGGCACCTGGCACTGGAGCAGGCCATCAGCGACAGCCCGCTGACCGCCGGCAACCGCGTGCGCCTGCTCGAAGACGGCCCGGCCACCTACCGCGCCATGCTCGCTGCCATTGCCACGGCAAGCGACCACATCAACATGGAGAGCTATATCTTCGAGGACGACGAAGCCGGCAAGCAGTTCTCGGATGCGCTGCTGGCGCAGCAGGCGCGCGGGGTGCAGGTGAACATCGTCTATGACAGCGTGGGCACGCTGGGCACGAAGCCGGAGTTCTTCGCGCGCTTGCGCGATGGCGGCATCAAGCTGCTCGAATTCAACCCGGTCAACCCGCTTGCCGCCAAGGCCGGCTGGGACGTGAACCAGCGCGACCACCGCAAGCTGTTGATCGTCGATGGCCGGACCGCGTTTCTCGGCGGCATCAATATCAGCGGTGTGTACTCGGGTGGCTCGTTCAGCCGGGGGTCGGGCAGCCGGCCAGCGGGCAAGCCCGGCGACAAGGCGGGCAAGGCGCCGCCGCCGTGGCGCGACACCGACCTGCAGATCGACGGCCCGGTGGTGGCCGAGTTCCAGAAGCTGTTCATCGACACCTGGACCCGGCAGAAGGGCGAGCCGCTCGCCGAGCGCAGCTACTACCCCGCGCTCACCGCGCAGGGCAGCGAGGTGATTCACGCCATCGGCAGCTCGCCCGACGACGAGTACAGCCTCATCTACGCGACGCTGATATCGGCCATCGACAACGCCGAGACCGAGGTGCTGCTGACGAACGCTTACTTCGTGCCTGACCCACAACTGCGCGCATCGTTGAAGGCGGCGGTGGCACGCGGCGTGGACGTGAAGATCATCCTGCCCGGCAGCACCGACTCGGCGCTCGTGTTCCACGCCGGGCGCTCGTACTACGACGAGCTGCTGGCGGGCGGCGTGAAGATCTTCGAGCGCCGCGACGTGATGCTGCACGCGAAGACAGCGCTGGTCGACGGCGTGTGGTCGACCGTCGGTTCGACCAACCTCGACTGGCGCAGCTTCCTGCACAACCAGGAGCTGAACGCCGTGGTGCTGGGCGAAGCTTTCGGCAACCAGATGCGCGCCGCGTTCGAGGCCGACCTGAAGCGCGCCGAGCCGATCACCCTGCGCGAATGGCGGCGCCGCACACTTGACCTGCGCGCCAAGGAAGCCTTTGCACGCATATGGCAATACTGGTTATAAGCTTCGGCATGGCCTCGACTACCCGCCCCCTTTTGTCGCGCAGCGCGCTGGTGTGGTTCGGCTTGGCGCTCGCCGGCCTGGTGGGTGCGCTGGCGCTGCCGGCGGCTGCCCAGGCGCAAGACGCAGCCGGCCTGCGTGCCCGCCACACGGCGCTGCGCGATGCGCTGGCGACGAGCCTTTTCCAGCGCCCACTGGTGCTCGAATCGACGCAGACCGACGGCGGCCTGAAGGGTGATGTGTATGCGGTGGTCGCACAACCCTACAGCGTGGTCGGCGCGGCGCTGCAGGCCAGCGAGCACTGGTGCGACGTGCTCATCGTTCACTTGAACGTGAAGCAATGCCGCACCCGCGGCAGCGGCGCGCAAACGGTGGTGAACCTCGTGGTCGGGCGCAAGTTCGACCAGCCGGTGGAAGACGCCTACCAGGTCGCGTTCGCGTACCGGCTGGTCGCCAATGAGCCCGATTACCTGCAGGTTCGCCTCGACGCCGAGGCCGGCCCGCTGGGCACGAAGAACTACCGCATCGTGTTCGAAGCCGTGCCGCTCGACGCTGCGCGCAGCTTCGTGCACATGTCGTACTCCTACGGCTACGGCATGGCCGCGCGCCTGGCGATGGAGGGCTACCTCGCCACACTTGGGCGTGACAAGGTCGGCTTCAGCGTCGTCGGCCGCAAGCCCGACGGCAGCGCCGACTACGTGGGCAGCGTGCGCGGCCTGGTCGAGCGCAACACGATGCGCTACTACCTTGCCATCGAGGCCTACCTCGGCGCCCTGGCGCTGCCCCCGGCGCAACAGGCCGACAAGCGCATCAGCGACTGGTACACCGCCACCGAGCGGCATGCACGCCAGCTGCACGAGATGGAGCGCGACGAGTACCTCACGATGAAGCGCAAGGAAGTCGCCCGCCAGCAGGCCGGCCCGTGACACCGCACCGACCAGGAGGCACCATGACCGTGCACGCCGTCTCTAAGGTTCGCCTCGACAAGGACGGCCGCATCACGGCGGTCTACTGGGGCCGGGTCGACACCCACCGCAACGAGTGGGCCGAACCCGAGAGCGTGGCGCCGGTGTCGGAGGTCGTGGCCGTGCTGCTTGCCGGCGATGCGGTGTTCGCGTTGTTCCCGGCAACCCACGGCCACCTGCCGGACCGCCGCTTCATGGTCGTCGACTATGACAACGGCTGGCAGTCGATCACCCTCGAAGGTGCGCCCACGCACGAGCGCGAGGTGCACGACATGGACCGGCTTTCGCCCTGAGCCGGATCAGGCCAGGTCAGACTCGCTCGACAACCAACGCAATCCCCTGGCCCACGCCGATGCACATGGTGACGAGCGCATAGCGCCCGCCCGTGCGGTGCAACTGGTTCACCGCCGTGGTCACGAGCCGCGCACCGCTGGCGCCGAGCGGGTGCCCCAAGGCGATGGCGCCGCCGTTCGGGTTGACGCGGGCGTCGTCGTCCGCCAGGCCCAGGTCGCGCAGCACGGCCAGTCCTTGCGCGGCAAAGGCTTCGTTGAGTTCGAGCACGTCCATTTGCGCGAGCGCCAGGCCGGTCAGCTGCAGCACCTTGCGCGTGGCCGGCGCCGGCCCGAAGCCCATGATGCGCGGCGCCACGCCGGCCGTGGCCATGCCGACCACGCGGGCACGCGGCGTGAGGCCGTGGCGCGCGGCGCCGGCTTCGCTGGCGAGCAGCAGCGCGCAGGCGCCGTCGTTCACGCCGCTCGCGTTGCCGGCGGTCACGCTGCCTTCGGGCCGGACCACGGGCTTGAGTTTCGCCAACGCCTCCAAGCTGGTGGCGCGCGGGTGTTCGTCCTCGCTGACGACGAGCGGCTCGCCCTTCTTCTGCGCCACGCTCACCGGCGTGATCTCGGCGTCGAAGAAGCCGCTCGCCTGTGCCTTGAGCGCGTTGACCTGCGAGCGCAGTGCCATGCGGTCTTGCGCTTCGCGCTCGATGTTGAAGTCGTGCGCCACGTTCTCGGCCGTCTCGGGCATGGAGTCGACACCGTACTGTGCCTTCATCAGCTTGTTCACGAAGCGCCAGCCGATGGTCGTGTCGTACACCGCGTTGGCGCGGCTGAAGGCCGACTCGGCTTTCGGCATCACGAACGGCGCGCGGCTCATGCTTTCCACGCCGCCGGCGATCATCAACTGTGCTTCACCGGCCTTGATGGCGCGCGCCGCTGTGCCCACCGCGTCGAGCCCCGAGCCGCACAGGCGGTTGAGGGTGGCGCCGGGCACATCGACCGGCAGGCCCGCCAGCAACGCCGACATGCGCGCGACGTTGCGGTTGTCTTCGCCGGCCTGATTGGCGCAGCCGAAGATCACGTCGGTCACGGCGGCCCAGTCGAGCTGTGGGTGGCGCGCCATCAAGGCCTTCAGCGGCACGGCGCCCAGGTCATCGGCACGCACCGACGACAGCGCGCCACCGTAGCGGCCGAATGGGGTGCGAAGAGCGTCACAGATGAAGGCTTGTGTGGGCATGGACAGGGTCGGTTGAAAGCGGGCCAGCGATGTTAGGCCTTAGCGAACGCCCGTCGGCACCCGACGCTCGGAGGCGTCGACGCGCGAGGCCGGGTCAAGCTCCATCGCGACCTGGCTGCACACCGCGCGGCAGAGCTGGGCCCCGCACGCACGTTGACCTGCACTGCGGGCAGCATGAGCGTGGGCATGTCGAGCGTCCGGTCGTGGGCGGTACGCATGGCCACGAACTCGTCTTCGGTGACGCCGTCGTGCACGTGCAGGTGGTCGGTGCGCTGCTGTGCCACGGGGGTTTCCCAGGCCGGCGTGTGGCCGGGCGTGTGCATCACGCGCGCTTCGAGCTTGTCCGGGCGCTCGCTGGTCAACGTGCTGGCCTTCATGGGCGCGGGCGTTACCGCTGTGTTCGTGATGCGCCACCTGTTCTGAAGGGCGCCGCCATGACATCCCTCATCGCATTGCTCAGCGGCCTCGTCTTCGGCCTCGGCCTGATCGAGAGCGGCATGACCGACCCCGCCAAGGTGAAGGGGTTTCTCGACCTGTTCGGCGCCGGGTGGGGAATCGCCGGCTACTGGGATCACCAGATTCGGATCACCAGATTCGGATCACCAGATGCGGATCCGGTCCTGCGGTGCCTTGAACATGCCGTCGCCCGGCCGGGTGCCGAAGGCCGAGTGAAAACCGTCGTGGTTCAGCGCGGCGCCGTTGGCGCGGAACTCGGCCGGTGAGTGCGGGTCGGTGCTCAGCAGCTGCAACGCACGCGGCTCGCGCACCTTGTCGCGCCACGCCTGCGCCCAGCCGATGAAGAAGCGCTGGTCGCCCGGAGCGCCGTCGATCACCGGCGCCGGCTGGCCGCGCAACGACCGCTGCCAGGCCTTGAAGGCGATCTGCAGGCCGGCCAGGTCGGCGATGTTCTCGCCCAGCGTCAACCGGCCGTTCAAGCGCCGGCCCGGCAGTGGCTCGTAGGTTTCGTACTGCGCCACCAGCAGGGCGCCGATGGCGTCGAACGCGCTTCGGTCTGCCTCCGTCCACCAGTTGCGCAGCACGCCGTCGCCATCGAACTTGCTGCCCTGGTCGTCGAAGCCGTGGCTGATCTCGTGGCCGATCACGGCGCCGATGGCACCGTAGTTCATGGCGTCGTCGGCAGCCATGTCGAAGAACGGCGGCTGCAAGATCGCGGCCGGGAAGACGATCTCGTTGCGCGACGGGTCGTAGCAGGCGTTGACGGTCTGCGGCGTCATCGCCCATTCGTGGTGGTCCACGGGGTGGCCTGCCTTGCGGGCCAGTCGTGCCCATTCGAAGCGGGCCGAGCGCAATGCGTTGCCGTGCGCATCGCCGTCGTGCACGACGAGGCTCGCGTAGTCGCGCCAGACCTGGGGGTAGCCGATCTTGGTGACGACCTTGGCGAGCTTGGCCTGTGCCTGCAGCTGGGTGGCTGGAGACATCCAGCCCAGCGCATTGATCGACTCACGGTAAGCGGCGAGCAACTCTTCGACCAGCGCCTGCGCACGCGCCTGTTGTTCGGGGGTGAAGTGGCGCGCCACGTAGAGCTGCCCGAGGTCTTCACCGAGCGCGCGGTTGAGCGCTGCCATCGCTTCGCGCCAGCGCGCGGGCGCTTCGGTCGCACCCGTCAGAGCCGTGCCGAGATAGGCGAAACGGGCCGCCCGAAAAGGCTTCGGCAAGGTCGCCGCCGAGGCGTCGAGCAGGTGCAGCCGGAAGTACAGCTTCCAGTCGGCCAGCGGCAGCCGCGCGAACAAGCTCGCAATGCCGACAACCGCGCTCGGCTGCGACACCGACAAGCGACCCACACCGCCCAGCCCGGCGCCGTCAAGGAACGCCGGCCAGTCGAGCCCGGGTGCCCGTTGCACCAGCGCTTCGGGCGTCATCGGGTGGTGGATCTTCTGCGGGTCTCGGGTGAACTCCTTGGCCCAGTGGCACTCGGCGATGCACTGCTCGATGGCCAGCACCCGGCGGGCCGCCTGGGCCGGGTCGGGCTCACCCGTCAGCGTGGCCAGCTCGGTCAGGTAGGCGGCGTAGGCGGCGCGGGCTTGGGCAAGGCGTGGGTCGCCGTGCTTCAGGAAGTAATCGCGGTCCGGCAGGCCCAGGCCACCTTGCCAGGTCAACGCGCGTTGGATGCCGGGCTCGGTGAAGTCGGGCGCCACCCACCACGAGACGGGGGTGTCGAGGTGCCCTTGCATGCGGCCCTGCCAGCGGGAGAGCTCGTGCACGCTTGCGATCGCATCGATCTCGGCCAGCAGTGGCGCGACGGGCGCCAGGCCAGCGGCGTCGATGGCGTCGGTGTTCATGTACGCGGCATAGAACGCGCTGACGCGTTGCTGCAGGCTGCCCGGTGCGTGGGCCTCACGGGTCAGCCCCTCCACGATGGCGTGAAGCCGTTCCTCCGACAGCTCGCCGAGTTGGGCGAATGCGCCGTAGCTGGCCTTGTCGAGCGGGATCTCGGTGCTGCCCAGCCAACGGCCATTGGCGGCCCGGAACAGGTCGTCCTGAAACCGGACGCCCGGGTCTTGGCCCGACAAGTCCAGGCCCGATGCGCTCGCCGGGCCATGGCACGCGCAGACCAGCCGCGCCGGGTGGCCGAAGTCCCTGAAGTGCAGGGTGTGTGTCATCGCCGCTGAGTCAAGCCTGGATCAAACCCCATCGCAGCGCCACCAGCGTGAGCTCCGACTGGTTGCTCGCGCCGAGCTTCTGCTTGACGTGGTAAAGGTGCGTGCCGACGGTGCTGGGCGCCAGGCTCAGGCTCTCGGCGATCTGCGCCACGCCCTTGCCATGCGCGAGCTGAATGAACACCGAGAACTCGCGTTCACTCAGCACCTCGGCGGGGCTCGCGTCGCCGTCGATCTGCGCCAGCGCCAGGGCCTGCGCGGTCTGCGCGTCAACGTAGCGGACGCCGCGCGCCACGGCGGTCACGGCGGCGATCAGCGTGTCGGGCGCGCTGCGCTTGGCCAGGTAGCCCAGCGCGCCGGCCCGCAGCACGCGCCGGGGGTGGGCGGTGTCTTCGTGCGCCGACAGGGCCAGCACGCGCGCCTTCGGGTCTTGCGCCAGCAGGCGGCGCACCGCCTCCAGGCCGCCCATGCCGGGCATCGACAGGTCCATCACCACCACATCGGGCCGCACCTTCGGGTAAGCCAGGCACGCCTGCTCGCCGCTGTCGGCCTCGGCGACGACCTCGACCTCGGCGTTCGTGAGCAGCATGCGAAAGCCCATGCGCACCAGTGCATGGTCGTCGACGAGCATTACGCGGATCATGGGGCGAGCGCCTTCGCCACGGCGTGCGCATTTGTCGCCACCGCGAGCGGCAAGCGCACCGTCAGGCGCACGCCGCTGGGTTGCGCCGCTTCGATGCCCAGCGTGCCGCCGATCGTCTCGACGCGTTCGGTCAGCCAGCGCAGGCCATAGTGCCCCGCGCGCGTCGACCAATCGGGTGCGAGGCCACGCCCATCGTCGAGCAGCGTCAACGTCACTTCCCGGGCGCTGCCGCGCACCGACAGATGGAGCTTGCGCGCCTGGCCGTGGCGCAGTGCGTTGCTGATGCCCTCTTGCGCCGCACGGTACAGCGCGAGCGCCGCGTCACTGCCGAGTGCGCCATCGCCCAACGCGACCTCCAGCACCAGCTCGACCCCGGCATGGCTGCGCCGCGAGCGCTCGACCAGGTCGTTCAATGCCTCGGCCAGGCCGAAGTTGTCGAGCACCAGCGGTGTCAGGCGCGGGATGATCCCGTGCATCGCGTCGTAGAGCCGCGATGACTCTTCCGCGATCAGCCGTGCCGCCGACTCCGCCTGCGCATCGAGCCCGTGGATCCGCTGCGTGATGGCGAGGGCCATGCTGCGCATGGCGGTGACCGACTGGCCCAGCTCGTCGTGCAGTTCGCGCGCGATCATGTGGCGTTCGCGCTCGACGTGCTGGTCGATCCAGTGCGTCAGCTCGCGGCTGTCGGACAGTTGCAGTTCGGCGTGCACCGCGCGGCGTTCGGTTTCGATGTGGCCCTGCAGTTCACCGACCATGCGGTTGAACGCTGCGCCGATGGTGGCTGCTTCGTGGCCCGCCAGGCGTGGCAGTTGCACGTCGAATTGCCCCGCCTGCAACTGGTTCAGCCCGGCCACGATCTGCCCGAACGGCCGCACCGCGCGGCCCACCCACCAGAACACCAGGGCGTTGGCCAATAGCAGCAGCGCGAGTCCGCTGGCGGCGAGCACCTTCACGTCGTCCCAGGCGTCGAGCACCGCGCGCGAGGCGTTCGAGCGCACGACGAGTTTGCCGTCCGGGAAGTTGATGGCCTGTACCGAAGGCAGCGGCGCCACGAGGCTGTCGAACCAGCCCGGCGCGTCGCGTCCCGCCTTGTACGGTGAAGGCGGCGAGCGGAACAGCTCTTGCCCGCCCGCGTCAAGCAGCGAGATCTCGTTGGAGCGCACCCTGCCGATGCCTTGCAAAAACGCCAGCAAGGCGGGCCGGCCTTGTGCGGCGTAGCCCCAGGCGGTGCGGTCGAGCAGTTGCGCGGCAACGCGGTTGGCCGCCACCACCTCTTCGTGCACCGACTCGCGCATCGCATGCACTTGCAGCCAGAACAGCGCGCCCACGAACAGCACCGTGAGCAAACCGACGACGAGGTTGATCTTCAGTCTGAGGCTCATGTCGCGGCGATGGTATCGGTCGGGGTGGCGCAGCGCCCTGCGGCTGCTTTGATTCATGAAAATCATGAGCCTTCAATCATGACGCGCGCACTGTGCCGGTGACGGCGTTGGCCGCAAGCTCCGCATCGGGACGACAAGTCCCCGCGAGTACCGCCGGTCTTCGCGCCACCCGTCAGGAGACCCTCCCATGCAATGGCAGACCCCCACCGCCACCGACTTCCGTTTTGGCTTCGAAATCACGCTCTACATCTCGAACCGCTGACCCGCAGCGTTTGATTCGCCCACGCTGCAAGCGCCGCTTGCGGTGTGGGTCTGTTCTCTCACGAGACTGCCCCCATGCGCATCACGGTTCTTGGTTCGGCCGCTGGCGGTGGGTTCCCGCAATGGAACTGCAACTGCCGCAATTGCGCGGGCGTTCGCTCCGGCGCGGTCAACGCCCGGCCACGCACACAGTCGTCGATCTTCGTGCAGCCCGAAGTCGGCGCCGAGGGTGTGCTGTTCAACGCGTCACCCGACATCCTCGAGCAGATCCGCAGCCACCCCACGCTGCAGCCCGGCCGCGCCCTGCGCGACACGGCGATTGCCGGGGTGATCTTGATGGATGGGCAGATCGACCACTGCACCGGCTTGCTCATGCTGCGCGAACGCGGCACGACGCTGCCGCTGTGGTGCACCGACCCGGTCGCCGAAGACCTGACGCAGGGCAACCCGGAGCTGCGGGTGCTGGCGCATTACTGCGGTGTGCAGCGCCACCGCATCACGCTCGACGGCGACTGGTTCGCGGTGCCCGGCGTGGCCGACCTGCGGTTTCGCGCGCTGCCGCTGTCGAGCAAGGCCGCGCCGTACTCGCCGCACCGCGAGCGGCCGGTCGCGGGTGACAACATCGGCATCTCGATCCACGACAGCCGCACCGGTGCCACCGCGTTCTACGCGCCGGGCCTGGGCGAGATCACCGCGCCGGTATTCGATGCGATGAGCAGCGCCGACGCCGTGATGGTCGACGGCACCTTCTGGACCGACGATGAAATGCCGCAACTGGGCATCAGCCGCAAGACGGCGCGCGAGATCGGCCACCTGCCGCAGTCCGGCCCCGGCGGCATGCTGGAATGGCTCGCAAAACTGCCGCCCGCAACGCGCCGCCTGCTCATTCATATCAACAACACCAACCCGATCCTCGACGAAGACTCGGCCGAGCGCGCCGCCCTCACGCGGGCCGGTGTTCAGGTCTGCGAAGACAACATGTCGATTCACCTCTAGCCTGAACCACACCATGCGCGCAGACATCATCCAGGCGAGGCTCGACCCCGCCCCAGCTGACGCCGGGGCGGCGTGGACCCACGCCGAGTTCGAAACGCAGCTGCGCGAGCGCGGCCGCTCGTACCACATTCACCACCCGTTCAACGTGATGCTCAACACCGGCCGCGCCACGCCAGAGCAGGTGCGGGGCTGGGTCGCGAACCGCTTCTACTACCAGATCGCGATCCCGATCAAAGACGCGGCCGTGCTCTCCAACTGCCCCGATCCGCAGGTGCGGCGCGGCTGGGTGCAACGCATCCTCGACCATGACGGCTTCGAGCTGGGCGGCATCAAGGATGAAGGCGGCATCGAAGCCTGGCTGCGCCTCGCCGAAGCAGTGGGCCTGACGCGCGACGAGGTGCTGGACCTGCGCCATGTGGTGCCGGCCATGCGCTACGCGGTCGACGCCTACGTGAACTTCGCGCGCCGTGCGCCGTGGCAAGAGGCGGTGTGCTCGTCACTGACCGAGCTGTTCGCACCCGAGATCCACAAGCAGCGCCTGGCCACCTGGCCCGAGCATTACGGCTGGATCGAGCCCGGCGGGCTCACATACTTCCGCAGCCGCGTCAGCCAGGCGCGCCGCGATGTCGAGCAGGGCCTGGCGGTCACGCTCGGCCACTTCACGACCCGCCCGCAGCAGCAGCGCGCGCTCGAGGTACTGCAGTTCAAGCTCGACATCCTGTGGGCGATGAACGATGCGATGGCGCTGCGTTATGGGGTCAGCAAAGCATGAGTCTCACCGCAGCCACCAAGCCGCGCGTGGCGCCGGGCTTTCGCCTGCAATGGGAGCCGGTCCAGAACTGCCATGTGCTGCTCTACCCGGAAGGCATGGTCAAGCTCAATGGCAGCGCCGGCGAGATCATGAAGCGCTGCGACGGTGAGCGCAGCGTCGAGGTCATCGCGACGGACATCGAAACGACCCACGCGCTGAGCGCTTTGCAGGCCGACGTTCTGGCCTTCGTCGAGCTGGCGGGCAAGCAGCGGTGGCTGACGTGGGAGTGAATGCACTCGAAGGGCGACTCCACGCTGCTGCGCCAATGGTTGGCCCGCCGCTGTGGCTGCTCGCCGAGCTGACCTACCGCTGCCCGCTGCACTGCGTGTTTTGCTACAACCCGGTCGATTTTGCGCGGCAAGAAGCCGAGCTGAGCACCGACGACTGGCTGCGCGTGCTGCGCCAAGGCCGCGAGTTGGGGGCGGTGCAACTGGGTCTGTCGGGCGGTGAGCCGCTGGTGCGCGACGACCTCGAGACCATCGTCGCCGAAGCGCGCAGCCTGGGCTACTACACGAACCTGCTCACGTCCGGTGTCGGGCTCACGGCAGCGCGGGCCACGGCGCTCAAGGCGGCCGGCCTGGAGCACGTGCAACTGTCGTTCCAGGACTCGACCCAGGAGATGAACGACTTCCTCTCGCACACCAAGACCTTCGACCTCAAGAGCCGCGTGGCCCGCATCATCAAGGAGCAGGGCTGGCCGATGGTCATGAACGTGGTGATCCACCGCATGAACATCGACCACATCGACCGCATCATCGCGATGGCCGCCGAGCTCGGTGCCGAGTACCTCGAACTCGCCAACACGCAGTACTACTCGTGGGCCTACCTGAACCGTGACCAGCTGCTGCCCACGCACGCGCAGTTGCGCCACGCCGAGGCGGTGACGAACACGTGGCGCGACAAGCTCGGCGACCGGATGCGCATCTTCTTCGTTGCCCCCGACTACCACGAGGGCCGCGCCAAGAAGTGCGTCAACGGCTGGGGCAACATGTTCCTGACCATTGCCCCCGACGGCACCGCGCTGCCGTGCCACACCGCGAAGATGCTTCCGGGCCTGGCCTTCCCGAACGTCAACGAACACAGCCTGCGCGACATCTGGTTCGACTCCGAAGGCTTCAACCGCTACCGAGGCACCGGCTGGATGAAAGAGCCGTGCGTGAGCTGCGAGCACCGTGAACAAGACCTCGGCGGTTGCCGTTGCCAGGCCTTCATGCTCGCCAACGACCCGGCCGCTGCCGACCCGGTGTGCGTGAAGAGCCCCTTGCACCACGTGGTCACCGACGCGGTCGAGCGCGCCGAGGCAAGCGCCGCCGCGCGGCCGACACAGCAGGTCAAGGAACACCCGCTGGTGTTCCGCGACCCGGTCAATTCGAGGCGGCTCAGCGGCGCTGCGCGAAGCGCCGAGTGAGTGGCCGGCGCCGAAGCAACGCTTCGTCAACCCGGCGCGCAAGCGATGACTGAGCGCGATCCACGCCGAAGCCTGTTGTGGATCGTGGCCACCGCGCTCTTCATGGAGCAGCTCGATTCGACCATCGTCAATACCGCAGTGCCCGCCATCGCTGCGAGCCTGCAGGTCGAGCCGCTCGCGCTGAAGGGCGTGGTCGCGGGCTACCTGCTGAGCCTGGCGGTGTTCATCCCCGTCAGTGGCTGGATGGCGGACCGTTTCGGAACACGCCGTGTGTTCGGCGCGGCGGTCGGGTTGTTCACTTTGGCGTCGGTGCTTTGCGGGCTGTCGGTCAACGTGCCGATGCTGCTGGCAGCGCGCATCCTGCAGGGCCTGGGTGCCGCGATGATGGTGCCGGTCGGGCGCCTGCTGGTGGTTCGCAGTTTTGCCAAGGCCGAACTGCTGGTGGCGATGAACTTCGTGATCGTGCCGGCACTGATCGGCCCGCTGCTCGGGCCCACGGTCGGCGGCGTGATCGTGCACTGGTGGTCGTGGCGCGTGATCTTCTTCGTCAACCTGCCGGTGGGGCTGGCCGCGCTGTGGTTCATCCAACGCCACCTGCCCGACTACCGCAGCGCGGCAAAGCGGCCGCTCGACGTGGCCGGGTTGCTGCTGTTCGGCGCTGGCACCACGCTGCTGTCGTGGTTCATCGGTGTGTTCGGCGAACACCCGTTCGATGCGCCTTCGTTCGTGGCCCTGCTCGCGGCAGCCGCGCTGCTGGTGGCCTACGGTGTGCACGCGCGCCGAGTGCCGCACCCGTTGCTGGGGTTCGCGCTGTTTCGCCTGCGCACCTTCCGCGTCTCTGTGCTCGGCGGCTTTGTCACGCGCCTGGGTCTCGGCTCGGTACCGCTGCTGCTGCCGCTGCTGTTCCAACTCGGCCTGGGCTGGCCGGCGTGGCAGTCGGGTCTGTTGCTGGTGCCGATGGCGGCCTCTGCGATGTGCATGAAGGTGGCGGCTCCGCGCCTGCTGGCGCGGCAGGGGTTTCGCCGCGTGTTGCTCGGCAACACGCTGATGATCGGCCTGACCATCGCCGCGTTCTCGCAGGTCACGGCCAGCACGCCGCTGCCGTGGGTCGTGCTGCTCGGCGCGGCCCAGGGGGCGTTCAATTCGCTGCAGTTCTCGAGCATGAACTCGATGGCGTATGCCGATGTCGACGGGCCGAACGCGAGCGCGGCCAGCAGCATCGCCAGCACGCTGCAGCAACTGTCGATGAGCTTCGGCCTGGCGTTCGGCACCTTCCTCACGGCCTGTTACCTCGGCGATCACACACAGACCGACCAGGCGGCGGTGACAAGCGCCATCCACGCCGCGTTCCTAACGCTGGGCGGGCTCACGATGTTGTCGGCCTGGTCGTTCACCACCCTGCGGGCAGACGACGGCCGGGCCGTCAGCGGGGGCGCCTTGAGCAAGGCCTGAAGCGGCCTGTGACCGAGGCGTGCGCCGCACGCCACCGGTGGGCCCGAGCCGGGCCGTCTCGGTGCTTTCCCGCGTAGGTAGCTGACTAGCACCTGCCGCGCGGATCACGGCGCAATATCGAGCTCACGCCAAGCCGCGAAGACGGCACGTGGCAGAGAAGCCGACAAGACCAGGAGACAAGCCCATGCGAATCATTCCGATCATGCGGTCCGGTGCGCCCGACACGTCATCGTGCGGCGACGAGAGTGGCGAGGTTCCCAAGCTGGACCTGCCCCTGGTGCGGCGCGACTTCCTCAAAGGCTCCGGCGTGTTGATGGGCACCTTGGCGAGCGGCTCGGTGCTCGGGCTGCTCGCCCCGTCGCCGGTGTGGGCGCTGGAGCTGAAGGCGCTCAGCAAGCCCGATGGCCAGACGCTGATGACGATGGGCCGGGTGCTCTACCCGCACAAGAAGTTGCCCGACGCGGTGTATGCGCTGCTCGCGAAAGACCTCGACGCCAAGGCGGCGGGCGATGCCGTTGCTGCAGCACAGATTCGCGACGGCATCAAGGCGCTCGACCAGGCCGCCGGCGGCAGCTTCACGAAGGCCGCCGCGCCGCGCAAGCTGGCCATCGTGAAGGCCATGGAAGGCCAGCCATTCTTCAACACGGTGCGCGGTCAGTGCATCACCTCGCTCTACGACAACGACATGGCCTATGCCGTGTTCGGCTACCCCGGTTCGGCCTGGGAGAAGGGTGGCTACATCACGCGGGGTTTCCAGGACTTGAAGTGGTTGCCTGCCCCGCCGGCGGCCGCCAGCCCGCCGGCCTACATGGGCTGACACCGCGCAACCACCGAAGGAATCTGCATGGCAAAGATCGACTTCAGCGACGACTCTGCCGTCGTCATCATCGGCTCCGGCGCGGGCGGCGGCACGCTTGCAAACGAGCTGTGTCAGAAGGGCATCAAGGTCATCGTGCTTGAAGCGGGTGCGATGCAGAGCAACGCGAGCTTCATCAACGACGAGTGGAAGTCGTTCAGCCAACTGGCCTGGCTCGACCCGCGCACCACCTCGGGCACATGGCGCGTCGCGAAAGACTTTGCGGGGCTGCCGGCGTGGGTCTGCAAGACCGTGGGCGGCACCACCACCCACTGGGCTGGTGCGTCGCTGCGCCTGCAGGCGCACGAGTTCAAGACCCGCACCACCTATGGCGACATCAAGGGTGCGAACCTGATGGATTGGCCGGTGACGCTCGCCGAGCTCGAACCGTATTACGCGCGCGCCGAAGACAAGATGGGCGTCACGCGCACCAACGGCATCCCGGGGCTGCCCGGCAACAACAACTTCAAGGTGATGCATGCCGGCGCCAAGAAGCTGGGCTACAAGGAAGTGCACACCGGCAACATGGCGATCAACAGCCAGCCGCGTGACGACCGGGGCCGCTGCCTGCAGCTGGGCTTCTGCTTCCAGGGCTGCAAGAGCGGCGCGAAATGGAGCACGCTCTACACCGAGCTGCCGAAGGCCGAGAAGACCGGCAACATGGACCTGCGCCCCGAGAGCCACGTCTCGCGCATCGAGCATGACGCGAAGGGCAAGGTGACAGGTGTTGTGTACTTCGACAAGGCCGGCAAGGAGCAGCGTCAGAAGGCCCGTGTCGTGTGCGTTGCCGGCAACTCGATCGAGACACCCAGGTTGCTGTTGCTGAGCGCGTCCAGCCTGTTCAAGGACGGCCTCGCCAACTCGTCAGGGCAGGTCGGGCGCAACTACATGCGCCACATGACCGGCTCGGTCTACGCGATGTTCAAGAACCCGGTTCACATGTACCGCGGCACCACGATGGCCGGCATCATCCGCGACGAGGCGGTGCACGACACCAAGCGTGGTTTCGCCGGGGGCTATGAGCTCGAGACCTTGTCGCTCGGGGTGCCGTTCATGGCGGCGTTCTTGAACCCCGGTGCCTGGGGCTCGGAGTTCACTGAGTACATGGACAACTACACCCACCTCGCCGGCATGTGGCTGGTGGGCGAAGACATGCCGCGCGAGACCAACCGCGTCACGCTCAATGCGGCCGTCAAAGACAAGTGGGGCAACGCGGCGCCGAACGTGCACTTCGACGACCACGACAACGACGTCGCGATGCGCGAGCACGCCTTCCGCCAAGGCCAGCGTGTCTATGAAGCCGCCGGCGCGATCAAGAGCTTTCGCACGCCGCCGTACCCGTCGACCCACAACCTCGGCACCTGCCGCATGGGCGCCTCGGCAAAAGACAGTGTGTGCAATGCCTACGGCCAGACCCACGATGTGAGCAACCTGTTCATCTCGGACGGCAGCCAGTTCACCAGCGGCGGCGCCGAGAACCCGACGCTGACGATCGTGACCCTGGCGATCCGCCAGGCCGAGTACATCGCCAAGCAGATGACGGCGCGCGCCATCTGAAGCGCGCCGACCCGAGCCCGATTCTTCCGGAGACGCAACATGTGTGAATACTTCGTCAAGGCCGACCCGATCCTCTACGAACAGCGCACCCGCACGATCCGCATCCACGGCGTGCTCACCAGCATCCGCCTGGAGAACATGGTGTGGGACATCCTTGCCGAGATGGCGAATGCCGAAGGCTGCTCGACGAACAACCTGATCGTGCAGTTCCACGACGAGATCCTCGCGCACCGGGGTGAGGTGCCGAACTTCGCGTCGTTCTTGCGCGTGACCGGCATGCGCTTTCTGCGGCGCAGCTTGATGGAGACCCGCCAAAGTTTGGCAGGCGGTGCGAGCGTTGGCCCAAACGAGGCCGCGCGCGCCTCGGCGCGCGCCCCGTTGCCGGCCGCGCCGCGCGTGGTGCCGATGGTGGCTCGCCGCTGAGCCTGGCCGCACCGCTGCCGGCCCGCCAACCCATGGCCAAGATCGTCCACAGCATGATTCGCGTGCTCGACCTGGAGCGCTCGCTCGGCTTTTACGCCGCCGTGCTCGGCTTGCACGAGGCGCACCGCCTCGACTTTCCCGAGTTTGCGCTGGTCTACCTGCGCAATGCCGAGAACGACTGCGAGATCGAGCTGACGCTCAACAAAGGGCAGACCGAGCCGTACACGCACGGCAGCGGCTACGGCCATGTCGGCGTGGTCGTGGACGACGCGGCGGTGGCCCGCAAGTCGCTCGTCGCGCGGGGCTACGAGCCAGCGCCGGTGAAGGAGTTCAAGCGCGGCGACGAGCTGCTGGCGCGCTACTTCTTCTTCCACGACCCCGACGGCTACAAGATCGAAATTCTGGAGCGGCACGGCCACTACCAGTGATGGAAAGCCGCAGGCGCAATCCCGCGCCGGCGGCGAACAAAGCGCGAAAACTGGAGACTTGCATGAAGACTTTTACGACGCGTTGCGTGGGTGCATTGGCTGCCTCGGCGACCCTGCTGCTCGCAGCCGCTGCACAGGCGCAGGCCCCGAACATCGAGAACCTCAAGCAGATGAAGGTCTCGGGCGTGGACCCGAGCATGCCGGCGGTCCCGCAGGAAGGCAAAAACGCCACCGCACTGCGCGAGAACCTGAAGCGCGTGAAGCTGCCGGCGGGTTTCAAGATCGACCTCTACGCCGTGGTGCCCGACGCGCGCCACATGGCCGTGGCGCCGAGCACCAACATGCTGTTCGTCGGTACCCGCAAGAACACGGTCTGGGCCGTCACCAACCGCAACAGCGGCGATGTGGCCACCGAGGTCAAACCGTTCGCCCCCTCGGCCAAGTTCAATGTCCCCAACGGCGTGTGCTGGACCAAGGACGGCTTCCTCGTGGTCGTCGAGCACAACCGGGTGCTGAACTTCCCGGCCGCCGAGTTCTTCTATGAAGGCGGTGACGTGGCGGTGATCGAGGCGGTGCCGCAGGGCAAGCTGATCCCGGTCGAGGAAGAGTCGTACAACCACCACGCCCGCACCTGCCGAGTCGGCCCCGATGGCCTGGTGTACATCACGCTCGGCCAGCCCTTCAACGTGCAGCCGCGCAGCAAGCTTGAGCTGTTCACCAAGGTCGGCATCGGCGGCATCGTGCGCCTGAACCCGTTCGACGGTTCCAAGCGCGAGGTCTACGCGACCGGCATCCGCAACTCGGTCGGCCTGGAGTTCAATCCGAAGGACGGCACGCTCTGGTTCACCGACAACCAGACCGACGGCATGGGAGACGACATCCCCGCGGGCGAGATCAACCGCGCGACCAAGGCGGGCCAATTCTTCGGCTACCCGTGGAAGCAGGGCAAGACGCGCATCACCGATGAAGGCTACGACAAGGACCCGCTGCCGGCGAACATCACCGACCCGCAGGTCTACACAGAAGCACACGCCGCCGATTTGGGGCTGGCCTTCTACACTGGCAAGGCGTTCCCGGCCAAGTACCAGGGCGGCTTGTTCTCGGCCCAGCACGGGTCATGGAACCGGACCAAGCCGATCGGCGCGCGCATCATGTTCACCAGCATGAAGAACGACGGCACCGCCGACAAGACAGAGGTCTTTGCCGATGGCTGGCTCGACGGTGAGACCGGCCTGTATCGCGGGCGCCCGGTCGATGTGGCGATGATGAAAGACGGCTCGATGCTGATCAGTGACGACTTCGCGGGTGCCCTGTACCGAGTGAGCTACGTGGGCGACGGCAAGTAGGCCGCGCGCTCGGCAAAGTGCAGTTTGAACGGGCCGGATCGCTCCGGCCCGTTTCCTTTGAAACTCCAGGAAGGGCGACAAATGCTGGACCCGTTGATCCGAACCCTGCTGGTGACTGCGGCGGTACTTGTGTGCAGCCCGGCCCGGGCCGACCGTGAAACCGGGCGCCAGAAGGCGCAGTTGTGCGCAGCCTGTCACGGCCCGATGGGCATGGCTGCGATGGCCAACACGCCCAACCTGGCCGGGCAGCCCGAGGTGTATTTGAGTGAGCAGCTCAAGGCCTACCGCAGCGGCAAGCGAAGTCACGACATCATGAGCTTGATTGCCAAACCGCTGACCGACGACGAGATCGCCGGTTTGGCGGCTTGGTACGCGTCGATTCAAGTCGAGGTCGTTGCCAGGCCTTGATTCAGCGCGGTGCAGGAAGATCGGAAACGTTCGGGCGTACCAGCGCCGGCGCTGGCTTCGCAAGGCTGCTGTTCAGCGCCCGAGGTTCTTCAGGCGACCCGGTTCAACGATCTCGATCCAGTAGCCATCCGGATCCTTGATGAACGCGACGTCTTTCATCTTTCCCTGGTCGGGGCGTTTGACGAATGGAACGTGGTTGTCGTCGAACCACTTCACCGCCGCGTCGAGGTCGGGCACCGAGAAGCAGATGTGCCCGAATCCCTGCGGCTGTGCATTGCCGTCGTGGTAGGCAAATTCCGGGTCACTTTCTGTGCCCCAGTTGTGCGTCAGTTCGAGGATCGAACGCTGCGAGAAGGTCCAGGCGGTGCGCTCGCCGGCGTCGTCGGGCGGCGCCGCACCGGCTTCGGGCCGGTGCAGAAAATACAGCGAAAACGTCATCTCGGGAAAGTCGAGCTTGCGCAAGAGGCGCATGCCCATCACGCGCGTGTAGAAATCCAGCGCGGCCTTCGGGTCTTTGATGCGCAGCATGCTGTGGTTCAGCACGAAGCCGCTGCACGCGGCACCCGGTGTGTCGCAAACGCCCGGTTGGGTCTCGGTGTCGAAGCTCATGGGCTCAGGTCTCAGGTCTCAGGTCTCAGGTCTCAGGTCAAACAATCGGCGCACGTGCACGGCGCCCAGCTCGGCGCCCCTCGGTATGACTCAGATCGCTCTGGTGGTCATCTGTTTGGCGATGTAGTCGGCCTGGCGGATGGCAAGCGTCACGATCGTCAAGGTTGGGTTCTCGGCACCGCCGGTTGTGAACTGGCTGCCGTCGGAGATGAATAGATTGGGCACGTCGTGGGTCTGGCCGTATGCATTGCACACACTGTCTTTCGGTGAGGCGCCCATGCGGCAGGTGCCGAGGTTGTGCGTCGACGGATACGGCGGCGTGCGAAACGACTTGATCGCACCAGCGGCCGCGTAGACGCGTTGACCTTGCTTGAACGCATGCTCGCGCATGGCGATGTCGTTGTCGTGGTCGTCGAAGTGAACGTTGGGAATGTAGTTGCCCCACTTGTCTTTCAACGTGGTGTTCAGAGTCACGCGGTTGGTTTCTCGCGGCATGTCTTCTCCGACGATCCACATGCCTGCCAAGTGCGTGTAGTTGTCCATGTACTCGGCGAAGTCTGCGCCCCAGCCACCCGGGTTCAGGAAGGCGGCCATGAACGCCACGCCGAGTGACAGCGTCTCGAGCTCGTAGCCGCCGACGAAGCCGCGTTTCGCGTCATGGCGTGCTTCGTCGCGCACGATGCCGGCCATGGTTGTACCGCGGTACATGTGGACCGGTTGCTTGAACATGCCGTAGACCGACCCGGTCAGGTGGCGCATGTAGTTACGGCCAACCTGCCCTGAGCTGTTGGCCAGGCCGTCTTTGTAGATATTGGAGGCCGACTGCAGCAGCAAGCGCGGGGTCTCGATGGAGTTGCCGGCAACGCAGACGATGCGGGCTTTCTGGCGCTGTTCTTTGCCGTCCTTGTCGAAGTACACGACAGCGGTCACCTTGCCTTTGTCGTCATGCTCGATGCGCGACACGTGGCTTTCGGGTCGAAGGTCCATGTTGCCGGTCTTCTCGGCCTTGGGCAGCTCGGTATAGAGCGTGCTCCACTTCGCGCCGCTCTTGCAGCCCTGGAAGCAGAAGCCAAGCTGCATGCAGCGGCCGCGGCCGTCGCGCGGGTGGCTGTTGATGGCCATGTTGCCGGTGTGAACTTCCTTGTAGCCGAGCTTTGTGGCGCCGGCATGCATGACCTTGAAGTTGTTGTTGCCCGGCAGGCCAGGAATGCCGTTGGTGCGGGTCACTCCCATTTTGTCCTCGGCCTTCGCGTAGTAAGGCTCGAGTTCGCCGAGGGTCAGCGGCCAATCCATCAGGCTTGTTCCTTGGAGCCCGCCGTAGGTCGTCTTGGCTTTGAGTTCATGTTCCTGCAGTCGCAAGGACGCGCCGGCCCAGTGCGTGGTCGTGCCACCGACCGTCTTGCAGATCCATGAAGGCAGGTTCGGGAAGTCTTTGGCGACGCGCCAGTTGCCCGACGTGGTGCGGTTGTCGAGCCACGCGAGTTGCATGAACGACTTCCACTCGTCGTTGATGAATGTCGCGCTCGACTGCAGGGCGCCGGCTTCCAGAACCACGACCTTGATGCCCTTCTGCGCCAACTCGTTGGCCAACGTGCCGCCGCCGGCACCTGACCCGATGATGACGACGACCGAGTCGTCGTTGAATTCAAACTTCGACATGTTGGCTCCTGCGGATGTTTTTGATGTGTTCTTGTCTTCTCGCGGGTCAACCGAGGAAAGGTGGGGGGCTGGCGGCAGCGTTCGGTGCTTTCAGCCAGGTCAGGTCCTGGAAGCCGCGCGTGATGTAGCCGCCCTTTTCCCAAGACGAGCCGGGATAGCCGAACACCACATAGGCCATGTCGTTGTCGTAGAGCGAAGTGACGCATTGCCCTCTAACCGTGTTGAAGAAAGGCGTGCCTTCGATGGCCTTGACCACGGCGAGCCGCTTCGCAGCAGAGACCTTCTGAAAGTTGCCGCCGGCGGCCTTGTCGAGGCCCATCACCCCGCCGCGCATCAGCGCTGACGCATCGGCCGAACTGGCGGCTTTCGCATCCAGGTCCTTGGCGAGGAGGGCGTAGACAGCATCGGGCAGCTTCTTGTGGGGATAGAGCACGCGCCCCATGGCCATCAAGGTCTGACCTTCCGCCTTGGTGAGGGTTTTTAGCTCTACGGCCCACACCGGCGACGGCGCGAGAGTGGCCAGGATTGAACCGGTGGCGATCGTGCCGATCAGGATGCCTGAGCCCCTCAGGAATTCCCGCCTGACCAGCGGCAGTTCGAGCTTCGGCACCTGCCCTTCTGTTTCGCTGCAGCCGCCGCCGTCGGGGTTCATGGCGCCGAGGGTCGTGGCTTGCGCAATCGGGATCACACGCATGTCTCGTCTCCTGTGGTTTTGAGAGTCGCTTCTGGCCTGGCTACTTCGCGCCACCGAGAACCCATGTTGCGAGCTTTCTGGCGTCGGGTTCCGACAGCGTTGACTGCGCCGGCATCGCCATGTCGCCCCACTTTCCGGTGCTGCCGTTTCGAATGCTCTTGACCAGCACGTCGACGGCACCCTGTTCGCCCGCGTACTTGGCGGCCACATCTTGGTAGGCAGGGCCGACCAGCTTGGTTGCCGTGGCGTGGCAGGCCAGGCAGTTGTTCTTCTTTGCGAGTGCCTGGTTAGCCATAGCGACCGTTGCAGTGCTCGCAAGCAACATGACAAGTGCAGTGGAGCGAAGCAAGCGAGCGAAAGGTTTCATGGTGTGCGGTGTGGGTTCAAGATGTGCCGGGCGAACAATCGCATGCAATTTCAGCGTTCAGCGTTCAGCGGTGCAGCGGTGCAGCGGTGCAGCGGTGGGTACACCGCTTGCAATGCAGGATGGCATCGGCAGGCAGCCTGAAGTTTTCCCACATGGGGTGACCTCGGCTGGAGGTCAGGAACGGTTCAAAAGAACGCCATGGTGCGCACTTCGATGCTCTCGCGCTTCTGCGCATCCGGCTTGGTTGTCGGGTCTTCAAAGGCGCTGTGGCCCATGAAGCGGGCGCGGCCGTCGGTCTCGGAGTCGTAGGTCTTGAGCAGCAGCGCCTGGCTCGCTTCCATCTGCGGGAAGTAGTACCAGCGGTGCTGTGGCGAGTGGCGCATCACGTAGATTTCGCCGGTGCGCTCGCGGTACTTGAGGTCCATGCGCAGCAGGTCGGCCGGAACTTGCGTCTGCGCATCGATCATCGCGAGAGGCAGCTCCTCGACACGGCGGTAGAGCGGCTTCCAAACGTTGTAGAACGCGACGCGGCGCGTCAGCAGGTAGTAGGCCTCGTCGGGGCAGATGTCGCGCACGCGCTGCGGGCCGCTCGCCGGTGTGTAGTCACTGTGCACCAGCATCACGGCGGGCCGCTGCACGGTGGTCTGCTGCTTCAGGTCGGCCGGCAGGCGCTTGCGGATGGTGTGGTCGAACACGACCACACGCCGCGCGCCGGTGTTTCGCTTCACGAAATCGACCACCTGCGGATAGAACCGGGTGTGCACCGACGCGTCGTCGTCGAATTGATCGAACTGCGCCGCGAAGTCATGCAGCTCGAAGCCCTCGCGGTCGGCCGACAGCGCGCCCACGCGCGGCCACGCGTTGTGGACTTCGACCTCGCGCGCATCGGTGCCGGGCGGGTTGACCCTGACCGAAGGCTCCGGATCGTAGAAGTAGTAGTCGGGCGCAACGCCGTTGTCCACGGTGTACTGCATCGTCGCGCGGACGGAGGTCGGAAGGTTCATGGCGGAGCAGATCTCGATCAGGTCTTTCGATCAGTTCTCGCGATCAGTTGGGCCGGGTCGTCGTGAAGCCCTCGTAGACCGCTGTTTGCTGCCAGCACGGCAACTGCTCGACGCCGTCCAGCAGCCAGCGCTTGAGGTTCGGGTGGTCGCCGAGCGGCAGCTTTTGCCAGCCGTGCAGGTGCATGGGTGCGGCGAGGGCGATGTCGGCGATGGTGGGGCCGCTGTTGCGGTCAGGGGAGGCGACCCAGCGGCGGTTCGCCAGCCGCTTGTCGAGGATGCCGGCGAGCTTGTGGAACTGCTCAGCCTGTGCGTCCAGCACGGCCGGGTCGGGTTGCCCGCCGAGCAGCGGCTTGACACAGTTCTCGACCAGGAAAACATAGCAGCTCGGGAACCAGTGCGAACCCTCCCATTGCATCCAGCGGTTGATGTCGGCGCGTGTTTGCAGGTCGCGCGGGTACGCGGCCTCATTGCCGACCTTGTCTGCGGCGTACTGGAGCATCGCGTTCGACTCCCACAACTCGAAGTCGCCATCTGTCAGCGTAGGCACCGAGGCATTGGGGTTGAGCGTCACGTAGGGCTCGGCCTTGTGCTCGCCCTTGAAGTAGTCCACGTGGACCATCTCGTACGGCGCGCCGATGAGGTTGAGACCGGCGATGACCTTTCGGCAATTGATCGTGATCGGATCTGCGTAGATCTTGATACTCATGGGCTTGTCTCCGGGTTGCGGCGGCTTGAATGGCCGCTCGCTCGGAAGCACTTTACGCATTGACGCGGCACAAAGCATCTGCTCGAATGCAAACGTTTTGTCTCTCGATTGGAAACAGTGGCTGTCTCATCCGACATGCTCGCGGCCTTCGTGAAGGTGGCCGACAACGCCAGCGTGAGCCGCGCCGCACTCGAGCTGGGCGTTGGAAAGAGCGTGGTCAGCAAGCGCGTGGCACAGCTCGAAGAGATCGTCGGCGCGACCTTGTTCGCTCGCAGCACGCGGCACATCGCACTCACGCCGGCTGGCGAGGCTTACGCCGAATTCGCACGCCGTGCACTGGCCGAAATGAGCGCCGGCGAAGAGCGCTTGCGCGCGCTTCGTTCTGACTTGACCGGGTGCATTCGCCTGTCTGCCACGGTGTCATGGGGCCAGCGTGTCCTGGCGGTCAAGCTGCCCGAGTTCTTGCGCCTGCACCCGGGGATAGAAGTCGAGTTGCAACTTGCCGATCGGATGGTCGACATCGCCTACGAGCGCGTCGACATCGCGCTGCGCTGGTCGACGACCGCGCCGCATGGTTTGCTGAGCGAGCCGGTGGCCGTGGTCGGCTGGTCGGTGGTGGCCGCGCCCGGCTACCTGGCCGACGCGGGCACGCCGCTCGTACCGGCCGACCTGGCCCGGCACAGCTGCCTGTGCTACTGGCGCGAAGCGTCGGACGACCTCTGGGCACTGGCCCACGCCGGGCAGATGGCACGTGTGCGCGTGCACAGCCGCTACCACGTCGACAACCCCGAGGTCGTGGCCGAAGCTGCCGTCGCGGGCCTGGGCATCGCCATGCTGCCCGACTACCTGTGCCACGACGGGTTGGCGGACGGCCGCCTGGTGCGCGTGCTGCCCGGCTGGGCACCGCAAACCAAGTTCGGTTCGCTCATTACCGCGGTCGCCACCGCCGAGCGCATGGGCCTGTTGCGCAACCAGATGTTGTTGAGCTTCCTTCGCCAGCAGTTGGCCGCTGCCTGAACTTTTCGGTCTCGTTTTCTTGAATGCCCAACAGTGCGAGGCAAAGTGGCACCAACGCCTTCTGGCGCAGAGAAGCGAATGGCCAAAAAGGCAGCGCTCCCCTCATATCGCCCGTGTCATTGCGAAATTTTCGGTGCGCCACAGCAAACCTGAGTTCGCAAAAGATGGGTAGTGAGCCATGCAGGAACTGCGGAGCGTCAACGCTGCAGATTTCCAGTTCCTGGAATGTGAACACCGAAGTGTCGACGTTCAATGGAACGCGCTGGGGCAAGAAAAAAGCCCTGGAGCGTTGATTCTCGAGGGCTTTCAGGAGCTCCGCAGGTTTTGCAGGATGCCTTGGAAAGTGGTGATGGTGGAGAGGAGGAGGATCGAACTCCCGACCTCCGCATTGCGAACGCGGCGCTCTCCCAGCTGAGCTACCCCCCCACACGCGCCGCCAAGTTTAGCAAATGCGCGCACCGGCCGGGGCCGTGGCCCCGGCGAAGGATGCCGGTTAAAACTGCGCATCGCGGCAACTCCGGATGCACCTGCCCATGCCGACTTTCGACCCCGTCTGGCTCGACACCCAGTACAACAACCGCGCCCGCATCGCCGACCATGCGCTGATCTTCGAACGCTGGGCGCGGGCGTCTGCACGTGCACGGCACGAACTGCCGGCACACCTCGACCTGCGCTATGGCGATGACGCGGCCCAGACGCTCGACCTGTTCCTGCCCAGCCGTGACCACGCGCCGGTGTTCGTGTTCATTCACGGCGGGTATTGGCGCTCGCTCGACAAGCGCGACCACGCGTTCATTGCGCCCGCCCTGACGCGTGCCGGCGCGCTGGTGGTCGTGCCGAACTACGCGCTGTGCCCGACCGTCGGTATCGAAACCATCGTGATGCAGATGGTGCAGGCGTTGGCGTGGGTGCATCGGCATGCCGCGCAATACGGCGGCGACCCGGCGCGCATCGTCGTGGCGGGCCACTCTGCCGGCGGGCACCTGGGGGCCATGTTGCTGGCCTGCCGGTGGGCGGAGGTCGGGCCCGATCTGCCGGCCGAGCTGGTTCGCAAGGCTTTGTCGATCTCGGGCCTGTTCGACCTGGCGCCGCTGCGCCACACGCCGTTCCTGCAGGCCGACCTGCGGCTCACGGGCCGGTCTGCGCGGCGCTTGAGCCCGGCTCGCTTTGCGGCGCCGGCGGGCGAGTTGCACGCCGTGGTCGGCGCACTCGAGAGCGAGGAGTTCCTGCGCCAGAACGCGCTGATTCGCCAGGCGTGGGGACCGCGTGCGGTGCCTTCGTGCGAGGCCGTTCCATCCTGCAACCATCTGAACATCCTCGAAGGCCTGGCCGACCCGCAGGCGCGCCTGCATCGGCTGGCGCTCGGCCTGCTCGGCTTGGCGCCGTAGCGAGCCGAACGAGGTCCGACGGTTGGCGATGGCAGAAACCCAGCGCCCCGTTGCGCATAGCCTGGATCAATGCATTGCATTGCCGCTTTGTATTGCCGGGCATGCGGTGCTGCGTTAGGGTCAACGCCGCTGTTCGCTCGCGCGCATGCGTGCCGGCGCGGCTACCGCAAGTTCACTCACAGGAGAACCGTCATGGGCTTGAAAGGATCGAAGACCGAGCAGAACCTGAAAGACGCCTTCGCAGGCGAGTCGCAGGCGAACCGGCGCTATCTGTACTTTGCAAACAAGGCCGACATCGAGGGCCAGAACGATGTGGCTGCGCTGTTCCGGTCGACCGCTGAAGGCGAAACCGGCCACGCGCACGGCCACCTCGAGTTCCTGGAAGCCGTGGGCGACCCTGCCACCGGCCTGCCGATCGGGTCGAGCCGCCAGAACCTGGCAGCGGCCGTCGCCGGCGAAACGCACGAATACACCGACATGTACCCCGGCATGGCGAAGAGCGCGCGCGACGAAGGCTTCGACGAGATCGCCGACTGGTTCGAGACACTGGCCAAGGCCGAGCGCTCGCACGCCAACCGCTACCAAAAGGCACTGGACGCGCTGGTCGACTGACCAGGCGCCATGCACCACGAAACAAGGGGCTTCGTGCCCCTTGTTCGTTCCAACCGCACCGCGTGCACGGCATCATTTCCACGACACCACTTCAGCGAGCACATGCGATGGCCACCCGCGAAGGCAACCTCGAAGCCCCGACCCGCCACCCGGTCGATTGGAAGAACCCGCAGTTCTACGACCAGGCGGCGTGCGAGACCGAGATGGAACGCATCTTCGACATCTGCCACGGCTGCCGCCGCTGCGTGAGCCTGTGCCAGTCGTTCCCGACGCTGTTCGATCTGGTCGATGCAACGGTCGACGGCGAAGTGCATGGTGTCGAGAAGAAGGACTTCTGGCGCGTCGTCGACCAGTGTTACCTGTGCGACCTGTGCTACCTGACCAAGTGCCCCTACGTGCCGCCGCACCCCTGGAACCTGGACTTCCCGCACACCATGCTGCGTGCCAAGGCCATCAAGTTCAAGAACGGTGAAGTGGGTGCTGGCGAGAAGTTGCTGGCCTCGACCGACACGCACGGCCAGTTCGCCGGCATTCCCATCGTCGTGCAGGCAGTCAATGCGCTGAACAAGACGAAGCCGGTGCGCAAGGTGCTCGACAGTGCGTTGGGTGTGCACCCCGACGCGTGGCTGCCCGAACTGGCCGGCCAACGCTTCCGCTGGAGTGCCGACAAGCAAGGCGGCGTGGTCCCGGTGACGAATGGCCAGCGCACGCCCGGCAAGGTGGTGGTCTTCGCGACCTGCTATGTCAACTACAACGAGCCCGGCATCGGGCACGATTTGCTCAAGGTACTCAAGCACAACGCCATCGCCTATGAACTCGTCGAGAAGGAAAGCTGCTGCGGCATGCCCAAGCTCGAACTCGGTGACCTCGACGGTGTGGCCCGCCACAAGGAGGCGAATATCCCGGTGCTCGCGAAATACGCGCGCGCCGGCTACGCCATCGTCATGGCCGTGCCTTCGTGCACGCTGATGTTCAAGCAGGAATTGCCGCTGCTGTTCCCGGACGACGCCGACGTTCTCAAAGTGCAGGCGGCGATGTTCGACCCTTTCGAGTACCTGATGGCCCGCCACAAAGACGGCCTGCTCAAGACCGACTTCCGCACTGCGCTGGGCAAGGTCAGCTACCACATCCCGTGCCATGGCCGGGTGCAGAAGATCGGCAAGAAGACGGAAGAGGTGTTCAAGTTGATCGGCCAGACGGTCGCAGTGCAGCTCAACACCGTCGAGCGCTGTTCGGGCCACGCCGGCACTTACGGTGTGAAGACGGCGACGCACGCCACGGCGATGAAGATCGGCAAGCCGGTGTTCAAGGCGATGGGCCGAGACGCACCCGACTACATCAGCTCCGACTGCGCACTGGCCGGCCACCACATTGCGCAGGGCATGGCGCTGAACGACCTGCCGGCAGCGCGGCTTGCGCACCCGCTGAGCCTCGTGCGCATCGCCTACGGAATGGAGTGACTCACATGGCGACGATCACCAAAGACAGCCTGCTGTCACTCGAGGCCTACGCCAAGATCCGCAAGTCGGCGAAGGCTGATTTCATCAAGCACCGCAAACTGCGTACGGTGCACCTCGGCGAACACATCAGCGTGCAGTTCGAAGACGAGCGCACCATCCGCCGGCAGATCCAGGAGATGCTGCACATCGAGAAGATCTTCGAGGAAGAAGGCATCCTGAGCGAGATCGACGCTTACCAGCCGCTCGTGCCCGACGGCACGAACTGGAAGGCGACGATGCTGATCGAGTACCCCGACCCGCACGAGCGCAAGCGCGAGCTGGCGCGGCTCATCGGGGTGGAGGACAGGCTGTTCGTCGAAGTCGAGGGCCACCCGCGCGCGTACGCGATTGCCGACGAAGACCTGGACCGCGAGAACGACGAGAAGACCTCAGCGGTGCACTTCGTGCGCTTCGAGTTCACGAAGGCCGCACGCGAGGCCGTGCGTGCCGGTGCGGCGGTGAAGCTGGGCTGCGACCACACCAACTACCCGGCCCACGGCGCCATCGCGCCCGAGACGCTCGCCAGCCTCGCCGGCGACCTGCGCTGAAGCGTTTGCGCAAACAACAACGCCGGCGATCTGCCGGCGTTGTTGCTGGTGATGCCGGCCTGCCGGGTGCAGGCGGCGGCGCTGTCAGGCGCGGCGCCGGCTCCAGGCAATCACACCGAACAGGCCCACTGCGAACAGCAGCACCGTCGATGGCTCGGGGACAACGCCCACGGCCTGCAATGCGGCGAGACCGATCAGCTGGTGCGTGCGCGCCGAGGGGTGCAGGTTGTCCGAGAACAGCGAGGTCGCGCAGGCATTGCCCGCCGAGCCCAGGAAGCCCGCGCACGGGTCGGTGACGTTGGTGATGCCGTAGACGGCGCCGCCATTGGTGGTGGCATCGACCAGCACGTTCTGGTACAGGCCGGCCAGGTCCAGGAAGCTCATGTTCAAGCCCAGGCCTTGTGTGCCGATCGCCAGCAGCGCCGGGAAGAACGCGTCGAAGCGCAGCGTGGCGTCGGTGGAGGCCGCCTGCCGGCCGAGCGACACGGCTTCCGGCGTGCCGCCCAGGTCCGGCAGGTTCGCGAGCAACACGTTCTTCGCGCCCTTCGACTGCAGGTAGAACAGGTCGACCAGGATGTTGCCGATGGCCGCCTCGGCAGCCGTTTGCCGGCCAGCGATGTCGGCGGCCGAGTTGGTCTGGAACGCGTCACGCGCGGCGCGCATGTCGTTGCCGCCGGCCATCACGACATACAGCGCGTTCGCATCCGCCACCGGGTGGCTGCCGCCCCAAAGAAAGATCGACTGAATCAACAGGTCGGGGGGCGTGAGCGCGACCCCGGTCTTGGCACCGGCGAAGGCGTAGTTGCTTCCGCCCACCAGAAACGGTGACGCGGCATTGGGCAGGCCCAGGCCGCCGGCGAGGGTTTCGACCCACAACGGGCCGTTCGAATAACGGCCGCCGTCGTACGGCCCGGCACTTTGCGACGGCAACAGCCCGCCGGTCACGAGGAAGACGTTGCCCGTGTCGGACAAACTGTCGCCGAAGATGACGAGGTCGCTGTACGGCCCGGCGTGTGCCACCGCGCCGAACAGGCCGGAAGCTGCGATGAGACCGGCTGAAAGCCAGCGGCGGAGGGTGCTTGTGTTCATGGTGCTCCTGTGACGATGTGCACGAAACGCGGGCGACATTAGCACGGCGTCTGTGCTTTGCTGCACATATCTCTGCCCCGCCGGTGCACCAACGCACCCTCATTTCGGGGGTCTGTGGAGGGCAAGTTCCTGCCTATCTAAAGATTAGTCAAAGACGATTAAAAACTCATTACCTATAGTTAATACTCTTGCGCAAGGCGATCTCAAACCGCCTCGATCCATCAACCCTCGAAGGAAGTACCCATGTCCGTGATCAACACCCAAGTCCAGCCATTCAAAGTCCAGGCGTTCAAGAATGGCAAGTTCATCGAAGTCACCGAGCAGAGCCTCAAAGGCAAGTGGTCGGCCTTCATCTTCATGCCGGCTGCGTTCACGTTCAACTGCCCGACCGAGGTGGAAGACGCGGCCGACAACTACGCCGAGTTCCAAAAGCTCGGCACCGAGGTCTACATCGTGACCACCGACTCGCACTTCGCGCACAAGGTGTGGCATGAAACCTCACCGGCCGTCGGCAAGGCGAAGTTCCCGCTGATCGGCGACTCGACCCACGCGCTGACGAAGGCGTTCGACGTCTACATCCCCGAAGAAGGCCGGGCCCTGCGCGGCACCTTCCTGATCAACCCGGACGGCATGATCAAGACCGCCGAGGTGCACTCGAACGAGATCGCCCGCGACGTGAAGGAAACGCTGCGCAAGCTCAAGGCCGCGCAGTACACCGCCGCTCACCCGGGCGAGGTGTGCCCGGCGAAGTGGAACGAGGGTGCTGCCACGCTGACCCCGTCGCTTGACCTCGTCGGCAAGATCTAAGTTCTCAACGCGCTAACGAAACAAGGAGCTTCACGATGTTGGATGCAAACCTGAAGACGCAACTCGGGGCCTACCTCGAACGCGTGAAGCTGCCTTTCGAGATCACCGCGTCGCTGGACGACAGCGCCGCTGCGCAAGAGATGCATGGCCTGCTGCAGGACATCGTCTCGCTGTGCGACAAGATCACGCTGAAGACCGACGGCACCGATGCCCGCAAGCCGTCGTTCGCATTGAACCGCTTGGGCGAGGCGCCGCGCATCCGCTTCGCGGCGATCCCGATGGGCCACGAGTTCACCTCGCTCGTGCTCGCGCTGCTGCAGGTCGGCGGCCACCCGCCGAAGATCGAAGCCGAGCTGATCGAGCAGATCAAGAGCCTCGACGCTGACTTCCGCTTCGAGACCTTCATGTCCCTCACGTGCCACAACTGCCCGGACGTGGTGCAGGCGCTGAACCTGATGGCCGTGCTCAACCCGCGCATCACGAGCGTGGTGATCGACGGCGGCCTGTACCAGCAAGAGGTGGCCGACCGCCAGGTGCTGGCGGTGCCGATGGTCTTCCTCAACGGCGAACACTTCGGCCAGGGCCGGATGGACGTGGAAGAGATCGTCAAGAAGCTCGACACAAGTGCCGCGACGCGCGATGCGGCCAAGCTCAACGCCAAGCAACCGTACGACGTGTTGATCGTCGGCGGTGGCCCGGCCGGTGCGGCTGCGGCCGTGTACGCGGCGCGCAAGGGCATTCGCACCGGCATGCTCGCCGAGCGCATGGGCGGGCAGACGATGGACACCATGAGCATCGAGAACTTCATCTCGGTGCTCGAGACCGACGGGCCGAAGTTCGCCGCCGCGCTGGAGCAGCACGCGAAGCAGTACGACGTCGAGATCCTCAACCTGCAGCGCGCCGAGAAGCTCACGCCGGCCGACCCGGCGACGGGCCTGGTCGGCATCACGCTCGCGAACGGCGCAACGCTCCAGAGCAAGACCGTGATCCTGTCGACCGGCGCGCGCTGGCGTGAAGTCAACGTGCCGGGCGAAAAGGAGTACCGCAACAAGGGCGTAGCCTACTGCCCGCACTGCGACGGCCCGCTCTTCAAGGGCAAGCGCGTGGCGGTGATCGGCGGCGGCAACTCGGGCGTCGAGGCGGCGATCGACCTGGCGGGCCTGGTCGGCCATGTCACGCTGGTCGAGTTCGGCGACCAGCTCCGCGCCGATGCGGTGCTGGTGAACAAGCTGAAGAGCCTGCCGAACGTGGTGGTCCACACCCAGGCGCAGACGACCGAAATCACCGGCGCTGACGGCAAGGTGAACGGCCTGAGCTACACCGACCGCGCGAGCGGCGCGGCGCACCACGTCGAGCTCGAAGGCGTGTTCGTGCAGATCGGCCTGGTGCCGAACTCCGAGTGGTTGAAGGGCACGCTGGAGTTGTCGCGCCACGGCGAGATCGTGGTCGACAACCGCGGCCAGACCTCGCTGCCCGGCGTGTTCGCCGCAGGTGACGTGACGACCGTGCCGTTCAAGCAGATCATCATCGCGACGGGTGATGGGGCGAAGGCCGCACTCGGTGCGTTCGACCACCTGATCCGCTCATCGGCCCCGGCGCCCGTTCAGGAACCCGCGACCGTTTGAGCTTTGAGGGCGGCCGTGCGCCGCCCGACTTGCAAGCCGTCGGCGGTGTAGATGACGAGCGCGAGCCAGATGAACCCGAAGCCGATCAACCGTGCGGTGCTGAACGGCTCGCGGAACAGCCAGATGCCGACCGCGAACTGGATCGTCGGGCCGATGTACTGCATGAGCCCGAGCGTCGTCATCGACAGGCGCCGCGCGGCTGCCGCGAACAGCAGCAGCGGCACGGCGGTGACGGGGCCCAGGGCAATGATCCACAGGTTCGTCGGCAGGTCGGCGGCCGGGAAGCTGCCGGTGCCGCGGCTCGCTGCCAGGCCGATTACCACCAGTGCGATCGGCGCGAGCAGCATGGTCTCCAGCGTCAGCCCTTCGAGCGCGCCGAGCACGGCCACCTTGCGCAGCAGCCCGTAGGCGCCGAAGGTGGTCGCCAGCACCAGCGCGATCCACGGCGGGTGCCCGGCCTGCCATGCAAGCCACACCACGCCCAGCGCGGCGAGCGAGAGCGCGGCCCATTGCGGGCGGCGCAGGCGCTCGTGCAGCAGCGTGGTGCCGAGCAGCACGTTGACGAGTGGCGTGATGAAGTAGCCCAGGCTCGCATCGAGCACATGGCCGTTGCTCACGGCCCAGATGTAGGCGAGCCAGTTGCCGCCGATCAGCAGCGCACTCGCCATGAACGCGAGCAGCACGCGCGGTTGCCGCGTGACAGGCCGCAGCCAGGCCCATTGGCCGCGCCACGACAGCGCCGCACCCACGAACAGCAGGCACCAGACCACGCGGTGGGCCAGGATCTCGGCCGCCGGCACGCTGGTGACCAGGCGGATGTAGATCGGGAACAGCCCCCACCACGTGAAGGCGCAGGCGGCGTAGACGAGGCCGGCGTTCAACGGCGGGGCGCGGCCATGAGCCCGTGCATCACGCGGCGCCCACCAGGTGCCGGCCGTACTGCTCGCGCAGGCGGTTCTTCAGCATCTTGCCGGTGGCGCCGAGCGGGATGGCGTCGACGAACACCACGTCGTCCGGCGTCCACCACTTGGCGATGCGGCCTTCGAAGAACGCCAGCAGTTCGTCGCGCGTCAGCTCGGTGCCGGGCTTCTTCACGACGATCAGCAGCGGCCGCTCGTCCCACTTGGCGTGCAGTGCGGCAATGCAGGCCGCCATCGCCACCTTGGGGTGCGCCATCGCGATGTTCTCGATGTCGATCGAGCCGATCCATTCACCGCCGGACTTGATGACGTCCTTGCTGCGGTCGGTGATGCGCATGAAGCCGTCCGGGTCGATCACCGCCACGTCGCCGGTCGGGAACCAGCCGCGCCCTTCGGCATCGGCCACCAACGGGTCGCCGCCTTCGCTCTTGAAGTAGGTGTTGACGATCCACGGCCCGCGCACCAGCAACTCGCCCGACGCCTGGCCGTCCCACGGCAGTTCGTCGCCTTGTTCATCGACGATTCGCATGTCCACACCGTAGACCGCGCGGCCCTGCGTGGCCTGCACGGCCATGCGCTCGTCGCTGCTCAAGCCCAGGTGCTTCGGCTTGAGCGTGGCGACCGTCCCCACCGGGCTCATCTCGGTCATGCCCCAGGCGTGCAGCACGGCCACGTCGTAGCGTTCCTGGAAGGTGCGCATCATGGCCGGCGGGCAGGCCGAGCCGCCGATCACGGTGCGGCGCATCGTCGTGAACTTCAGGTCGTTGGCCTCGACATAGCCGAGCAGGCCTTGCCACACCGTCGGCACGCCGGCGGAGATCGTGACGTGCTCCGATTCGAACAGCTCGTGGAGCGACTTGCCGTCGAGGCCCGGGCCGGGGAACACCAGCTTCGCGCCCGTCATGCAGGCCGCGTACGGCAGGCCCCATGCGTTGACGTGGAACATCGGCACGACCGGCAGGATCACGTCGCGCGCCGAGCAGTTCAACGCGTCGGGCATCGCGATGGCGAAGGTGTGCAGCATCGTCGAGCGGTGGCTGTACAGCACGCCCTTCGGGTTGCCGGTGGTACCCGATGTGTAGCAGAGCGACGAGGCCTGGTTCTCGTCGAAGCTCGGCCACGCGTAGTGATCGTCTTGCGCGGCGAGCAGGTCTTCGAAACACAGCAGGTTCGTGATCTTCGACGTGGCCGGCATGTGCGCCCGGTCGGTCATCGCGACGAAGTGGCGCACGGTCTTGAAGCGCTCGGCCACCGCCTCGACGAGCGGCAGGAAGGTGAGGTCGAAGAACAGCACCGCGTCTTCCGCGTGGTCGGCGATGTAGACCACGTGGTCCGGGTGCAGGCGCGGGTTCAGCGTGTGCAGCACCGCGCCCGAGCCCGACACGGCGTAGTACAGCTCCATGTGGCGGTGGCCGTTCCATGCCAGCGTGGCCACGCGCTCGCCGCTTTGCACACCCAGCGCGGCCAGCGCGTTGGCCATGCGGCGCGAGCGCGCGGCGAGCTCGCGGTAGGTAATGCGGTGGATGTCGCCCTCGACCCGGCGTGACACCACTTCCTGCTCGCCGTGGTGGCGCTCCGCGTGGACCAGCAGCGAAGAAATCAGCAGGGGCTGCTGCATCATCGAACCGAACATGATCGTCTCCAGAGGTGGTTTTGGTGAGGGCGCTTGCCCACCGACGATTGTGCCCCGGCACGGTTTTCAAACACGGCGGTGCGGGGCATCATGGGCATGGCCCGCATCGTCTTCACGCCGCAGTTGCGCCGCTTCACCGACACGCCGGAACTCGACACGCCCGCCGCCACGCTGCGCGCTGCACTCGACGCGGCATTCACTGTCAACCCGCGCCTGCGCGGCTACGTGCTCGACGAGCAAGTCCACCTGCGCGCCAACGTCGTCGCCTTCATCGACGGCCGGCGCTGCACCGACCGCGTGGCGCTCGATGATGCGCTGCTGCCCGAGCGAGCTGCTGGCAGGCATCAGCTGCGGCGGCGCCTGGCGCACCGACGACGCCGGCGCGAGCTGGGCCCTGCGCGCCACCGGCATGCGCGCCGACTTCATGTCGTCCGAGCAGGCCGGCGACCCGAACATCCAGGATCCGCATGCCATCGTGCGCTGCGCGGCTGCGCCCGACGTGCTCTGGTGCCAGCACCACTGCGGCATCTGGCGCTCAACCGACAACGCGCAGACCTGGCTGCAGGTCACCGGCGTGCCGGTCTCGGCCTTCGGGTTCGCCGTGGCCGTGCACCCGCAGCAGGCCGACACGGCCTGGTTCGTCCCCGCCATCGCCGACCAACGCCGCGTGCCGCAGGACGGCGCACTCGTCGTCAACCGCACGCGCGACGGCGGGCGCAGCTTCGAGACGCTGCGCAGCGGCCTGCCGAGCGAGAACTGCTACGACCTGGTGTACCGCCACGGCCTGACGATGGGCGCCAGCGGCCACCGCCTGATGATGGGCAGCACGACCGGCGGCCTGTGGGCCTGCCGACGACGGCGGCGACCGCTGGGCCGCCGTGGCAGCGCGCGCCTGCCGCCGATCTACGCCGTGCGCTTCGGGTAGGCCGGCAGTCCTTCGTGACTGCTGCCTTCACTGTGGTGAACAACGCACAACATGAGAGTCACCCCTGTTCGTGGGGTGTGTTGTCACAGTCCGCGCCAGACAATTCGGCAACGCGCCGGAGCAGCCGTCGCGCGCACAGCCCGGAGATCGCCATGCCGCAGACCTTCAACGTCGGAGCTCGTTCACTCTTCGTCACGCTGACCGCGTGGGTTTTTATCATGCTCGCGCTGCTGGCCAGTGCCTCGGCGGTGGTGCAGAACGCCGCGGTCGCCTCGCTCATGCCGGGCCTACCGCTCAGCCTCGAACGCAACCCGCTGCCGCTGCTCACCGGCCTGCTGGTGGGCTACCTGCCGTGGGTGGTGGGCACCGGCCTCGTGATGTCGCTCGCCACGCTCGCTTCGGCCATCGGCCTGCTGCTGCGGCTTGACTGGGCGCGCCGCACTTTCATCGCGCTGCCGATCGTTGCCATCGCGGCCAACCTGCTCGGCCTGTGGCTGCAGCAGGAGGTGCTGCAGTCGGTGGTCAGCAACACGCTCGCAAGCGCTGTCATTCCGCAGCAGGCACTCGGCGTGTTCGGCGGCTTCGTCACTGCGGCCCGCGTGATGGCGGTGCTGATGACGCTGGTGGCATGCGCCCTGCTCGGCTGGATCATTCGCCGCTTGATGTCGGCCGGTGTGCGGCAAGAGTTCGCTTGAGCTGAGCGCGCCGCGACGTCGTTCAACTGCGCTGCAGACGTTTCCTCTACCTGGGCGCAGAGCCCGAGCCACATGTGATGCGCGTGGGGCCGGCACTGCGCGAGCCACCCCGGCACTTCCATGCGCGAGCAGCAACGCACGCGCGGCAGTCTTTACGTCGGGCAGTGATGGGCGACCACGCTCCACTCCACGCGGCCGTCATCAGGGACGTGCGACGCTCCCATAGGCCGACCGCCGGTTTCTCGACACTCTTTCAACCCACGCGCGAGCCTCTTTAAGCCGATCATGCGTATGGGGTTTCAACCCACGCGCGTGCCGTGAGGCACGCGCGACGCGGCTTGCTGTCTGCCATCGCCGCAGCAGCACGTTTCAACCCACGCGCGTGCCGTGAGGCCCGCGCGACCCGTCAGGTCGAGCTGATGACAGCGTTTGGGTTGTTTCAACCCACGCGCGTGCCGTGAGGCACGCGCGACCGCAGATGCGCACCGTCCTCGCGCAGGTACTCGCGTTTCAACCCACGCGCGTGCCGTGAGGCACGCG
>JANNBF010000186.1:0-2105 GCA_031385155.1 Rhizobacter sp.
TTCGCCGGCGTCGATGACCAGGGAGTTTTGCCCGCGCGTCAGGCGGATGTAGACCTCGGCCAGCAGCCCGGCGTCGAGCAGCGCGCCGTGCAGGCTGCGGCCGGTGTTGTCGACCTCCAGCCGCTTGCACAGCGCGTCGAGTGAGTTGGCCTTGCCGGGGAACATCGAGCGCGCCATCAACAGGCTGTCGGTCACGCTGCCGACCATGCCGGGGAACGGCGCGCGCGCCAGGCGCTTGAGTTCGGCGTTCAGAAAGCCGACGTCGAAGCTCGCGTTGTGGATGATGATCTCGGCGCCCGCCACGAACTCGAGCAGCTCGTCGGCCACGCTGGCGAAGAGCGGCTTGTCGGCCAGGAAGTCGTCGGTCAGGCCGTGGATCTTGACGGCGTCGGGGTGGCTCGGGCGCTGCGGGTTGAGGTAGAAGTGCAGGTTCCGGCCCGAGAGGCGGCGGTTGACCATCTCGACGCAGCCGATCTCGATGATGCGGTCGCCCGCGTCGGGGCTGAGGCCGGTGGTTTCGGTGTCTAGGAAGATTTGGCGCATGCGGCAATGGTAGCTTTGCGGCCCGATCAAGCGGTTGGCCCGCCCGTTCAATCAAGCCAGTTCAGCGAGCCGCTTCTTCGCGTCGTCCAGGTTCTTCGGGCTGCCCTTGCCGGCACCGATGAAGCGCGTGAACGCCGCACGCGCCTTGTCGCGCTCGCCCTTGGCCTGCCACGCCATGCCGAGCCGGTAGTCGATGGGCAATGCGGCCGCACCGTCGAGCGGTGCGGCGCGCTGATAGGCGGCGATGGCGGCGTCCGCCTCGCCCGCCTCGGCCAGCGCGCGGCCCACGCCGTAGTGGCCGATGGCTTGCTGCGGCGCCTCTTGCACCGCGCGCTCGAACACCGCGCGCGCCTTGGCGACCTGCTTGTCCGAGAGATACGCGATGCCCAGTTGCGGCCAAAAGGCCTGCACATCGCCCGCGAGCTCCTTGTCGCTGCTTGCGCGCACCGAGGCCACCACGCGCTCGGCCTGCGGGTAGTCCTTCTGATCGAGTGCCACCATGCCGAGCAGCAGCTTGGCGTGCTCGGGCTGTTTGCCCGATGCGGCATTGGCCACGTCGCGCGCCTTGCTCACGCTGCCACCGGCAATGCCAGGAACGGTGAGATAGAACTGCACCAGGGAACTGCGTGCGGCGTAGAACAGCGGGTCGATCTCGAGCGCTTTCACGAACGACTCTCGAATGCGGCCCACGCTGCGCAGGCCGGCCACCATGCCTTGCGACATGGCATTCACGCCGAGCACCGCACCCACGCCGAAGTGGCACATCGCTGCGTTCGGCAGCGCGGTCACACAGGCTTCGAGCCGCTTCAGCGCGGCGTCGCGGCGCGCGGTGTCGGCGTCGTTCGTCACTGCCACGGTGAGGGCACCGTACGCGTCCATGTCGTCGGGCCGTGCGGTGATGCGCGCAGTTGCCACGCGCTCGGCCTCGGCGTATTTGCGGGCGTCGAGCAGGGCTGCGAGTTGCGGGTCTTTGACAGTCTGGGCGAGCGCCGGCAAGGGCAGCATCGAAAGGAGAGTCGACGCCAGTGCGAGCGCCACACAGGCCAGGGTCAAACGCGTTGTCTTGCGGGTCATCGGAATGCTCTCGTCATGAAGTGAACGCGATGCTGGCCGAGCACCTGGCCGGCCACCACCGCGATTCGACGAACTGCACACGCAGCGGCTCAGGCGGTGCGGCCGCGCCCCCACGCCCAAAGGGCCGCGCCGGCGGCGATCATCGGCACGCACAGCCATTGCCCCATGCTCAAGCCGAGCGCGAGCAAGCCGAGAAAGTTGTCGGGCTCGCGGAAGTACTCGGCAATGAAGCGGAACACGCCGTAGCCCATCAGGAACACGCCCGACACCTGGCCCAGGCCGCGCGGCTTCTTGGCGTACACCCACAGCAGCACGAACAGCAGCAAGCCTTCCATCGCGAACTGGTACAGCGGCGACGGGTGGCGCGGCACCATGTCGACCTGCGGGAACACCATCGCCCACGGCAGGCTCGGGTCGGCCGCGCGGCCCGGCAACTCGCCGTTGATGAAGTTGCCGATGCGCCCCGAGGCCAGGCCGGTCGGCACGCA
>JANNBF010000190.1:0-46230 GCA_031385155.1 Rhizobacter sp.
GGCAGCGCGGGCCTGGGGGCGGGGAGAAAGAGCAAGTCATTCACCGCAGAGGGGCGGAGTTGGCGGAGTTGCGCAGAGGAATACAAGTCAATGCTTTGCTTTTCTCTGCGCAACTCTGCGTCCTCCGCGACTCTGCGGTGAAGCCTTTGCTCTTGAACGGCACTCACACCCCGCCCTCCTTCAGGAGTTGCACCACGAGCGCAGGCACGTTGCCGATGGAGCCCGCGCCCATGCCGATGACCACGTCGCCGGCGCGCACTTGGTCGGCGATGGTCTGCGGCATCGCGGCAATGTCGTCGACGAACACCGGGTCGACCTTGCCGGCCACCCGCAGCGCACGGGCCAGCGCCCGGCCGTCGGCGGCGACGATGGGCGACTCACCGGCGGCGTACACCTCGGCCAGCAGCACCAGGTCGGCCGTGCCGATGACCTTGACGAAGTCTTCGAAGCAGTCGCGCGTCCGGGTGTAGCGGTGCGGCTGGAAGGCCAGCACCAGGCGCCGGCCCGGGAACGCGCCGCGCGCGGCGGCGAGCGTGGCCGCCATCTCGACCGGGTGGTGGCCGTAGTCGTCGATCAAGGTGAAATGGCCACCGCCGTTCGCCGCGCCGACAGGCACCTCGCCGTACCGCTGGAAGCGCCGGCCGACGCCGTTGAACTCAGCCAGGCCCTTGACGACCGGTGCATCGGGCAGCTCCAGCTCGGTGGCCACCGCGATGGCTGCGAGTGCGTTCAGCACGTTGTGGTCGCCGGGCAGGTTCAGCGTGACGCGCAAGTCGGGCATCTGCACGCCGTTGCGGCGCCGCACCGTGAACTGCATCGTGCCGGCATCGGCCACCACGTCAACGGCGCGCACCATCGCATCCGCGCCGAAGCCGTAGGTCACGACCGGGCGCGAGATCATCGGCATGATCGACCGCACGCCGGCGTCGTCGCTGCACAGGATGGCCGCGCCGTAGAACGGCATGCGGTGGATGAACTCGACGAACGCCGCCTTCAGCTTCGCGAAGTCGTGGCCGTAGGTGTCCATGTGGTCGGCGTCGATGTTCGTCACGACCGCCATCACCGGCAGCAGGTTCAGGAACGACGCGTCCGATTCATCGGCCTCGACCACGATGTAATCGCCCGCGCCGAGCCGTGAGTTCGCGCCCGCCGCGTTGAGCCGCCCGCCGATCACGAAGGTCGGGTCGACGCCGGCCTCGGCCAGCACGCTGGTGACGAGGCTGGTGGTCGTCGTCTTGCCGTGCGTGCCGGCGATCGCGATGCCTTGCTTGAGCCGCATCAGCTCGGCCAGCATCACGGCGCGCGGCACCACCGGCACGCGCTTGGCGCGGGCGGCGATGACCTCGGGGTTGTCGGCCCGGACAGCGGTGGACGTGACCACGGCTTCGGCCCCGGCGATGTTCTCGCTGTCGTGGCCGACGTGAACGCGGATGCCCAGCGAAGCGAGGCGGCGTGTGGTCGTGTTGTCGCTCTGGTCGGAGCCCGACACCGCATAGCCGAGGTTGTGCAGGATCTCGGCGATGCCGCTCATGCCAGAGCCGCCGACCCCGACGAAGTGGATGTGCTTCACGGCGTGTTTCATGCGCCAGCCCCCCGAGGCACCCGGTTCTTCGGCGGGACTCGTGGCCCACCGACGAAATGGATGTGTTTGACAGCATGTTTCATGCAATCACCAACTGTTCGATCTGATCGGCCACGCGCGCGGCGGCCTTCGGTTTCGCCAACGCCCGCGCCCGCATCGCCATGCCCAGCAACGCATCGCGCGTCAGCCCGGCCAGCAGGTCGGCCAGCTTGCGCGGCGTGAGTTCGCTTTGCGGCAGGTGGATGCCCGCGCCCTGCCCGGCCAGCCACTGCGCGTTGTCGCGCTGGTGCGAGGTGGTGCTCACGATCAAGGGCACGAGCACCGCCGCGACACCGGCCGCGCACAGCTCGCTCACCGTCACCGCACCGGCGCGGCACACGATCACATCGCAGGCGGCGAGTTGCTGCGCCATGTCGTCGATGAACGGCAGCACCTCGGCCTGCACTTGCGCCTGCGCGTAGTTGGCCTGCACGGCGGCGTAGTTCGCCTGCCCCGCCTGGTGCGTGACCTGCGGGCGCTCGGCCTCCACCATCAATGCCAACGCCTGCGGTACGCAGTCGTTCAGCGCCTTGGCACCCAGGCTGCCGCCGACCACCAGCACGCGCAGTGGGCCGTGGCGTGAAGCGAACCGCAGCTGCGGCTCGGGCAAGGCCTCGATCTCGGCGCGCACCGGGTTGCCGGTGACGACCGCGCCCTTGGTGCGCTGCGCCGCAGCGCCGTCGAAGCCGAACGCCACGCGGTCGGCGACCGGCAGCAGCGCCTTGTTGCTGAGCAAGAGCGAGGCGTCGGCGTTCACGAGCACCAGTGGCCGGCCGAGCAACGCGGCCATCACCCCGCCCGGGAAGCACACGTAGCCGCCCATGCCCAGCACCGCATTCGCGCGGCGGCTGCGGATGATCTGCAGGCAGCGCCAGAACGCGCCGAGCAGGCGCACCCCGCCAGTCAGCGTGTGCAGCAAGCCCTTGCCACGCAGGCCGGTGAAGGCGACCACGTCGAGCGCGATGCCGCTCGGCGGCACGAGCCGGTTCTCGATGCCCGCCGGCGTGCCCAGCCAGCTCACCGACCAGCCGCGCGACTGCATCTCGCGCGCGACGGCCAGACCGGGGATCACGTGGCCGCCAGTGCCCGCCGCCATGACGATCAAGTGGCGCGCCGTCATGCCCTGCCCCCACGCATCATCTGGCGGTTCTGGCTACGACCCGCGCACTGCGTGCGCTTCACGTCGCTGCGCGACATGAGCCTGCGCCGGAATCGACCACACGCGCCGCGCGCGTGCGCCATGGCTGCGCTGCGCTTCACCACGGCGCTCATGCGCGCCCTCCGCGCATGAGTTGTCGATTCTCGACATCGATGCGCACCACGATCGCCAGCGCCACCATGTTCATCACGATGGCCGAGCCGCCGTAGCTCATCAGCGGCAGCGTCAGGCCTTTGGTCGGCAACACGCCCAGGTTCACGCCCATGTTGATGAAGGCCTGCCCGCCCATCCAGATGCCGATCCCTTGCGCATACAGGCCCGCGAACACGCGGTCGAGTGCGATGGCTTGACGGCCGATGTGGAACAGGCGCCGCGCGATCCAGAAGAACGCCACGATCACGCAGGCCACGCCGATGAAGCCCAGCTCTTCGCCGATCACCGCGAGCAGGAAGTCGGTGTGCGCCTCCGGCAGGTAGTGCAGCTTCTCGACGCTCGCGCCCAGGCCCTGGCCGAAGATCTCGCCACGCCCCAACGCGATCAACGAGTGCGTGAGCTGGTAGCCCTTGCCCTGCGCGTACAGCGGGTCCCAGGGCTTCAGGAACGCGAGGATGCGCTCGGCCCGCCACGGGCTGCTGGCGATCATCAGCACGAACGCACCCACCAGCACCGCGATGCTGAGGAAGAACATGCGCCCGTTCACGCCGCCGAGGAACAGGATGCCCATGGCGATGACCGCGATCACCATGAACGCGCCCATGTCGGGCTCGGCCAGCAGCAACAGGCCGATCACGCCGAGCGCCGCCGCCATCGGTGCCACGGCGCGAATGAACTTCTCCTTGATGTCCATCTTGCGCACCATGTAGCTGGCGGCATACATGGCGATGGCGAGCTTGGCGAGTTCGGACGGCTGGAAGTTCAGCACCAGCAGCGGGATCCAGCGCTTCGCACCGTTCACGCCCTTGCCGATGCCGGGGATCAGCACCAGCACCAGCAGCAGCAGCGAGGCCACGAAGATCCACGGCGACGCCTTCTCCCAGAACGCGACCGGCACCTGCACCGTGACGAGCGCGGCAACCACCGACACGGCCACGAAGAGCAACTGCCGCGTCATGAAGTAGGTGGGCGTGTAGCGCGCGAACTTCGGGCTGTCGGGCAGGGCCACGGTTGCGCTGTAGACCATCACCACGCCGAGTGCCAGCAGCGCGATGACCACGCACACCAGCGCCTGGTCGAAGCCTTGCAGGCGCGCCGGCTGGCTGTTGCTGCCGACGTTGATCCAGTCGCGCACGGGGATGGTCGCGGCCTTGCCGGACGCAACATCGGCGCCGCGCTGCGGCAGCATCGCGATGAAGCGGTCGCGCAGGCCGGCGATGGTCATCGAGCTGGTCATGCCGCCACCCCGCCCGCATCGGCCGCGACCGCGTGCACCTCGGCCACGAACACCTCGGCGCGGTGGCCGTAGTTGCGGAACATGTCCAGGCTGGCACACGCCGGGCTCAGCAGCACCGCGTCGCCGGGATGCGCGCGCTCGAAGCACCAGCGCGTGGCGGCTTGCAGCGTCTCAAAGCGCTGCAGCATGACGCCGGTCGATGCCAGCGCCTGCTCGATGCGCTCGGCGTCGCGGCCGATCAAGGCCACCGCGCGCACGTGGCGGCGCACGCCTTCGGCGAGCGGCGTGAAGTCCTGCCCCTTGCCGTCGCCACCGAGAATGACCATGAGCTTCGCCGGGGCCTTGTCGGCACCCAGCCCAAGCAAGGCCGCGACCGTGGCGCCGACGTTCGTGCCCTTGCTGTCGTCGAACGCATCGACGGCATTGATCGTGGCGATGAACTGCACGCGGTGCGGCTCGCCGGTGTAGTCACGCAGGCCGTGCAGCATGGGTGCGAGCGGGCAGCCGATGGCGGTTGCGAGCGCGAGCGCCGCCAGCGCGTTGGCCGCGTTGTGGCGGCCGCGCACGCGCAGCGCATCGGCCGGCATCAGGCGCTGCAGGAAGATCTCGTCGGGCTCGGCGCTGGCACCCTTCGCGAGGCGTGGGCGCTTGATGGTCTCGTCGACCTCGGTGGCGCGCACCAACCAGGCCATGCCGTTCTCTTCGACGATGCCGAAGTCGCCCGGCCGCAGCGGCGCCCCGGTGCCGAAGCGCACGACCTTGCGTTCGGTGATCGTGCTGCGCTTGCCTTTGAGGCCCTTGACCACCTCGGGCGCCGGCACGAGCTTCTCGACCAGCGCGTCGTCGCGGTTCACGACCATCACCGCCTGCTTGCCGAACACGCGCGTCTTGGCGAGGGTGTAGGCCGCCATCGAGCCGTGCCAATCGAGGTGGTCTTGGGTGATGTTGAGCACCGTCGCCGCGCTCGGCTCGAAGCCCTTGACCTCGTCGAGCTGGAAGCTCGAGAGTTCGAGCACCCAGACCTCGGGCAGGTGCGTGAAGGTGGGGGCAGTTGGGGGCGGCGGAGCGAGGGTGACCAGGGGCAGTGCCTCATCGTCGCCCTCACCCTCGGTCCCTTTCCCAGAGGGAGAGGGAAGCTGCGCGTCACCGTCGTCATCGATGGCATCCGGTGGCGTGTCTACGCCAACGCCGGGTGTCCCCCCCTCAACTTCAGGTGCCGCTACCTCACCCTCCAGCGTCGCTCCCTCGGGCGTGACTCCCTCTGATGTTCCTCTCTCTCCCTCTGGGAGAGGGCCGGGGTGAGGGCTCTCTTCGCCACCGACCGGCTCCAACACCAACGCATCCGCCAGCGTCTGCAGCATCGTCGGCCCGATGTTCCCCGCCACCGCTACCCGCTTGCCGGTGCGCGCCACCAGCATCGCCGTCATCGCCGTCGTCGTGGTCTTGCCGTTCGTCCCGGTGATCGCCAGCACCTTCGGCGCATAGCCTCGGTCAGCCTTCAGGTCGGTCAGCGCTCGCGCGAACAGATCGAGCTCGCCTTGCACCAGCACGCCCATGTCGGCGGCGCGCGCCAGCGGCGCGGCAATGCGCTCGTCGAGCGGCGACAAGCCCGGGCTCTTCAGCACCAGCTTCACGCCTGCGAACGCGGCATCGGTGAGCGCACCACGCAGCAGCTCGGCCGCCGGCACATGTTCGGCCAACGCGGCCGCCTGCGGCGCATTGCTGCGCGAGTCCCACACCCGCACGTGTGCGCCACAACGCGCGCACCAGCGCGCCATCGCCAGGCCCGAGTCACCCAGGCCGAGCACCAGCACTTGAAGGCCGCTGAGGTAGTTCATCAGCGCAGCTTCAAACTCGCCAGGCCGACCAGGCACAGCAGCATCGTGATGATCCAGAAGCGCACCACGACCTGCGTTTCCTTCCAGCCCGACTTCTCGAAGTGGTGGTGCAGCGGCGCCATCTTGAGCACGCGCCGGCCTTGGCCGTAGCGCTTTTTGGTGTACTTGAACCAGCCCACCTGCACCATCACCGACAGCGCCTCGGCCACGAACACGCCGCCCATGATGCCGAGCAGGATCTCCTGCCGCGTGATGACGGCAATCGTGCCCAGCGCCCCGCCCAGCGACAGCGCGCCCACATCGCCCATGAACACCTGCGCCGGGTGCGCGTTGAACCACAGGAACGCGAGGCCCGCACCGGCCATGGCGGCGCAGAAGATCAGCAACTCGCCAGCCCCCGGGATGTACGGGATCAGCAGGTACTTGCTGAACACCGAGTTGCCCGTGACGTAGGCGAAGACACCGAGCGCCGAACCCACCATCACCACCGGCATGATCGCCAGGCCGTCCAGCCCATCGGTCAGGTTGACGGCGTTGCTGGCGCCCACGATCACGAAGTAGGTCAGCGCGATGAAGCCGAACACCCCGAGCGGGTAGCTGATGGTCTTGAAGAACGGCACGATCAGGTCGGCCTTCGGCGGCAGGTCGTTCGAGAAGCCGCTTTGCACCCAGCGAATAAACAGTTCGAGCACGCGCAGGTTCGACGTCTCGCTGACGCTGAACGCCAGGTACAGCGCCGCCACCAGGCCGATCACCGACTGCCAGAAGTACTTCTCGCCCGAGGGCATGCCTTCGGGGTTCTTCTGCACCACCTTGCGCCAGTCGTCGACCCAGCCGATGGCGCCAAAGCCCAGCGTCACGACCAGCACGATCCAGACGAAGCGGTTGCTCCAGTCGAACCACAGCAGCGTGGAGATGCCGATGCCGATCAGGATCAGCACGCCGCCCATGGTCGGCGTGCCGCTCTTCACCGCATGCGACTCGACGCCGTAGCTGCGCACCGGCTGGCCGATCTTGAGCGCAGTCAGCCGGCGGATCACCCACGGCCCGAACGCCAGGCCGATCAAGAGCGACGTGAGCGCCGCCATGACCGCGCGGAAGGTGATGTACTGGAACACGCGAAAGAAGCCGAACTCCGGCGACTGCGCTTGCAACCACGTCGCCAGGCTAAGCAGCATGAGCAGCTCCCGGGGCTGGCGTGGCCAGGCTCATCAACGCGGCGGCGACCCGTTCCATCTTCATGAAGCGCGACCCTTTGACGACCACCGCCGCGCAGTCGGGCGCTTGGCCGAGTGCCGCGATGAGGCTGGGCACCGCATCGAAGTGCCGCGCGCCGGCGAAGGCGATGGCCGCGTCGGCGCTGGCGTGCCCGACCGTCCACAGCGTCTCGATGCCGCGCGCCTTCGCATAGGCACCGACCTCACGGTGGAACGCCGGGCCGTGCTCGCCGACCTCGCCCATGTCGCCCAGCACCAGCCAGCGCGGGCAGGGCAACGCGGCCAGCACGTCGATGGCGGCACGCACCGAGTCGGGGTTGGCGTTGTAGCTGTCGTCGATGAGCATGACATTGCGCCCCTGGTGCATGAAGGCCTTGACCTGCGAGCGGCCTTTCACCGGCTCGAAGGCTTCGAGCCCGCGGCCGATGGCGTCGAGCGGGCAGCCCGCTGCCAGCGCACAGGCGGCTGCGGCGAGCGCGTTCTTCACGTTGTGCCAGCCCGCCACGCGCAACGTGACCGTGATCGCACCGGCCGGCGTTTGCAACAGCACCGCCCAATGGTCGCCGGCCCACTCGGCATGGCAGGTCACGTCGGCCGCACCGGTAAGCGCGAAGGTCAGCATCGGCCGTGTGCCGACGAGCCGGTGCCACACGGGGGCATGTTCGTCGTCGGCCGGGAACACCGCCACGCCGGACGCGCCGAGCGCGCTGATGGCGGCGCCGTTTTCGAGCGCCACCGCTTCGACGCTGGCCATGAACTCCTGGTGCTCGCGCTGCGCGTTGTTCACCAGCGCCACGGGGGGTGCGGGGATCAATGCAAGTTCGGCGATCTCGCCCGGGTGATTCATGCCGAGTTCGACCACGCCGGCGCGGTGGTGCAAGGCCTCGTCTTGGCGCAGGCGCAGCAACGTGAGCGGCACGCCGATGTGGTTGTTCAGGTTGCCGACTGTTGCGAACGCCGCGTCACCGAGCCAGGCGCGCAGGATGCTTGCGATCATCTGCGTGACCGTTGTCTTGCCGTTGCTGCCGGCCACGGCGACAAGCGGCAGGTGCATGCGCTGGCGCCATGCACGGGCCAGCGTGGTGAGCGCGATTTGCGTGTCCGCGACAAGCAGGCCGGCCATGCCGGCTTCGGTCAGGCCGCGCTCGGCGATGGCCGCAGCCGCGCCGCTGTGCAGCGCCTGCGCGAGGTAGTCATGCGCATCGAAGCGCTCGCCCTTGAGCGCCACGAACAGGTCGCCCGCCTGCAGGCTGCGCGTGTCGGTGTGAACGCGGTGCAGCGCGGTCGCGCCGTCGCCAACGAGCGTCGAGCCGGGCAGCAGCGCGTGGGCTTGCGCCAGCGTCATCATCGCGGCGCTCATGCTGCGGCTCCGTAGCGCAACTGCAATGCCGACTGCGCGTGCAGCGCATCCGAGAACGGGCGCTTCACGCCGCCGGTATCTTGATAGTCCTCATGCCCCTTGCCGGCGATCAGGATCACGTCACGCGAATCCGCGTTGCGCACGGCATGGGCGATCGCCTTGGCGCGGTCTTCGATCACCTTCACGCGCTCCTGGTTGCCCGCCAGGCCCGCCACGATCTGCAGCAGGATGAAGGCCGGTGCTTCGAGGCGCGGGTTGTCGCTGGTGATGACCACGTGCTGCGCCAAGCGCTGCGCCAGCGCGCCCATCAGCGGGCGCTTGCCGGCGTCGCGGTTGCCACCGCAGCCGAACACGCACCACAGCGCGCCGCCGCGCTGCGCGGCGAACGATTGCAGTGCGCGCAGTGCCTTCTCGAGCGCGTCGGGCGTGTGGGCGTAATCAACAACCACGTCGGGCCCGACGTGCGCGCCGACCAGGTCGGGCCCGGCGGCGTCGAGCGCCACGCGTTGCATGCGGCCGGGCACGGGCGTGAGTTCGCTGCAGGCCCGCGCGGCGTCGGCCAGCGGGATGCCGAGCGCGCGCAGGCCGCCGATCACCGCGAGCAGGTTGCTCACGTTGTAGTCGCCGATGAGTTGCGTGGTCACCGGCTCGGCGTGCGCACCTTCGACCACGTCGAAGTGCAGGCCGCCTCCGGTGTAGCCGATGTGGCGGGCGCGCAGACGGGCATCGCTTCGGGTCGAGTACGTCCACAGATCGAGTGCGCCATGAGCGAGTTCCGATGCCAACGCCGCACCATGCTCGTCATCGAGATTGACCACCGCCGCACGCAGCCCCGGCCACGCGAACAGCTGCCGCTTGGCCTGCCAATACGCCGCCATCGAGCCATGAAAGTCGAGGTGGTCCTGCGTGAAGTTGCTGAACAGCGCGACGGTGATGTGCGTGCCCGCGAGCCGGTGCTCGACCAGGCCGATGGACGACGCCTCGACGGCGCAGGCGCTGAAGCCCGCATCGACGAAGCGGCTGAACGTGGTGTGCAACGTGACGGGGTCGGGCGTGGTCAGGCCGGTCGGCTCGACCTTGAACTCGGCATCGGCTTCGGATTCGGCTTTGGCTTTGGCGCGCGCCGCTGATGGCGGCTCACCCACGCCGAGCGTGCCGATCACGCCGCAGCGTTGGCCGAGCGTGGCCAGGGCCTGCGCCGCCCACCACGCCATCGAGGTCTTGCCGTTGGTGCCGGTGCAGGCGATCACATCGAGCGCGGCACTGGGCTCGCCCATGAAGCGGCTGGCGAGCGGGCCGGTCGCGGCCTTCAAGCCGTCGACCGTCGCGATGTGCTCGCTCGAAGGCAGCGCGAACGCATCGACACCGTCGGCTTCGACGAGGCAGGCGTTCGCGCCGGCGGTCAGTGCCTGTTGCACGTACGCGCGGCCATCCACCGCGTAGCCCGGCCACGCGATGAACGCGTCACCGGCGCGAACGCTGCGGCTGTCGAGCGTGAGCGCACGCACGCCGCGCGCGGTGAGCCAGCCGAGCGTGGCCTCAAGCGATGCGAGCCGATGCAAGGCCATCAGAAGCTCTCTTCTTCGGCCGGCACGTCGCGCGTGACGATCTGCGTTTTCACTTCGAGGTCGGGTGCCACGCCCATGGTGCGCAGCGTCTGCTGCACGACCTGGCTGAACACGGGCGCGGCCACGTCACCGCCGAACCACTTGCCGTTGCGCGGCTCGTCGACCATCACGGCAACGATGATGCGCGGGTGGTCGATGGGCGCCAAGCCGACGAACCACGAGCGGTACTTCTTGGTCGCGTAGCCCTTGCCCTCTTGCTTGTACGCGGTGCCTGACTTGCCCCCCACGCTGTAGCCCATCGTCATGGCCTTGGGGCCGGTGCCGCCGGGGCCGGCGGCCATCTGCAGCATCGCGCGCACGGCTTGCGCGGTCTTCGCCGAAATCACCCGTTGGCCGCTGACCTTGCCGTCGACCACGCCCACCGGTTGGCCCAGCGTGACGGGGATCAGCTCGCCGTCATGCGCGAACACGGTGTAGGCATGCGCGATCTGCAGCAGCGAGGCCGACAGGCCGTAGCCGTAGCTCATGGTCGCCTGCTCGATCGGCCGCCAGGTTTTATACGGGCGCAAGCGCCCGGTGGCCGCGCCGGGGAAGCCGATCTGCGGCTTCTGCCCGAAGCCGACCTGTGCGTACAGCTCCCACATCTCGCGCGACGAGAACTGCATGGCCATGCGCACCGCGCCGACGTTGCTCGACTTCTGGATCACCTGCGCCACGGTCAGGTCGCCGTGCGGGTGCGAGTCGGTGATGGTCGAGCCGGTGAGCTGCATGCGGCCCGGTGCCGTTTGAATGACGGTGTTCGGCGTGACGCGGCCGGTTTCCATCGCCCACGCCGCGATGAACGGCTTCATCGTCGAGCCCGGCTCGAAGGTGTCGGTCAAGGCGCGGTTGCGGAGCTGCTCGCCGCTCAGGTGGCGGCGGTCGCCGGGGTTGTAGCTGGGCCAGTTGGCCAACGCCAGCAGCTCGCCGGTCTGCGCGTCGAGAACGACCACGCTGCCGGCCTTGGCGTTGTGCTCGGCAGCCGCATCGCGGATGCGCTGGTAGGCGAAGAACTGGATCTTCGAGTCGATGGACAAGGTGATGTCGGCGCCGTCGACCGGCGCCACGCTGTCGCCGATGTCTTCGACGACGCGGCCCAGCCGGTCCTTGATGACGCGGCGTGAGCCGTTGCGGCCGGCGAGCTGTTCGCGGAAGGCCAGCTCCATGCCGTCCTGCCCCTTGTCGTCGGCGTCGGTGAAGCCGACCACGTGCGTGGCGGCCTCGCCCTCGGGGTACTTGCGCTTGTACTCGCGCACCTGGTGCACGCCTTTCAGGCCCAGCGCGAGCACGTCTTTCGCGACCTGGTCATCGACGAGGCGGCGCAGCCACACGAAGTTCTGGTTGTCGTCGAGCCGGCCTTCGAGCTCCTTGGCCGTCATGCCGAGCAGCTTGGCGAGTTGGCCGCGCTTGGCCGAGTCGGTGTCCAGGTCCTTCGGGATCGCCCACAACGACGGCGTCGGAATGCTCGACGCGAGGATCTGCGCATTGCGGTCGAGGATGCGCCCGCGGCTCGCCGGCAGCGTGATGGTGCGGGCGTAGCGGATCTCACCCTGGCGCTGGAAGAACTCGGTGCCGATCACCTGCACATACAGCGCGCGGCCGAGCAGCACGCAGAACGCGAGGCCGACCAGCGCCACGAGCAACTTCGAGCGCCACGGCGGCGTTTTCGACGCCAGCAACGGGCTCGTCGAATAGCTGACGCTGCGCACGTTGACCGCGCCGGCGCGCGGCTTGGCGGGCTTTTGCGCGCCGGGCTTCTGGATGAAACTCATCGGGGTGCTCCCGGTGGGGTGGCCGTGGCCGTCGCGGGTGCACCTGGCGCGGTGTTGCCGACGCGTGCGACCGTCACGTACTCGGTCACCGCCGGTGAGGCCGGCACCATCTTCAGCCGCTCGCGCGCGGCTTTCTCGACGCGCAGCGGTGTCGCCTGCGACTGCTTCTCGGAACGCAGGCGCTCGAACTCGCTGTCGAGCAAACGCTCTTCGCCCTGCGCCTTGTCGAGGTCGGCGAACAACTGGCGCGACTCGTGCGACACGCGCACCAGGGTCACGCTGCTGAACAGCAGCGCAATCAGCAGCAGCAGGTTCAGGCGCGTCATGCGAGCGCCTCCACGTCGACATCGGTGCGCTCGGCCACGCGCATCACCGCCGAGCGCGCGCGCGGGTTGGCGCGCACCTCGGTCTCGCCGGGCTTGATGCGCGCGATCGGCCGCAGCCGGTGCGGCTTCTCGGGCGCGAACGGCGCGCGGCGGTCGACCTCGGTCTTGCTTTCGCGTGCGATGAATTGCTTCACGATGCGGTCTTCGAGCGAGTGGAAGCTGATCACCACGAGCCGCCCACCGGGAGCGAGCAGGCCGAGCGCTGCCTTCAGGCCTTGTTCGAGCTCCTCAAGCTCGGCGTTGACGAAAATCCGAAGAGCTTGAAATGTGCGCGTTGCAGGGTTCTGGCCCGCTTCGCGGGTCTTGACCGCACGAGCCACGACGTCGGAAAGCTCCCCTGTGGTTCGAACAGGGTTCCCGCTTTCGCGCCGAGCAACAAGCGCCTTTGCAACCTGTAGAGCAAACCGTTCTTCCCCATAGTCACGAATCACCTCCGTCAGTTGGCGCTCGTCGGCGCGGGCCAGAAAATCGGCAGCGCTCTCGCCGCGTGTGGTGTCCATGCGCATGTCCAGCGGGCCGTCGAAACGGAAGCTGAAACCGCGCTCGGGGTCGTCGATCTGCGGCGACGACACGCCCAGGTCGAGCAGCAAGCCGTCGACGCGCGCAACGCCGGCCTCGGCCAATGCATCGGCCATGTGCGCAAAGCTGGTGTGGTGAATTGAAAAACGCGGGTCGGTGACCCGCGTTTCGCCGGAGGTTGCGACCTGCACGGCCTGCACATCCCGGTCGATGGCCACCAGCCTTCCGGTGGGCGCGAGCCGTTCGAGGATGAGCCGCGAATGCCCGCCCCGGCCGTAGGTGCCGTCGAGGTAGGTGCCGCTCGGCGCGGTCACGAGCGAATCGACTGCCTCGGCGAGCAGGACGGTCGTATGCTGCAAGGCGATGGGGGTGGCCATGGGAACGGGGCGGGGAATCGGTGGGGCCAGACAGTGCGGCTGATCGGTGCTCAGATGCTGAAGTTCTTCAGCGACTCGGGCATGGGCGACAGGCGCACGCGCGCTTCGTAGGCCTCGTAGGTCGGCGCGTCCCACAGTTCGAAGCACGGGCCCATACCGAGCAGCAGCACGTCGCGGTCCAGGCTGGCCGACTTGCGCAACTCGGGCGGCACCAGCACGCGGGATGCGGCGTCGATCTCGACCTCCATCGCATTGCCGAGCAGCATGCGCTTCCAGCCCATGCTGTCCATCGGCAGCGCCTGCACGCGGGCCCGGAATGGCTCCCAGTTGGGCTGCGGGAAGATCATCAACGCGCCTTCGGGGTGCTTGGTGATCGTCAGCTGGGTGACCTTGGCGGCATTCAACAACTCGCGGTGACGCGCGGGCACGGCGATCCGCCCCTTGCCATCCATCGTCAAGCCCGCCGGGCCGTAGAAAACCAGTTCTGACACGAAAACCCACCGAAAACCACAATGCCCCACTTTACAGGGCCGATTCGCGTCGGTCAATCTCGCGTGGAGGAAAATTTCAATGGAATCAATAACTTAGCGGGCGATTGAAACGGATTGAAAGCTTCAATTCGGGCGGCTGAAAAGTCGTTCAAAAATAACAACTTGCGTGAAGCATTGAATGTGGCGCCTCAGCTCGACCCGGCGTTTTTTCGGGTCGCGAGCATCGCCTGCGGCAGGGAGCCGGGTCAATGCGGCGAGAATGCGCGCCTGCCTCCACAACGACCCCACTTTTCATGGCCGCCTACGAAATCGAGCGCGTGACCAGTGTTCACCACTGGAACGAATCGCTCTTCACTTTCACCTGCACGCGCGGGGCGAGCCTGCGCTTCGAGAGCGGGCACTTCGTGATGGTCGGCCTGATGGTTGCCGACAAGCCGCTGCTGCGCGCCTACAGCATTGCGAGCGCCCACTATGCCGAGGAGCTGGAGTTCTTCAGCATCAAGGTCGCAGACGGCCCGCTCACGTCGCGCCTGCAGCATCTGAAGGTGGGTGACGAAGTGTTGATCGGCCGCAAGCCCACCGGCACGCTGGTGTTGTCGGACCTGTTGCCCGGCAGGCACCTGTACTTGTTCGCCACCGGTACCGGCCTGGCGCCGTTCATGAGCATCATCCGCGACCCCGACACCTACGAGCGCTTCGAGAAGGTCGTGCTGGTGCACGGCGTGCGCATCGGCAGCGAATTGGCCTATGCCAAGTTCATCGAGGCCGAGCTGCCGCACGACGACTTCCTGGGCGAGCAGGTGCGCCAGAAGCTCATCTACTACCCGACGGTCACGCGCGAGGCCTTCCGCAACACCGGCCGGCTGACCACCTTGATCGAGAACGGCAAGATCTGCGCCGACATCGGCCTGCCCCCGCTCGACCCGGCCACCGACCGCGCCATGATCTGCGGCGGCCCGGCGATGCTGAAAGACTTGCGCGTGGTGCTCGACGGCAAAGGCTTCGCGATCAGCGCCGGCATCGGCCAGGCCGGGCACTACGTGATCGAGCGGGCGTTCGTCGAGAAGTAGGCTGACCTCTTCGGCGTGCCGTCGAACGGCGCGTTTGGCGCCTTGAACGTCATCACCCGCCACCACCCAGCACCGCCCCACGCGCCGACCACAGCTCGGCCATCACGCCCTCGAAGCGCGCCGCCACCGGCACTTGCGCCGCGTGCTCATGGCCGGTCACGACAAAGCGGCCGGCGACCATCACGTCGCGCCACGGCCGGCCGGGGCTGGCGAACACCAGTGCATCGAGCAAGTGGCTGGTCGGGATGCCGAGCAGGCTGGCGTCGCCGGCATCGGCCACCAGCAGGTCGGCGCGGGCGCCGGCCTGTAAGCCCCACAGCGGCTGGGCGGCGGCTGCCGCACCGCCGGCCAGCGTGCGCTGCCACAGGCGCTGCGCGGTGGCAACCACGGGCGCGCCCGGCCCGGCGCCAGCCGCCACATTGCGCCGCCGCAGGCCGAGGCGTTGGCCGTACTCGAGCCAGCGCAGTTCTTCGCGCCAGTCGCGCGTGACGTTGCTGTCGGAGCCGATCGACAAGGCCACCGCGCCTTGGCGCGCCGCCAGCCAGCCCGGCAGGTCGGTCAGGCCGTCGCCGAGGTTGGCTTCGGTCGTCGGGCACAGCACCACGCCTGAGCCGGCGCGTGCCACGGCGTCGATCTCACCTGGCGTGACGTGCGTGGCGTGCACGAGTTGCCATCGCGCATCGAGCAGGCGCTCGCGCGCCAGCCATTCGACCGGGCGCATGCCTGTCGCTTGCAGACAATCATCGACCTCCTTCAGCTGCTCGGCCACGTGAATGTGGATCGGCCCGCTGAAGCCCTGCGCGAGCCCGCGCAGCCGGTGGATCGACCGCGCCGCCGCGGCACGCAGCGAGTGGATCGCCAAGCCCGCGTCCAGGTTCGGCCGGCGCGCGGCGTTGACGCGCTCACAGGCCGCCCACACCGCATCGGCCCCCATCGCAAAGCGCCGCTGCTCGACGCGCAAGGCCGCCTGCCCGAAGCCGGCGCGTTCGTACAGCACCGGCAACACGGTCAGGCCGATGCCGGCGTCAGCGGCGGCATCGGCCAGCGCCCAGCTCAGGCCGAGCGGGTCGTCATACGGCGCGCCGTCTTCGCGGTGCTGCAGGTAGTGGAACTCGCACACATGCGTGTAGCCGCCGCGCAGCAGCTCGATGTAGAGCTGCGACGCGATGGCGCGCAGCTGCTCGGGCGTGATGCGGTGCGCAACGCGGTACATGCGGTCGCGCCAGCTCCAGAAGTCGTCTTCCGCCTCGCCCTCACCGCGCTCGGCCAGGCCGGCGAAGGCACGCTGGAAGGCATGACTGTGGCCGTCGACGAGCCCGGGCAGCGCCGGGCCTTGCAACACCGTGCACTCCTCGGGCGGCCGGGCCACACCGGCCGCCACGTGCGCCCAGCGGCCGTCAGTGCCGATGCGCAGCAGCACCTGGGTTTGCCAGCCGTCGGGCAGCCAGGCGTGCGGTGCCCAGAGAAGGTTGGGGTCGGTCATGATGGGTTGCCAGCAGGAATCGCCCGATGCTATCGACCACTGTCGAGCGTGCCAACTGGTCTAGTCCACTTGAGGGTTTCCGGTTGTGCAAAGTGGTCTAGACCAGTAGAGTCACGCCACGCTGTTCATCACCCCGTTCATCACCTTGCCTACCACCGAGGCCCGCCATGACCGACCTGTCGCCCGTTCACCGCATGGCCCAACCCCGCCCGGTGCGCTCGCCGCACGGCAGCACCTTGCACTGCAAGAACTGGCTGATCGAGGGCGCGTGGCGCATGCTGCAGAACAACCTCGACCCCGAGGTGGCCGAGAACCCCGACGCGCTGGTGGTCTACGGCGGCATCGGCAAGGCCGCCCGCAACTGGGACTGCTTCGAGGCCATCCTCAAGAGCCTGGAAGCGCTGAACGAAGACGAGACGCTGCTGGTGCAATCGGGCAAGCCGGTGGGGGTGTTCCGCACGCATGTGGATGCGCCGCGTGTGCTCATCGCCAACTCGAACTTGGTGCCCAAGTGGGCCACCTGGGAGCACTTCGACGAGCTCGACCGCAAGGGCTTGATGATGTACGGCCAGATGACCGCCGGCTCGTGGATCTACATCGGCAGCCAGGGCATCGTGCAGGGCACGTACGAGACCTTCGTCGAGGCGGGCCGCCAGCACTTTGGCGGTGACTTGTCGGGCCGCTGGTTCTTGACCGCCGGCCTCGGCGGCATGGGCGGCGCGCAGCCGCTGGCGGCCAGCTTCGCGGGGGCCTCGTCGCTCAACATCGAGTGCCAGCAAAGCCGCATCGACTTCCGCCTGCGCTCACGCTTTCTCGACGAGCAGGCCACCGACCTCGACGACGCGCTGGCGCGCCTGGCGACCTACACCCGCGAGAAGAAGGCCGTGTCCATCGGCTTGCTGGGCAACGCGGCCGAGCTGGTGCCGGCCTTGCTGGAACGCGTCAGGAACGGCGCCATCAAGCCCGACCTCGTCACCGACCAGACATCGGCCCACGACCTCGTCAACGGCTACCTGCCTGCCGGCTGGAGCGTCGCTCAATGGCGCGCCGCACAGGCCGACTCGGCCCAGCACGCCGCCCTGCGCGCAGCCGCCGCGCACAGCTGCGCCGCGCACGTGCGGGCGCTGCTCGGCTTCCAGGCGCTGGGCATTCCGACGGTCGACTACGGCAACAACATCCGGCAGGTCGCGTTCGATGCCGGCGTGGCGAACGCGTTCGACTTCCCCGGCTTCGTGCCGGCCTACATCCGGCCGCTGTTCTGCCGTGGCAAGGGGCCGTTCCGCTGGGTCGCGCTGAGCGGTGACCCCGAAGACATCCGCAAGACCGACGCGAAGATGAAGGAGCTGTTCCCGGATGACGGCAACCTGCACCGCTGGCTCGACATGGCCGGCGAACGCATCGCGTTCCAAGGCCTGCCGGCGCGCATCTGCTGGATCGGCCTGGGCGAGCGCCACCGCGCCGGCCTGGCCTTCAACGCGATGGTCGCGAGCGGCGAGTTGAAGGCGCCCATCGTGATCGGCCGTGACCACCTCGACTCGGGCTCGGTCGCCAGCCCGAACCGCGAGACCGAGGCCATGCAGGACGGCAGCGACGCGGTGAGCGACTGGCCGCTGCTGAACGCGCTGCTCAACACCGCCGGCGGCGCCACCTGGGTGAGCCTGCACCACGGCGGCGGCGTGGGCATGGGCTACTCGCAACACAGCGGCGTGGTGATCGTGTGCGACGGCACGGAGGCAGCCGCCAAACGCATCGAGCGCGTGCTCTGGAACGACCCGGCCACGGGGGTGATGCGGCATGCGGACGCGGGCTACAAAGAGGCGCAGGCCTGTGCGCGCGAGCAAGGGCTCAACCTGCCGATGCTGGGCGTGTGATGAGTGACCTGACGAGCGACGTGACGAGTGACGTGATGGACCATTCGACGAGCATCACGCTGACCCTGCAGCCGGGGCAACTCGACCTCGACACGCTACAGCGCATCCACCGCGGCGGCGCGCCCATCGCCATCGCCGCAGATGCGCGCGCGGGCATCGTCGCCAGTGCCGCCGTCGTGCAGGCTGCAGCGCGAGGCGAGGCGCCTGTGTACGGCGTGAACACCGGCTTCGGCAAGCTCGCCAACCGCGCCATCAGCACGACCCAGCTCGACACCCTGCAACTGAACCTGATCCGCTCTCACAGCGTGGGCGTGGGCGAGCCGCTGGCGCCCGAGGTGGTGCGGTTGCTGCTCGCACTGAAGGCGGCGAGCCTGGCGCGCGGCCATTCCGGTGTGCGTGAAGTCGTGATCGACACGCTCGTGGCCGTGCACAACGCAGGGCTCGTGCCGTATGTGCCGTCGCAAGGCTCGGTCGGTGCGTCGGGGGATCTGGCGCCGCTCGCGCACATGACGCTGGCGCTGCTCGGTGAAGGCGAAATGTTGATCAATGGCCAGCGCCGCCCCGCCGCACCGCTGCTTCAGGCGGCGGGCATCGCGCCGCTCACGCTCGCGGCGAAAGAAGGCCTGGCGCTCATCAACGGCACGCAGGTGTCGACCGCGCTCGCGCTGCATGCGCTTCTCGCGTTCGAGCCGGTGTTGGAGGCCGCACTCGTGATCGGCGCGCTGACGGTCGACGCCGCGCGCGGCAGCGACGGCCCGTTCGACCCGCGCATCCACGCGGTGCGCGGCCAGCCTGGGCAGATCGACGTGGCCCGCTATTACCGCGCGCTGCTGGCCGGCAGCGAGATCCGCCAGTCGCACATCCGCGGCGACGAAGACCCCGAAGACCGCGTGCAAGACCCGTACTGCCTGCGCTGCCAACCGCAGGTGGTGGGCGCCTGCCTCGACAGCCTGCGCCATGCCGCGCTGGTGCTGGTGCGCGAGGCGAACGCAGTGACCGACAACCCGCTCGTGTTCGTCGAAGCCGATGGCAACGGCGGGACGGTCGCGGCCATGGTCTCGGGCGGTAACTTCCACGCCGAGCCGGTGGCACTGGCGGCCGATGCCATGGCGCTGGCCATCGCCGAAGTGGGTGCCATCGCCGAGCGCCGCATCGCGATGTTGATCGACGCCAGCGTGTCGCGCCTGCCGCCATTCCTGACCGCCGACGCGGGCCTGAACTCGGGCTTCATGATCGCCCACGTGACAGCGGCCGCCCTCGCGAGCGAGAACAAGTCGCTCGCTCACCCCGCCAGCGTGGACAGCCTGCCCACATCGGCCAACCAGGAAGACCACGTCTCGATGGCGACCTTCGCAGCCCGCCGGCTGCAACCGATGATTCGCAACACGGCGCACATCCTCGGCATCGAGCTGCTGGCCGCCGCGCAGGGGGTGGATTTCTTGCGGCCGCTGCGCAGTTCGGTGGCGCTGGAGGCGCTGCACGCGGACTTGCGGGCGCAGTGCGCGGCGATGCCGGTGGATCGCTACCTGGCGCCAGACATCGAGCGCGCCACTGCGATGGTCACGGGCGGGTTGGCGGCCAGTGCCTTGCGAAGGCTCGATGGCTTGCCGGCGTTGTGGGTGCCTGCGTAGCGGGGGCACTGCCTTCATCTGATTGCATGTCCCGCATCGCATCCATACAATGTATGGATGCGATTCGAATGGGACGCCACCAAGGCGGCAGCGAACGCCAAGAAGCACAAGGTCACCTTCGAGGTGGCCCAGACCGTCTTCTACGACGACCATGCGGTGCAGTTCTTCGATGAAGAGCACTCCGGTGCGGAGGATCGCTTCCTGTTGTTGGGCATGAGTTCAGACGCAAGGCTTCTGCTGGTATGTCACTGCGAAAGAGAGGACGGAGACGTTGTCCGCATCATCTCCGCCCGCAGGGCTACCCAAGGCGAAGCGCAGTACTACCGGGGTGAATGACATGAAAGCTGAATACGACCTGTCCAAGATGAAGTCGCGTCGGAATCCTTACGCGTCCAAGCTCAAGAAGTCCGTCACCATGCGCCTCTCCGAGGATGTGGTTCAGTACTTCAAAGACATGGCGACAGAGGCGGGCGTTCCATACCAGAGCCTCATCAATCTCTACCTCAGAGATTGCCTTGCACAGAATCGCAAGGTCGAGATCAAGTGGCCGAGCGCTGCGTAAGCACTTTGCCGTGCTGCGCGAGTCTCTGGACGCATGCTTGGCATGGCAACTGGCACTCGTCGAATGACGCGAGCGGTCAGATGCATGCAACAAGCTGAACTGCATGCATCGACTTCCCGGCGAGGTGATGAAGATGGCCATGCTTACCGTGCGCAATATTCCCGACGAAGTGCACCGCGCCCTGCGCGTGCGGGCCGCCCGGCACGGCCACAGCATGGAGGCCGAGGTGCGCAGCATCCTCGGCGCCGCCGTCAGCCCGCAGGGCCGGGTGAAGCTCGGCTCGCTCCTCGCCAGCATGGGCCGGCAGGCCAATCTGACGGACAAGGAGTTCGCGGTGTTCGAACAGGTGCGTGACAAGGCCCCCGCCCGCCCCGTGAGCTTCGAGTGATCCTGCTGGACATCAACGTGGTGTCGGAGCCGCTCCGCCCGGTGCCCGACGCGCGGGTGATCGAATGGATCGACGCCCAGCCGGTCGAGACGATCTTTCTGTCTGCCATCACGGTCGCCGAGTTGCGCGCTGGCATCGCGCTGCTACCTGCCGGCAAGCGGCGCTCGGGCCTGCAGCAAAGCCTGGAGAAGCGGGTGTTGCCGCTGTTCGCAGGCCGCGTACTGCCGTTCGATCTGGCCTGCACACAAGCCTATGCGGAACTGATAGCCAAGGCCCGGGCGGCGGGGCTCGCCATTGCCGCCGCCGATGGCTACATCGCAGCCATCGCAGCCGCCAACGGCTTGGCCTTGGCGACCCGGGATGCCGGGCCCTTCCAGGCCGCCGGTGTGGTGGTGATCAACCCGTGGCTGGGTTGAATCGCACAACTCACGCAGCTCTTGGCGCTGGGTGATCCGCTGGCAGAACGACCCGCTCTGAGGTCGCTTCCCGCGAGCCCGCTACCCCAACCCCATCTCCCGCATCAGCGCTTGCAACGTCCCCGCGTTGCGTTGCCCCTGGTCTTCCATGTTGTTGTTGAACACCGCATGCGCCGTGCCAACTTTGGATGAAAGTTGGGCCAGCTTGCCCGTCACCTCGCGCAATTCCACATCTTCGTAGTCGTAGTTGAAGCGGTCCGAGGCCACCGTCGCGCCCTTGATGTTCCACGTGGCCGTGTTGCGGCCGTGCAGGCGCAAGAGCGCGTAGTCGGGCCGTGTGGCCTCCCAGATCGCGGGCACGCTGTTGCTGAAACCTTGCGGCCCGTCGACCACCGTGTGCACCACGCCCAACTCGCGCTCGAACGCCAGCGTGCGCCCTGCGCGCTCATCCGCGAACCAGCTCTGGTGGCGGAACTCGACGCTCAGCACGTGGCCGGCCATGCGCTCGACGCAGTGGCGCACGTGCGCATGCCCGGCGTCGTTGCACACCACCCACGGCGGGAACTGGAAGTGCACCAGGCCGAGCCGGCCGGACGCGCGCAATGGCGCCAGCGCCTCGATGAAGCGGCGCCACAACTCGTCACGCAGGTCGGCAGGCAGATCCTTGTAGTAGACGGTCGCCTTGTTCGGGTCGGGCAGCGCAGCGCGAATGTCCTTGTGCAACACCGTCGGTGAAGTCTGGTGCCCAGTGAACAAGCGGAACGACTTGACGTTCATCGTGAAACCTGGCGGCGTGCGTTCGGCCCAAAGTTGCGCGGTGCTTGGCGAGGGCATCGCGTAATAGCTCGAATCGACCTCGACCAGCGGGAATTGCGATGCATAGAAGCGCAGCCGCGCTTCGGCCGTGGTGCAGCCGGGCGGGTAGAAGCGGCCGCAGTCGATCAGCGTCTTGTCGGTCCACGACGCGGTGCCGACGCGCACGGTCATCGACGAGCCCGGAGCAGCTTCACAGCGTCATCGCGTCACAGCGGCGGCACGAACCCGTCGCGCCCGGCAAGCACGCGGGTGGCGGTGGGCACCCCGGCGCGCAGCTCGGCCATCACGATGACCTTGCCGCCGACCATCAGCATCGAGCGTGCCGTCGGCGTGTGGCATGGCCGCGGTGCCGATGAACGAGCCGGGCTGGGTGGCTGAAAGCGTGATCAGGAACACCTCGCTCACGTTCAGGTTGTCGGCGAGCACGAGGGTGATGACCTCGCCGCTGCGCTCCTTCACGGTCATCGAGTTGCCTTCGATCTTCTCGATGGTGGCGCGCAGCCGCATCGGCGGGCCGCCGGGGCGGCGGACTGTGCACTGGCGAGCGTGCAGCACAGGGCGATGACGGCAATGAGCAATTTTTTCACCGGTTCATCCTACGGCGAAAGTGACGCTTGCACAGGGGCTGCGGCGGCATCTCCCGCGCGCTCTTCGCCATCGAAAGGGCGCGCACGGTCACTGGATGCATTTACAGTCCCACCATGTCACCTCGCGCCGACCCATTCGCATCCTTGAACGACGCTCAACGCGCCGCTGTGGAACATGGCATCGGCAGCGGCGGCGTGACCAGCGGCCCGTTGCTCGTGATCGCCGGTGCCGGCTCGGGCAAGACGCTGACGCTCGCGTCGCGCGTGGCCCGGCTGGTGCTGGCCGGGGCCGACCCGAACCGCGTGCTGCTGCTGACCTTCTCGCGCCGCGCGGCGTCGGAGATGGCGCTGCGCGTGGGTCGCGTGCTGCATGGCGCGCTCGGCTTTGCCGCCACGCAGCGTGCGCCGAGCCTGCCGTGGGCGGGCACCTTTCACGGCGTCGGCGCGCGGCTGCTGCGCGAACTGGCACCGCGCATCGGCCTGGCAGAGCACTTCACGATCCAGGACCGGGGCGATTCGGAAGACCTGCTGGGCCTCGTCCGCCATGAACTGCAGTTCGCGCAGACGCACAAGCGCTTCCCGTTGAAGGCCACGTGCCTGGCCGTCTACTCGCGCGTGCTCAACAGCCAGGCGCCGCTGGCCGAGGTGCTGAACACCGTCTACCCGTGGTGCCGCGAGTGGGAGCCCGAGCTGAAGCAGCTGTTCCGCGCGTACGTGGCCGAGAAACAGGCCCAGCACGTGCTCGACTACGACGACCTGTTGCTGTACTGGTCGCAGGCGATGACGGACACGACCATCGCGCAGCAGTTGTCGGCCCGCTTCGACCACGTGCTGGTCGATGAATACCAGGACACGAATCGCCTGCAGGCCTCGATTCTTCACGGCCTCAAACCCGATGGGCACGGCCTCACCGTGGTGGGCGACGACGCGCAGGCGATCTACGCCTTCCGCGCCGCCGAGGTGCGCAACATCCTCGACTTCCCGGCGCAGTTCACACCGCCTGCAACCATCATCACGCTGGAGCGCAACTACCGCTCCACGAAGCCGATTCTCGACGCGTCGAACGCGGTGATCGCGCAGGCCACCGAGCGCTTCGCGAAGCGTTTGTGGAGCGACGCGCTGTCGAGCGAGTTGCCCGGCCTCGTGACAGTCGCCGACGAGTCGGCGCAAGCGCAGTGGGTGGCCGACCGCGTGCTCGCGCACCGCGAGAGCGGCCTGACTCTCAAGAGCCAGGCGGTGCTGTTTCGCACCTCGCACCACAGCGCCGCGCTCGAACTTGAGCTGGCACGCCGGAACGTGCCCTTCGTCAAGTTCGGCGGCCTGAAGTTCCTGGAAGCGGCGCATGTGAAAGACGTGCTCTCGCTGCTGCGCTGGGCCGAGAACCCGCGCAGCCGCATGGCCGGCCTGCGCGTGGCGCAGCTCGTGCCGGGCATCGGCACCGCGAGCGCGAAGCGCCTGCTCGCGCTGATGGCGGATGCGCCCGACCCCGCAGCCGCATTGCGTGCGTTCAAGCCGCCCGCAGCCGCAGCGCAGGAGTGGCGGGCGTTCGCGGCCGTGTTCGATGCGCTGCACACCGCCGGCACCTGGCCGGCTGACATCGAAGCCGCCACGCGCTGGTACCTGCCGCAGTTGCGCCGCCTGCATGAAGACGCGGCGGTGCGCGAAGGCGACCTCGCGCAGCTCGCGCGCATGGCCGGCGCGTACACATCACGCGAGCGTTTTCTGACCGAGCTGACACTCGACCCGCCGGAGGCCACCAGCAACGAATCGGGCGAGCCGCTGCGCGACGAGGACTACCTGATCCTGTCGACCATCCACTCGGCCAAGGGCCAGGAATGGGCGGCGGTGTTCGTGCTCAACGTGGTCGATGGCTGCATCCCGTCCGACATGGCGACCGGCCACGCCGCCGAGATCAATGAGGAGCGCCGCCTGCTCTACGTCGCCATGACGCGCGCCAAGCGCCACCTGCACCTGATGGTGCCGCAGCGCTTCTACGTGACCCAGCAGACCGAGTTCGGCGACCGGCATTTGTACGGTGCGCTGACGCGATTTATTCCGGCGGAGGTGGCGCTGCACTTCGAGCGGCTGGGGCCGGGTGGCTTGGGTGAAGAAGCGGCTGTCGATGAGCCTCTGCGGCGTGCCCTTGATGCGGCGATGTGCACCGATGTCGCGGCGCAGGTGCGGTCGATGTGGGGGTGAGTGACGGCCCCTCAGCGCAGCGCGAACACCGACACCTCCGCCGCGTGCCCCTTGACCTTCGCGGCGGGCAGGGCTTCGAGCCCCGCCGTCGTTGACAGCATCGCGACCGTCGCCGCGCTCACCAGCACCTCCGTGCCGACCACCTTGTTGAGCGACTGGATGCGTGACGCCACATTGACCGCATCGCCCACCAGCGCATACGACAGCCGCTCGCCGCTACCGATGTTGCCCGCAATCACCGTGCCGGTGTGGATGCCGATGCCGTGGCGCAGCTCGCGCTTGCCGGCCGAGCGCTGCGCCGCGTTCCAAACCCCCAGGCGCGCGCACATCGCGCGCGCGGCGGCCACGGCCGCGTCGGCATGCTGCGGGTTGGGCTGCGGCGCGCCGAAGACGGCCTCGATCTCGTCGCCGATGAACTGCAGCACCAGGCCACCGTGCGCGCGAATGGCGGCGTCCATCTCGCCGAAGTAGGCGTTCAGGTCGGCCACCACCTCGGCAGCAGGGCGGCTCTCGACCCAGGGCGTGAAGTCGCGCAGGTCGGCGAACAGGATGGTCACCTCGCGCAGCACACCGGCGGTGGCGGCGCGGCCGGTCAGGATCTCGTCGCGCACCTCGGGGCTCACGTACTTGCCGAAGGTCTCGCGAATGCGCTCGCGCTCGCGCAGGCCTTCGACCATGCCGTTGAAGCCTTCGGTGACCGAGCCGATCTCGTCGTTCGACGCCACGCTGCAACGCACGTCGAGCGCGCCGTCGCGCACCTGCACCATCGCGCGCTGCAGGTCGCGCAGCGGCGCGGCCACGCTGTCGGCCACCAGCGCGGCCAGGCCCACGCCGACCAGCACGCCGCCGGCCGCAATCACCACCACCACGCCGATCAGGTTGCGGATGATCGCGGCGGCGGTGGCCATGTCGGCCCCGAGCAAGGCATTGGCCCGGGTGAGTGCGGCCATCGCGAGCACCGACAGCGGCAGCAGGCCGACCAGCAACAGCACCGCCAGCATGCGGGTGCGTACCCGCAGGCGCGGCGCGCGCGCAGCGCTCAAGTCACCCTTCGGGAAGAAGCGCGCCAGCTCGGCGCGCCAGATGCGCTCAGCCCCGAGGAAGATGATCACCGTCACGAAGCTGCCGCCGATAAACGTGATGCCGAAGGCCACGCGCAAGCCTTCACCCACGTCGAAGCTGCGCGTCAGGACCGGCAGCAGCGCACCCCACAGCAGGCCGGCAAGCGCCCAGCCTGCCCATGACGTGCCCGCAATGAAGGCCGGCACCAGCAGTGCGCGCCGGCGCGCCACATCGCCCGCCGCGCATGCCGGCGGCGCGCCGACCGTGGCGGTCACCGGCTGCATCCAGCGCCGGCTGGCGACGCGCCCGATGCCGAAGATCAGCACGAAGACGGCCATGAACATGCCCAGCTCCGAACCGCGCACCGGCACCACGCCGCTGGTGGTGGCGGGGTCGATGGTGCGAAAGTAGGCAAAGCTCAACAGCCCGCCGGCCAGGTTGCAAAGCACCGAGAACACCAGCAGGCGCAGGCGGGTGGGCACGCTCGTCAGCACGGAGGTCGGCATCGCGGGCATTGTCCCGCAGGGCGGATGTGCGGCGAACGTCCGGCGCGCCATCCGCACCGTTCAGAGCGTTGGCACAGATGCTGCTCAGCCGCATCGAGCCTCTTGCATACAAGATGGCATGCACAACCACAGGGCACGTTCGATGACGATCCGCTCAATCCGCTCAGTCGGTGCACTCAGCTTCGACGCACTGCGCGCCAGCCTGGCCAGCGGCACTGCTTCGGTGCGGGGCGTCGTGGCCAGCGTGTTGCGTGAAGCGCAAGACTGCACCGCGCCGGTGTGGATCAGCCTCGTGCCGGCCGAGCGCCTGCTGGCGCAGGCCGATGCTCTGGACGCGCGCCTCCGCGCAGAAGGTGCTGCCGCGTTCGAAGCGCTGCCCTTGCTCGGCCTGCCCTTCGCCGTGAAAGACAACATCGACCTCGAAGGCCTGTTCACCACCGCCGGCTGCCCCGGCTTCGCGGCCGCACCGGCCACGCGCAACGCGACCGTGGTGCAACGCCTGATCGACGCCGGCGCCATCGCCATCGGCAAGACCAACCTCGACCAGTTCGCGACCGGCCTGGTCGGCACCCGCTCGCCGTATGGTGCGGTGCCCAACCCGTTCAGCGCAGCGCACGTGAGCGGCGGCTCCAGCGCGGGCTCGGCGTATGCGGTGAGCACCGGGCAAGTCGCGTTCGCACTTGGGACGGACACGGCAGGCTCGGGCCGCGTGCCGGCGGGCTTTTGCAACATCAGCGGCCTGAAGCCCACCAAGGGCTGGTTCTCGTCGCATGGCGTGCTGCCGGCCTGCCGCAGCCTGGACTGCGTGTCGGTGTTCGCGCTCTCGCCGGAAGACGCATGGCAGGTGGCGCGCATTGCGGCCGGGCCCGATGCGCGCGATGCGTTCAGCCGCACCGCCGTGCCGGCGCGGCTGCGCGTGGATGCGCTCGGCGCGCTGCGCATCGGCGTGCCGGAGCCGCTGGAGTTTCATGGCGATGCGCTGGCGGAGCAGGCCTTCGCCGAGGCGCTGGCGAAGGTCGAGCAACTCGGCTGCCGCATCGTGCAGGTGCCCTTCGAGCCGCTGGCGCGCGCCGCGCAGTTGCTGTACCAGGGGTCGTGGGTGGCCGAGCGCTATGCGGCGGTCGGCGCCTACCTGGCGCAACACCCGGCGGGCGCCGACCCGACCGTGAGCCAGATCGTGCTCGGCGGCGCCACGCCGCTGGCGCACGAGCTGTTCGCGGCCGAGTACGAACTGCGCGCCTTGCAGCAACAGGCCGATGCGATCTGGGCCAGCGTCGACGTGCTGCTTGTGCCCACCGCGCCCACGCACCCGACGCTCGCCGCTGTCGCCGCCGACCCGTTCACACCGAACCGGCAACTCGGCCACTACACCAACTTCGTGAACCTGCTCGACATGGCGGCGCATGCGCTGCCCGGGCCGTTCCGCGCCGACGGCCTGCCAGCAGGCGTCACGCTCATCGGCCCGGCCTTCAGCGACTTCGCACTCGCGCAACTCGCCGCCGTGCTGGTGCGCACACTGCAACCCACCGCCGGCGTGATGCGCCTGCCGCTCGGCCCGGCGCCGCTGCTCGCGGCCTTGCCGACGGCTGCGCCGGTGCGCATCGTCGCGGTCGGCGCGCACATGAGCGGCCTGGCGTTCAACTGGCAGCTGCAGGAGCGCGCCGCGCGGCTGGTGCAGCGCACGCACACGGCGCCGGTCTACCGCCTCTATTCGCTGACCGGCCAGAAGCCCACGCGCCCGGGCCTGATGCACGTCGGCGCGGCAGAGGGCGCCGCCATCGAGGTGGAAGTCTGGGAGATGGACAGCGCCCACGTCGGCAGCTTCATGGCTTATGTGGCCGCGCCACTGGCCATCGGCACGGTCGAGCTGAGCGATGGCACCAGCGAGCGCGGCTTCGTCTGCGAGCCGCGCGGCGTGGCGCCTGGCACGCCGGCCATCGACATCACCCGGTTCGGCGGCTGGCGGGGGTTCCTGGCCTCGTTGTCGCGCACCGCATGAGGGTTTGAGATTGAGTACCACCGACACCAACGACACCGCCGACTACGTGCGCAGCGCGGCACGCTTCCTCGACCTGCCGCTCGACGAGGCGCAGGTGCAGCGGGTGGCCGGGCACTTGACCCGCACCAAGGCCATGGTCGCGCCGCTGCGCGATGCGCCGTTGGCAGACGACGTGGAGCCCGCCGAGGTGTATTGCCCGGCACCCTTCCCTGCCGCTGACGTGGACGGGAGCGCGCCATGAGATCAGGCCTGTCCATCGTGCGCGCCGTGCGTGCCGGCGAGCTGCGCGCTGCCGATGCGCTGGAGCATTGCATCCAGCGCATCGATGCCACCGACCGGCGCGTCAACGCCTTCACCGACCTGACGTTCGACCGCGCCCGCCGCGAGGCCGAAAGCGTCGATTCGAAACGCGCACGCGGTGAGCCTTTGCCCGCGCTGGCCGGCCTGCCCTACGCAGTGAAGAACCTGTTCGACATCGAAGGCCTGACCACCCGCGCCGGCAGCAAGGTGCGCCTCGGCGAGCCTGCCGCCACCGCCGATGCGGTGCTCGTGCAGCGCCTGCGTGATGCGGGCGCGGTGCTGCTGGGCGCGCTCAACATGGACGAATTCGCCTACGGCTTCACGACCGAGAACAGCCACGTCGGCCCGTGCCGCAACCCGCACGACCTGACGCGCGTGGCCGGCGGCTCGTCGGGCGGCTCGGGCGCGGCCGTGGCGGCGGGGCAGGTGCCGCTCACGCTCGGCTCCGACACCAACGGCTCCATCCGCGTGCCGGCATCACTCTGCGGTGTGTTCGGCCTGAAGCCCACCTTCGGCCGCCTGACGCGGCGCGGCAGCTACCCGTTCGTTGCGAGCCTCGACCACCTCGGCCCGTTCGCCAGCAGCGTCGAAGACCTGGCGGCCAGCTACGACGTGATGCAGGGCGCCGACCCGCTCGACCCCGGCTGCCACGCCACGCGCGTGCAGCCGGTGCTGGCGCACATCGAACGCGGCGCGGGCGGTTTGCAAGGCCTGCGCGTCGGCCTGCTCGGCGGCTACTTCGACGAGCACGCCGGCCCAATGGCGCGCGAGGCGGTGCGCATGGCGGCCACCGCGCTCGGCGCCACGCCCGATGTCACCTGGCCTGATGCCGCACTGGCCCGCGCCGCCGCGTTCGTGACCACCGCCAGCGAAGGCGGCGCCTTGCACTTGCCGCTGCTGCGCACGCGCGCGACCGAGTTCGAGCCCTTGTCAGTCGACCGCTTCATTGCCGGTGCCTTGCAACCGGCCGAGTGGTACGTGCGCGCGCAGCGCTTCCGGCGCCTGTATCGCGAGCACGTGCAAGCGCTGTTCACCGAATGGGACGTGCTGCTCGCGCCCGCCACGCCGGTGCAAGCCACGCCCATCGGCGCCGAGCAGTTCGAGCTGAACGGCGTGATGGTGCCGGCACGGCCGTCGCTGGGCCTGCTGTCGCAGCCGATCTCGTTCGCGGGCTGCCCTGTCGTCACCGTGCCGCTGTGGCCGATGGGCTTGCAGGCCCTGCCCATCGGCGTGCAGGTGATCGCCGCACCCTGGCGCGAAGACCTGGCGCTGCGCGTGGCCCGCACGCTGGAGGCCGCCGGTGTGGCACGCGCGCCGACGGCCGTTTTGTAGCGCGGCATCGACGTGAGCATCGACAACACGATGGACATCAACCGCCCCGATGTGCTGGCCGAAGTCACCGAGGCCTTTGCACGCTACGAAGCTGCGCTCGTCGCCAACGATGTGGCCACGCTCGACGAGCTGTTCTGGAACAGCCCGCACACGCTGCGCTACGGCGCGGGCGAGAACCTCTACGGCATCGACGCCATTCGCGCCTTCCGCAATGCACGCCCCGCCACCAACTTGGCTCGGGCCATTCTGCGCACGCAGATCACGACCTACGGCAACAGCTGTGCCGCCACCCACGTCGAGTTCCAGCGCGTCGGCAGCGAGCGCATCGGCCGCCAGACGCAGACGTGGGTGAAGCTGCCGCAAGGCTGGCGCATCGTGTCGGCGCATGTCAGCCTGATGGTGTGAGCGCGCATGTGAAAGCGTCTCCGTTCATGCGTTGTCTCTTGGCCTAAGCTGCGCCCATGAAACTCCGCGCCAAAGGGCCGCCAAAGCCGCCACCAAGCACCTCGCGTGAGACCACGCGCGCCGAGAGCGCCTACCGCCGCATCAAGGCCGCCATCTTCGACTTCGTGCTGCTGCCCGGCCAGGGCTTCACCGAAACCGACATCGCCGCGCAGCTCGCCATGTCACGCACGCCGGTGCGCGAGGCGCTGTTCCGGCTGGAGCTCGAAGGCTATGTGCAGGTCGCGTTCCGCAGCGGCTGGAGCGTGTCGCCGTTCGACTTCAAGAAGCTGGAAGAGCTGTACGACCTGCGCATCGTGCTCGAGTGCACGGCGGTCGACCGCCTGTGTGCGGCCGAGCCCATGCCCGACCTCGGCATGCTGAAGTCGGTGTGGCTGGTTCCCGAGAAAGAGCGCCGCGAGGACACCGCCGAAGTGGCTGGGCTCGACGAAGCCTTTCACGCCACGCTGGTATCAGCCGCCGGCAACCACGAGATGGCCCGCGTGCACGCCGACGTGACCGACGGCATCCGCATCGTGCGCCGGCTCGACTTCACACAACCGCCGCGCGTCACCGCCACCTACGACGAACACGCCAAGATCCTGCGCGCCGTACTCGCCCGCCGCGCCGATGCGGCGAAGCTGATGCTGCGCACCCACATCGAAGCCAGCAAGGCCGAGGTGCGCAAGATCACGATCCACAAGCTGCACAGCGCGCGGCCGGTGGCGGGGGCGTTGTGATCGGGGTCGTTTGACATGACGGGTGCCCAAAAGGTGCCGTCTTTTGGGCACCTCCTGGATGGAACGGTTAGCCGTCGTTCTCAAGAAGCGACACGTTCTTGGAGTGCCTCTTGAGCCAGCGTGTTGATGCTCTTGCCCTGAGCCTGCGCCTCAATGGCCAGACGTTCATGCAACTCGGGCGAGATGCGCAGGTTGAACTTGCCCGAGAAATGGCGCCGCGGTTCAAGCCCTTTTTCCTTGCAAACTTCCAGGAAGACTTCGAGTGACTTCTTGAATTCGATACGAAGTTCCTTGGGGTTCTTGCCGTAGAAGTCAGCGCCCCCGCTCAAACCAAGAATTTCACCTCGAAAGAGGTCGAGGTCTCCGTCGTATTCGATCTTTGCGTGACACCCGTCTACTGTCATTACGTTCATGGTTCCACTCCGTGTTGCTCCAACCACTTGCGGGTGCTCGCCACCGCGCCTTTGTCTGTATTTGGAGAAGGGTGAGGCCGATGGAAAACCCGCACCTCATCGAACAGGACTACGGCTACGCGACTACCTTCTCGCTCGCTGACTTCAGCGCCCAGTTCCACGAACAGCGCTTCGATATCACGCCACTGGACGTTGCCACTGGTGGGTCGGGCGAAGATCAGTTCAAGAGTGCGCTGGTGCTTCCGCTCCCTGCTGAAATAGTACCGTAATCAGGTACTGAAATGGATTGAGCATGAGGCACGTCGACTGACGACTGTTAGCCATCACAAAATCTGCCTCCGTGCGGGGCTCAGTCGCCGTCCTCATTCTCCTGCGCAAGTTGCGACTTGAGGTGATAGGCATGGATGTCAAAGTCGGTGCTCTCCGAAACCGCAGCCAGGACCAAGGGTGGAACGTGCGCCCGCTCCTCGTCGGTCTCTAAAGTTGTGAAGCCGGCGGCCACCGCCTCGGCGAACAGCTTCTCCGACAAGCGCTTTGCCCTCGCTTCGTGGCTCTCGATGTCGTGATTGGCGCCGGGAGGAATGTTTTCCTCGATCCATGTCTCGACCCACCTCAGGAAGCGCTTGCTCATGACCGTCCTCCCATTTCCTGCGTCAAGGTTCAACGGATCGGCGACACGCCGATCAACCAGCGGTGCACCCACAGCAGGAACACGACGTACACCAGCAGCCCCGCGCCCAGCGCGATCCAGTCGTTCATCGGTTGGCGTGATGCGGCCGGCGCAACTTGGCCCGGCCGGCGCTTGACCGAGATGCGGTCGGCCACGGCCCAGGCGAGGAACGAGCCGAACAGGATCACGTCGACCAGCGTGCCGTTGGCGATCAGGTGGGCCGTGGCCCAGAACTTCACGGCCAGCAGCATCGGGTGCTTGGCGGCCGCGCTGATGCGCCCGGGCAGGTAGGCGGCGAACAGCAGCGGGAAGACCGGCAGCATCAGCAACAGGGCGATGTGGCGCGTGAAGGTGGGCGGCGAATACAGCACGACCGGGTTCTGGCGCGCCAGGCCGTAGCCGTAGATCAGCAGCACGAAGCCGACCAGCGAGACGACCGCGTAGATGCCCTTCCACGCGCCCTCGCCGCGCTGCGCGAGTTGCGCGTCGCGCCAGGGGCGGGCCACGATGGACACGCTGTGGATGCCGAGGAACAGCACCAGGCCGATGAGGAAAACCACCATGACGAACGCTCCTGCTGAGTTGGCTGCGGCGCAGTCTAGCGGTGATGGGGCTGGGCTCCTCTTACCGCTCGCCATGAGCGGATTGGGGCGGTGTTGAATCAAGCGCTCGTGAGCGCCGCCAACGCCGCCGTCCACCCGACGATGCCGCCCTGCGCGCGCACCATGGCCAAGGCCTGTTCCTTGAACTCGGGGAAGTACGAGCCCGTGGCTTCTTCGACCAGCAGGCATTCGTAGCCGCGGTCGTTGGCTTCGCGCATCGTGGTCTGCACGCAGACCTCGGTGGTCACCCCGCCGAAGATCAGGTGCGTGATGCCCTTGGCTTCGAGCACTGCGGTGAGTGGTGTGGCATAGAACGCGCCCTTGCCCGGCTTCTTGATGACCACGTCGCCTGCCTGCGGCGCGAGCTGCGGCACGAAGTCCGCGCCGGGTTCACCGTCGATCAGGATGCGGCCCATGCTGCCCATGTCGCCGATGCGCAGGCTGGGCAAGCCGCGCAGCCGCTTCGCGGGCGGGCAGTCGGACAGGTCGGGGCGGTGGCACTCCTTCGTGTGCACGATCAGCATGCCCTGCTTGCGCGCCCACGCCACCAACTCGGCGGCCGCCGCGACGACCGGCAGCAGCAGCGACACGTCGTTGCCCAGCGTCGCACCGAAGCCGCCGGGCTCGATGAAGTCGCGCTGCATGTCGATCATCACCAGCGCGGTGTGAGCGGGGTCAAACGTGAACGGGCTCGGCTGGGCTGCGACGGTGGTCATTGACTGGTCCCGAAAAGCGAAGTCATTCACCGCAGAGGGGCGGAGTTGGCGGAGTTCACGCAGAGGAATCCAATTCATTGAATTGAACTCTGTGCTCCTCCGCCAACTCGTCTAACTCTGCGGTGAATGAATTCATCTCTCAATGCCCACTCCCGCCCATGAACGCGCCCAGCGCGTTCCGGTCGGCGCTGCGCGCGTCGACCTGGTGCACGATGCGGCCTTCGCTCATCACGGTGATGCGGTCCGACAGGGCGAGCAGTTCGTCGAGGTCTTCGCTGATCAGCAGCACCGCGCCGCCGCGGTTGCGCACGTCCATCAGGCGTTGGTGAATCTCGGCCACGGCCGCGAAGTCGAGGCCGAAGACGGGGTTGGCAACGATCATCACGTCGGCCGCGTCGCTGAGTTCGCGCGCGAGCACGGCGCGCTGCACGTTGCCGCCCGAGAGCGAACGGATCGGCGCCAGCTCGCCGCGCGTCTTCACGCCGAAGGCCTGGATCAGCACGCGTGCGCGTTCGCGCAGCACGGCGCCGCGCATCCAGCCGAAGCGTGATGCCGGGGCCACGTCGAAGCTGCGCATGCCGATGTTGTCGGCCACGCTCAAGTCGCCCACGCACGCGTTGCGCAGCGGCTCTTCGGGCAGGCTGCGCACCTTCAGGCGCCGGTTCTGGCCGCGTGTGGCGGTGAACGATTCACCGGCCACGGTGACCTTGCCCGACACCCGCGCGCGTTGGCCTACGAGCGCTTCGAGCAGCTCGCGCTGGCCGTTGCCGGCGACACCGGCGATGCCCACGATCTCGCCGCCGCGCGCGTCGAGGCTCAGGCCGTCGACCGCCGTCTGGCCCCTGTCCCCATCGACGACGAGGCTCTGCACGCTCAGGCGCACCGCACCGGCGGCGCGCACCGCGCGTTCGGGCGCAGCGAACTCGCGCTTCGCATCGTCGGCGCCGCCGACCATGTCGGTCGCGAGCATGCTCGGCGTCGTGTCGTTCACTGCATGCGCGGCGACGAGCCGGCCGCGCCGGAGCACGCTCACGTCGTCGGCGTAGGCCGTGACCTCGCGGAACTTGTGGGTGATGAGCACGATGCTGCACTCGCCCGCATGGGCGCGGTCGCGCAGCAGGCCGAGCACCTCGTCGGCCTCTTGCGGCGTGAGCACGGAGGTCGGCTCGTCGAGGATCAACAGGCGCGGCTTGAGCAGCAACTGCTTCAGGATCTCGAGCTTCTGCTTCTGCCCGGCCGACAGCTGCTGCGGCGTGGCGTCGAGGTCGAGCTTGAACGGCGTGGTGGCGAGAAAGGCGTTCAACTCCTTGCGCACTGCGGTCCAGTCGATGACGGCCGGCAGGTGGCCGCGCGCGAGCAGCAGGTTCTCGGCGACCGTCATGCCCGGCACGAGCGTGAAGTGCTGGTAGACCATGCCGATACCGAGGTCGCGCGCGACGACCGGCGAGGCAATGTCGTGCTCACGGCCGTCGATCAACACGCTGCCGACTTCGGCGCGCTGGTAACCGACCACGCACTTCACCAGCGTGCTCTTGCCCGCGCCGTTCTCGCCGAGCAGGGCGTGCACGGTGCAGGGTGCGACCTTGAGCGAGCAGTCGTCGAGCGCGGTGAACGCGCCGAAGCGCTTGGTCAGGTGCAGCGTGTCGAGCGCGAGCGCGCCGGTCCTGGGCGTGATGGCGCCGGGCAGGTGCAGCGCGTTCATCGGGCCGCCGCCGACATGGCGCTGAACGCATCGATCAACGCCGCACTCGTGGCCACCGCGCCGAACACGCCGCCCTGCATCGTGACCATCTTCAGCGCAGCGGCATGGTTGCCGGCATCGGTGGCGGCGGTGCAATCGGAGACGATCACGCACTCGTAGCCGCGGTCGTTCGCGTCGCGCATCGTCGTGTGCACGCACACGTCGGTCGTGATGCCGGTGAGCACCAGGTTACGGATGCCGCGCGTGTGCAGGATCAGCGCCAGGTCGGTGGCGTAGAACGAGCCTTTGCCGGGCTTGTCGATCACCGGCTCGCCTTCGAGCGGCGCGAGCTCGGGGATGATCTCCCAGCCCGGCTCGCCGAGGGTCAGGATGCGGCCGCATGGGCCCATGTCGCCGATGCCGATGCCGCCCGCGCCGATCTGCCGCGAGCGCCAGCGCTTGTTGGCGGGCAGGTCCGACAGGTCGGCGCGGTGCCCTTCGCGGGTGTGGACGATGGTGGCGCCCCACGCACGCATCTCGGTGAGCAGTTGGCGCAGCGGTTTGATCGGCGCGCGGGTCAGCGAGATGTCGTAGCCCATCTTGTCGACATAGCCGCCTACGCCGCAAAAGTCGACCTGCATGTCGATCACGATCAGCGCGGTGTTGGCCGGGCGCAGGTCGCCATCGAAGGGCCAGCGGTACGGGTCGGCCGACACCTGGCCCGCGGTGCTGCCGACGGTGCCGCGCAGCGTCACCGCTCGGGCCCGGCGTAGTGGCGCATCGGCGCGTCGAAGCCGCAGCTCGTGCCGTCGGTCACCTGCACCGTGTCGTTCCACGGCAGTTGGTAGCGGCCCGCCGCCATGTCGGTCATGTACGTGTACGGGCAGTCCTGCGCGCCGCCTTTCACCGCCACATAGCCACGGTGGTACAGCTGGTAGATGTTGTTCTCGACGCCCCAACCGGCGCGCGCTTCGCGCACCAGGTCGGGCCGCAACTCGGCGCTGACGATCTCGTCGACGCGGCCACCGCCTTCGGTCATCACGGTGCCGTCGAAGTTGCAGAACATCGCCTCGCCCATCGAGTCGAAGCTGCCGTCGCTGCCGCTCAGGCACACGCTCGCGGTCTGCGCGAGGTTGCAGAAGGCGTTGCTCATGTTCGTGATGCGCCACGCATGGCGGATGGGCGCTGTGTAGCCGGCGGTGCGCAGGATGATCTCGGCGCCCTTGTACGCGGCCTCGCGCGCCATTTCGGGGAACATGCCATCGTGGCAGATGATGAGTGCCAGCTTCGCGCCGTTTGGCCCGGTGCACACCGGCACGCCCAGGTTGCCCGGCTCCCACGGCTCGACCGGCACCCACGGGTGCAGCTTGCGGTAGTAGAGCTTGACCTCGCCTGCAGCGTCGATGACGAGGCAGATATTGTACGGGTTGCCGTGCGGGTTGAACTCCATGATCGAGAAGCAGCCCCAGATGCGGTTCTCGACGCACGCCGCCTTGAACGCCGCCACCTCAGGGCCGTCGAGGCGGCACATGATTTCGGGGGTGGTGTCCATGCTCAGGCCGTGGAGCGAATACTCGGGGAACACCACGAGGTCCATGCCCGAAAGATTGCGCCGCGCCTTGCCGACCATCGTGCAGATGCGCTCGGTCTGCGCGGCAAGATCCGCACGGGTCTTCACGACCGGCAACTGCAACTGCACGAGGCCGACGACCACGCCGCTCGGCGACTTGTTCAAACCACCCAGTCCACTCACTTCGATACTCCCAGTTCCACCGGCGCACCTTGCAGGCTGCGGCTCGGTGAGCATGTCCAGATCAGGATCGCAAGCGTCAGCACGTAGGGCACCGCTGCGAACAGGTAGTAGCCCTCGCTGATGCCCACCGATTGCAACGCCGGGCCCAGCGCCCCGGCACCGCCGAACAACAGCGCGGCCCACAGGCAACGCAACGGGCTCCAGCGCGCGAAGATCACCAGCGCCACCGCAATCAGGCCCTGCCCGCTCGACAGCCCTTCGTTCCAGCTGCCCGGGTAGTAGAGCGAGAGCGACGCGCCACCGAGCCCGGCGATGAAGCCGCCGAGCGTGGTGGCGGCGATGCGAATGCCGTTGACCGAGTAGCCGAGTGCACGCGCCGCGTCGCTAGAGTCACCGGCCATGCGCAGGATGAGGCCCCAGCGCGTCGACTTGAAGCCCCACGACAACACGGCCGCGAGCACCACGCCGAGCGGGAACAGCAGGTTGATCTGCAAGGCCGCACGCACCTGCGCTGAAGCGCTCCATTCGCCCAGCGCGATGGCCGGGATCTGCGGCGCCTGCGGTTGAATCAGCGGCTTGCCGAGGTAGAACGCCAGGCCGCTGCCGAGCAGCATCAGCGCGATGCCGGCTGCGATGTCGTTGACGCGGGGCAGCGAGCACACCAGGCCGTGCAGCAGCGCCAGCAACGCCCCCGAGCAACCGGCCGCCAACACACCGAGCCACACGTTGCCGGTCAGGTAGGCGCCACCGAAACCGGCCATTGCCGAGAACACCAGCACGCCTTCGAGGCCGAGGTTGATGCGGCCCGACTTCTCGGTGATGCACTCAGCCAGGCTCACCATCAGAAACGGCGTGCCCACGCGCACCGCGCCGCCGAGCACGGCGACAAGCAGGTTCATGAAGAGGGCGGAGTGGTCCATGGGCCGGCCCTACACGTTGCTCTTGATGACGGGGGGCAGCGGCGCCAGCGCCGGCGCCGGCACCTCCGGTGCGCGCGGCAGGAACATCCGCCCGCGCAGCGACTCGCTCGCGAGGATCAACATGAATGCGAAGCCTTGCAGCACCAGCACCGCCGCGTCGGGCACATCGAGCCGGCGCTGCAGCAGGCTGCCGGCCGAACCGAAGCCGCCGAACAGCACCGCCACCGGCATGATGACCCACGGGTTCTGTCTTGCGACGAACGCGACCAAGATGCCGGCATAGCCCAGCCCCGCGATCAGCGACGCGTTCGCCGAGGTGTGCACCGCCGCCACCTCGATGCCACCGGCAAGGCCTGCGCACGCGCCGCCGATGGCACACGCGATGAGGATGATGCGGGCACTCGGCAGCCCCACGAGCCGCGCGGCCCGCGCGTTGCCACCGACCACGCGCGTGGCGAAGCCCGAGGTCGTGAAGAACAGCCACAGGCCGAGCACCACGCACGCGACGATGCCGAACATCAGGCCCCAGTGGATATCGGTGCCAAACAGGCCGCCGATGCGCAGGCCTTCTTCGAGCGGCCGGGTCGAGGGTTTGTTCAGGCTCGCCGGGTCGCGCATCGGGCCTTCGACAAAGTGCTTGAACAGCGCGATGGCGGTGTAGGCGAGCAGCAGGCTGCTGATGGTTTCGTTGACGCCGCGGTACTGGCGCAGCGCGCCGGCCAGCGCGATCCACAGCGCACCGGCCAGCATGCTTGCGGCCAGCAAGGTGGCAGTCCCGAACGCATTCGCCGGCGGCGTGAACAGGTAGGGCACGCTGGCACACGCCAGGCCACCGAGCACCAGCGCGCCTTCGCCGCCGATGATGGTCAGGCCCGCGCGCGACGGGATCGCCACGCACAGCGCGGTCAACATCAACGGGGCAGCGCGCTGCAGCGTGTTCTGCCACGAGAACCAGTCGCCGAACGCGCCCTTGAACAGCAGCAGCCACGCGTCAACCGGGTTCTTGCCGTAGGCGGCGATGAACACGCCGAACAGCAGCAGCGCGCCCGCCATCGCGAGCACCGGCAAGGCCACCGATTCGATGGCTTCGCGGCTGCGGTCGGACAAGGCCATCGCGCGCGCCGTGCTCGTGCCAGGCCGGATCGGTCAGACCTTGCCGACGACGCCTTCGACGAGGTAGTTCATGCCTTCGAGCGTCGGGTCGGTCTGCTTGAAGAGCTTGCCCGCCGGGATCACGATCTTGCCGGTGTTGTCTTTCAAACCGGCCGTGCCGCCGCCGAAGATGTCGAAGCTGCCCTTGAGCATCTTGGCCTTCACGTCGTCGGCGTTCTTGCGCGCTGCGGCAGGCACCATCGAGCCGTAGGCCGATGTCTTGACGAAGCCTTCGGTCAGCCCGCCGCGCACGAAGTTCGGGTGCGGCTTGCCGGCGCGCGCGGCGTCGATGATCTGCTTGTACGCGGCGATCCAGTTCCACTCGGCACCGGTGAGGTACGCGTTCGGCGCCAGCTTGGCCTGGCTCGCGTGGTAGCCGCAGACGAACTTGCCGCGCTTGGCCGCTGTCTCGACCACCACCTTCGGGCCGTCGACGTGCATCGTGAACACGTCGGCACCTTGATCGGCCAGGCTGTTGGTGGCCTCGGCCTCCTTCACGGCCATCGACCACTCGCCGGTGAAGACCACGGTGGTGGTGATGCTCGGGTCGACCGAGCGCGCGCCGAGCGTGAAGGCGTTGATGTTGCGCAGCACCTGCGGGATCGGTTTGGCGGCCACGAAGCCGAGCTTCTTGCTCTTGCTCATGTGGCCGGCAATCACGCCGTTCAGGTACTGGGCTTCGTCGATGTAGCCGAAGAAGCTGCCAGCGTTCTTCGGGTGCTTGCCTTCAGTCCACATGCCGCCGCAGTGGGCGAAGCGCACGGTGGGGTTCTTGGCAGCGACGGCCAGCATGTGCGGGTCGAAGTAGCCGAACGAGGTGGGGAAGAGCAGCGTGGCGCCGTCCTGCGAGATCATGCCTTGCATGGTCTTCTGCACACCGGCGGTCTCAGGCACGTTCTCTTCCTCGACGACCTTCACGCCGGCCCACTTCTTGACCTCGGCCACCGATTCGGCGTGCGCCTGGTTGTAGCCGTAGTCGTCCTTCGGGCCGACGTAAATGAAGCCGATGGTGATGGGCGCCTGCGCAGCGGCCAAGCCGGCCCAGCCGGCGCTGGCCACACCCACGCCGGCAGCGCCGAGACCTTTGAGCAAGTCGCGCCGATTGAATTCAGAACCTGTGGTCATGCCGCTTCTCCTGTTGGTGGCTGCAGGGGTTCTCTTTGTCGGAACACCTTCTTGTATACATGCAACCAGCGTGCCAGCGCCGACTGCGCGCGGGCTCGCGCTCGCACGCAAGCATTGCGCGGAGTTGCGCACCACTTCAGGGGGAACGGGTGCGTTCGGGCGAACCAAATCAGCGCGCCGGTCCGTCGGTGCGCTGTGCTGGGGCGCGGCGCCGGCGGATCGCGCCCAGAAGTTCAGTTCGACTCTTTGATCAGCCGCCCCGCAACCGACTGGATCGGGCGTGCGTTCATCGGGTACAGGCGGCTGAACACGCCGATCTGCTCGGGCGCAATCGGCATCGGCGTCTTCATCACCATCCACAGCACGCCTTCGCTGCACGGCGGCGTAGTGAGCGAGCCCATGTAGGTGAAGTAGCTGCGCTCGGTGGGCAGCAGGGCGTTCATGTCGAGCGTGGTGCGGGCGGCCACGTCTTCGCCCTTCTCGAGCGGCAGGTTGTTCCAGACGCTCTGCACCAGCGGGTGCGCGCTGCCGCGCTCGAGCAGCACCGCGACCACCGCCAGGCGGCCGTCGAGGTCCTTGTGGACGAGGTGCGCCACCATGTCGAATTGCCGGCCGTTGATGCGTTCTTCAGACGGCCGGTGAAAGTGGAACTGCAGCAGGTCGTAGCGCCGGCCCATCACCTCGATGGAGTTGCCGGGCCCGACGTTGACCTGCACGGTGTGGCCGTTGTCGACCACGCGAAAGCTGCTGGGCTTGTAGTCGAACTGCACCGGGTCGAGGTTGACCTTGATGCCGTCGCGAATGTCGATCGGGCTTTGGCGCGTGCCGCGGCCGCAGGCCGCGAACTCGGGTTTCATCTGGGCCCAGGCTTCCGGGCCGGCGCTGCCGGCGCCGCTGGCGTAATCCCAGTGCGCAGCGGCGCCATGGCCGTCGCGGTGGCCCGCAGCCATCGCGGCGGCGGCCGAAGGCACTGCGGCTGCGCTGCGGGCGTGGCGTGCGGGGGCCGGGTGCACGGCCTCGGAGGGCGACGCGGTGGTCGACACTTTCGAGACCACGCGCAGCACGTTCGGCGGGGCCTCGGGCGGCTTGGCGGCGCCGAGCTTTTCAGCCAGGCGCTCGCGGATCACGTCCATCGGGTCCTTGCCGGGCGTGGGCCGGGCGGGCTTCGGTGCGGCGGGTTTGGTGGCTTCGGCCAATTTGGGGTCGGCCGCTTTCGGCTCGGCGGCAGCCGGTTCGGCCTTCGCATGCGCCGGTGCTGCATGCGCATCGGAGGCGTGTGCGACGGGCGCGAAGGCGCACAGCGAGGCGGCCAATGCGGCCATGGCCAGCGGGTGGCGTCGGGGTTGAACGGCGTGGCGCATGGGCAGGTCTCCGGCGATTGGGCTCGTCGGGATATCGGCTTGCCTGCGGCCGGCTTGAGCCGGGGCGCCGCCCAGGCGTCAATCGAGTCGCGGCTTGACCCAGACCCACGCGACGAGGCCGATGCCCATCATCGCCAGCGACGTGGCCGCAAGCAGCACCGGCGAGTGCATGACGAGCGGTGCGATGACGCCCGCGACGAGGCCGTTCGCCAGTGCCCCCACACAGGCCTGCAGCGACGACGCCATGCCGCGACGCTCGGGCACCAGGTCGAGCACCATCAGCGTCACCACCGGCACCATCAGCGCCCAGCCGAACGAATAGATGCCCAGCGGGGCGATGGCCCACCACGCCTGCGGCTCGAACACCAGGTTCAGCGCCAGGTTCAGCAGCCCCACCAGCAACATGATCAGGAACCCGTGGCGAACCTGGTGCTGGCGCTTGATGCGCCCCGCCATGCGCCCGGAGGCCCAGGCCCCGGCCATCACGCCGCCGATGGTGACCAGAAAGAACCAGAAGAACTGGTCCGGCGCCAGGTGCAGGTGCTCGCCCAGGAACACCGGCGCCGAAAGCACATACAGGAACATGCCGTTGAACGGCACGCCGCTGGCCAGGGTGAGCACCATGAACCGAGCGCTCGACCCCAGTTGCCAGTAGCCACGCAGCAGGTTGCTGGCATTGAAGGGCTGGCGCTGCGCGACGTGCAGCGTTTCGGGCAGGAAGCGGTAGTTGAGGATCCACAGCAGCACGCCGACCCCGCTCAGGAACCAAAAGATCGAGTGCCAGCCGACGTGCACGAAGAGCAGGCCGCCGATGATCGGCGCGATGGCCGGCGCCACGCCGAAGTAGATCGTCACTTGCGACATCACGCGCTGCGCATCGGCGGGCGGGAACATGTCGCGGATCACTGCGCGCGACACCACCATGCCGGCACCGGCTGCCATTCCTTGCAAGGCGCGGAAGAACACCAGCGCGGCGATGTGCTGCGACATCGCGCAACCCACCGACGCCAGCGTGAACACGGCCACGCCGGTCAGCACCACCGGGCGGCGGCCGATGCTGTCGGACAGCGCGCCGTGGAACAGGTTCATCACCGCAAAGCCGAACAGGTAGGCCGACAGCGTCTGCTGCATCTGCACCGGCGTGGCGCCCACCGCAGCCGCAATGCCAGTGAACGCCGGCAGGTAGGTGTCGATCGAGAACGGCCCGAGCATGCCCAGGCAGGCCAGCAACACGGCCAGGGCCCAGCGCGGGCCGCGCCAGAGGGTGTGTGCGTCGGGGTTCATCGGTGGCGTGCCAAGTGATGCGAAGCGCCTGCGCGGCCGCTCGAAAATAAAGTGTGAAGCAAGCCGATAGGCCGGATTCTGTGCAGCCGGCGTGCCTTGCAGCGCGCCGGCCGTGACCGCCATTCCTCTGGGCCGCGCATCGCTGCGCGGCTCGGTGCCACCTACCCGCCAGCTCCGCGAGCCGCATCAACGCTGGCCTATTTGGTGTTGCTGCGCGTAGAGATTGCCCGTTTCACCCGGACTCCGTGTCTTGCGACCCGGCGACCGACTCGTCTCTGTTGCTCTGATCCTCACCTCGCGGTGGGCAGTCGTTAGCTGCTACGCTGCTCTGTGCAGTCCGGACCTTCCTCCAGTGCTTCCTTTCGGAAATTGCACCAGCGGCGGTCTGGCTTGCTTCACCGGCGGATTATCCCCGACCCGCCCGAGCGTGCGGCTTCGACGCAACAATCGGGGGGCGCGTGGCCGGGTGCGGCGGCGCAAACATGCAGTTTCGTCAACCGAACCCGCCATACCGCGTTCTAATACGAGCCGCGCTCAAACGGTCTGCACGAGCAAACCCGCAGCAAGCCGACTTGATGAGGGCATGTCTCTGTCGAGTGCGTTGGCTCCGTGAAGTGCCTTCAGTCTTTCGTTTTAGTCCCTAGTTTGTCGAATTGGAGAACCCTATGACCATGAAAAACACCCTGACCATCGTTGCTGCTGTTGCCGCCGCCATGTTTGCCCAAGCCTCGTTCGCCCAAGCTTCTGCGCCCGCTTCGCGCGCCGAAGTCAAGGCCGAGACCAAGACGCTCGAGAAGACGGGCAAGCTGACCCCGGCCGGTGAAGCGGCTCCGAAGGCCGCCATGACGGGCGAGAAGTCGACCGAGACCCGCGCCGAGCGCAAGGCCAAGACCAAGATGGCTGCCAAAGACGGCAAGCTGACCCCCGCCGGCGAAACCGCACCGAAGGCAGACGCCCCGGCCACCGGCCCGAAGACCGACCGTGCCACGCGCAAGGCCGAGACGAAGGCAGCCGAGAAGGCCGGCAAGCTGACGCCCGCCGGCGAAGCGGCTGAGCCGAAGAAGTAAGAACCTCGTCGATCGGGCGGCCGAGTGATCGGCGCCCGAACACGAACAAGCGGCGGCCCACGGGCCGCTGTTTTCATTCCGGCGGTGGTTTCACATTCGCCGTGGCAGGCCGGCGAAACACCGTGGCATCGTCGTAGAAGCCCGGCTCCAAATTGCCCGGCCACCAACCCGGAACGCCGAGCACCGGCAGCGGCAGGAACGGCTTGCCCGCCAGCGCATCGGCGCTGAGGCTGCGCAGCGCGCCCTGTTCATGCGGCTCATCGCTCGGAATCATCCACACATGCGCGGTGATGGGCTTGCGCGGGTGCACGAGCTTTTCGAGCAGTGCATGGCCGAACAGCAAGGGCGGCTTCGATGCCGCCCATGCTTGTCGGTGCGTGACGAACAGCGCGTGCCAATCGCGGCGGCGCAAGGCGTCTGCCAGCACGGCCGGCGCAGCCCACAGCGCCGCGTTCTCGTCGAACAGGGTCAGCGCATCTCTCACCGCACCTCGCACCGCACCTCTCACCGCACCTCTCACCGCACCTCGTACCGCACCTCCTACCGCGCCGCGCTGCATGCCGGGTGCTGCTGCGGCCAGCTGAAGGCTCTGCAGCTCGTTGAGCCGGCGCTTCAAGGCCGGGTATGCGAGCCAGGCCAGGCCATTGAAGAAGTCATGCAGGTTGTCTCTCGTGGGCACGCAGGCGCTGCGGGCGATGTAGGCCTCATAAGCTTCGCCGCGCGGCAACTCGGTCTGCGGCACGAACTGCAAGCGACCTGCAGCCAGACCGACCTGCGCCGAGCCCGCCTGGACCAGCGCCTCGTTCAGTGCCGCCACCAAGCCGCACTGACGAGCATCGCGCAACACACGTTCGCCGATCACGCGCCACGGCTGCAGCCACGGTCGCGCCCAGTCGACTTCGGGCCACGCCGGCACGGCCGACAACTTTTCAGCCGCCGCGCGCGCCCTTGAACCGAACCGTGCGCGGCTTGTCGGCCGGCGCGAGTTCGAAGTGCGCTTCGAGCCGCTTGAGGTACCGGCTCGGCGATGCACTCTTGCTCTTCAACAGGCCGTGCTTGCGCAGCGCCTCCCCTGCTTCGTTGAGTTGCACCGCCGCACCGCCCCTGAGCGCGGGGACGGCCTCGAGCACGTCGCTCACGTCGGCAGGCCACTGGGGCACAGGCGCGGGCGGCGGCGGCACAGGCACGGGGGCAGCGACTGCCGCGCGGCTGCGCGGCGCCGCCACACGCGTGCGCGGCACGGGGCTCGCCTTCACCGGCGCGGCAACCTTGCGGTGGGCGATGTCGATGAAGTCGTCGTAGGCCAGCGGTGACTCGCTGCCGGTCTTGCCGGCCTGGCCGATGCCGAGCACGCGGCAGCCCTTTTCGCGCAGGCGTTGCGCGAGCGGCGCGTAGTCGGAGTCGCTCGACCCGATGACGACCACGCCGGGGCGCTCGCTCATCGCCAGGTCGATCGCGTCGACGGCCAGCGCGATGTCGGTCGAGTTCTTGCCCGTCGGCACGTTGACCATCGGTCGGATCGAATGCCTGCGGAACAGGTCCATCAGATCGACCGCCTTCTGTGGGCTGCAGTACGCCCGCCGGAAGTGGATCGCGCCGAACTGGTTCAGCAGGTGGGCGATGGCTTGGTCGATCACATCGGCCGACAGGTTGTCGGCGTCGATCAGCAAGGCAACGCGTTCGAGGGGGCGGGGGGCAGTGCTCATCGTGTGGGATCCGTTCAGTTCAGCCCACCTGTTGCCAGGCCAGGGTTTCGCCGCCACGCAGCGGCTTGAGTTGCGCGTCACCGAACGGCACCGACTCGGGCGGCGTCCAGGCTTGTTTGCGCAGAGTCACCGTGCCGGTGTTGCGTGGCAGGCCGTAGAAGGCCGGGCCGTTGAAGCTGGCGAAGGCTTCGAGCTTGTCGAGCGCGCCGGCCGCTTCAAACGCCTCGGCATACAACTCGAGCGCCGACAGCGCGGTGTAGCAACCGGCGCCGCACACCGATTGCTCCTTCATCTGCGACGCGTGCGGGGCGCTGTCGGTGCCGAGGAAGAAGCGGGCGCTGCCCGATGTCGCAGCCTGCACGAGTGCTGCGCGGTGCACCTCGCGCTTGAGCACCGGCAGGCAGTAGTAGTGCGGGCGCAGGCCGCCCATGAAGAGCGCGTTGCGGTTGTAGAGCAGGTGATGCGCGGTCAGCGTGGCCGCAGTGTGCGGCCCGGCCTCGGCCACGTACTGCGCGGCCTCGCGCGTAGTGATGTGCTCGAACACGACCTTGAGTTCCGGGAAGTCGCGGCGCAGCGGCGCCATGACACGCTCGATGAACACGGCCTCGCGGTCGAACACGTCGACCGCCGGGTCCGTGAC
>JANNBF010000018.1:0-42996 GCA_031385155.1 Rhizobacter sp.
ATTTTTCGCGCGGCAAGATTTTGCCGCGTGCCACGCCGGTGAGGTCGGGCACGAGGCACTCGATCTCGGTCACGCGGTGTTCGTTGAACCACTGTTCGAGATCGCTGAAAGTGAAGTTGCTTTTGTCGGCCATGAGGCACCTGGGAAGTTGTCTGGCGTTGCCATGTCGGCGGCGCATCAGCGAATGCTGCTGCGCGGTGCATGCGCCCGAAACCGGGGCATGCAGGAAACGCACCTACTGGTCCGGGTCAGGCTCGTGGTGCGGCACGCGGTGCCGGTCACGGAAGGCGGCGCAGGCCACGCCGAAGGTCTTGAACAGCACCATCGAGATGGGGTTGCTGGCGGCCAGCCACTCGGGGTGCCACTGCACGCCCAGGTTGAAACCGTGCGCGGTGGTCAGCGAGAACGCTTCGACCAGCCCGTCGGCCGCGCGGGCTTCGACACGCAGCCCGGCGGCGAGGCGGTTCACGCCCTGACCATGCAGCGAGTTGACCGTGAAGTGCGCCGGCAGATGCGCCGCTTCGAGCACGCCGCCGGGCTCGACGAACACCTCGTGCGCCGGGCCGTATTGCACCGCCAGCGGCGCGTTGTCGTCGTCGCGGTGGTCTTGCAGGCCCGGCACGTTCTGCACGGCTTGATGCAGCGAGCCGCCGAGCGCGACGTTCACTTCCTGGAAGCCACGGCAGATGGCGAACAGCGGCAGGCCGCGCGCGACCACGCGCGGGATCAGCGGCAGCGTGGCGGTGTCGCGTTCCGGGTCGAGCGGCAAGGCGGTGTTGTGCACCGCTTCGTCGAAGTGGGCAGGGTGAACGTTCGACACTGAACCGGTGAGCAACACGCCATCGGCCAAGTCGAGCAACGCGTCAATGTCATCGGCATGCGCGCTCGGCACCACGAGGGGGATGCAGCCCGCGAGCCGCACCGCATCGACGTACTTCTTGCCCGCCACGTGGAACGGGTGCGGGCCCAGCATCCGGTTGCAGGCGGGCACCAGCACGACCGGCTTGCGCAGCGTGGGCAATGGCATCAAACGCGCGTTCACAGCATGTCTTTCAAGCGGTAATACGCCATGCCGGCCACCAGCGCCGGCGTGCGCAGCAGGCGCCCGCCGGGGAAGGGCCGGTGGCGGATGCGGGCGAAGGTGTCGAAGCGCTCGGCGTCGCCGGCAATCGCCTCGGCGACCAGCCGGCCTGCGAGGCCGGTGAGTGCCAGGCCGTGGCCCGAGAAGCCTTGCAGGTAGTAGACGTTCGCGTATGCCTTCGATGCACCGGCATCGGGCAGGCGTCCGAAGTCGGGCGCGCGGTTCATCGAGATGTCGACGAAGCCGCCCCAGGCGAACTCGACCTGGGTTTGCACGAGCTGCGGGAAGGTGCGCGCCATGCGCGAGCGCATGCTGGCGGCCAGGTTTGCCGGGGTGGCCGTGCTGTAGCTGACGCGGCCGCCGTAGAGCATGCGGCGGTCGACCGTGGGGCGGAAGTAGTCGAGCACGAAGTTGGTGTCGCACACCGCCGATTGCGAAGGCACGAGCGACTGCGCCAGTGCAGGCTCGATGGGCTCGGACGCGACGATGTAGGTACCCACCGGCATGATGCGTTTCGCGAGCAGCGGCGCCACGCCGCCGAGGTACACGTTGCCGGCCAGCAGCACGTGCGATGCGCGCACCGAGCCTTGGGCTGTCAGCAACTTGACAGTGTTGCCCGGCTCGATGGCCGTGACCGCCGAGCCCTCGTGGATGCGCACGCCCAATTCGGTGGCCGCGCGTGCCAGGCCGAGGCAGTATTTCAGCGGGTGAAGGTGGCCGCCCAGCGGGTCGTGCAGGCCGCTGTGAAAGCGCGGGCTGGCGATCCACTGCGGCAACTGCTCTGGTGCGATCCACCGCGTGTCGTACCCATAGGCGCGCTGCATGTGGCCTTGCCACGTTTGCAGCTCGCGCGCCTTGCGTACTGACACCGCGAGGCTCAGGTAGCCGGGCTGCCAATCGCATGCGATGTCGAAGCGCTCGCGCCGCTCGGTGATGAGGCGCAGCGCCTCCATCGTCATCGCCCAGACGCGCTTCGATGCGTCGAGCCCGAGTTGGTTTTCGATGACCTGCTGATCGCACGCCAGGCCGGCGATCACCTGCCCGCCGTTGCGGCCCGAGGCACCCCAGCCGACCTGCTGCGCTTCGAGCAGGACCACGCTGAAACCCCGGTCGGCCAGTTCGATGGCGGCCGACAAGCCCGCCAGCCCGCCGCCGACGACGGCCACGTCGCACTCCACGTTCGATTGCAGCGGCGCATGGCCCGCGCCACGCGGGGCCGTGGCCGCGTAGTACGAATGCTGGGTCAGTTGCTGGTCGGCGCCGTGGAGTGACATGACGGGTGTGCGCTAGGCAAGTCCTTTGTCGATGAAGATGGGCGAGAAGGCTGCGCCCCTCAGGCCTGCTTCTTCAGCACGTCTGCAATCGTGCTGACGATCTGGTCGAGGTGCGAACTTTCAACGATGAGCGGCGGCGACAAGGCAATCGTGTCGCCGGTGGTGCGGATGAGCACGCCGCGCTCCCAGCATTCCAGGAACACATCGAACGCGCGCTTGCCCGGCAGGCCCGCGATCGGCGTGAGCTCGATCCCGCCGACCAGGCCGATGTTGCGCACGTCGATCACATGCGGCAGGCCCTGGAGCGAATGCAGCGCGTTTTCGAACACCGGGGCCATGGTGGCTGCGCGTGTCAGCAGGCCGTCTTCGGCGTACGTGTCGAGTGTGCCGAGTGCGGCGGCGCAAGCGAGCGGGTGCGATGAGTACGTGTAGCCGTGCAAGAACTCGATCAGGTGCTCCGGCCCGGTCATGAAGGCGTCATGGATGAACTGCTTCGCGAGTACCGCGCCCATCGGCACCGAGCCGTTGGTGATGCCCTTGGCCACGGTCATCAGGTCGGGCGTGACGTTGAAATGCGTGGCCGCGAACGGCGAGCCCAGGCGGCCGAAGCCGGTGATGACCTCGTCGAAGATCAGCAGGATGCCGTGCTTGTCGCAGATGGCCCGCAGCCGCTCCAGGTAGCCCTTCGGCGGCAGCAGCACGCCGGTGGAGCCGGCAACCGGCTCGACGATGACCGCCGCGATGGTCGACGCGTCGTGCAGCGCGACCATGCGCTCCAGGTCGTCGGCCAGCTCGGCGCCGTATTCCGGAACGCCGCGCGAGAACGCGTTGCGCGCCAGGTCGTGGGTGTGGCGCATGTGATCGACGCCGCTGAGCAACGTGCCGAACATCTTGCGGTTGCCGACGATGCCGCCAACCGAGATGCCGCCGAAGTTCACGCCGTGGTAGCCGCGCTCGCGGCCGATCAACCGCGTTCTGGAGCCTTCGCCACGCACGCGGTGGTAGGCGATGGCCATCTTCAGCGCGGTTTCGACAGCCTCGGAACCCGAGTTGGTGAAGAAGACCTTGTTGACGCCGGCGGGCGTCAGCTCGACCAGCCGCTCGGCCAATTCGAACGCCTTCGGGTGGCCCATGTTGAAGGGCGGCGCGAAGTCCATCTCGGCGGCCTGCGCCTGAATGGCCGAGACGATCTTCGGGCGGTTGTGGCCGGCGTTCACGCACCACAGGCCGGCGATGCCGTCGAGGATCTGCCGGCCCTCGGGCGTCCAGTAGTGCATGCCGTCGGCCTTCGACATCAGGCGGGGCGACTGCTTGAACTGGCGGTTCGCGGTGAACGGCATCCAGTGCGCGTCCATCTTGGGGTGCGGCATGGGCGAGGCGGCGAGTGCAGGTGTGGCGAGCGTGGCGGGGTCGTCTTTGTGCATCGTGGGCTCCTGAATTTGGCGGGCGGAACGCCCACTGCAGTGTGCGTTCACCAGCCGGTCGAGTCTAGAGAAACCCGCGCGCAATTGGGCTGCGCAATCGCAGCGGGTTCACCCTCGGCGCTGCAATATCATGCTGTCAAACCGCCAATTGACGACATCAAATGCGAAACAGCCCGCCCGACGCGACTTTGGATTCGATAGACCGCGCCATCCTCCATGAATTGCAGCGCGAGGGGCGGCTGTCGAATCTGGAGCTGTCGCAGCGCGTGCATTTGTCGCCATCGGCCTGCCTGCGGCGCGTGAAAACACTTGAAGACAACGGTGTGATCGCGCAGTACGTGGCGCTGGTGAACCCGCGCAGCGTGGGCAAGCACGGCGTGAGCTACACCATCATCAACCTGGAAAGCATGAGCAACGGCCTGCTCGAAGCCTTCGAGCAGGCGGTGCGCGACGAGCCCGAGGTGCTCGACTGCTTCTACGTGGCGGGGTCGAACGACTACCTGATCCGCTTCACCTACCGCGACGCAGAAGACCTGGAGCGCTTTCACTCCGAGGTGCTGATGCGGTTGCCGGGCGTGGCGCGTTCGAACTCGCTGCTGGTGCTGCGCACGGTCAAGAAGACGACCGCGTTGCCGGTTTGAGATCAGCGCAGGGCGGGTGCAAGAACCTGCCGTAATTTGGCAGCGCCGCTCGTGCGTGAACCACCCCCGAGTTGAGCAAGATACCTGGCAGCGCCAGGAGGCCACGGGCCCACGACCGGTCGACCCTCCATCACATCGTTGAGCAGGACGATGTCCAGACGGCCATCGCCGTTGATGTCGAGCAATTGCATTGCGTCAACGCTGTCGTAGTACCCGTAACCGCTTTCGTACTGGCGTTCGGGCTGATACGTTCCATCACCCGCCTGCAACAAAACGCCCAGTGCGTGTCTCGCGCTGTGCCCCACCACGATGTCAAGCCGGCCGTCGCCGTTCATGTCGCCGAGTGCGAACGCCGAGGCGTTCGAACCGGCGTTGAAAATGAGTGGCGCTTCGAACCCGCCGACGGTGTCCTGGCGCAACACGACGATGTTGGAGTTGGCATTTCCGCCGTACAAGAGCACAACGTCGGGCCGTCCGTCGCCGCTGACGTCGCCCACTGCCAGCGCGTTGGGGCCGGTCAACAAGTCGGGGATTGCCACACTCCGCGCGGCTTCGAAGCCGGCGCCTCGGCGAATTGACCACGCCAGTTCCCAACCGTGGTTATCGGTTCTCGGGCGCAACCAGATCAGGTCAAGGCGCCCATCGCCATTCAGGTCTGCCGTGCGCACATGGCCGACGAAGTCGCTGCCGCTATCGACCTCAAGTGCCGACGCCCACGTTCCATTCGCACCGCGTCGCAAGAAGTGAAGCTTACCGACGCCGAACAGTGCGGTCACCAGTGCTGTGCGGCCGTCGCCGTCGAGATCGAATGCAGCGATTCGATCACCGTTAACGTTCGTGGCGATGGTCTCCAGCGCGAACACGCTTCTGCTCTGTTGCCGCAGCACGTCGATCCCGTTGCCACAACCGGTCAGCGCCACATCGGCCAGGCCATCCGCGTCCACGTCGGCCACGACAAGGCTGCGGATGTTGCAAAACCGGCCCTGCGGAAGGTCGAACAGGTTTTTCATGGCAGCAAAGCTGCCGTCGGCCTGCTTGAGCCTTGCGCCGACAAAAAAGTTGCTCGTGCCCAGAGTCTGGGCAACCACCACGACATCGACCAGCCCGTCTCCGTTGATGTCGCCTTGCGTTACTGCGTGCACGACCGCATTGCTCATCAGCGGTTGCGGGCGAGCCAGCGGTCCCGGATCGGTCCGGAAGCGGATGTAGTTGGACGCAACCGCGGGGTTGCCTGCCGAGTCGACCAACGTTCCCGTCAGCGCGACGAGATACGCAGTGTTTGGCTGCAGCGGTGAAACGACGCTGCCCGTCACGTCTGCGCCCTGCAATGAGGCGGGCAGGGTCTGCACCCGACTGCCGAACTCGTCGAGGATTTCGACGTTCAGGTCGGCGCTTTGCGCCGGCGAATTCGCCGCTGCCGCGAAGACGGGTTCATTGAACGTCACTTTCAGGATGCCCGTAAGCGGGAAGGTTTCACTGTTCTGCGCGGGGGTGGACACCACGATGCGCGGCCCGGCGGTGTCGACCACGAAGACCCGTGTGGTCGGGGCGAACGCGTTGCCCGCCAGGTCCGTGAGCGCGCTGCCAGTTCGAAGCTCGTAGGAGCCGTCGGGCAAGGGCGTTTGGGGCTGTAAGGTCAGCCGGCGCCAATCCGACGACAGGCTTCGGGTCACGGCCACCGTGCGCCCACTCGCATCGAACAGGTCGATTGCACCGGCCACGTCGAGCGCGAAAGGCTCCATTGGCTCGGTGAAATCGAGCGTCACTCCGGCGGTGGGCGCAAGCGATCCGTTCGTCGAGGGGCTTCCCGATACCAGCAATGGCGGGGAAGACTCGCTGCGTCGGCCACCCACCGAATAGGCGATGAGTTCCTTCGCTTCGGTGCTCGGAGCGCCGTTGTTGATCGTGATCGAGCTCGTTGAACGCACCAAGCCCACGCCCGGTGCGTACCACTCGTCGGCGACCAGCTTCGCGCTGCCGCTCCCGGCCTGCCCGGCCGCTGTGAAGGTGCTGCGCAGTTGCGTCTGCACATGGGCGGCGCCAGTGAACGTACCCGCCGCAGTGGTGATCGTTTCGGTACCGATGAAAGTGAACTCACCCTGCAAGGTGACGCTGTCGGCGCGGCCGTCACCGTTGACGTCGACCGACACGGTGCGGTCCAGGCTCACGACCCTTTCGCCGACACCGATGCCGAACCGCAGCAGTTCCACCGGGCCGGCCGCCGTGGTCAGCACATCGGCGCCCGGACCCGGCACCGACAACACCGATGTGCCGGTTCGAACCTGGAAATCGACACTCTTGTTGTCGGTGCGCACCGCCAGTGCCGACAAGCCGCCCACGACCGCAGGCTCCGCCACGCGCTCAGACTTCAGAACCGGCGCGCCTGCGTCGGTGGTCGTGCGCCATGCGCGCCTGTCGCCGGTGCTCAGGGGGTAGACATCCGCGCTGAGCGTTGCAGCGCTTGGCGGGCTACCTGCGTCGTTGCCTGGGGTGGTGCCGCCACCGCCGCCGCAGGCGGCGAGCAGGCAGACCGACGAAAGTGTGATCGTCAACGCCGTCCATCGGGCATGCTTTTTCATCGAGATTCCATTCGGGGGCCGATCAGCGCAAGGGCGTGTCATATGCCGCCTTTTGCATGGATGATGCCGCACAGATACGTCCAAACGAACGCCGCCGCCGCCTGGCTCGTCAACTCGGCGTGATCGTAGGGGGGTGACACCTCCACGCAGTCCATGCCGACGAAGGGCAGCTTAGTCAGCTCTTCGAGGATGCTCAGCACCTGCGCGCTGCTCATGCCACCCGGCTCGGGCGTGCCGGTGCCAGGGGCGAAGGCGGGGTCGAGGCAGTCGATGTCCAGGCTCAGGTAGACGGGCGGGTTGCCGTGGGCGGCCAGCCGCTCGCGAATGGCGGCGAGCACGCCGCTCAACTGCGCCGGGCTTTCCAGGCCGCGCAGGTCTCGGGCGGTGAAGATCAAGCCGCCTTGATTGCGCACGTACTCGCGCGCTTCGCGCGTGCCCGACGAGCGGATGCCGAGCTGCATGAAGCACTCGTTGACGACGAGCCCTTCCTGCATCGCCTCATACACCCACGTGCCGTGGCCGCTGGGCTCGCCGAAGTGGTCTTGCCAAGTGTCGCAGTGGGCGTCGAAGTGGATCACCGCGAGCGGGCGGCCGAGCCATGCCTTGTAGGCGCGCAGCAGCGGCAGCGTGATCGAGTGATCGCCGCCGAGCCAGCACATGTGGTGGGCGCGGATGAGTGCATCGACCTGCGGGCCCATCGCCTCGCGCATGGCGGCCAGGCTGGTGTTGGGCAGCAGCAGGTCGCCGGCGTCGCCCAGGCTGGCGATCGGCGACACGTTGAAGTGTGGGTGGATCGCATCGCACAGCATGTGGCTGGCGGTGCGAATGGCGCGCGGGCCGAAGCGTGCACCGGGGCGGTTGGTGACGCTGCCGTCCCAGGCCACGCCGGCCACCGCGTACGGCGTGGCCAGGTCAGCAGCCGGCACCTTCAGGAAGCTGTTGTTCGAGAGGAAGGCGAAGCTGGTCATAAGGGTTGTGAGGTGATGCGGCCGGGAATGATAGGAGTGCGGTGCGGCTGCTCCGGCCATTTCACGATCAAACAGTGCTGTTTCATATTCTGAGAGTTCAAATTGCTGCAGTGCGGCAAGAAATCTCACAAGGCCGAATCGACTTCCGTATTACGAAACGTGAGTGCTAAGTCATTGATCCATATGGAGTGAGTCGTAAGTCTTATATAAGATATAAGTCTTCTCAAAGGGCCGCGCGGTCGGTATTCTTGACCCCAGTTCCTGCCCTCTTTCAACCTTGACCGGAGATCCCCATGACCGCACTGACCCGTGACCAACAAGTCGCCGCCCTCGAAAAAGACTGGGCCGAAAACCCGCGCTGGAAGGGCATCAAGCGCAGCTACAGCGCCGCCGACGTGGTGCGCCTGCGCGGCTCGGTGCAGGTCGAGCACACACTCGCTAAACGTGGCTCCGAGAAGCTGTGGGCGCTGCTCAACACCGAGCCCTTCGTCAACACGCTCGGCGCGCTCACCGGCAACCAGGCCATGCAGCAGGTCAAGGCCGGCCTGAAGGCGATCTACCTCTCCGGCTGGCAAGTGGCGGGTGACGCCAACAGCGCCGGCGAGATGTACCCCGATCAGTCGCTGTATCCCGTGAACTCGGTGCCGCTGGTGGTCAAGCGCATCAACAACACGTTCACCCGCGCTGACCAGATCCAGTGGTCCGAAGGCAAGAACGATGTCGACTTCTTCGCGCCCATCGTGGCCGATGCCGAAGCCGGTTTCGGCGGCGTGCTGAACGCCTTCGAGCTGATGAAGGCGATGATCGACGCGGGCGCGTCTGGCGTTCACTTCGAGGACCAGCTCGCGTCGGTCAAGAAGTGCGGCCACATGGGCGGCAAGGTGCTGGTGCCCACGCGTGAAGCCGTTGCGAAGCTGCAGGCCGCGCGCCTGGCGGCCGACGTGTCGGGCACGCCCACGCTCGTGATCGCCCGCACCGATGCCGAAGCCGCCGACCTCGTCACGAGCGATGTCGACGACAACGACAAGCCCTACCTGACTGGCGAGCGCACGGTCGAGGGCTTCTACCGCAGCAAGCCGGGCCTGGAGCAAGCCATCTCGCGTGGCCTGGCCTACGCCGAAGTGGCCGACATGGTGTGGTGCGAAACCGGCAAGCCCGACCTGGCCTACGCCAAGCGCTTTGCCGACGCCATCCACGCCAAGTTTCCGGGCAAGCTGCTGGCCTACAACTGCTCGCCGTCCTTCAACTGGAAGAAGAACCTCGACGACGCGACCATCGCCAAGTTCCAGCGCGAACTCGGCGCCATGGGCTACAAGTTCCAGTTCATCACGCTGGCCGGCTTCCACAGCCTGAACTACTCGATGTTCAACCTGGCCTACGGCTACGCGCGCAACAACATGAGCGCGTTCGTCGAACTGCAGGAAGCCGAATTCGCTGCCGCCGAGAAGGGCTTCACCGCCGTCAAACACCAGCGTGAAGTGGGCACCGGTTACTTCGATGCCGTGACCACCACGATCGAAGCCCTGGCCTCGACCGGCGCATTGAAGGGTTCGACCGAAGACGAACAGTTCTTCGACCAGAAGCACGGCTGACCCGCCACAAGCGGGTCGGCGTAGAAGCGCCCGGCACACCCGGGTTGCGGGCGGGGGCCATGCGGAGTTGTCTGCATGGCCCTTTGTCTTGTGCGCCGGCACATACTGCAAGCCCCACACGAGGAGCGCACATGACGACCATCTACGACCAGGGCCTCGGCAAGAACGCGGCCAACTTTGCCGCCATGTCACCGGTGAGCTTCGTCGAGCGCAGCGCGGAAGTGTTCGGCGACCTGCCGGCGCTGGTCCATGGCCGGCGGCGCAGCACCTGGCGCGAGTTGCGCGACCGCTCGGCGCGGCTGGCTGCGGCCCTGCGCCACCTCGGCGTGGGCCGCATGGACACGGTCAGCGTGATGCTGCCGAACACGCCCGAGATGGTCGAGGCGCACTACGCCGTGCCGGCCCTGAACGCGGTGCTCAACACGCTGAACACGCGGCTCGATGCGCCGCTGCTCGCCTGGCAGATGCACCACTGCGAAACCAAGGTGCTGATCACCGACCGCGAGTACGCACCCACGGTCGCGAAGGCGCTGCGTTTCCTGCGCGACGAGCACGGCCGCGAGGTGATCGTGATCGACGTGGCCGACAGCGAATACACCGGCCCGGGTGACCTGCTCGGCACGCATGAGTACGAGGCGCTGCTGGCGGCCCACCCACCGCTGGCGCGCCTCGAAGGCCCGCAGGACGAATGGGACGCCATCGCCGTGAGTTACACCTCGGGCACCACCGGCGACCCGAAAGGCGTGGTGACCCACCACCGCGGTGCCTACCTCAACGCGGTGAGCAACGCAGCCACGTGGACGATGCCGCACTTCCCGGTCTACCTGTGGACGCTGCCGATGTTTCATTGCAACGGTTGGTGCTTCCCTTGGACAGTCGCCATGCTCGGCGGCACGCATGTGTGCCTGCGCAGCGTGGCCGCGCAACCCGTTCTGGATGCGATGCGCGAGCACGGCGTGGATCACTACTGCGCCGCCCCCATCGTGCACAACCTGCTGATCGCCGCACCTGCCGAGCTGCGCGCCGGCATCACCGGCGCAGGCCGCAAGCAGGTGCGCGGCATGGTGGCCGGCGCGGCGCCACCGGCGTCGATGATCGAAGGCATGGCCTTGCTCGGCTTCGACATCACCCACGTCTATGGCCTGACCGAGGTGTACGGCCCGGCGGCGGTGGCCGTTAAGCGCAGCAGCTGGGCGGCGGAAAGCCTGTCAGAGCAGACCCGCCTGAACGGCCGCCAGGGTGTGCGCTATGCGCTTCAGGAAGGCATGACGGTGATGTCGGCCGACGACATGGTGGAAGCCCCGGCCGACGGCCAGACCATGGGCGAGATCATGTTCCGCGGCAACATCGTGATGAAGGGCTACCTGAAGAACCCGGCGGCTACCGAAAAGGCGTTCCATGGCGGCTGGTTCCACACCGGCGATCTGGCCGTGATCGAGCCCGACCGCTACGTCAAGATCAAGGACCGCAGCAAGGACATCATCATCTCCGGCGGCGAGAACATCAGCTCGCTCGAAGTTGAAGACGCGCTCTACCGCCACCCCGACGTGGTGAGCTGCGCCGTGGTCGCGAGGCCCGATGACAAGTGGGGCGAAACGCCGGTCGCGTTCGTCGAGTTGCGTGCCGGCGCGCAAGTGACGCCGGCCGAGCTGGTGGCGCACTGCAAGAGCCTGCTCGCCGGGTACAAGGTGCCACGCGAAGTGCGCTTCGAAGACATCCCGAAAACATCGACCGGCAAGATCCAGAAGTTCACGCTTCGCGAGCGGGCTCGTTTGCACATTCAAGGTGGCGCGACGTGATGGGCAGCGCCGAGCCTTTCGTGCGAACCGAGCGCGACGCGCGCGGCGTGGTGACGCTCACGCTGAACCGTCCGCAGACGTTCAACGTGTTGTCCGAAGGCATGCTCACCGCCTTGCAAACCGAGCTCGATGCCGTGGCGCAAGACGAAACCGCGCGCGTCGTGGTGCTGGCCGCCGAAGGCAGGGCGTTCTGCGCCGGCCACGACCTGAAAGAGATGCGCGCCGAGCCGTCACTCGCCTATTACGAAGCGCTGTTCGCGCAGTGCACGCAGGTGATGCTGTCGCTGCAGCGCCTCGATGTGCCCGTGATCGCGCGCGTGCAAGGCATCGCCACCGCAGCCGGCTGCCAGCTCGTCGCGATGTGCGACTTGGCGGTGGCTGCCAGCACCGCCACGTTCGCCGTCAGCGGCGTCAACCTGGGCCTCTTCTGCTCGACCCCGAGCGTGGCGCTCGCGCGCAACGTGCCGCGCAAGCAGGCGATGGAGATGCTGCTCACCGGCGACTTCATTGACGCGCACGAGGCGCGTGCGCGCGGGCTCGTCAACCGCGTGGTGGCACCCGATGCGCTCGACGCCGAAATCGAGCTGCTCGTAAAGCGCATCGTGAGCAAACCACGCGTCGCCATTGCGATGGGCAAGGCGCAGTTCTATGCAAACGTCGAGGTCGGCATCGAGCATGCGTACGCCATTGCCGGCCAGGCGATGGCCTGCAACATGATGGACGCAGCCGCGCTGGAGGGCGTGCAGGCGTTCATCGAGAAACGGCCTGCGCGCTGGGGTGGCTGAACCAGCGCCGGCCTTCGGCAAGAGGCCAGCTGCTTGTAGGAATTGGCGCCGCATTCGCCCACTTGGGCACACCCAGTTGCAAACCATGTAAGCAGCGGGTTGCCACACGGGCAGGGGCTGGTAAATACCCCTAGAGTGGCTGCATGACGTTCCAAATGCGTGTCCCACTTGGCCGCTTCGTGCACCGCCAGGCGTCGGCCGGAGTGGCTCTTTGGGCTGTGGTGGCGCTCGCACTGCTCCTGCCTTCGCTTGCCCGTGCTTTCGGCTTCGACGATGTGGCGCTCAAGGCGCGCGACACGGCGGCATCCGCGTACCGCCCGCCCGCCTCGACGCTGCCGCCGGAGCTGCGTGAGCTCGACTACGACGCCTACCGCGACATCCGCTTCAAGCCCGACCAAGCCTTGTGGCGCGCCGAGAAGATGCCGTTTGAGCTGATGTTCTTCCACGCCGGGCGCGGTTTTGAACATGCGGTGCGGATCAACACCATCGATGCGGCCGGCGCAGCGAAGCCGGTGGACTTCGACCCCGCGCAGTTCGATTACGGCCGCAACAAGTTCGACCCGAAGAAGCTGCGTGGCCTCGGGCAGGCCGGTTTCGCGGGCTTTCGGGTTCATGCTGCGATCAACCGGCCGGGCTACAAGGACGAGGTCATCGTGTTCCTCGGCGCCAGCTATTTCCGCGCGGTCGGCAAGGGGCAGGTGTACGGGTTGTCAGCGCGCGGTCTCGCGGTCGATACGGCGAGCGCAGGTGGCGAAGAGTTCCCGCGCTTCAGCGAGTTCTGGATCGAACGGCCGCGCGGCAACGCCACCACGCTCACGCTCTACGCGCTGCTTGACTCGCCCCGCGTGGCAGGCGCGTACAAGTTCATCGTCACGCCGGGTGCGCAGACCGCCGTGCTCGTCACCGCGCGCCTCTATGCACGCGACGCCGGCGCCAAGTTCGGCTTCGCGCCGCTGAACTCGATGTTCGCGTTCGGCGAGAACCAGCCCGGCCGCGACGACTACCGCCCCGAAGTGCACGACTCTGATGGCCTGTCGATCCAGACCGCCGACGGCGAGTGGATCTGGCGCCCGCTGGTCAACCCGAAGCGCCTGCTCGTGACCTCGTTCACCAGCACCAGCCCGCGTGGTTTCGGGCTCATGCAGCGCGACCGGCTGCATGCGCACTACGAAGACCCCGAGGCACTTTATGAACGGCGGCCGAGCGCATGGGTCGAGCCGGTGGGTCCGTGGGGCAAGGGCAGGGTGGAGCTGGTGCAAATCCCCACGCCCGACGAGACCAATGACAACGTCGTGGCCTATTGGGTGCCTGACCAGCGGCTCACCGCAGGGCAGCCGCTCGAGTTGACCTACCGCCTGCGCTGGCAGGGCGCGGCCACCGCACCCGCCGGGCGGGCATGGGTGGTGCAAACGCGGCGCGGGCGCGGCTACGTGCGCCAGCCCGACGGCGACATCAACTTCATCATCGACTTCGACGGTCCCGCTCTGCGGCTGCTTCCTGCGGGTACGAAGCTCGAAGCCGCCGTCGACGTGGGCGGCAACGCCGAGCTGCGCGAGCGCAACCTGTTCCTGAACGGCACCACAGGCCAGTGGCGCATGACAGTGCGCGTGAAGCGCGCCGACGCCAACAAACCCATCGAACTGCGCGCGGCCATCCGCCAGGCGCAGACCACGCTGAGCGAGACCTGGAGCTACATCGTTCCACCGGAGCCCGATAAGCCATGACCTCATCGACTGCCCCTGCGCCGCCCCTGCCGCAGCCGCCCATTCAACGCGCCTCGATGGTGCCCACACCCTGGGCCGGCCACCCCTTGCTGCGCCCGCTGCGCAGCTTGGCCGGCTACCGCGCGCCGAACCCGCGCCCGGCGCACGACGAGCGCCCGCTGATGCTGCGCCGAGTCGCCCTCCTGGTGCTCGTGGCGCTCGGTGCATTCGTTGGCACCGACTACATGGCCGAGGTCCTGCCCAGCCACGGCAGCACATGGCTGGAGCAAGGCCTGCTCGTGTTGTTCGGTGTGCTGTTCGCCTGGATTTCGGCCGGCTTCTGGACCGGCCTGATGGGGGCCTGGGTGCTGCTGATCGGGCGCGACCGCAACGCCGTGACGCGCGGCCTGGACAGCGCGGCACCCATCGATGCCGCAGCACGCACGGCCATCGTCATGCCGATCTGCAATGAAGACGTGCGCACCGTGTTCGCCGGGCTGCGCGCCACATGGGAGTCGCTGGCAGCCACCGATGCGGCGGGGCAGTTCGAATTCTTCGTGCTCAGCGACACGAACCAGCCCGACCTGCGCGCCGCCGAGCAGGCCGCGTGGAGCGAGCTGGTGCAGGCGCTGCAGCGCGCAGGCACGCCAGCACCGCGCATCCACTACCGCTGGCGCCAGCACCGCACCCGCCGCAAGGCCGGCAACGTGGCCGACTTCTGCCGCCGCTTCGGCCGCGCCTACCGCTACATGGTGGTGCTGGACGCCGACAGCGTGATGACCGGCGAGTGCCTCACGAACCTGGTGCGGCTGATGGAGCGGCACCCGGATGCCGGCATCATCCAGACTGCCCCGCGCGCCTGTGGTCATGAGACGCTCCACTCGCGTGTGCAGCAGTTCGGCTCGCGCGTCTACGGCCCGCTGTTCACGGCCGGCATGCACTACTGGCAACTCGGCGAGTCGCACTACTGGGGCCACAACGCGATCATTCGCGTGGCGCCGTTCATGGCGCATTGCGGGTTGGCGCCGCTGCCGGGCCAGACATCGCTGTCGGGTGACGTGATGTCGCACGACTTCGTCGAGGCCGCGCTGATGCGCCGCGCCGGCTGGAAGGTCTGGATCGCCTACGACCTTGCGGGCAGCTACGAGCAGGTGCCGCCCAACCTGCTGGCCGAGTTGCAGCGCGACCGGCGCTGGTGCCACGGCAACCTGCAGAACTCGCGCCTGATGTTCGAGCCCGGGCTGCACCCGGTGCACCGCAGCGTGTTCCTGACCGGCGTGCTGGCCTATGCATCGGCGCCGCTGTGGCTGGCGTTCCTGCTCGTCTCGACCCTGCTGTTCGCGGTGCAGGCGCACGAGCTGCCGCGCTACTTCACCGAGCCTGATCAGCTGTTCCCGATCTGGCCCACGGCCAACCTGCGGCTGATGCTTACGCTCTTCGGCCTGACCGCCACGCTGCTGCTCGGGCCGAAGCTGCTGTCCCTCGCGATCATCGTGTTGCGGGGGCAGGCGCGGCAGTTCGGTGGCGTGCTGCGGCTGCTCGGCGGCGCGCTGATCGAGTTCGTGCACTCCTTGCTGCTGGCACCGGTGCGCATGCTGTTCCACAGCCAGTTCGTGTTCGCCGCGCTGACGGGCTGGAAGCTCGACTGGAAGTCACCGCCGCGCGACGGTGAGGCAACACCGTGGGCCGAGGCCCTGCGCCGCCACGGCCTGCATGCGCTGTTGGCGGTGGTGTGGCTCGGCGCGATCGTGTGGAGCGGCGCAACCTTCCCATGGTGGCTGTCGCCGATCATCGTCGGGCTGATCGCCGGCGTGCCGCTCTCGGCCTGGGGCAGCCGCATTGGGCCGGGGCGCTGGCTGCGGGCGCGCGGGGTGCTCGTCACACCGGAAGAACGGAGCGAGCCCCAGGTGCTGCGCGAGGCACGCCGCTTTGCCGATGGCATGAGCCCGTTGGCGACTTTCGAAGTCGCTTTGCGTGATGCGCGCTGGCACGCTGATTTGGCCGCCACCACCGCAACCCCCGCTTCGCGGCTTGGCGGCAAGGCGCTCGCGCGCGCAGAGTTGGTTCGGCGCGCCGCCGAAGACGGCCCGGGGCCGTTGACGACCGCTGATCGCCATCGCCTGCTGAGCGATGTGCGGGCGTGGGCCGAAGTTCAACGCCGTGTACGTGCGTATCGCGCCCATCCCGACTGGTGGTCGCCTGCGTCGCGCGATTTCATTCCCCCGCGTCTTCAGCCCGATCCACCGCGGTGCGCCTCTCCCAACTACATCCCGCTGTAGTTCGGCCCGCCGCCGCCTTCCGGCGTGACCCACACGATGTTCTGCGTCGGGTCCTTGATGTCGCAGGTCTTGCAGTGCACGCAGTTCTGCGCGTTGATCTGCAGGCGGTCGGTGTTGTCGGCGTTCTTCACGTACTCGTACACACCGGCCGGGCAGTAGCGGCTCTCCGGCCCGGCGTAGGTGGCCAGGTTGATCGCGACCGGCACGCTCGCGTCTTTCAACGTCAGGTGTGCGGGTTGCTGCTCTTCATGGTTGGTGTTGCTGACGAACACGCTGGAGAGGCGGTCGAAGGTCAGCACGCCGTCGGGCTTGGGGTAGGTGATCTGCGGGCACTCGGCCGCCGGCTTCAACTTGGCGTGGTCGGGAACCGTGTTGTGGATGGTCCACGGCGGGCTCTTCATGCCCAGCTTCGGCAACAACCACAGCTCGATGCCGTTCATCACGGACGACAGGTACAAGCCCTTCTTCATCCATTGTTTGGTATTGCGGGCGACGTCGAGTTCGGTCTTCAGCCAGCTGGTCTCGAAAGCCGCCGGGTAGGCCGTGAGCTCATCGTGCTGGCGGCCACTGGTGACCGCCGCGAACGCAGCTTCGGCCGCGAGCATGCCGGTCTTGATGGCCGCATGGCTGCCCTTGATCCGCGCGAAGTTCAGGAAGCCGGCGTCGCAGCCCACCAACGCGCCGCCGGGGAACACCGTCTTGGGCAGGCTCAGCAAACCGCCGCAGGTGATGGCGCGCGCGCCGTAGCTGATGCGTTTGGCGCCCTTGAGGCAGGCGCTGATCGCGGGGTGCGTTTTCCAGCGCTGCATCTCTTCGAACGGGCTCAGCCACGGGTTGCTGTACTCCAGGCCGGTGATGAAGCCGAGCGTCACCTTGTTGCCTTCCAGGTGGTACAGAAAGCCGCCGCCGTAGGTGCTGGCGTTCATCGGCCAGCCGAGCGAATGGATCACGTGGCCGGGGCGGGCGAGGGCGGGGTCGATCTCCCACAGCTCCTTGATGCCGATGGCGTAGGTCTGCGGGTCGCGGCCTGCATCTAGCTGGTACTTCGCGATCAGTTGCTTGCCCAGGTGGCCGCGCGAACCCTCCGCGAAGATCGTGTACTTGCCGTGCAGCTCCATGCCGAGCTGGAAGCTGTCGGTCGGCTCGCCGTTCTTGCCAACGCCCAGGTTGCCGGTGGCCACGCCTTTCACGGCGCCATCGTCGTTGTAGAGCACTTCGGCGGCCGCGAAGCCGGGGAAGATCTCGACCCCCAGCGCTTCGGCCTGCGTGCCCAGCCAGCGCACCAGGTTGCCCAGGCTGATCACGTAGTTGCCTTCGTTGTGCAGGCACTTCGGGATCAGGAATTGTGGTGTGCTGATCTGCCCGCGTTCGCTCAAGAACAGCACGTCATCACCCGTGACCGGCTGCGTCAGCGGTGCGCCGAGTTCCTGCCAATTCGGGATCAGTTCGGTCAGCGCGCGCGGGTCCATGAGGGCGCCGCTCAGGATGTGCGCGCCGGGCTCCGAACCCTTCTCGAGCACCACGACCGACACCTCTTTGTTCTGCTCGGCGGCGAGTTGCTTGATGCGGATCGCGGTGGCCAGCCCGCCGGGGCCGGCACCGACCACGACCACGTCGTATTCCATGGCTTCACGCGGGCCGTACTGGGCGAGGATGTCGGCAGAGTTCATGCGGCTTTCCCTGGTCTTTTCGGTGCTTGGTGCAGCGCTGCATTCTACGGGCGAGGGTGGTGCCAAAGCGGTATTGCGGGGCCATTGGAGAGGGCGCTCCAGCACAGGTTCGTGACCCCGATGCGGCTCGGGCCTGCGTGCTATCGTGCCTCGCACCAAGTGGTCTTTTCAGGAGCAGTGCATGAGCTACAACATCGATCTGTCGGGGCGCGTGGCGCTGGTCACCGGCGCGTCCAGCGGCCTGGGCACACAGTTCGCGAAGACGCTCGCCAAGGCCGGTGCAGGCGTGGTGCTGGCAGGCAGGCGGGTCGACCGCCTGAAGGCCTTGCGCGCCGAGATCGAAGCCGATGGCGGCGACGCGCATGTGGTCACGCTCGACGTGACCGACCACGACAGCATCAAGTCGGCCGTGGCCCACGCCGAGACCGAGATGGGCACCATCGACATCCTCATCAACAACTCGGGCGTGAGCACCACGCAGAAGCTCGTCGACATCACGCCCGACGACTACGACTTCATGTTCGACACCAACACCAAGGGCGCGTTCTTCGTGGCGCAAGAGGTGGGCAAGCGCATGCTGGCGCGCGCCAAGGGCTCGGCGCCGGGCACGTTCACCGGCGGGCGCATCGTCAACATCGCGTCCATGGCGGGGCTGAAGGTGCTGGGGCAGATCGGCGTGTACTGCATGACGAAGGCGGCCGTCATCCACATGACCCGCTCGATGGCGCTGGAGTGGGGCAAGTTCGGCATCAACGTGAACGCCATCTGCCCGGGCTACATCGACACCGAGATCAACCACCACCACTGGCAGACCGACGCTGGCAAGCGCCTGATCGAGATGCTGCCGCGCAAGCGCGTGGGCCAGGCGCAAGACCTCGATTCGCTGCTGATGATGTTGTGCGCGAACGAGAGCCACTTCATCAACGGCGCGGTCATCCAGGCCGACGACGGCTTCGCCTTGTGAGCGCGTGACCGTGCGTGCGCTGTCGTTGCTGGAGTCACGCGTTCTCGGGGTGCTGGTCGAGAAGGCGCACACCGTGCCCGACAGCTACCCGCTGTCGCTGAACACACTGACGCTCGGCTGCAACCAGAAGACCGCGCGCGACCCGGTGTTGAACGCGACCGAAGGCGAGGTGCAGGCCGCGCTCGATTCGCTCAAGACGATGCACCTGGTGGCCGAGGCCAGCGGCTCGCGCGTGAGCCGCTTCGAGCACAACACGGGGCGGGCGATGGCGCTGCCGTCGCAGTCGGTCGCGCTGCTTGCGGTGTTGATGCTGCGTGGGCCACAAACGGCATCTGAGCTGCGCGCCAACACCGACCGCCTGCACCGCTTCGCCGACCAGTCGGCGGCCGACGGTTTTCTCGACGAACTCGCCGAGCGCGCGGCCGAGAAGGGCGGGCCGCTGGTGCTCAAGCTGCCGCGCGCGCCCGGCATGCGCGAGGCGCGCTGGGCGCAACTGCTGTGCGGGCCGGTCGATGTGTCGGCCATGCCGGTGGCACCGGCGCATGAAGACTTCGTCGCGACGAATGAACTCGCGGCGTTGCGCGCCGAGCAGGCTTCGATGAGGGCGGAACTAACCGAGCTGCACGCGCTCGTGTCGCGGTTGTATGCCGAGCTCGGCATCGCCAAAGACTGAGGCGAGGTGCTGCGATGAGATTCGACCTGCCCGACGAAAAGAAGCTGACGCACGAGATGATCATCCCGATCCGCTGGGGCGACATGGATGCGATGGGCCATGTCAACAACACGCTGTACTTCCGCTACATGGAGATCGTGCGGCTGGAATGGCTGTATGCGGTCGCCGGCAAGATCACGCCGACGGGCCACGGCCCGGTGATCGTGAACGCGTTTTGCAACTTCATCAGGCAACTCGCGTTTCCGGGCGACGTGCTGGCGAAGCACTATGTGGCGAACGCCGGGCGCAGCAGCTTCGACACGTTCATCACGCTCGAGCGCACCGATGAGCCGGGCGTGGTCTACGCCGACGGCGGGGCAAAGACAGTGTGGATCGACTTCCCGAACCAGCGCTCGGTACCGTTGCCCGATTCGGTTCGGGCGCTGATCGAGTAGGGCGCTTCGGGTGGGCCCTTCGACAAGCTCAGGCTGAGCGGGGTCCTCGGGTTGGGGTCAGATGTGCAGCCAGGCCAGCACGCCCACCACCAGGCCGACCGCACTCACGCCGAACACCAGCTTCTCTAACCACAGCTTCTTCGTCAGCAGCGCGATCGCGGCCATCGCGATGGCGATCTGCAACGCGGTGGTGGCTTGCGCCCAGCGGTGGTGCTGGTGCATCTGCTCGGCGCTCTTGTCGTCCCAGGCCTTCGACTCGGCTTCGAGCTTCTCGGCCGCCAGCTTGATGTCGGCTTTCTCGGTCTTGTAGCGCTTGATCTCGTCGACGTAGAAGCTCCTGCGCGTCTCGGGCGCAAGCTCCAGTGCCAGCTCGCTCAGGTTCTGTTTGCTGCTCTTCGCCTGGTAGTAGTTCCACTGGTTCGACGCTTCGGTCTTCTTGATCGCGGCGTCGTTCTTGTGCAGGCCCGCGTTGGCCTGCGTCGCGCCGCCCATGTACGAGAACAGCGCACCCACCGTTGCGAGGATGGCGGTGATCACGGCGAGCTGCCCGGCCATGCCTTTCGGGTCGTGTTCCGCGGCGTGTTCGAGTTCGTGGTCGTGCGGGCCGTGCACGTGGAAGCCGTCTCCTGACATGTCAATTTCCTCTTTTTCTGATGTGGGTCACAAAGCTGTAGGGAACGCCGTTGGCGGCGACGTGGGCATCGCGCGCCGTGACGTCGAAGGCCGCGCGGTCGAAGGCGGGGAAGAACACGGTGCCAGGCAGGTCGGCATCGATCTCGGTCAGCACCAGTTCATCGGCCAACGGCAAGGCAAGTGCGTAGATCTGCGCGCCGCCGATCACGAACACCTTGGGTGCATCGGCCAGCAATGCCAGCGCCGCATCGAGCGACGCCACCGCTTCGGCGCCCGCCGCCTGCCAAGCGGCCTGGTGCGTGACGACCACGTTGCGCCGGCCGGGCAGGGGGCGAAAGCGCTCGGGAATGGAGTCCCAGGTCTTGCGCCCCATCACGACGGGGCAGCCCATCGTCACGCGGCGAAAGTGCTTCTGGTCTTCGGGCTCGCGCCAAAGCAGTTCGTTGTCTTTGCCGATGGCGCCGTTGCGGGCCACGGCCGCGATCAAGGCGAGCGTCGGTCGATTCATGGGCGCGATTGTGGCAGTGCGCTCCGCAAGGTCGGTGGCGCCGATGGGCATGGCGGCGGGCGCCGCATCGGGTGGATTCATCGGGCCGGCTCAGGTCAGCGTGGCGGCCTTCTCGCCATTCGCAAAGTGGTGCTGCATCAACTGCTGCGCCCGCTCCGGGTTGCGCGCTTTGAGCGCTGCCATGATCTGCCGGTGCTCCTTCAGCGATGCTTCGAGCCGGCCTTGCTTGAACAGCGAATGGTGGCGGTTCAGCTTCATCACCTTGCGCAAGTCGGCGACCATCTGGTTGCGCCAGCGGTTGTCGGCCATCTCCAGAAGGCGGTGATGGAACTGCTCGTTCAACTCGAAGAAGCGCTCGCGGTGGCCGACCTCGGCTTCGAGCTGGCGGTGCAGCGCCTCCAACTCGGCGAGCTGCTCTGCGGTGGCGTTTGAAGCAACCACGCGCGCCGCATCGCTTTCGAGAAGCGCGAGCAGGTGGTAGACCTCGGCCAGGTCGCGCTCCGACGTTTCGGTGACGTAGGCACCGCGCCGCAGCTTCATCGTGACCAGGCCTTCGGTGGCCAGCACTTTCAGCGCCTCGCGCAGGGGCGTGCGGCTGATGCCGTAGTCGGCGGCGAGGGCCTGCTCGTCCAGCCATTGGCCGGGCGCCAGCGTGTGCGCCAGGATGCGCACGCGCAGCCGCTCGGCGACCTGCTCATACAGGGCGCTCTTGTTCAGCTTGCCGGCGGCCAGCCGTGGTGGCGTGGCGGCGTTGGCCGACGAGGGGCGAAGGGTTGGCATCGGCGGTAAGGTCGGCTGGGGTATCAACGGATGGCTGGCGGCGCGGTGGCAGAAGGCCAGCGGCGAGCCGCAGGCTGGCGTGCGGCGAGTCCATTCTATATAATTCAATTTTGAATTATGTAGTTCAGCGCGCTTCACGTCCAGCTGCTGCTCTTGCCGACGCCGAGGTACCCATGCCCAACGACCCAGCCCACGACAAACCCGCACCCAAGTTGCTCGACTCTGGCTCGCTCGAAGCCTGGCAGAAGGCTGCTGCCAAGTCGGCGCCCGGGGCCGACGTGAGCGCGCTGAATTGGGTCACGCCCGAAGGCATCGCGATCAAACCGCTGTACACCGCCGCCGACCTCCAAGGCCTGCCGTTCACCGACACACTGCCCGGCTTCGCGCCCTTCGTCCGCGGCCCGCAGGCAACGATGTACGCCGTGCGGCCATGGACGATCCGCCAGTACGCCGGCTTCTCTACCGCCGAAGCCTCGAACGCGTTCTACCGGCAGGCGCTGGCTGCCGGCGGTCAGGGCGTGAGCGTGGCGTTCGATCTGGCCACCCACCGCGGCTACGACAGCGACCACCCGCGCGTGACCGGTGACGTGGGCAAGGCCGGCGTAGCCATCGACAGCGTCGCCGACATGAAGATCCTGTTCGACGGCATCCCGCTCGACCGCGTGTCGGTGAGCATGACGATGAACGGCGCGGTGCTGCCGGTGCTGGCCGGTTACGTGGTCGCGGCCGAAGAGCAGGGCGTGTCGCAGGAGCAGTTGAGCGGGACGATCCAGAACGACATCCTCAAAGAGTTCATGGTTCGCAACACCTACATCTACCCGCCCGAGCCGAGCATGCGCATCGTCGGCGACATCATCGAGTACACGGCCAGGCACATGCCGAAGTTCAACTCGATCAGCATCTCCGGCTACCACATGCAGGAGGCCGGCGCGAACCAGGCGCTGGAGCTGGCGTTCACGCTGGCCGATGGGCGCGAGTACGTCAAGACCGCACTCGCCAAGGGCATGGACGTGGACGCGTTCGCCGGCCGCCTGAGCTTCTTCTGGGCCATCGGCATGAACTTCTACCTGGAGGTGGCCAAGATGCGCGCGGCGCGGCTGCTGTGGTGGAAGATCATGAGCGAGTTCGCGCCCAAGAACCCGAAGAGCCTGATGCTGCGAACGCACTGCCAGACCTCGGGCTGGTCGCTCACCGAACAAGACCCGTACAACAACGTCGTGCGCACCACCATCGAGGCGATGGCTGCGGTGTTCGGCGGTACGCAGAGCCTGCACACCAACGCGCTCGACGAAGCCATCGCGCTGCCCACCGAGTTCAGCGCGCGCATTGCCCGCAACACGCAGCTCATCATCCAGGAAGAGACCCACATCACGAGCGTGGTCGACCCGTGGGCCGGCAGCTACATGATGGAAAAGCTCACGCAAGACATGGCCGACGCGGCATGGAAAATCATCGAAGAGGTCGATGCCCTCGGCGGCATGGTCAAGTGCGTGGACAGCGGCTGGGCCAAGCTCAAGATCGAGGCGAGCGCGGCCGAGAAGCAGGCGCGCATCGACTCGGGGCAGGATGTGATCGTCGGCGTCAACAAGTACAAGCTCGCTGCCGAAGATGTGATCGAGACACGCGATGTCGACAACGTGATGGTGCGCGACAACCAGGTCGCGCGGTTGAAGCAGGTGCGGGCCGCGCGCGACGCTGCTGCGACGCACGCCGCGCTCGACGCGCTCACGGCATGTGCCGAAAGCGGCGAGGGCAACCTGCTGGATTTGAGCATCCGCGCGATACGCCTGCGCGCCACGGTCGGTGAGGTGTCCGACGCGCTCGAGAAGGTCTTCGGCCGCCACCGTGCCGACACGCAAAAGGTCAGCGGCGTGTATGCGGCCGCCTACGACAGCGCCGAAGGCTGGGACAAGCTGCAAGCGGAAATCGCCCAATTCGCCGAAGCCGAAGGCCGCCGCCCACGCGTGATGATCGCCAAGCTCGGGCAGGACGGCCACGACCGAGGTGCCAAGGTGGTGGCTACCGCGTTCGCCGATCTGGGCTTCGATGTGGACATGGGGCCGCTGTTTCAAACTGCCGAAGAGTGCGCGCGGCAAGCCATCGAGAACGACGTGCATGCGGTCGGCGTGAGCACGCTCGCTGCCGGCCACAAGACGCTTGTGCCGGCGATCATCGCGTCGCTCAAGGCACAAGGGGCCGACGACATCATCGTGTTTGTCGGCGGCGTGATCCCGAGGCAGGACTACGACATGCTGTACGAAGCTGGCGTGAAGGGCATCTACGGCCCGGGCACGCCGATTCCGGCGAGCGCAAAGGACGTGCTGGAGCAGATCCGCTTGAGCCTTGCCGCGAAGGCCTGAGCGACGTGGGTTCTTCAGGCATCGACCTGCCCCTTTGTGACGGCGTGCGTCGCGGCGAGCGCCGCGCGCTGGCCAAGGCCATCACGCTGCTGGAATCGACACGGTCTGATCACCGCATCGAGGCCGATGCCATGCTCGACGCGCTGCTGCCGCACACCGGCCGCGCACTGCGCCTGGGCATCTCCGGCGTGCCGGGCGTCGGCAAGTCGACCTTCATCGAAGCGCTCGGCCTGATGTTGATTGCGCAAGGCCACCGCGTGGCCGTGCTCGCCATCGACCCGTCGTCCAGCCTCGGCGGCGGCTCGATCCTGGGCGACAAGACGCGCATGGAGCACCTGTCGGTCGCCGAGGCCGCGTACATCCGGCCCAGCCCCGCGTCGGGCACGCTCGGTGGCGTGGCCGAGAAGACCCGTGAAGCGATGCTGGTGTGCGAGGCTGCGGGCTATGACGTGGTGATCGTCGAGACGGTGGGTGTCGGCCAATCTGAAACAGCCGTGGCCAGCATGACCGACATGTTCGTGCTGCTGCAACTGCCCAACGCCGGTGACGACCTCCAGGCCATCAAGAAGGGCGTGATGGAGCTCGCCGACCTCGTCGTCATCAACAAGGCCGACCTCGATGCTGCGGCCGCCACCCGTGCGCAGGCTTACATCAGCAGTTCGCTGCGCATGTTCGGCGCGCATGGCGGTGCCGAGCAGTGGCAGCCGCAAGTCATGCCGATGAGCGCGCTCAGGGGCGACGGCCTCGCCGCGTTCTGGGCAGCGGTCGAAGAATTTCATCGCCTGCAACGCGCGAACGGCAGCTTCGCTGCGCGCCGCAAGAAGCAGGCGTTGGCGTGGATGTGGGACACCGTCCACGCCCGCCTGCAGGCCGACTTTCACCAACACCCCGCCGTGCGCCAGGCCCTGCCCGACACCGTGCGTGACGTGACCGATGCGCGCGTTGCGCCGTCGGTGGCGGCGCGCCGCTTGCTCGACTTGTTCGAGCGACCGACCGCACCACCCCACTGATCAACCCCATTGATTAACCCCACTCATCAACCTCACTGATTCACCCGACACAAGGCCCACCATGCACGACATCATTGAGCAGCTCGAAGCCAAGCGCGCGGAAGCGCGGCTGGGCGGCGGCCAGAAGCGCATCGACGCGCAGCACAAGAAGGGCAAGCTCACCGCGCGCGAGCGCATCGACCTGCTGCTCGATGCCGGCACGTTCGAAGAGTGGGACATGTTCGTCGAGCACCGCAACCACGACTTCGGCATGCAGGCGAACCGGCCGCCCGGCGACGGCGTGGTGACCGGCTACGGCATGATCAACGGCCGCCTGGTGTTCGTGTTCAGTCAAGACTTCACCGTGTTCGGCGGCGCGCTTTCAGAAGCCCATGCCGAGAAGATCTGCAAGGTCATGGACCAGGCCATGAAGGTCGGCGCACCGGTGATCGGCCTGAACGATTCGGGCGGCGCGCGCATCCAGGAAGGCGTGGCCTCGCTCGGCGGTTATGCCGAAGTGTTCCAGCGCAACGTGATGGCCTCGGGCGTGGTGCCGCAGATCAGCATGATCATGGGGCCGTGCGCCGGCGGGGCGGTGTATTCCCCGGCGATGACCGACTTCATCTTCATGGTGCGCGACAGCTCCTACATGTTCGTGACCGGCCCCGAGGTCGTGAAGACCGTGACGCATGAAGAAGTGACCGCCGAAGACCTGGGCGGTGCCTCTGCCCACACCACCAAGAGCGGTGTCGCCGACCTGGCGTTCGACAACGACGTGGACGCGCTCGCGATGCTGCGCCGCTTCTTCAACTACCTGCCGCTGAACAACCGCGAGAAGGCCCCGACGCGGCCGAGCACCGACGCCGCCGACCGCGTCGACATGTCGCTCGACACGCTGGTGCCCGACAACGCGAACAAGCCCTACGACATGAAGGAGCTGATCCACAAGACCGTGGATGACGGCGACTTTTTCGAGCTGCAGCCCGACTATGCGAAGAACATCGTCATCGGCTTCGGCCGCATGGATGGGCAGGCGGTGGGCATCGTCGCCAACCAACCGCTGGTGCTGGCCGGGTGCCTGGACATCAAGAGCAGCATCAAGGCCGCGCGCTTCGTGCGCTTCTGCGATGCGTTCAACATCCCCGTGCTGACCTTCGTCGACGTGCCCGGCTTCATGCCCGGCACCGCACAGGAGTACGGCGGCATCATCAAGCACGGCGCCAAGCTGCTGTATGCCTACGCCGAATGCACCGTGCCGAAGATCACCGTGATCACGCGCAAGGCCTACGGCGGCGCCTACGACGTGATGAGCTCGAAGCACCTGCGCGGCGACGTGAACTTTGCCTGGCCGAATGCCGAGATCGCGGTGATGGGCGCGAAGGGCGCGGTCGAGATCATCTTCCGCGAAGAGAAGAACGACCCGGTGAAGCTGGCCGCCCGCGAGGCCGAATACAAGGCCAAGTTCGCCAACCCCTTCGTGGCCAGTGCGCGCGGCTACATCGACGACGTGATCCAGCCGCACGAGACGCGCAAGCGCATCTGCCGCTCGCTGGTGATGCTGCGCGACAAGAAGGTCGATGACCCATGGCGCAAGCACGGCAACATGCCCTTGTGAATACCAAATACTTCACCGCTGAGTGAAAGGTGTTGGCGGAGGTGCGCAGAGTTCAAGACATTCATTTGAATTCCTCTGCGTGAACTCCGCCAACTCCACCCCTCTGCGGTGAATGAATTCGCTCTTCAAGCTGCCAGAGACCCACACCATGTTCACCAAGATCCTGATCGCCAACCGTGGCGAGATTGCCTGCCGCGTCATCAAGGCTGCGAAGAAGATGGGCATCAAGACGGTGGCCGTCTACTCCGAGGCCGACCGCGATGCGCTGCATGTCGAACTTGCCGACGAGGCCGTGTGCATCGGCCCGGCGCCGAGCCGCGAGTCTTACCTGGTGATGGACAAGATCATCGCGGCCTGCAGACAGACCGGCGCGCAGGCGGTGCACCCGGGCTACGGTTTTCTCTCCGAGAACGCCGCGTTCGCGAAGCGGGTCGAAGACGAAGGCATCGTCTTCATCGGCCCGAAGCACGCGTCCATCGCCGCCATGGGCGACAAGATCGAATCCAAGAAGCTCGCCGGCGCGGCCAAGGTCAACACCATTCCGGGCTACAACGCGGCCATCGAGACCGCCGAGCATGCGGTCGAGATCGCCAAGGGCATCGGCTACCCGGTGATGATCAAGGCCTCGGCCGGCGGTGGCGGCAAGGGCTTGCGCGTCGCCTTCGACGACAAGGAAACATTCGAGGGCTTCACCTCGTGCCGCAATGAGGCGCGCAACAGCTTCGGCGACGACCGGGTGTTCATCGAGAAGTTCGTCGAGGAGCCGCGCCACATCGAGATCCAGGTGCTGGGCGATGCGCACGGCAATTGCGTCTACCTGTGGGAGCGCGAGTGCTCGATCCAGCGGCGGCACCAAAAGGTGATCGAGGAAGCACCGTCGCCGTTCATCAGCGACGCGACACGCAAGGCGATGGGCGAGCAGGCGGTGCAACTCGCCAAGGCGGTCAACTACCAGAGCGCGGGCACGGTCGAGTTCGTGGTCGGCAAGGACCAGAGCTTCTTCTTCCTCGAGATGAACACGCGGCTGCAGGTGGAGCACCCGGTGACCGAGTGCATCACCGGGCTCGACTTGGAGGAGCAGATGAACCTCGTTGCGGCCGGCGAGAAGCTCGCGTTCACCCAGAGCAGATCGCGCGCAACGGTTGGGCGATCGAGTGCCGCATCAATGCCGAAGACCCGTTGCGCGGCTTCTTGCCGAGCACCGGGCGGCTGGTGGCGTTCCAGCCGCCGGTGCAGACGATGTTTGCGAGTGCAGCCCCGCCCCCATCCCGGCCTTCCCCCACTGGGGGAAGGGGTGAGGCGACCGGCGTTACCGGTGGGGTTCGTGTTGACACCGGCGTCTATGAAGGCGGCGAGATCCCGATGTTCTACGACTCGATGATCTGTAAGCTCGTCGTGCACGGCAGCGACCGCAGCGATGCCATCGCCAAGATGCGTGAGGCGCTGAACGCGTTCGTGATTCGCGGCATCTCCACCAACATTCCCTTCCAGGCGGCGCTGCTGGCGCACCCGCGCTTCGCATCGGGCCAGTTCAACACCGGCTTCATCGCCGAGCAATACCCGAAGGGCTTCACCACCGAGTCGGTGGTGCACGACGCGCCGGAGTTTCTGCTGGCGCTGGCGGTGGCCAGCAACCGCCGCGTGCTGGCACGCTCGGCCGGCATCAGCGGGCAGTTGCCGGGGCACGAGCTCGAGATCGGCAGCGAGTTCGTCGTTGTGCACGCCAATGCGGCGGGCGTGCGCACCGAGACAGCGGTACAGGTGCAGGCCGAGGGCGACGTATTCACGGTGCTCGTCGGTGCCAGTTCATTCGCCATTCGCTTGAACAGCGCACTGCGTGACGTGGCAGTGCACGGCCTGGTGAACGGCAAGCCGTTCAGCGCGCAGGTCGAGCGCCTGATGCTCGCCTACCGCGTGATGCACAACGGCGCGCAAATCGAGGTGCGCGTGCTCTCGCCGCGTGCTGCGGAGCTGAACGCGTGGATGCCGTTCAAGGCGCCACCCGATATGTCGAAGTTCCTGCTGTCGCCGATGCCGGGCCTGCTGGTCGATGTAGCCGTGCAGGCAGGCCAGACCGTGCGCGCCGGCGAGAAGCTGGCGGTGATCGAGGCGATGAAGATGGAGAACATCCTCGTGGCGCAGCGTGACGGCGTGGTTGCCAAGGTGCTTGCGGCCAAGGGTGAAAGCCTGGCCGTCGATCAGGTGATTCTCGAGTTCGCACAGGAGGCTGCATGACTGCCGCCACGGGGCCGCGGCCGTTCAAGGTGCTCGGCATTCAGCAGGTGGCCATCGGCGCACCCGACAAGTCGCGCCTGCGCACGCTGTGGGTCGACATGTTCGGCCTCGAAGTCACGGGAAACTTCCGCTCCGAGCGCGAGAACGTCGATGAAGACATCTGTTCGATGGGCGTGGGCGCGTTCAAGGTCGAGGTCGACCTGATGCAGCCCATCGACCCCGACAAGAAGCCCGCCGTGCACACCACGCCGCTGAACCACATCGGCCTGTGGGTCGACGACCTGCCGCGTGCAGTCGAGTGGCTGGCGGCGAGCGGCGTGCGCTTCGCGCCGGGCGGCATCCGCAAAGGCGCGGCGGGCTTCGACATCTGCTTCGTGCACCCGAAGAGCAACGACGAGTTCCCGCTCGGTGGCGAGGGCGTGCTGATCGAATTGGTGCAGGCGCCCGCTGACGTGATTGCTGCCTTTGCGAAAATAGCGGCATGACGATTCGCGAAATTCTGAAGATGGGCGATGCGCGCCTGCTGCGCGTGGCCCAACCCGTTGAAGCTTTCGGCACGCCCGAGTTGCGCGCGCTGATCCAAGACCTGTTCGAGACCATGCACTCGGTCAACGGCGCGGGCCTGGCGGCGCCGCAGATCGGTGTCGACCTGCAGCTCGTGGTGTTCGGCTTCGGCAGCAACCAGCGCTATCCGGATGCGCCGCCGGTGCCTGAGACCGTGCTCATCAACCCGACCATCGCGCCGCTCGGTGACGTGGAAGAAGAGGGCTGGGAAGGCTGCCTCTCGGTGCCCGGCCTGCGCGGCGTGGTGCCACGCTTTGCGCGCATCCGCTACACCGGCTTCACGCCCGAGGGTGGGTGGATCGACCGCGAGGCCGAAGGCTTTCACGCGCGCGTGGTGCAGCACGAGTGCGATCACCTCATCGGCAAGCTCTACCCCATGCGGGTGCGTGACTTCAGCCGCTTCGGCTACACGAGCGTGCTGTTCCCGGGGCTTGATGCGGGCGATGACGATTGAAGCGTGGCGGTAACCGCTTTCGTTGCTGAGTTGTAAAGGAAGGTTTGCGCCGAGAGACCTTGGTCGGCGTGATGCGGCAGATAGGCGTTGAATACGGGCTCACCCCGAATGCACCTGAAGGCCCGTGCCATGACTTCTGCGCTCAAGCCTCATTCCAGCCGACCGACGATGGGGCGGCTCGTTCAGCAGTTCAACCCCATCCGCGCATTTGCGCTGGCCACGGCCTTGCTGTTCACCTGCGCCTGGGTCATTCATGCCACAGCGCAACCCGTGCAAGCCGACCCGCCGGGCCGGGTTGCGCGGCTCGCGCGCGTCGAGGGCCAGGTCTGGGTCTGGAGCCCCGACACGAACGACTGGGCCAGTGCCCGACGCAACCAGCCGCTGACCACCGGCGACCGCCTTGCCACCGACGCCGGCGCACGCGCCGAACTGCAAGTGGGCTCGACCACCGTGCGGCTCGACGCCAGAACCGAACTCGACGTGGCGCTGCTCGACGACGACGACTTCTCGATGCAGCTGCGCAGCGGCAGCGTCGCGGCCCGGGTGCGCGACGTGGCCGAGGCCGGCCGCGTCGACATCGGCACCGCCGACGGCCGCTTCCTGTTGCAGCGCGCGGGCCGCTACCGGGTCGACGTGGGACCGCGCTCCAGCTACGTTACGGTGTATGCAGGCCAGGCTTACTTCGAAGGCCAGGGCGCAGGCGTGGCGGTGCAACCGGGCCAGCGCGACGAGTTCTTAGTCGACCAGAACAACGTGGCGCAGTACGGCGTGGCTGCACCGGTGAACGATGTGTTCACGGCCTGGAACAGCGAACGTGATCGTGCCAATGACCGCGCTCCGGCCGTGCGCTACGTGTCGCCCGAGATGACCGGTGCCGACGAGCTGGACCGCTACGGCAGCTGGCAGCAGAACCCCGAGTACGGTGCGCTGTGGGTGCCGCGCCAGGTGGCAGTCGGCTGGGTGCCCTACAGCACCGGCCACTGGGCCTGGGTGCGCCCGTGGGGCTGGACCTGGGTCGACGATGCCCCGTGGGGGTTCGCACCGTTCCACTATGGCCGCTGGGTCAACGTGCGCAACACCTGGTGCTGGACGCCGGGCGTGCGCGTCGTGCGGCCGGTGTATGCGCCGGCGCTGGTGGCATGGGTCGGTGGGCCGCGCTTCAGCGTGTCGATCAACATCGGTGGCGGGAGTTCCGCGCCGCCGGCGGTCGGCTGGTTTCCGTTGGCGCCGCGCGAGGTGTACGTGCCGGGCTATCACGCGAGCCCGCGTTACGCGCAGAACATCAACATCACCAACGTCACGAACGTCACCAACATCACGACCGTCATCAACAACCCGCAGGCGCCGCGCGAGTTCCAGAACCGCCACCTGCCGAACGCGTTGGTGGTGGTGCCGGCCACGGTGCTGACCGGCCGCGAGCCCGTGGCAGCTGCAGCGGCGCAGTGGCGCCAGGCGCGTGGGGATCGTGGGGACCGAGGCGACCGAGGTGATCGGGGCGAACGGGTCGATCAACGCCGTGCCGATGCCGCCGCTCCGGTGCTGATCAACGCCCCGGTGGCGGCGCCGCCTGTCACTGCTGCACCGGCCCGCTCGGCACCGTTGCCGGTGGGGCGGGGCGATGACCGCCGCAGCGGGCGCGGTGGCAGTGACGAGAGGGGCGGTGATCGCGGCCGTGATGCGGTGAGTGCTCCGCCACCGTCGCGCGACGCGGGGCGCCCGCCCGTGATGCAACCGGCCCAGCCGCCGGCACGCGCGCCAGCGGCGGCCGCGCCGGTTGCATTGACTCCTGCTCCGGCCGTTTCGGCGCCGGCTGTGCCTCAGCGCCCACCCGACGACGACGGCCGCCCGCCGCGCGGCGAGAACCGCCGAGGTGAGTTCACACCGCCGGCCGAGCGCGGTCTCGCACCGGGCGCCGGGCGCCCGGTGGTGCCGCAGGCCGTGCCTCCACCGGCTGTGGTGGCGCCTGCCGCACCGGCGGCACCGGCCCCGGCGCGCGCCCCGTTGGTCGTGCCCGTTGCGCCCGCCGTCGCGCCACAGCCCGTGGTGCGTGCACCTTCGCCTCGCGAGGCTGCGCACGACCCGCGTGCCACTGCACCGGTGCCGATGCGGGAAGTACCGACGATGCGGCCGCAGCCGGTGCGCCGTGGCGAAGAACGCCCGCAGGCCGCCCCGCGGCCTGCGGAGCCGGTTCGGTCCGAGCCGGCGCGCCCCGAGCCGGCACGCCAGCGCGCACCGGAAGCGGCGAAGCCGCCCGTCGCAGAGCCTGCGAAAGAGCAACCCAAGGAAGCGGTCAAGGCACCACGCGACGAACGCAGGGGAGAGCGCGAACGCTGACCGGGCCCGCCGCTCACCTGATCAGCCCAGCATCGGCCCGAGCACCGCCCAGACGTTGTCCAGCATCACCGGTTGCGCTGCTTCGCGGGGGTGAATGCGGTCGGCCTGGAACAGCGCTTCGGCGTGCGGGGCATCGGCAACGCCCCTTAACAGGAATGGCACCAGCGCGGCACCTTGCGCTTTTGCAGCGCTGGCAAAGAGGCCGGCGAAGTCGGCGCCGTACTGGCGCCCGTAGTTCGGCGGCACCTGCATTCCCACCACCACCACCTTGGCGCCGCCGGCTTTGGCGGCGCGGGCCATCTCGTCGAGATTGGCGCGCGTCATTGCGAGCGGCAAGCCGCGCAGCGCATCGTTGCCACCCAGCTCGATCACGACCACGTCAGGCCGATGCAGCTTCAGCAGCGCCGGCAGCCGTGAGCGGCCACCGGATGTGGTGTCGCCGCTGATGCTGGCGTTGACGACCGTGGCGTGCAGCTTCTTCTGCTGCACGCGCGCGTCGAGCAAGGCCACCCAGCCGCTGCCGCGCTTCAGGCCGTACTCGGCCGACAAGCTGTCACCGACCACCAGCACCAGCTTGGCGCGCGGCGGCCCTTCGGCCTGCACGGGAGATGCTGCAGCCAGCGCGGCGCCAGCAACCAGCGCGGTACAGTGACCCAGCCACTCGCGACGAGTCGGCTTCACCCTCAACAGAACGCCATCATTCATGTCCGAACCCATCATTGCCGTCGAGCGTGTGACCAAGCAGGTGCGCGACTCCACCGGCACCTTGACGATTCTCTATGACATCGCCTTCGACCTGGCGCCGCGCCAGTCGGCCGCCATCGTCGGCGCGTCGGGTTCCGGCAAGAGCACCTTGCTCGCGATCATTGCCGGGCTCGACACGCCGACCACCGGCACCGTGAAGCTCGCCGGCGTCGACCTGTTCAGCATCGACGAAGACGCGCGCGCGGCGGTGCGAGCGGCCAAGGTGGGGTTCGTGTTTCAAAGTTTCCAGTTGCTCGGCAACCTGAATGCGCTCGAGAACGTGATGTTGCCGCTTGAGCTGCAAGGCCGCAGTGATGCGCGCCTGCTTGCCACCGAGATGCTGCGGCGCGTGGGCCTGGGTGAGCGGCTGCGTCACTACCCCAAGGTGCTGTCCGGTGGTGAGCAACAGCGCGTGGCGCTGGCGCGCGCCTTCGTTGTGCAACCCGCCGTGCTGCTCGCCGACGAGCCCACCGGCAGCCTCGACTTCGCGACCGGCGAGACGGTGATGAAGCTGATGTTCGACTTGAACCGCGAGTCAGGCACGACGCTCGTGCTCGTCACCCACGACAGGGGCATTGCGGCGCGCTGCGACCGGCAATTGCGCATCGAAGCGGGGCGGTTGATACCGGAAGATTCAATTCATTCACCGCAGAGTGACGGAGTTGCAGGAGTTTGCGCAGAGTAAGAAAACTCCCAGTCTTTACTCTTCGGACCTCCGCCAACTCCTTTAACTCTGCGGTGAAGTATTTCCCGCCCGCTCAGTTAGCGAACTTGTAGTCCGTCTTCGCCTTCGCCCGCACCTCGTCGCGGAACGCGGCCAGGCGTTGCTGCTCCAGGCGCTGCTTGATCTGCGGCTTGACTTCTTCGAACGGCGGGAACTGCGCCTCGCGCGTGTCGTCGAGCTTGATGATGTGGTAGCCGAACTGGGACTTGATCGGCTCCTGCGTCATCTCGCCCTTCTTGAGCTTGACCATCGCCTGCGAGAACTCGGGCACGTACGAGCCGGGGGCGGCGAAGTCGAGGTCACCGCCGTTGGCGCCCGAGCCCGGGTCCTTCGAGTTTTTCTTGGCCAGTTCCTCGAAGTTGCCGCCGGCCTTGATCTGCGCGATCAGCGCCTTGGCTTCGTCTTCCTTCTCGACCAGGATGTGGCGTGCGCGGTATTCGGTGCCACTCGATTGGGCTTTGAACTTGTCGTACTCGGCCTTCATGTCGGCGTCGGTCACGCTGTTCTTCTTGGCGTAGTCCGACAGCAGTGCCTGCATCAGCACGGCTTGGCGCGCCTGCTCCATCTGCAGCTTGTATTCCGGCGTGGCGGCCAGGCCGCGCTTCTCGGCTTCCTGCGAGAAGATCTCGTCCATCACGATCTTGTCTTTCACACGCGTGTCAAGGTCAGGCGGCAGTTGCTGGCCTTGGGATGCCGCCTGGGCCTGGATCTGCTTGATGAACGCATCGAAGCGCGCCTTGGGCACGGCCTTGCCGTTCACGATGGCAAGGTTCTGGGCTTGCGAAGCCAACGGCAACGCGAGCAGGGTGGCGAGCAGTAGCGCAGGTGCGCTGGCCGCAATGAGACTCTTCTTCAGCATGGGCAGGTGCCTTTCAGTGGGATGCGGGGGTGGGTCCAGACGCTTGGCCCGATGCGCTTCATGCACAGGCCGTCCGGGAGCGAAAGCAAGGGGGTACAGATCAAGCCGCGCGTGGCTCCGAGGGGGCCTTCGCATCGATCGCGAGGGCGTGGATGCCGCGTGGAATCAACAAGCCGAGGCAATCATAGACGAGCCGGTGCCGCGCCACGCGCGACAGGCCCTGGAATCGCTCGCTGACGATCTGCACGCTGAAGTGGCGGCCCTCGCGTGCGCCTGCGTGGCCGGCGTGCAAATGGCTGTCGTCTTGAACGTCGACCACGCTTGGCGCCAGTGCGGCTGCGAGCGTGGTGCGGATGTCGTCGGCTGACACGCCGGCCGTGGGGGTTGAATCGATCATCGAAGTCATTCCGGAGTTTGGGTGCCGCCGGCCTTCGCACCCGGTGCGGCCTCGGGCACCATGTGCTTGTTCAGATAGAAACCCTGCGCCACCATGAACACGAGCATCAGCCCGGTCGCGCCGAAGGCCTTGAAGCTGGCCCAGGTCGAGGTGGAGTAGGTGTAGGCCACGTACAGGTTGAGCAGGCCCATCAGGCCGAAGAAGGCGATCCATGCAAAGTTCAAGCGCTGCCACACCGGCGCCGGCAGTTCGAGTTGATTGCCGATCAGCGTTTGCAGCAGGTTCTTCTTGAACACGGCCTGGCTGATCCAGAAAGACAGGCCCATAGCCCAGTACAGCACGCTCGGTTTCCACTTGATGAAGGTTGCGTTGTGGAACCAGACCGTGGCACCCCCGAGCACCACGACCAGCACGAAGGTGATCCACAGCATCATGTCGATCTTGCGCCGGCGCGCCAGCAGGTAGGCGATCTGCGCCGTGGTGGCCACGATCACCACCAGCGTGGCCAGCAGCACCGGCGCTTCCTCGGTGCCCACCACACCGCCCGAGACGATGAAGCCGAAGTGCTCGCTGGCGAAGCGCGCGGCCCAGTCGGCACGGCCCTCGGCGTACTTGAACATGCCGAAGAACAGGATGATCGGGAGGAAATCGAGCAGGATCTTCATTTATTTCGGGGCGAAGTCTATCGCGGCGGAATTGATGCAAAACCGCTCGCCGGTGGGCTGCGGCCCGTCCTCGAACACATGGCCGAGATGCGAGCCGCACTTGTTGCAGCGCACCTCGACGCGCACCATGCCGTGGGTCTTGTCGACGATGCGCTCGATCACCTCGGCATTGACCGGCTCGAAGTAGCTCGGCCAGCCGCAGCCGGCGTCGAACTTGGTGTCGGACTTGAACAGCGGCGTGCCACAGCCCACGCAGTTGTACTGGCCGTTGCTCCAGTGGTCCCAGTACTTGCCGCTGAACGGGCGCTCGGTCGCGGCGTGGCGGGCCACCTCGAACTGCATCGGGTCGAGTTGCGCGCGCCACTCTTCTTCGGACTTGCTGATCGGGTATTGCTTGGGGTCGCTCTGACTCATGATGAACAAGATACCTCGATGGTTTTGGCCCATTCGGGCGGGAAGCCGGCGTAGCGCAGCGTGTCGTCTTCGCTGTGCTCGTCGAACGGTCTGGCGAGCACGTTTTGCAAGCGCACGACTTCGCTGAAGTCACCGGCGCGGGCTTGTCGGATGGCCGCATCGACCAGATGGTTCCGCAGCACGAACTTGGGGTTGACGCGGTTCATTCGCAAGGCGCGCTGCGCGTCGGCTTCGAGGCTCGACGCGCCACCATCATCGCGCTGCAGGCGCGCGGTGTAGCGCTCGGCCCAACCATTGAACGCATCCCGGTCGACGAAGAGGTCACGCACGCTTGCGTTGACTGCGCCGCATGCCGCGTCGAAAGCGGCCAGGCGGCGGAAGGTGATCGTGAAGTCGCACGCGTCGGCCGCCATCAGCCGCAGCAGGTCATCGGCCAGCTCGCGGTCAGTGGCTTCGGCGCTCTGCAGCCCGAGCTTCGCGCGCCAGTGACCGAGCAGGGCATCGGCGAACATCGTCTTGTAGGTTTCGATGGCGGCGAGCGCCTGATCGGAGTCTTCGATCAAGGGCAGCAGCGCCTGCCCGAGCGCATGCAGGTTCCAGAAGCCCACGTTCGGCTGGCGCGCCCAGGCGTAGCGGCCCTGGTGGTCGGAGTGGTTGCAGATGTGGCCGGGGTCGAACGCATCGAGAAAGCCGAACGGGCCGTAGTCGATGGTCAGGCCGAGGATCGACATGTTGTCGGTGTTCATCACGCCGTGGCAAAAGCCGATGGCCTGCCAGTGCGCCATCAACACTGCGGTGCGCTGCGCTACCTGTTCGAGCAGCGCTGCGTACGGTTGGGGCGCCTCGCGGCATGCCGGAAAGTGGTGCTCGTTGACGAAGTCGGCGAGCGCGCGCAGGCGCTCAGGATGGCCGGCATCCGCGTGATGGGCGAAGTGCTCGAAGTGGCCAAAGCGAATGAAGCTCGGCGCAACGCGTGTGACGACCGCTGCTGTCTCGACCTCTTCGCGCCGCACCGACAAGGTGCTGCCTGCGATGCACAGCGCCCGCGTCGTCGGCACCCCCAACGCGTGCATCGCTTCGGAGCACAGGAACTCGCGGATCGACGAGCGCAACACGGCGCGCCCGTCGCCCATGCGTGAATAGGGTGTGCGGCCCGCGCCCTTGAGCTGCAGCTCCATCGGGCCGGCACGCGTTTCAAGCTCGCCGAGCAGCAGCGCCCGGCCATCGCCCAGCTGCCCGGCCCACACCCCGAACTGGTGACCGCTGTAGACGCTGGCCAGTGGCCGCATCGCAGGCCACAGCGCATTGCCGCTGAAGACATCGAGTGCGTTCAGGTCGGCGCGCTGCGCCCAGTCATCGGGCAGGTCGAGCAGGGCGGCGCAGGCAGCACTGGTCGCGACCCAGTGCGGGTTCGGCATCGGCTCGGGTGGCAGTGGCGTGAAGTAGCCGTCACCCAGGCCGTGGAAGCGGTTGTGCCAGACGCGTTGGGGCGCCGCGCTGACGCTGCCGGGTTCGGCGAGCGCGCTGTGGGGAATGTCCATGTTGCGCATCGCGTCGAGTGTAGCCAGTGGGCTTGTGGTTCACGGGCGAAGGGGGCAACGCAGGGCGAGGGCGTGCACGGGTGTGCTGTCCCGCCTGCGACACTGCTTCGGGGAAGTCCCTGTAACTCCGAGGCCGGGCATCCGTTACCGTTCAGCGCGATCACTTTGCTCCCAGGAGACCCTCTTCATGACAACCGCCCGCAGCCCTTTGAACCGATGCCTTTTCACCCTGAGCCAGCTCGCCGTCGGCGCGGCCCTGGTAGTCAACGCGGGTAGCGCGCTGGCGCAGGCCAAACCGCTTGCCGGTCAGACCGTCAAGATGATGTGGATCGACCCACTCACCGGCCTGATGGGCCCCGTCGGTTCCAACCAGGCCAAGAGCTGGCAGTTCTTTGCCGAGAAGTTCAACGCTTCGAACCCCGCCGGCGTGAAGTTCGAAATCATCACGGTCGACAACAAGCTGAGCCCCACCGAGAGCCTGAATGCGCTGAAGTCGGCCATCGACCAGGGCATCCGCTACGTGATCCAGGGCAACGGCTCGTCGGTGGCCACGGCACTGATCGACGCGATCAACAAGCACAACGAGCGCAACCCCGGCAAGGAAATCGTCTTCCTGAACGAAGCGGCGGTCGACCCCGACCTCACCAACAGCAAGTGCAGCTTCTGGCACTTCCGCTTCGACGGTGACACCACGATGAAGATGGAGGCCATGACCACCTTCATCAAGGACCAGAAAGACGTGAAGAAGGTCTACCTGCTCAATCAGAACTATTCCCACGGCCAGCAGGTGGCGCGCTACGCGAAGGAGTACCTCACCCGCAAGCGCCCCGACATCCAGATCGCCGGTGAAGACCTGCACCCGATCGCGCAGGTGCGTGACTTCGCGCCCTACATCGCCAAGATCAAGGCCTCGGGCGCCGACAGCGTGATCACCGGCAACTGGGGCTCCGACCTGGCGCTGCTCGTCAAGGCGGCCAATGAAGGCGGCTACACCGGCAAGTTCTTCACGTACTACACCGGCGTGACCGGCACGCCCGCAGCGCTCGGCACCAACGGCGCCGGCCGCGTGTACCAGGTCTCGTACGTGCACTACAACATGGGCGGCCAGATGGACGGCTGGCTGAAGGAGTTCAAGGCCAAGAACAACGACGACTTCTACACCGGCTCGATCGTCCGCATCTATGAAACGCTGGGTGCGGCGATGGCCAAGGCGAAGTCGATCGACCCGGTCAAGGTGGCATTTGCGCTCGAGGGCTTGAAGGTCAAGAGCGCCTTTGGCGGCGAAGTCGAAATGCGCAAGACCGACCACCAGTTGCAGCAGACGCTGTACATGACGGTCTGGCAAAAGGCCGACGCCAAGTACCCGTACTCGCCCGAGAACACCGGCATGACGTTGGCACCCGTAGCCACCTACGAGCCCTACGTGTCGAGCACGCCGACGAGCTGCCAGATGGTGCGCCCGACCGGTTCGTGATGAGCACGCGCTGAGTTCGCGCGCACTGACTGCCGGGCCCGATCGAGCTTGACTCGTCGGGCCTTGTTCGTCAGCGCCAACGGATTTGTCGGCGACACTGAGCAACTACACGCCCACCGACCCCCGCGAACCCCTCGCGCCCGCATCCGGATCAATCGCACACGATGGAGTTCTTCACCATATCCATGCTCAACGGCCTGAGCTACGGGCTGTTGCTGTTCATGCTGAGTTCGGGGCTGACGCTCATCTTCAGCATGATGGGCGTGCTCAACTTCGCACACGCGAGCTTCTACATGGTCGGCGCCTATGTGGCCTATTCGATCACCCGCGTGGTCGGCTTCTGGCCCGGGCTGTTCCTTGCGCCGCTGATCGTGGCCGCCCTTGGCGCCGCGTTCGAGAAGTACTGCCTGCGGCGCGTCCACAAGTTCGGCCATGTGCCGGAGTTGCTGATCACCTTCGGCCTGTCGTACGTGATGCTGGAACTGGTGCAGTTGATCTGGGGCCGCACGGCGGTCGAGTTCCAGCCGCCCGAGGCGCTGCGCGGGCCGTTGTTCACGCTCGTCACTTCGTCGATCGACGGCATGCATGTGCTGTGGGGCGCGGCACCCGCAGCCATGTGCGCCACCACAGATGCGGCGGTGCGCATCGTCTGCTCGCCGTTCCCGGCGACGCGCGGCTTCATGATGTTCATTGCGCTGGTCATGCTCGTGGCGCTGTGGTTGATGCTCACGCGCACGCGCATCGGCCTGGTGATCCAGAGCGCGCTCACGCACCCCGAGATGGTCGAGTCGCTCGGCCACAACGTGCCGCGCGTGTTCATGATGGTGTTCGGTGCGGGCGCGGGCCTGGCCGGGTTGGCGGGTGTGATCGGCGGCAGCACCTTCGTCACCGAGCCGTCGATGGCGGGCACCGTGGGCTCAGTGATCTTCGTGGTGGTGGTGGTCGGCGGCATGGGCTCGCTGGCGGGTGCGTTCGTCGCGTCGGTGCTGATCGGCGTGATCCAGACCTTCGCCGTGGCGCTCGACTACTCGGTGTTCACGGCGCTCAGGTCGGTAGGCTTCACGCTCAGTGCGGCAGCGGCCGACAACTCCCTGATGAAACTCACCTTGGCGCAAGTCGCACCCATCTTGCCGTACCTCTTCCTCGTCTTGATCCTCATCTTCAGGCCCAAGGGCTTGATGGGCACGCGGGAAGGCTGAGATGAATCGACCAGTCAACCTTTACGGCGCGCTCGGTGCGCGCGACCTGATCGTCTGGGTGCTCTTTGCCGGTGTGCTGCTGGCAGCGCCACTCGTGTTCAGCAGCGGCCTGGGCATCACGATGTTGTCGCAGGTGGGCATTGCCATCGTGGCCTGCCTGTCGTTCAACATGCTGCTCGGGCAGGGCGGCATGCTCAGCTTCGGCCATGCGGTGTATTCGGGCCTGGGCTCGTTCGTGGCCATCCATGCGCTGAAGGCGGCCGGGGCGGGCACGTTCCCGGTGCCGGTGAGCCTGATCCCGCTGGTGGGCGGCATTGCCGGCCTGGGCTTCGCGGTGTTGTTCGGCTTCGTCACCACCAAGAAATCAGGCACCACGTTCGCAATGATCACGCTGGGCATCGGTGAGTTGGTGTTCGCCGCCTCGCTGATGATCCCCGAGTTCTTCGGTGGCGAGGCCGGTGTGGCCGCGAACCGCGTCGTGGGCAAGGGCGCTGGCGTTACCTTCGGGCCGCAGATCCAGGTTTACTACCTCCTCGCGCTCTACACGATCGTCTGCACGGCCGGCATGTATGCCTTCACGCGCACGCCGCTCGGCCGCATGCTCAACGCGGTGCGCGACAACCCCGAGCGCGTCGAGTTCATCGGCTACAACACCCAGCGGGTGCGCTACATCTCGTTCATCATCGCCGGCTTCTTTGCGGGCGTGGCGGGCGGCATGTATGCGCTGAACTTCGAGATTGCGACCGCTGAAGTGGTCGGTGCCGGCCGCTCGGGCGCCTACCTGCTGTTCACCTTCCTCGGCGGCGCCACGTTCTTCTTCGGGCCGATCATCGGCGCGGTGCTGATGGTGGTGGCCTTCGTGCTGTTGTCCGAGTTCACCAAGGCGTGGCTGCTGTACCTCGGCCTGGTGTTCCTGCTGATGGTGATGTATGCGCCCGGCGGCATTGCCAGCCTCATCATGATGAACCTGCGCGTCGCCAAGTTCGGCAAGCTGCGCGGCCTGCTCGGCTGGTATGCGCTGCTGGCGCTGACCGCCATCGTCACCTTCTGCGGCGTGGCTTCGCTGATCGAGATGGTCTACCACCTGCAACTCAACGAAGCCATGGGCCCGGTGCTGCACTTCCTGGGCGTGGACCTCAACGCCAAGTCGGCGGTCACGTGGGTCGGTGCATTGGCTGTGGCCGCTGTCGGCTTCGTGCTGTTCGAGTTCACGCGCCGCCGCTTCGCCGTGCGCTGGGGCGACGTGCAGGGCGAAATCGAAGCGGCCATTCGCGCAAGGGAGGCGGCATGAGCTACGCCATCGAGCTGAAGAACCTGCGCAAGTCGTTCGGCAAGACCGAAATCATCCGTGACACCAACCTGGCCGTGCTGGCCGGTGAGCGCGTGGCCATCATCGGGCCGAACGGTGCGGGCAAGTCAACGCTGTTCAACCTCATCAGCGGGCGCTTCGGGCCCACGAGCGGCGAGATCGTGCTCAACGGCCAGCGCATCGACGGCCTGAAGCCGTTCGAGATCGCGCGCATGGGCCTGGCGCGCAGCTTCCAGATCACCAACATCTTCAGCCGCCTGTCGGTGTTCGAGAACCTGCGCTGCGGTGTGCTCTGGTCGCTGGGCTACAAGTACGCGTTCTGGAAGTTCCTGGCCGGCCTGGACGACGCCAACGCGCAGGCCGACAAGCTGATGCGCATGATCAAGCTCGACCGCAAGCGCGACACGCTCGCCATGAACCTGACCTACGCCGAGCAGCGTGCGCTCGAGATCGGCATCACCATCGCCGGCGGTGCAAACGTGGTGCTGCTCGACGAGCCCACGGCCGGCATGAGCAAGAGCGAAACGAGCCGCTTCATCGAATTGATCCGCGAGGTCACGGTCGGCAAGACGCTACTGACCGTCGAGCACGACATGGGCGTGGTGTTCGGCCTGGCCGACAAGATCGCAGTGCTGGTGTACGGCGAGGTCATTGCCTTCGACGTGCCGGAAGCAGTGCGCGCGAACCCGAAGGTGCAAGAGGCCTACCTCGGTTCGGTGCTGGCCGATGCACAAGCGGCGGAAGCGGGCCACTGACATGCTTGAACTCAAAGAACTCAACGCCTATTACGGCAAGAGCCACATCCTGCACGGCGTGGACATGCGAGTCGGCGAAGGCGAGATCGTGGCACTGCTCGGCCGCAACGGCTCCGGCCGCTCGACCACGGTCAAGACGATCATGGGCCTGGTCACCGGCGAGGGATCCGTGAAGTTTCGCGGCCAGGAAATCCTGGGCCACCATACCTTCGACATTGCCCACCGGGGCATCGGCTACGTGCCCGAGAACCGCGACATCTTCCCCAAGCTCACGGTGCACCAGAACCTGCAACTCGGTGAGAAGCGCGGCAAGACGGCGCCGCGCTGGACCTTCAAAGACATGTACGAGATGTTCCCACGCCTCAAAGAGCGCGAGCACACCGAAGCCGGCGTCTTGTCGGGCGGCGAGCAGCAGATGCTCACGCTGTGCCGCACCCTGATGGGCGACCCCGACCTCATCATCATCGACGAGCCCACGGAAGGGCTGGCGCCCAAGATCGTCGAGCTGGTCGGCGAGTACCTCAAGAAGCTCAAGGAGCGCGGGATCTCGGTGCTGCTGATCGAGCAGAAGCTCACC
>JANNBF010000021.1:0-3659 GCA_031385155.1 Rhizobacter sp.
CTGTTGAGCGGCGTGCGCAGCTCGTGGCTCACGGTCGTGATGTAGCGGCTCTTGGCCTGGTTCGCGAGCTCGGCCTGGCGCTTCGCCTGCTGCAGTTGTTCGTCGGTGCGGCGGTGCGATTCGACCTCGCGGCGCAGCACCTGCGTCTGTTCGTTCAACGCCTGGGTCTGCCGGTTCGATTCTTCCTGCGCGACCTGGCGGCTCTTTTGCGTGAGCACGAGCCACCACGCGACGATGCCGCTGACCAGCAGCAGCGCGGCGAAGGCCTTGACGAAGCCGAGCTTCATCGCCCGAGCCAAGACCGAACCCGGCACGGCGAGTGCCGGCAGGCCCTGGTGGTACAGCACCGCGAACAGCCCGGCGAGCAGTGGCACCACGACCGCCATCAGCAGCAGGTAATGGCCGAGGCCGGTTTCCAGGTAGGGCCAGACCGGGCGAGGCAGCAGCGCACGCAGCAACCCGTTCCACTGCACCGAGGCCCGCGCGTGGGGTTTGCACAGGTCGTTGCAGCGCGCGTCGAGCGTGCAGCACAGCGAGCAGATCGCGCCCTGGTAGGCGGGGCACTGCGCCATGTCGTCGCGCTCGTAGTCGCGCTCGCAGATCACGCAGCGCGTCAGCCGCTTGTAGGTGCCGGTCTCAGCCTCCGGCATCGGCGCCACCAGGGGCGAGCGGGCGATGTAGTAACGACCGCCGGTCCACCACGCGATCAACGGCGAGACGATCAAAGCGGTGACGAGCGCGATCAATGCCGAGAAGGCCTGCGCCAGCGGCCCCAGCACACCGAGGTAGGCGACGATCGACAGCAGCGAGGCCACGCCCATCGCGCCCACGCCGACCGGGTTCACGTCGAACAGATGGGCGCGCTTGAACTCGATGCCCGGTGGCGACCAGCCCATCGGCTTATTGATCACCAGGTCGGCCACCACGGCCATCATCCACGAGATCGCGATGTTCGAGTACAGGCCCAGCACCTTGCCGAGCGCCTGGAACACGTTCAGCTCCATCAGCATCAGCGCAATCGCGGTATTGAACACCATCCACACCACGCGGCCCGGGTGGCTGTGCGTGAGCCGGGCGAAGAAGTTCGACCACGCCAGCGAGCCGGCATAGGCATTCGTCACGTTGATCTTGAGCTGCGAGACGAACACGAACAGCGCGGTCGCGGCCACCGCCAGGCCGTACTGCGAGAACACCGCGTTGTAGGCCACGAGGTACATCTGGGTCGGGTCCACCGCGCGTTCGACCGGCACCGCGTAGCCGAGCGCCAGGTACGCGAGCAGCGCGCCGGCGAGCATCTTCAGCACGCCGGGGATGACCCAGCCCGGCCCGCCGATCACGACCGCCGCCCACCACCGGCCGCGCTTGCCGGCCTCGGGCTCGGGCATGAAGCGCAGGTAGTCGGCCTGCTCGCCCATCTGCGTGATGAGGGCGATGCCCACGGTCATGGCAGCGCCGAAGCGCATCAGGTCGAAGCCGGCCGGGCGCGGGCCCTCGGTGCCCTGGCCGCCGTAGTGCCACAGCTCGGCCAGCACGCCCGGGTGCTGGTGCAGCACATAGGCCAGCGGCACGATCAGCATCAACAGCCAGACCGGCTGCGTCCACACCTGCAGCCGGCTGATGGTGGTGACGCCGTGCGTGACCAGCGGGATCACCACCAGCGAACACAGCAGGTAACCCCAGGCCGGCGGGATGTCGAACGCCAACTCGATCGCGTAGGCCATGATGGCCGCCTCCAGCGCGAAGAAGATGAACGTGAAGCTGGCGTAGATCAGTGACGTGATGGTCGAGCCGATGTAGCCGAAGCCCGCGCCGCGCGTGAGCAGGTCCATGTCCACACCGTGCCTGGCGGCGTACACGCTGATCGGCCAGCCGGCCAGAAAGATGATCGCGCCGGTGGCCAGAATGGCCCACAGCGCGTTGACGAAACCGTAGTCGACCATCAAGGTGCCACCGACCGCTTCGAGCACCAGGAACGAGGCCGCGCCGAACGCGGTGTTGGCCACCCGCAGCGGCGACCATTTGCGAAACGAGCGCGGCGTGAAGCGCAGCGCGTAGTCCTCCATCGTCTCGCGCGCGACCCAGGCGTTGTAGTCGCGCCGGACCTTGATGACCTGCTGGACCGGCTTGGCGCCCGGCGGCGGCGCGGCGCCCTGACCGACCGGCAGGCGCGGCTCGCCAGAGGCGGGAGTCGCGGGCTGCAGGGCACTCATGCGGCCGATGGTACAAGCCGCCTGCCCGGGCTCGAGCGCTGGCTGATGCATGCTGGCTGATGTGCCTCGGCGGATGTGCCTCGGCGGATGTGCCACGGCGGATGTGCCCTAGCATTCGCGGCACGTGTCCTGCTACCCTGCCCGCCCATGGAACTGACCCCGCGCGAGAAAGACAAGCTGCTGATCTTCACGGCCGCGCTGCTGGCCGAACGGCGCCGTGCGCGCGGGTTGAAGCTCAACTACCCCGAAGCCGTGGCGCTCATCAGCGCCGCCATCATGGAAGGCGCCCGCGACGGCAAGACCGTGGCCGCGTTGATGAGCGAAGGCAAGACCTGGCTCACCCGCGCCGACGTGATGGACGGGGTTGCCGAGCTGATCCCCGAGATCCAGATGGAAGCCACCTTCCCCGACGGCACCAAGCTGGTGACGGTGCACCAACCGATTGCGTGAGGCACGAACCATGACCCCTGGCGAACTCTTCACCGACGGCCCCGACCATGTGCTGAACCCCGGCCGCCGAACCCTGACCGCCGTGGTCGAGAACACCGGCGATCGGCCGATCCAGGTCGGATCGCACTACCACTTCGCCGAGACCAACGCCGCGCTGCACTTCGACCGCACAGCCGCGCGCGGCATGCGGCTGAACATCGCCTCGGGCACGGCCGTGCGCTTCGAGCCGGGGCAGCAACGCACGGTGGAGCTGGTGGACTTTGCAGGCGAGCGCAAGGTGTACGGCTTTCGCGGGTTGGTGCAAGGGGCGCTTTGAAATGCAGACGCAAATGCAAGAGCAAAGGCTTCACCGCAGAGACGCGGAGGGCGCGGAGTTGCGCAGAGAAAAGCAATGCATTGGTTTGTCTTCCTCTGCGTTCCTCTGCGCCCTCCGCGACTCTGCGGTGAATGAATTCAACAGCGCCACGAACACATGACAACCATCACCCGCCGCGCCTATGCCGAGATGTTCGGCCCCACCACCGGCGACCGCGTTCGCCTGGCCGACACGGGCCTCATCGTCGAGGTCGAGCGCGACTTCACGCTGCAGGCCGGTGGCTACGGGGAAGAGGTCAAGTTCGGCGGCGGCAAGACCATTCGCGACGGGATGGGGCAGAGCCAGCGGCTGGCCGCCGAGGTGGCCGACACCGTCATCACCAACGCGCTGATCATCGACCACTGGGGCATCGTGAAGGCCGACATCGGCTTGAAGAACGGCCTGATTGCCGGCATTGGCAAGGCCGGCAACCCCGACGTGCAACCGGGTGTCGACATCGTCATCGGCCCCGGCACCGAGATCATCGCGGGCGAGGGCAACATCGTCACCGCCGGCGGCATCGACACGCACATCCACTTCATCTGCCCGCAGCAGATCGAAGAGGCGCTGATGAGCGGCGTGACGACGATGATGGGCGGCGGCACCGGCCCGGCCACCGGCACCTTCGCCACCACCTGCACGCC
>JANNBF010000025.1:0-19015 GCA_031385155.1 Rhizobacter sp.
AGGTCGCGCACGATGGTGTCCACGTCCTTGCCCACGTAGCCCACCTCGGTGAACTTGGTGGCCTCGACCTTGATGAAGGGGGCGTCGGCCAGCTTGGCCAGGCGGCGCGCGATCTCGGTTTTGCCCACGCCGGTGGGGCCGATCATCAGGATGTTCTTGGGCGTGATCTCACTCTTCAGCGGCCCTTCCACCTGCTGGCGCCGCCAGCGGTTGCGCAGCGCGATGGCAACCGCCCGCTTCGCGCCGGCCTGGCCGACGATGTGGCGATCAAGCTCTGAGACGATCTCTTGCGGCGTCATACTGGACTTCGGTTCGGTATTCATCAGTCCAGCGTCTCGATGATGTGGCTCTGGTTCGTATAGATGCAGATGTCGCCGGCGATCTCGAGTGACTTCTTGACGATGTCCTTCGGCGCCAGTTCGCTGTTCAACAGCAGCGCCCGCGCTGCCGCTTGCGCATACGCGCCCCCGGAGCCGATGGCGACGATGCCGTACTCGGGCTCCAGCACGTCACCGTTGCCCGTGATGATGAGCGAGGCCTCGCGGTCGGCCACCGCGAGCATCGCCTCCAGGCGGCGCAGCACGCGGTCGGTGCGCCAGTCTTTCGTCAGGTCGATGGCGGCGCGCACCAGGTGGCCCTGGTGCTTTTCCAGCTTTGCTTCGAAGCGTTCGAACAAGGTAAACGCATCGGCTGTGGCCCCGGCGAAGCCGGCGAGTACCTGCTCGCGGTAGAGCTTGCGTACCTTGCGGGCCGACGATTTGACGATGATCGTGCCGAGCGTCACCTGACCGTCGCCGCCGATTGCGACCACGTTGCCTCGGCGCACGCTCAGGATGGTCGTGCCGTGATAGTTTTCCATCTTCAGAAGGTAGGCCCGAAGCGGACAAGGTCAAGGGGCAAGGTGCTGATTGATCGCCGCGCCGGGCCGAGCGCCGGGCCGCCCCAAGCCGGCCCGACCCCCGCGGGGGTGGCTGCGTACGCGCAGCCGGGGGCACCATCTATACCGTCCGGACCCTGACCCGCGCATGCTCGTTGATGCCCATGGCGCCGAAGAACAGTGCCACCAGCCGGTGCGCTTCGATGAAGCTCACGCTGCGGTTCTCGGCGCGCCGCGCCAGCACCCAGTTGAGCAGGTCGCCGGCGGCGATGAAGTCGACCCGGATCAGGCGCGCACACGACACCTTGATGATGCTGGCTTCGCCCAGTTCGGCGTCCATCTTCTTGAGCGTGGCGCTGATGTCGCCGACGAGTTGGCCCGACAGTTCGACCGTGCCCACGTTGACCGCGCCGGTCTCTTCGGGCAGGCGCGATTCCAGGAAGCTCGTCGACACGTCGCTCACCACCGACAGCGGCGGTGAGGTGGTGCTCAGGCCCGAGCCGCTCACCCGCACCTGGCAGCGCGCCGGCTCCCACGACGGTGGCGACACCTCGTAGGTCACGCAGTAGTCGATGGCGGCTTCGTCGAACTGATCGGGCCGGTTCGTCATGCGCAGTGCATCGAGCCGCACTTGCCAGTACGCCGGGTCGGCGTCGCGCACGCCGGTCGGCGCGGCGTCCACCAGCACCGTGAACAGGCGCTCACCGCTGATCCAGCGCATGTCGAGGTTCTGGCCGATCCAGTTGCGAAACACCTCGCTCAACCGGCCGCAGGCCTCGGCGTCGATGCCGCGCAGCGCGCTCCAGTCGAACACCCATGGCAGCGGCATCTGCAGCGACAGCGACGCCAGTTTCGCGACTGCCTCTGCGTCCACGTACTCGGGGCACACCCATCCCACCTGGCCCTCGATGCGCGCGGTGCGCGGGCGCTCTTCGGTGGCCGCCTCGGCCACGAGCTTGGGCATCGAGAACCACTGCGGCGCCGACCAGCCGAACTGCTGTGCGTAGTCGAGTGCCAGGCTCTCGAACTTGTGCTGCTGGCCGATGGCGCGGTACAGGTCGAACAGCACCAGCCAGGTCTCGGCATGCTGCGCGCGCGGCCCGCTGATGCCGGTGAGCGTGGCGACGGCCTGCTCGCACTGCTCGAAGTCGGCATTGGCGAAGGCGATCACGGCTTCGTCGAGGTCGGGGTCGTGGGCGACGTCGCTCAGCTCGACCGCGAACGGGTTCGAGAAGTCGCTGGCCACCGCGTCGAGGTTGATCGGGCTGATCGGGCTCAGCGGCGACATGCCGGCGCCCATCACCGCGCCGGACCCGGGCGGCGGCGGCGCGAGGCTCATGCGTTCGAGCGTGTGGTCGTCGACGCGCGCGCCTTCGTGCAGCACCGGCGCCGCCCTGCGCGCGGCAGACATGTCCATGGCCGCGGGTTCGGTCGGCGCGTTGTAGAACGCGGGGTTACGGCGCTGCGCGTTTCCGTAGGCGTTGTCGCCCACCATCTGTTGCTCGATCTCGTCGATCTTCGCCTTGACGCCGCTGTCGGGGCGGGCGCCGCTGTCGCCGACGCGGGCCTCGGAGTCGTCGATGCGCGACGAGCCGCCGAGTGCCGCAAGTTGCTCGCTCGTGAGCCCCTCGCGGCGCACCTTGCGCAGCACGTCGAACTCGCGCTTGCGCACGAAGTCGTTGCGACGCTTGCGCTCGATCATGGCCTTGAGTTCGCCCTTGGCGAACTCGGTTTCACGCGCCTCTTCGGTCGGCACGCCCAGCTCTGCCCACTCCGTTGTCGGGTTGGCCACGAACTTGACCACCTTGCGGAAGAAGCTTGTCGTGTCTTTGGGTTCCGACATGTCGCGGAGGGCGCGGGTTGGGCAGGCGGGTGACGCGGGTTTGAAGGCAGGCGGGTGGTCAGTCGCCGAACATCTTCTGCTTGAGTTCGCGCCGCTGCTGTGCTTCGAGAGACAGTGTAGCGGTGGGGCGCGCGATCAATCGCCCGAGGCCGATCGGCTCGCCGGTTTCGTCACAGAAGCCGTAGTCGCCGGCGTCGATGCGGACCAGCGACTGTGAAATCTTCTTCAGCAGCTTGCGCTCGCGGTCGCGGGTGCGCAGTTCCAGGGCGTGCTCTTCCTCAATGGTGGCGCGGTCGGCCGGGTCGGGCACGATGGAGGTGTCTTCGCGCAGGTGCTCGGTGGTTTCACCGGCGTTGCTGAGCAGGTCGTCCTTCAAGGTCTGCAGCTTCATGCGGAAGAACTCAAGCTGCTTGTCGTTCATGTACTCGGCCTCGGGCATGGCCAGCACTTCGGGCTCGGTCAGGTCGCGGCCGGACTTCGTCTTCCAGGCGTTGGCCAGCTTGGGGTCGAACTTCTGCTCGTGGCGCGGGGTGTCGAGCTCGACGTTCTTCATCTGGCGCGTCGGCGGGCGCGGCGGCGCGAAGCGGTCGGCGAAGCGTGACGTCGGTGGCGGCAACGGCGCTTGCACGGCCGGGGCGGCGTACTTCGACGCGCCCCGCGACGATTTGCGCGGGATCAGCGGGGCAGGGCCCGAGGCGACGACAACGGGGACGGGTTCTGGCGCGGGTGCAGGTTTCATGGTCGGGGCAGGCTTGGCCGCAACGGCCACGGGCTTGCGCTCCGGGGCGGGTGCTGGCGCTGGCTTGCTGCGCGCGGGTGCGGCAGCAGCTTTGACAGGGGCAGGCTTGGCTGCCGCCGGCTTCTTGGCCGGGGCAGATTTGGATGCGGCGGGTGGGGCGTGAGGCTTGGCGTGAGGGGAGGGCTTAGCGGAAACAGGCTTGGCAGGAGCGGGCTTGGCAGGAGCAGGCTTGGGTGAAGATTTCGACGAGAGCGGCTGCGCCGGCTTGGCGGCAGGTCGGGCGGTCGTGGCGGCTGCCTTGACCGCCGCCTTCGCACCCGGCTTTGCAGGGCTGTGTTTCGTCAAGGGCGCTTTCTTTGCCGGTGTCTTGCTCACAGGAGTCTCCTCGCATCGGCGGTTATACCCTGTGCTTCAGGGTGGGGCGGAAGGCTGGCGCCGCGCATTTGGCAGCCGCGGATTGTAGTCACGTTGTTTCCGGTCTGAACCGGCAAAACGTCACGCCCCGAAGGCCCGGCCCGCAGCCGTCAGACGAGGCAGCCTTCGAGGCCCTGCAGGAACACGTCGCGCGGCAGGTCCAGGCCGATGAACACCATCTTGCTGGTCTTCTTCTCGCCCGGCGCCCACTTCGGGCCCAGGTCGCTGCCCATAAGTTGATGCACCCCTTGGAAGATGACCTTGCGGTCGCTGCCTTTCATGTTCAGCACGCCCTTGTAGCGCAGCATCTTCGGCCCGTAGACCTGGACGATGGCACCCAGAAAGTCTTCGAGCTTGGCCGGGTTGAAGGCCTTGTCGGCGCGGAACACGAAGGACTTGACGTCGTCGTCGTGCACGTGGTGGTGCGGGTGGTCGCAGTGCTCACCCTCCGCGTGGTCGTGGCCTTCGTGGCTGCCGTGGGCCTCGTGCTTGCGCCCCGCGTGCGGGTCGGCATTCAGGAACTCGGGGTCGATGTCGAGCTTGGCGTTCAGGTTGAAGCCCTTCAGGTCGAACACCGACGCGATCGGCACCTCGCCGAAGTTCACCTTGGTCAGCGGGGCGCGCGGATTCATGTGCTTGACGCGGTGGATCAGCGCATCCACCGCGCCGGGCTCGGCCAGATCGGTCTTGCTGATGAAGATCTGGTCCGCAAAGCCGATCTGGCGGCGCGCTTCCTGGCGGTCGTTCAGCTGCTGGTCGCCGTGGACCGCATCGACCAGCGTCAGGATCGAGTCGAGCAGGTAACTCTCGGCGATCTCGTCGTCCATGAAGAAGGTCTGCGCCACCGGGCCGGGGTCGGCCAGGCCGGTGGTCTCGATCACGACGCGGTCGAAGTCGAGTTCGCCCTTGCGCTTTTTCTCGGCCAGGTCGGACAAGGTGGTGCGCAGGTCTTCACGGATCGAGCAGCACACGCAGCCGTTGTTGAGCTGGATGATCTGCTCGCGGCTGTCTTGCACGAGGATCTCGTTGTCGATGTTCTCGTCGCCGAACTCGTTCTCGATCACGGCGATCTTCTGGCCGTGCGCCTCGGTCAACACGCGCTTGAGCAGCGTGGTCTTGCCGGAGCCGAGAAAGCCGGTGAGGATGGTGGCGGGGATCAGTGCCATGAGGGTGCTGCCTTGAAAGGATTCGCTGGGAGGTGTGCCACGCGGCAAGCCGGCGCAGATGGGGGTCGACGACTCTCGTTCAAGGTACCAGATGTGTCAAGCCGCGCCGTGCCGCGCTACCGTGGCGCCGGCGGCGCTTCGGTTAAGCTTGTTTCCTACTGAACTCCGCGCCCGCCCCAGCCCGCGCTTCCCGTGCGATGTCCGACCCCCACCCCGGCCGCCCGCAACGCGGTGGCGGCAAGCCCCCGGCGCCGGCCGACAAACGCACGCTGTTCCAGAAGCTGATCGAGCTCATCTCCCCTGGCCCCGACTCGCGCGACGAGCTGATGGAGTCGCTGGCCGACGCTGAACAGCGCGAGTTGATCGCCCCCGAGTCGCGCATGATGCTCGAAGGCGTGATCCGCATGGCAGACATGACGGCCGGCGACGTGATGGTGCCCGCCGGCCGCATGGACCAGCTCGACATCGACGCCGCCTATGACGACCTGTTGCACAGCGTCATCGCGACCGGCCATTCGCGCTTCCCGGTGTTCGAGAGCCGGCGCGAGAACGTCATCGGCATCCTGATGGCCAAGGACCTGCTCAAGCTGCAGCGCTCGCCCGACCTGAACCTGCGCACGCTGCTGCGCCCGGCCGTGTTCGTGCCCGAGTCGAAGGGGCTGAACGAATTGCTGCGCGACTTCCGCTCGAACCGCAACCACCTCGCCATCGTGATCGACGAGTTCGGCAGCACGGCCGGGCTCATCACCATCGAAGACGTGCTCGAAGAGATCGTCGGCGAGATCGAAGACGAGTTCGACGACAAGGACGGCGAGTCCGGCATCTACACCCTGGCCGACGGCAGCCAGCGCGTCGCGGGCGATGTGGACATCACGGCGGTCAATGACATGTTCGGCACCGCGTTCGCACATGACGAGTTCGACAGCATCGGCGGCCTCGTGGCCCATGAACTGGGCCGCGTGCCGCGGCGCGGCGAGTCGGTTGCCATCGGCGCGCTGGTGTTCTCGGTGATGCTCACGCGCGGCGGGGCGGTGCGCTGGTTCAAGGTCACGCGCGCGCCCGAGTTCGTGGCCGGCGCCCAAGACATCTGATGCGCGCGGCGCGCCGCTGGCCGCTCGCGGCGGAGTTGGCGTTCGCGCTCGTGCTGGGCGCGCTGCACAGCCTGGCGTTCGTGCACCCGCTCGCGTGGCCGGTGCAAATCGGGGTGATCGCCTTGCTCGTGTGGCGGGTGCGGGGCGCACGGGCGTGGCGCGCCGCCGGGCTGGGCCTGGCGTTCGGCACGGCGTGGTTCGGCGCGGGCACTTGGTGGCTCTACATCAGCATGCACCACTACGGCGGCCTGCCAGCCTGGCTGACGGTGTTGGCCATTGCCTTGCTCAGCGCGTTCCTCGCGCTGTACCTGGCGCTCGGCATGGCGCTGGTCGCGCGCTGGCGCAGTGGTTGCGGCTGGCGCGACGCGCTGCTGTTCGCCGCTGTCTGGCTGCTGGCCGAGCTGGCGCGCGGCGTGATCTTCACCGGCTTCCCGTGGGTCGCGAGCGGCTACGCGCAGGTCGACGGGCCGCTGGCCGCAGTCGCGCCATGGGTTGGCGCGTACGGCATCGGCTTCGTGGTCGCCGCACTTGCGGCGTGGCCGGTGCTGGCGCAGCCACGGCGCTCGCGTGCGGTCGCGATGGTCGCCGCGGGGGTCGTGCTCGCAGCCGTGCCGCTGATCGGCCCCGGCCGCTTTACTCAGCCGAGCAGCACGCTGCGTGTGGCGCTGTTGCAGGGCAACGTTGCGCAAGACGAGAAATTCGCTGCCGAGCTGATGCCCAAGGCGCTGGCCTGGGCGCGTGAACACCTGCTGGCCGCCAATGCCGACCTGGTGCTGGCGCCCGAAACCGTCATCCCCTTGCTGCCGAGCCAGCTCGACCCCGGCTACTGGCAGGAGTTGCTGCAGCACTTCCGCGAGCCCGGCCGCGCCGCATTGATCGGCCTGCCGCTGGGCGACGAGGAGCACGGCTACACCAACTCGGCGGCCGGCATTGCGGCCGACACTGCCGCGTTGGAGGGTGGCTTCTACCGCTACGACAAGCACCACCTCGTGCCGTTCGGCGAGTTCATTCCGACCGGCTTCCGGTGGTTCACCGAGTTGATGAACATCCCTCTGGGTGATTTCAACCGCGGGCCGGTGAGCGCGCCATCGTTCATGGTGAAGGGCGAACGCATCGCGGCGAACATCTGCTACGAAGACCTGTTCGGCGAAGAACTGGCCGCGCGTTTCACGAGCGCCGCCGAAGCGCCCACGGTGTTCGCCAACATCAGCAACATCGGCTGGTTCGGCGACACCATTGCCGTGCACCAGCACCTGCAGATCTCGCGCATGCGCACGCTCGAGTTCCAGCGCCCGATGCTGCGGGCCACGAACACCGGCGCCACGGTCGCGATCGACCACACCGGCCAGGTGACGGCTGGCCTGGCGCCGTTCACGCAGGGCGTGCTCATCGCGACCGTGCAGGGCCGCACCGGGCTGACACCGTTCGCGCAGTGGGCGCAGCGCTTCGGCTTGTGGCCGCTGCTGCTGCTCGCGTTGAGCATCGTCACGGCCTGTGCCGTCGCGAAGCCGACGCGCCTGCCCAGGCGCTGACGCCCGCGCCCCAGTGCGCCCTAAAATTCGCGACCCGTCCTCTCGCGCCCGCTCTGGCGCTCAACGCGCGCTCAACCGCACCCTGCCCATGCTCAGCTTCCAGCAAATCATCCTCACGCTGCAGGACTACTGGGCCCGCCACGGCTGTGCGCTGCTCCAGCCTTACGACATGGAAGTGGGCGCAGGCACCAGCCACACCGCCACCTTCTTGCGTGCGCTCGGGCCCGAGCCCTGGAAGGCGGCCTACGTGCAGCCGAGCCGCCGCCCGAAAGACGGGCGCTACGGCCAGAACCCGAACCGCCTGCAGCACTACTACCAGTACCAGGTGGTGCTCAAGCCCGCGCCGGCGAACATCCTGGAGCTGTACCTCGGCTCGCTCGAAGCGCTGGGCTTCGACCTGAAGCAAAACGACATCCGCTTCGTCGAAGACGACTGGGAGAACCCCACGCTCGGCTGCTGGGGCCTGGGCTGGGAGGTGTGGCTGAACGGCATGGAGGTGACGCAGTTCACCTACTTCCAGCAGGTCGGCGGCATCGACTGCAAGCCCATCACCGGCGAGATCACCTACGGCCTGGAGCGGCTGGCCATGTACCTGCAAGGCGTAGACAACGTCTACGACCTGACGTGGACGCAAGGGTTGACTTACGGTGATGTCTACAAGCAGAACGAGGTCGAGCAGAGCACCTACAACTTCGAGCACAGCGACGTGGAGTTCCTGCTCCTGGCGTTCGCCGCGCACGAGAAGCAATCGAAGCATTTGATGGAACAACAGCTCGCCTTGCCGGCGTACGAGCAACTGCTCAAGGCCGGTCACAGCTTCAACCTGCTCGACGCGCGCGGCGCCATCAGCGTGACCGAGCGGGCGGCCTACATCGGCCGCATTCGCAACCTCGCGCGTGCCGTGGCGCAAAGTTACCTCGACAGCCGCACGCGCCTCGGCTTCCCGATGGCGCCGAAAGCCTGGGCCGATGAAGTGACGGCGCAGATCGCGCGCAACGCAGAGAAGAAGGCCGCGTGATGACGACCAAAAACCTGCTCGTCGAATTGTTCGTCGAGGAATTGCCGCCGAAGGCGTTGAAAAAGTTGGGTGAGGCGTTTGCATCCGACTTGTACCAGTCGCTCAGGCAGTCGCACTTGGTGTATCCGCCGGCTGCCGTTGGCAATGAGCCGGACCCCGCGTCGCAATGGGTTGCGTTCGCTTCGCCGCGGCGCCTTGCTGTGCTCATTCGCGATGTGGAGTCTGAGGGCCAGCCTGACGAAAAGCCGGTCAAATTAATGCCGGCAACCGTAGGCCTGGATGCAGGCGGCCAAGCCACTCCGGCACTCTTGAAGAGGCTTGCCTCTCTTGGTGAGACGGTGGCTGCCGTGGCAACGCTTGAGCGCGACAGTGCGGGCACATTGTTCCTTCCCCGCACGACCCCTGGCGAGACGCTCGCGCAGGGCTTGCAGAAGGCGCTCGACAAGGCGCTCGCCGACCTGCCCATCCCGAAGGTCATGCAATACCAGCTCGCCGATGGCTGGACCAGCGTGAACTTCGTGCGCCCCGCGCATGGCCTCGTGGCACTCCACGGCGCCGACGTGGTGCCGGTGCACGCGCTTGGCCTCACCGCAGGCCGCACGACGCACGGCCACCGCTTCGAAGCGCGCCTTGACCGCATCGAGCTCGCGCATGCCGACGAGTACGCCCAGCGCCTCGAAGCAGACGGCGCGGTCATCGCCAGCTTCGCCGCGCGCCGTGCTGAGATCGTGCGCCAGCTCGCCGCGGTGGCCGCCACGGCAGGTGCCAACCTCACGCCCATCAACGACGCGGCCTTGCTCGACGAGGTCACGGCGCTGGTCGAGCGCCCCAACGTGCTGCTGTGCCGCTTCGAGGCCGAGTACCTGAGCGTGCCGCAAGAGTGCCTGATCCTCACGATGAAGGCGAACCAGAAGTACTTCCCGCTGCTCGACGCGGCCGGGCAGCTCACGAACCAGTTCCTCGTCGTCAGCAACATCACCCCGGCGGATGCGAGCCGCGTGATCGAAGGCAACGAGCGCGTGGTGCGCCCGCGCCTGGCGGATGCGAAGTTCTTCTTCGACCAGGACCGCAAACGCACGTTGGAGTCGCGCGTGGCGGGGCTCGACAAGGTGGTCCATCACGGCAAGCTCGGTACGCAAGGTCAGCGGGTAAAGCGGGTTCGTTCGATTGCAAGAGCCATCGGACAGCAACTCGGTGGTGATGCTCTTGCCTCGCAGGCAGACCGCGCCGCGATGCTGGCGAAAGCCGACTTGCTGACTGACATGGTTGGAGAGTTCCCGGAGTTGCAAGGAATCATGGGCGGCTATTACGCGGTCAACGACGGAGAGCCGGCTGAGGTTGCCCGTGCAGTCGAGGACCATTACAAGCCACGTTTCGCAGGCGACGATTTGCCGCGTGACCCAGTTGGCTTGACCGTGGCCTTGGCAGACAAGCTCGAAACGCTGGTGGGTATGTTTTCCATTGGGCAGCGACCAACGGGAGACAAAGACCCGTTCGCACTGAGAAGGCACGCGTTGGGCGTTTTGCGGATGCTGGTGGAACAGCGATTGCCACTGGGTGTTGGGCAACTGATTGATCTTGCCCAGCGAGAGTTCAAAGGACTCGCGGGCAAGGACCCATCGTGGCCACTGGCGCACGACGTGCATGAGGCGAAAAAGATCGGGGACTTCTTTTTTGATCGCCTCGCTGGGAGTCTTCGTGAAAACGGCTACACCGCGCAAGAGGTCGAAGCCGTAGTGTCTGTCCGGCCAGCAATGTTGGTCGATGTGGCTGACCGGCTCGCAGCTGTACGGGCGTTTGCCTCATTGCCCGAAGCCTCCTCTTTGTCGGCTGCTAACAAGCGCGTCGGCAACATCCTAAAGAAGGGCGAGAGCGCGACGACGGCGAAGGTCGATCCGGCCCTGCTGCAGGAGCGCGCAGAAGTGGCACTGCATTTGGCGCTGCTGGAGACCGGTTCAAAATCCGACGAGGCCTTCCAGCGAGGCGACTACACCGCCTCGCTGCAGGCGCTCGCTGCGCTGAAGACGCCAATTGATGCCTTCTTCGAGGGCGTGATGGTGAATGCCGAAGACCCGGCTCTGCGCGCGAATCGCTTTGGCTTGCTATCTATGCTGCACGCCGCCATGAACCGCGTCGCCGACCTTTCGAAGCTGGCCCATTGACAGTGCTCCGCCGATAATCACAAGCATGGAACGCCAAGCTCGCATCCACGCCTTCTCGCGGGTCGCACACCGCCTCGCGATTGACCGCCTGCGCGAGCGCCCCGAGCGCTTGCTCGAAGCCATCGGCGTGATCGAGCGGTGGCGTCGCCAGTCCGGTGGCTCCACGCGCAGTGACCCCTACTTGGATGAGTGGCTGAGCGCGCTGCGCGACGGCGTCGATGCGGTCGAGCGCATGGCCTGCGCCGACACAGAACATGCAGAGACGCTGCGCAGCGTGTCACCGCTCGGCCGCTTCATCACGGTCGCCGAACGCAATGGCCTGTTGCGCCAGGCGCGCGAAATGGCATGACCCGAGAAGAACTGGAAACTGTGCTGCGTGTACCTGCCGCCATCACCGCCGACAACTCGTTCGTGGTGATTCGCAGCCAGAGCCACTCGTTGCTGAAGCACCGCATGATCGACGCCGACTGCCTCGAATCGCGTTTGCGCCAACTTGACTTTCCGAGCGAACAACACGTCGCCTGGGCCCGCCGCCGCTCTCAAGAGGCCCTCACATGACCCCGATGAAACTCATCATCCTCGACCGCGACGGCACCATTAACGAAGACCGTGACGACTTCGTCAAGTCGCCGGAAGAATGGGTGCCGATCCCCGGCGCGCTCGAAGCCATTGCGCGGCTCAACCACGCGGGCTGGCACACGGTGGTCGCCACCAACCAGTCGGGCCTCGGGCGCGGTACCTACGACATGGCCACACTCAACGCGATGCACATCAAGATGAACCAGTTGCTGGCCAGGCAGGGCGGGCGCATCGACGCGGTGTTCTTCTGCCCGCATGCGCCTGACGACGTGTGCACCTGCCGCAAGCCCTTGCCGGGGCTGTTCGTGCAGATCGGCGAGCGCTTCTCGGTCGATCTGAAAGACGTGCCGGTGGTCGGCGATTCGCTGCGCGACCTGCAGGCCGGCGTGGCCGTGGGCTGCGAGCCGCACCTGGTGCGCACCGGCAAGGCCGCCGCGCTCACTGATGCGCAACTGGCCGCGCTGTGCGCGCAGGTGCCCGGCACGCAGGTGCACGCCGACCTGGCGGCCTTCGCCGAGTACATGGTGCGGCGCGAGCGCGCCGATCGCAGCGCCTCCGGCGAAACCGACTCCGGCTTCGGCCGGCTCGACTGATGGGTGCGTTCTTCAACCCCATCCGCTCGGCGCTGTTCGTGCTGTTCATGGCTGTCACTGTCGTGCCCTGGGCCCTGGCAGTGCTGGTGGTGTCGATCTTCATGCGGGGCGACTTCGTCTACTGGATGTGCGTGGGGTGGCTGCGCACCAGCATCTGGGGCGCGAAGGTGATCTGCGGCGTGCATGCGCGGCTGCACGGCTTCGAGCGCCTGCCCGACTCACCAGTGGTGCTGCTGCCCAAACACCAGTCGACCTGGGAGACGTTCGCGTTCCCGGGCCTGATGCCGCACCCGCTGTGCTACGTGTTCAAGCGCGAGCTGCTCTACATCCCGTTCTTCGGCTGGGCCATGGCGCGCATGGACATGATCCACATCGACCGCAGCAAGCGCGCGCAGGCGTGGGCGCTGGTCGCCGAGCAGGGCAAGCGCTTCATGGACAAGGGCCACTGGGTCATCATGTTCCCCGAAGGCACGCGCGCCCCGCGCGGCGGGCGCGGCACCTACAAGAGCGGCGGCACGCGGCTCGCCATCACCACCGGGCGGCCGGTCGTGCCCATCGCCGTGACCTCGGCGCGCTGCTGGCCGCGCAAGAGCTTCGTGCTGCGGCCGGGGGTGATCGACGTTTCCATCGGCATGCCCATTCCCACCGCCGGCCGCGAGCCCGACGAGCTGATGCGCGAGGTCGAGACCTGGATCGAAGCCGAGATGCACCGGCTCGACCCCGAGGCCTACGGTGGCACTGGTGCAGGTGCAGGTGCGGACACTGGCAAGCGCGAAGCGCCCCGCTAAACTCCGCGCCCATGACGCGCCGCGCTGCCGCCCCCGACGCCTCGCAGCTGCAGCTGTTCGGGGACGTGGCGGTGTCCGTCACTGCGCCGATTGCTCTGCCGCTGGCTCTGCCGCTCGATCTGCCGGCCACGCCGCCCCAGCCGCAAGCGCTCATCTCGCCGCCATCGCTGCCTGCGGCGCCGGCCCCGCAAGCAGCGCCGCCCCCCGAACCGCGGAGCGCCCCCGAACCGTCCGCCACCTTGTGCAGCGTGCTCACCCCCGCCGTCTTCCGCCACCCGCAGGCCGCGCGCGAGATCAAGTTGAATGACCACCTGGTGGCCTACGAGTTCAGGCGCTCCAAGCGCCGCAGCATCGGCTTCGTCGTCGGCGTCGAGGGCCTGAGCGTCAACGCGCCGAAGTGGGTCGGCGTGGGCGACGTAGAAGCCGCACTGCGCGAGAAAGGCGCGTGGATCCTGCGCAAGCTCGCCGAGCAGCAGGAGCGCGCGCAGCGCCTGCAGGCCGCGAAGGTCGACTGGCGTGACGGCACGTCCATCCCGTTCCTCGGCGAGCCGGTGATCGTGGTGCTCGACCCGCGCGCCGGCACCACCAAGGGCGGTGCGCTGCTGAACACCAACGGCGCCGCGCTGCCCGGTATGCCGCGCCTCACGCTGCACATCGGCCTGCCGCATACGGCGACGGCCGCGCAGATCCGCGACAGCGTGCAGAGCTGGCTGCAACGCCAGGCGCGGCGCGTGTTCGAAGAGCGCTGCCAGCACTTCACCGCGCAACTCGGCGTGCGCTACACGCGGCTGAGTCTGTCGTCAGCGCAAACCCGCTGGGGCAGCGCCAGCGCCGACGGCTCGATCCGCCTGAACTGGCGGCTCATTCACTTCGCGATGCCCACCATCGACTACGTCGTGGCCCACGAACTCGCGCACCTGCGCGAGATGAACCACAGCCCGCGTTTCTGGGACGTGGTGCGCTCGGTGATGCCTGACTACGAGCATGTGCGCGGGCGCTTGAAGGACGACGTGGTGCCGGTGTTCGATTGAGGCTAAACTTATTGCGTCGCACATGCAACGCAATGCCATCATGAAAACCGCCACGTTCCCGTCGCTTCGCGTCGACGCTGACCTGCGCGAGGCCGCCGAAAGCGTTTTGCGCGAAGGCGAAACGCTGACCGGTCTGATCGAAACCGCAGTGCGCGAAGCCATCTATCGGCGCCAGGTTCAAGCCGAGTTCTACGCCCGTGGCCTGCAAGCCAGCCAGACGGCGCAACGCACCGGCAATTACCATTCGGCCGCCAGCGTGCACGGTGAACTGCAACGCCGGCTCGACGCCCGGCGCAAGCAGGTGCTCGGGTGACGCATGGCTTCGAGGTTCGCTACACGGCAGCTGCACGGGACGACCTGTTGCGGCTGTTCGATTTCCTGTTGACGAAGGCAGAGACCGCAGAAGACTTCGATACGGCGCAGAGCGTCATCGACACCCTCGCCGCGCAGGTCGAAACCCAGTTGAGCCGCGCGCCCTTCATCTACCGCAAGGCCGGGCAAAGCTCGTTCGTGCGCGAACTCGTGGTGCCGTGCCAAGGGTCGGGTTACGTGGCGCTCTATGAGATCGAGGGCAATGCAAAGGTCAACATCCTGGCCGTTCGGCATCAACGCGAAGACGACTACCACTGACCCCGCGGCTTTTACCCGCGCCGCCACGCGTGGAAGCGCTCGGCCCACGCCAGCGCCCACTGCGGCGCATGCGCCCGCTTCCAGTTGCCGGCGGCGTACTTGTTCGCCTCGCCCATCGTCGGGTAGGTGTGGATCGTGCCGAGGATCTTGTCGAGGCCGATGCCGTGCTTCATGGCGAGCACGAACTCGGCGAGCAGTTCGCCCGCGTGGTCGCCCACGATGGTGGCGCCGAGGATGCGGTCCTTGCCCGGCGAGGTCAGCACCTTCACGAAGCCGTGGGCTTCGCTGTCGGCGATGGCGCGGTCCAGGTCGTCGATGTTGTAGCGCGTGACTTCTACGGTGATCTTCTGCTCGGCCGCTTCGCGTTCGTTCAGGCCGACGCGGGCGACCTCGGGTTCGATGAAGGTCGCGGCGGGGATCACGCGGTAGTCGGCCTTGAACTTCTTGAACGGGTCGAACAGCGCGTTCACCGCCGCATACCAGGCCTGGTGCGATGCCACGTGGGTGAACTGGTACGGCCCGGCCACGTCGCCGGCGGCGTAGATGTTGGGCAGGCTGGTTTGAAGATAGCCGTTCACCTCGACCGTCTTGCCCGTGGCCACGCCGAGTTCTTCGAGCCCGTAGCCGGTGAGGTTGGCGCTGCGGCCTACCGCCACCAGCAGCGCGTCGAACGGCAGGCGCACCTCGATGCCTTCGTGCTCGGCGATCAGCGTGCGCTCTTCGCTCGGCGCGCCGTTGCGTTCGGTCTTCACCACCTCGATGCGCTTCGCCGCATGGCCCACCCGCACGTCGACGCCCTCGGCGATGAAGCGCGCCAGCACCATCGCCGACACATCGTCGTCTTCGCGGGCCAGCAAACGCGGCCCCATCTCGACCTGCGTGACGCGCGAGCCGAGCCGCGCGAAGGCCTGCGCCAGTTCGCAGCCGATGGGCCCACCGCCCAGCACCAGCAGCCGCTCGGGGCGCACGCGCAGGTTCCAGACGTTGTCGGACGTGAGCACCTCGACCAGCTCGATGCCCGGCAGCTTCGGCACGAAGGGCCGCGCCCCGGCGGCGATGACGATGGCGCGGGTGGTCAGCCGCTGCAGCGTGCCGTCGGCACGCGTCACCTCGACCTCCCACGGGCTCGTGATGCGCGCGGTGCCCACTGCCACGTCGACCCCCATCGCGGTGTAGCGCTCGACCGAGTCGTGCGGCTCGATGGTCTTGACGACACGCTGCACGCGTTCCATCACCTCCGCGAAATCGAACTCCGCCCGTGCCGAGCGAATCCCGAATTCCGGCGCACGGGCAATGTGCGACAGGAGCCGCGCCGAACGGATCAAGGCCTTCGACGGCACGCAGCCGGTGTTCAGGCAATCGCCGCCCATCGCGTGCTTCTCGACCAGCGTGACCTTGGCCCGCACCGTGGCCGCGATCAAGGCCGTGACCAGGCCCGCCGAGCCCGCGCCGATGACGACGAGGTTGCGCTCGAAGCGCTTCGGCTTCGTCCAGCGTGCATAGACCTTGCGCGCCCGCACCGCGTCGCTCAGCTTGCGCGCCGCGAGCGGGAACACGCCCAGCAGCACCAGCGAGCCCAGCACCCCGGGCGACACGATGCCCGAGAGCGACGTGATGCTCGCGAGCTGCGTGCCGGCGTTCACGTACACGACCGTGGCCGCGAACATGCCGAGCTGGCTGACCCAGTAGAACGTGCGCGGGCGGATCGGCGTCAGGCCCATCGCCAGGTTCACCACGAAGAACGGCAGTACCGGCACCAGCCGCAGCGTGAACAGGTAGAACGCACCGTCTTTCGCGATGCCGGTGTTCAGCGCCTTCAGGCGCTCGGCGAACTTCGACTGCACCCAGTCGCGCAGCAACCAGCGCGCCACCAGAAAGGCCAGCGTCGCGCCGATGCTGGACGCGAACGACACGATCAGCGTGCCCCAGCCCAGCCCGAACAGCGCACCCGCCGCGAGCGTGAGCACCGTGGCACCGGGGATCGACAGCGCCGCCATCGCCACATACACCGCGAAGAACGCCAGCGCGGCGGTCAGCGGCTGCGCGTCACGCCACGCGGTCAACGCGGCCTGGCTGCCCTTGACGGCGGCGAGGGTGAAGTAGCGCTGCAGGCCGAGCGCGAAGAAGGCCGCAATCACCAGCAGCAACAGGGCGGCGAGCCACCAGCGTTTGTTCAAGAGCATCACCTTGGGTGTGTGGGGTCGGCCGAGCCTAACGTGAATGACGTGAATGACGTGGACGGCGTCAACGGCGTGAATGGCGGCGCCCGTCTGTCGGCCGATGCCGTGCGGAACTTTCCGATGAAAGGTTTTGCGCTGCCGTTGCGACGGAGGTGGTCCAACCCCGCACTGCATGCCCGCCCGCAGTGCTCCGGTGTGCCGACGCGGGTTGGCCGATTCGGGCATTCTTCGGCACTTCGAATTCACTCCAAACCGGGCTTTCCGAATGCACGCCACCTTGCCGCTACTGACGCGCACCGACTTCCCCGCGACGAGGCGCGCGCGCCTGTCGACGCTGCAGGTCAACCTGGGCTACCGCTGCAACCAGAGCTGCCTGCATTGCCACGTGAACGCCGGGCCGAACCGCACCGAGGCGATGGACGGCGAGACCGTCGACGCTGTGCTCGACGTGCTGCGCCACGCCCGCATCGAAACGCTCGACCTCACCGGCGGCGCGCCCGAACTGAACCCGCATTTCCGCCGCCTGGTCAGCGCAGCGCGCGCGATGGGCGTGCGTGTGATCGACCGTTGCAACCTCACCATCCTGTTCGAGCCCGGCCAGCAAGACCTGGCCGCGTTTCTTGCCGACCAGGGCGTGGAAGTGGTCGCGTCGATGCCGTGCTATTCGGTCGAGCGCGTCGACCGGCAGCGCGGCGAAGGCGTGTTCGACAAGAGCATCGCGGCGCTGCAGCAGCTCAACGCGCTCGGCTACGGGCGGCCGGGCTCGGGGCGGGTGCTCAACCTCGTCTACAACCCGCAAGGCCCCGTGCTGCCGCCCGAGCAAACGCAGCTCCAGGCCGACTACAAGCGCGAGCTGGGCACGCACTTCGGCATCGTCTTCAACGAGTTGTTCGCGCTCGCCAACATGCCGATCCAGCGCTTCGGCAGCACGCTCGTGTCCAAGGGCGAGTTCAAGCCCTACATGGCGTTGTTGAAGGCGTCGTTCCAGGCCGCGAACCTGGAGGCGGTGATGTGCAAGTCGCTCGTCAGCGTCGATTGGCAAGGCTTCCTGTACGACTGCGACTTCAACCAGATGCTCGGGCTGCCCTTGCCGTCGTCATCGTCGTTGCCAACGGTCGCGGGCAACCCCCGGCCGCACCTGCGCGACCTGCTGCACACCGAGCTGCAAGGCCGCGCGGTGCGTGTGGCCGACCACTGCTACGGCTGCACCGCGGGCCAGGGCAGCAGTTGCGGCGGCGCGCTCAAGGCGGCGTGAGACCGCCTGTTCCCATGTTCAAGGCCCTCGTCCGCTTTCTCTGGGTCCCGATGGCGCTGATGGTCATGCTGGCCCTCATGCCGCGCCCCGCACACGCCGCGTTCGATGCGCAGCACACGGTCTTCAATACGTTGCTCGGCAAGCACGTGCTGCGGGTGAGCGGCGGCAATGCGTCGCAGCTTCGCTATCAAGGCATGGCCCAGGAGCGGGCGGCGCTCAAGCTCTATCTCGACAGCGTCTCTGCCGTGCCGCGCGCTGAGTTCAACGGCTGGAGCAAGCCGCAGCGCATGGCGTTTCTCATCAACGCCTACAACGCTTTCACCATCGAGCTGGTGCTCACCAAGTACCCGGCGCTGCAGTCGATCAAGGACCTCGGCAGCCTGATCCAGAGCCCGTGGAAGAAGAAGTTCTTCACGCTGTTCGGTGAGGCCACGAGCCTGGACGACATCGAGCAGACCATGCTGCGCCAGCGTGGCGCCTACGACGACCCGCGCATTCACTTCGCGCTGAACTGCGCGTCCATCGGCTGCCCGATGCTGCGCGAAGAAGCCTATGTGGCGGAACGGCTCGACGCGCAACTCGACGCGCAGGCTGAGCGCTTCATGTCGGACCGCAGCCGCAACCGTTACAACGGCGCCAACGGCGGCAACGGCGAGCTCGAGGTCTCGAAGGTCTTCGATTGGTACGGTCGCGACTTCGAGCTCGGCCACCACGGCATCGCCAGCGTGGCGGCGTTCATGGCCCGCTACGCGCTGCGTTTGAGCGACGTTCCGGCCGAGCAGGAGAAGGTGCGCGCGCAAGCCGCGCGCATCAGGTTCCTCGACTACGACTGGCGCCTGAACGACGCCCGCCCATGACGGCGCGTGTGTCGATCATCGTGCCGGTGCTCAACGAGGCCGCGACCTTGGGCGACGCGCTGCGTGCGCTGGCGGGCTGGCGCAGCGAAGGTGCGGAGGTGATCGTCGTCGACGGCGGCCAGGCCGATGCCCACCACGCGACCCGCGCCGCCTGCGCTGGCCTGACTGACGCGGTGCTGCTCGCGCCGCGCGGCCGCGCGCGGCAGATGAACGCCGGCGCCGCGCGCGCGCAGGGCGATGTGCTGCTGTTCCTGCACGCC
>JANNBF010000046.1:0-29007 GCA_031385155.1 Rhizobacter sp.
GACCGCAATGCACAACCCGGCTGCTGTGCCCGTCGCCGCTCGCGACACGCCCGACACCCCACCGGCACCGGCGCAACCGTTGGCGCCGGCGCGCTCGTTCGAGCCGGCGCTTCCATCGTTCAATCAACCGGCGCTCGAGCCGGCGTTGGCTGCCGTCGAACTGCGCCTGGCCGCACTCGGCGAATCCCTGCGCGCGCGCGACACCGCGGGCGTTGACCTGCACGCGACCGAACTGCACCGCGCACTGGCGCTGGCGGTGGAACACTTTGCGAGCGCAGCCCGAAGCGGCAGCGTGCCGGCTGCGCTGCGGCACCGGCTGGCGTTGGCCAGCGGTCAGGTGGCGGCACAGCGCGAATCGCTGGCTCGCGCCACGGCCGCGCTCGACCGCGCCATCGACGTGCTGCTGCCACGTGACCACACTGCCCTGTACTCGACCCTCGGCGCGAGCGACCGCGCATTGATGGGTGGGGCGATCCAGGCCTAGGATTCACCAGAGATCGCGCGCCATGCGCACCGCCGCTTCGCGCGCCTGGTAGTAGCCCGGCAGCGTCTGCACCGCCACATAGCCCAGCCGCTCGTAGAACGCCCGCGCCGCCGCGTTGCCGGCGCGCGCTTCGAGGTAGACCTGCCCGATGCCGGCCACCCGCGCCGAGCCCTCGACCCAGCGCGTGAGCGCCATGCCCACGCCGCGCCGCTGCGCCCAGGGCTGCACCGCCAACAGCAGCAGGTGCGCTTCGGCATCACCGTACTTCATGATCGCGAAGCCGGCGATGCGCTGGTCTTCGAGTGCGAGCACGGCGTTGGTGTCGGCACTGCGCACGCTGCGCAGCACGCGCGCGGTCGTCCAGCTCCAGCCCAGGCCCTGCTCGATCAGGTCACGCGACATGCGGGCGATGGCGGCCGCGTCGTCGCGCGTGGCCAGCCGCAAGCTCAGGTTGCCGATCATCCGAGCCGGGCCGGGTGACTGCGGTGGGGCGACGGCCCGGCTACTTGATGACCACGTCGTACGTGACCACCTGCGTGGCCGGCGCGGTGCTGCGCGGGCGCCGGTACTCGAAGCGCAGCTGCACGCTGCCCGCAGCGGCCGGGCGGACCTGCCAGACCGTATCGCCCTCGACCTCGCCGCTGACGTTGCCGCGCACATCGGGCTCGAACCTCGGCCCTTGCACGCTGACCGTTGCCGGCACCGGCCCGATGAGCGCCCACTCGGGCGCCGCCGCCACCCTGGTCAGCAGCCGCACCTGCAGTTGCTGATCGAGGCCGAGCTCGACCCGCGCGCCGGCTTGATCGAGCCCGACGAGCACGACCTTGCGGCCAGGCTGGCTGACGGTGGCCGGCGCTGGCTTGACCGCCGCCTTGTCGTCACCACCGATCGACGGCAGGCCGAGCACCGAACAACCGGCCAGGCAGGCCGCGGCGAGTGTCAGCAGCACCGCTGCGGCGAGACGTTGGGCTTGCGAGTGCGGGAGCTGGCGCACGTGCTGGAACATGGGGACACTTCGGAAGTCGGTCATGGGCTGCAGTCGATTGGAGTTGCTTTGCGGGGCATGCCGCACCATACCAAACCTGCCTGCGACAAGGCGCTATCCTTGCCGCCCCGCCCCGACGACACCATGGCCGCCCTGCACATCACCGACATCGAATCCGCCATCAACTGGTGGCGCGAGCGCTCGCCGTCGCCCGACGGCATCAGCGCCTGCGCCGAGGTGCGCGCGCTGGCCACCGTCTACGGCCTGATGGTCTACCACCACGAGGCCGAGTGCGACGAGGCGACGATGCCCGCGAAGGCCCACGACGCCTGGCTCGCGTGGTACGCCAGCACACCCGATGCGCCCTGCATCGCGATTTGCTCGACGAGCCAGGGCGACGACATCTGCAAAGGCTGCGGGCGCACGTTCGACGAGGTGCAGCACTGGCCCGTGATGACGCCGTCCGAGAAGCGGGTGACCTGGCGCCGCATCACACGCGAAGGCACGGCCTGGCGCTTCAACAAGTACGCCGAGCGCAGCCGCGAGGGCGTGGCGGCAGCGGCCAATGGTTCGTGACGTCGTGGCGTCAAGGCGCCGGCCGCAGCCGCTCAGGCCGCTGGCAACGCCACCACGAAGCAACTGCCGCCGCCTTGGCGCGCCTCGCAGCGCACGGTGCCGCCGTGGCGCTGCACGATCTGCTTGACGAGGCTCAGCCCCAGGCCCACGCCGCCGGCCTGCTCGGCGTGGCCGGGCAGGCGAAAGAACGGCTCGAAGATGCGCTCGCGCATCGCCTCGGGCACGCCGGGGCCGCGGTCGCACACGCTGACGCAGGCCTGCCCGCCGCGCCGCTCGATGGTCACGCTGCTGTCACCCCCACCGTAGCGGCGCGCGTTCTCCAGCAGGTTGCGCAGCGCGCGGCGCAGCAGGCGCTCGTCGCCCAGCACATGAAGCGGCGCACCGCTCACCAACGCGTCGACGCGGGCGGCTTCTTCGGCGGCCATGCCGAGCAGCTCGACAGGTTCCTGACGGTCCAGCGTGGCGGCAGCGTCGAGGCGGCTTGCGAGCAACACCTCTTCGACGAGCGCGTCGAGCTCGGCCACGTTGGTGTCGATCTCGGTCTTGAGCCGCGCGCGCTGCGCGGGGGCGGCGTCATCGAGCATCGACACCGCCATCTTCATGCGCGCCAGCGGCGAGCGCAGTTCGTGGCTGGCGTTGGCCAGCAACGACTGGTGCGACTTCACCAGCGCCTCGACCCGCGCTGCGGCCACGTTGAAGCTCAGCGCCACGGCCGCGACCTCGTCGCGCCCGGTCACATCGACACGGTGGTGCAGCTGGCCCGCACCGAACTGCTCGACGCCCTGCTTCAGCGCTTCGAGCCGGCGCGTGAGGCGGCGCACCACCGGGTAGGCACCGGCCGACACACCGATGAACAGCAGCACCAGCACCACGATCAGCCCCACGCCCTGCTGCCATGCGGGCGGCAGGAACGGCAGGAAGGGCACGAACGGCGGGCCGTCTGGCGGTGGCCGGTCGGCGCTGCCCGGCCGCAGCCCCTGCGGGCTCAGACCGATGGGGCTGCCGAGGCCGATGCTGCCGCGTGCGCCCGCCGCGCCCTGGCGCAGGGCGCCGCCGGGCCGCAGTATCCACAAGGTGCGGCCGTCTTCGAGCCGCACCGCGAGGCCCCGCGCCACGCCTTCTTCCTGGCGCCGCAGGAACGAGTCCGACACGCCGATCCGCTCACCCACCGCGCTGTCGAGCGCGAGCGGCAGCCGCAGGCGGAACGCCCATTCGCGCAGCGCAGCCGCCTGCAGTTCGGGTGGCGCGTCAACGCCGGGCAGCGAGCGCTGGATCAACTCGGCCCATGCGCTCATGCGCTCGGTCAACACCGACTCGGCCCGCACACGCTCTTGTGCCATGTGGCGCTGAAACACCCAGCCCGAAGCGGCCGCGAAGAGCAGCAGCACCACCACCATGGTGGCGTAGATGCGCAGGTACAGGCTCTTCATGCGGGCAGGGGCGGCACGCCGCCGGTGCGGCCGCCGGCTGGGGTCAGGCCGGGACGCAACTCAAGACCCAGGCGCGTCGTCGGCGTCCTGCTTGCGTGCGAACACGTAGCCGGCGCCGCGCACCGTGAGCACCCGGCGCGGCAGCTTCGCGTCGTCTTCGATGACGGCCCTGATGCGCGAGATGTGCACATCGATCGAGCGGTCGAACGCCTCCAGCGGGTGGCCCTTGAGCGAGTCCATGATCTGGTCGCGCGAGAGCACGCGGCCGGGGCTCTGGGCCAGCACCACGAGCAGGTCGAACTGGTGGCCGGTGAGGTCGCACACCTGGCCGTCGAGCCGGGCCACGCGCGCGCCGAGGTCGACTTCGAGCCGGCCGAACCGCAGCACGTCATCAGCGACCGGTTGCACCGCAGCGCGGCGCAGCAAAGCCTTGACCCGCGCCAGCAACTCACGCGGCTCGAAGGGCTTGGGCAGGTAGTCGTCGGCGCCCAGCTCGAGGCCGACGATGCGGTCCATCGGCTCGCCACGCGCCGTCAACATCAGCAGCGGCAGGTGCCGCAGGCGCGGCTGCGCTCGGATCTCGCGGCACAGGTCGAGACCGTCACCATCGGGCAGCATCAGGTCGAGCACGAGCGCATCGAACATGCCGCCGGCGAGCCGTTCGCGGCCAGCCGCCAGGGTGCCGGCGGTCTCGATGTCGAGGCCGGCGGCACGCAGGTAGTCACCCACCATCGCGGCCAGGCGGGCGTCGTCGTCGATCAGCAGCAGTCGGGCCGTCATGACAATGTTCGGCAGGTTCGGCGCACGTGCATGCAGCGCATTGAGTGGGGCGCCTGGTGGGGCGCCGAAGGGTGCACCCGGCCTGGCGCCGTTTGCGTGAAGGCCCGCAGCGCTGCGGGCGGTCTGTGCAGCCATGTTAGCGGCCGCGCGGTCAGGGGCGCGCCGGCCGGGCCGCGTGGTCACGCTGCATGCGTTGGCGGCGCTCCTGCATCTGCGCGTCGCGGCTCACCATGCGCTCGCCGATCTTCGCGCGCTGGTCCGGGGTGAGCACCTTGCTCACATCGAGCATGGCCGCCAGCGTGCGTTTGCTCGCCTGGTCGTGCTGTGCGCTCATTTGCTGGCGCAGCGATTCGGCGGCCGCCGTGTCGACATTCGGTGCCGCGAAGATCTGCATGCCTTTCTGGTGCAGCGCGCGGCCCGCCTCGTGCTGAGCCTTCAGGTCGGCGGCAGCGGCTTGCACGATCTGCTTGATCTGCGTGCGCTGCGCGTCGGTGGCGTTCAGGCCGTCGAGCATGTGGTCGATGCCGCGCGCCATGTGCTCGGGCGAGCCACCGAAATGCATCATCGCGGGGCGGCCTTCGTGACCGCCGGGGCCCATGCCCATGCCCTGGGCCTGAGCCGAGAACGCAGCGCACGCAGATGCGCCAACGACCAGCGCGAACGTGAGAGCGCGGGTCATGCGCGACAGGGCTTGCGGCCGGGGGTGGGCCGCGCCGCTCGTTTGAATGGAATGCATCTTGAACACCTGGTCGAGGGCACGATTGCCCTGGAACACGATGCTCGGCGGTGGCGGTGAACGCGGGTTGACTGGCGCGTAAAGATGCGTGAAGGCCCCGCCTCAGGAGCGCAGCAGCGGCATCAGCTTGTCGATGGCCAACGCGCCCATCCCGATCACCGCCAAGACGCCCAGCAACACGCTCTTGAACCCGAACCGGGAGCTCTTGGCGCGGCGCCGCAGTGGCGCCTCGGTCTGCGGGTAGAAGCCCGACAGGTGCGAGTACCCGGTCGACATGAACTCCGACGGCCGTTCGTCCACTGGTTCGGAAGCCCAATCGTAGATTTGTGTAGGTTTGATCTTCATGGCCGCATTGTTTTGCTGCGGCTCACCAATGCTCCAGCCCGTGACCCAGGGGGTTGTGCAGCGCGGCGCCGGGGTTCGTGAGCTAATACCGCTGCACTGTTGTGGCCGCAGCGCAGCAACGCCGGCGCAGACAAACCGCGCGCTTTCGGCCACAGTCGGCAAAATGGCGATGGCCCGGGCGTGCAGTGACGGCGGTCGGCTTTGACTTGTGCGACAACCAGCGCTCCAACCTTCATCCGCTGCGATGGCGCCCCGGCCCGTTGCGGCCCACCCAGGAACCCAAACGATGACGACGTTCGCCACCGCCCTTTGCGCCGCCGGCCTGTGCGCAGCTTGCCTGCTTGCCGGGTGTGAAAGCACGCCCCCTGCGCCGCGCGAAACAGTCGTGCGCTCGACCGCACCGCGCAACCACGAACAGGCGATTGCGAACTACTTCGACGCCACGGTGCGCGGCGCCGACCCGAGCCGCGAACTCGTCATCGGCACACCGCAACGCGGCGCCTGCCCGATGGGCGCGAACACCGGCGGCTACGTGGGCTGGGTGGTCCCGGTGGAGTACAAGACCCGCACCAAAGACAGCGCGGTCGTCACCGTGACCAGCTACTTCTTCTGGTTCAGCGACGAGGTGATTCGCGGCGTGACGCGGCGCATGGAGTTGTGCCCCTGAGGCGAAGCGCCGCTTGCGGGCTGCGATCTCGCGGCGCGATCTCGCGGCGCAATCGCGCGGCGCAATCTCGCGGCGTAATCTCGCGGCGTAATCTCGCGGCGTAAAAAAGCCGCCCGAAGGCGGCTTGATTTCATGCGATTCACCTATGGAGGAGAGGGAGGGATTCGAACCCTCGGAACCTTACGGTTCGCCTGATTTCGAGTCAGGTACATTCGACCACTCTGCCACCTCTCCAGGTGTCGCAACGTGACTCACAAGTCTGGCTTTTGAGTCACAGCGGCAGGTCGCTGCCGAGCCCTCTATTCTAGCCCAAGCCTTTCTAGCCCCACACTTTCGGCGTCGATCAGCTCACGCCTTCAACACAGCCACGCCGCTCATGTACGGGCGCAGAGCCTCGGGAACGGTGATCGAGCCGTCGGCGTTCTGGCCGTTCTCGAGCACCGCGACGAGCGTGCGGCCGACCGCCAGGCCGGAGCCGTTCAGCGTGTGCACGAGTTCGTTCTTGCCCTGCGCGTTCTTGAAGCGGGCCTGCATGCGCCGCGCCTGGAACGCATCCATGTTCGAGCATGAACTGATCTCGCGGAAGGTGTTCTGCGCCGGCACCCACACTTCCAGGTCGTAGGTCTTGCTCGCGCCGAAGCCCATGTCGCCGGTGCACAGAAGCACAACGCGGTACGGCAGGCCGAGTTGCTGCAACACCGCCTCGGCATGGCCGACCATTTCTTCGAGTGCTGCGGCACTGTGCTGCGGGTGCGTGACCTGCACCATCTCGACCTTGTCGAATTGGTGCTGGCGGATCAGGCCTCGCGTGTCGCGCCCGGCGCTGCCGGCTTCGCTGCGGAAGCACGGGCTGTGCGCGGTCAGCTTGATGGGAAGCGCGCTCTCGGCCAGCACCGATTCACGCACGGTGTTCGTGAGCGAGATCTCGGACGTGGAGATCAGGTATTGCTCGGCCTGGGTGTCGTCGCCACCGCGGCTGACCCAGAACATGTCTTCCTTGAACTTGGGCAGCTGGCCCGTGCCTTCGAGGATTTCGCGGTTCACGATGTACGGCGTGTAGCACTCGGTGTAGCCGTGCGCCTGGGTGTGCAGGTCGAGCATGAACTGCGCAAGGGCGCGGTGCAGCCGCGCGACCGGCCCGCGCATGAAGCAAAATCGTGCGCCGGAGAGCTTGGCGCCAGTGTCGAAATCGAGGCCCAGCGGTGCGCCCAGGTCGACGTGGTCGCGCGCCGCGAAGCCCAGTTCGCGCGGCGTGCCCCAGCGCCGCACCTCGACGTTGCCGGTCTCGTCGGCGCCGACCGGCACATCGGCCTGCGGCACGTTCGGCACGGCCATCAGCAGCGCCGACAACTCGGCCTGCAACACATCGAGCCGCTCTGCAGACGCCTTCAGTTCATCGGCAATGCCGGCCACCGACGCCATCACTGCGGCGGTGTCTTCGCCTTTCGACTTCAACTGGCCGATCTGCTTCGACAGCGCATTGCGCTGCGCCTGCAACTCTTCGGTGCGCGACTGCAGCGTCTTGCGCTCGGCTTCGAGCGCGGTGAAACGGGGCACGTCGAGGAACGGCTGCGGGGAAGTGCGCCGCTCCAGGCCGGCCACGACGGCGGCCAGGTCCTTGCGCAGCAGGGTGATGTCGAGCATGGGGTTGTGGCCTTCAAACGAAGGCCTGAAAAGTGCCGGAGCGTCGAATTGTAGGCAGGCCTCCGATGTGCGATCAGCCCACCGATCAGATCGGCGTGATCAAGCCGGTTGCGCGCGCAAACCCAGGCCGATGTGCTGCGGGTGTGGCACGCGCGCATCGCCCTTCGCGGCACGCGCCGCGCACAGCACTTGCGAAGCGCAGTCGGCGCAGCGGCCGCACTGCATGGCCACACCCAATTCGAACTGCAGGCATTCCAGGCTCACCGCGCCGTCAGCCGCCGCCTGGCGGATCTGGTGGTCGGTGATGCGGCGGCACACGCAAACAATCATGGCAGCCTCTGCGTAGCGTCAGCTGACCGCGCCCATCTGCGACTGCAGGTAGTTCTGCACGCCGACTTTGCCGATGAGGTCGATCTGGGTTTCGAGGAAGTCGATGTGTTCCTCGGTGTCGTCGAGGATGTCTTGCAGCAGGTCGCGCGAGACGTAGTCACGCACCGACTCGCAGTGCGCAATGCCGTCCTTGATGGTGGCCTGCGCACCGGTCTCCGACTGCAGATCGCAGGCCAGCACTTCGGGCACGTTTTCACCGATCAGCAACTTGCCCAGGTCTTGCAGGTTGGGCAGGCCGTCGAGCGTGAAGATGCGCTCCATCAGGGCGTCGGCGTGCTTCATCTCGCCGATCGATTCGTCGTACTCCTTGCTTGCGAGCTTGTCGAAACCCCAGTGCTTGAGCATCCGGTAATGAACGAAGTACTGATTGATCGCGGTCAGCTCGTTCTTGAGCTGCGCGTTCAGGTGCTCGATGACTTTGGCGTCGCCCTTCATGGCTGGCTCCTTGTTATGGCTGTTATGGCGAAGATTATTACTGCGAATCAATCGCATTTGCAAACTCAACCCAACAGACCTCGGTCAGCGAGGGTCATTGACTTTTAACAAGAACGATTCGCATTTAACATTCAACAAACGGCCAACAAGCGGCCGCATGACACGGAGCTTGTTGAATGGATCGCAGACATTTCATGCGCCTCGGCGCGCAAACCACGGGCGCATTCGCGGTGTTGCCGCTGTTGCAGGCCTGCGGCGGCGGCGGTGAGTCGGTTGCCGCGGGCAACGCTTACCGGCAGACGAACCTGGTAGCCACATCGGCCGCGTACAAGCCGCTGATTGTCGAGCCGGGCCTGGTCGATGCCTGGGGGCTGGCGATCCGCCCTGCCGGTGCCGGCGGGCATTTCTGGGTCACGGCCAGCGGCGTGTCGTACGAGTACGTGGGCGATGTGAAAGGTGCCCCGCTGCGCACCGACGGCCTGGCCACGGTGGCGCTGCCGGCATCGCCCGCCGGGGTCGGCGCGGCCAACGGCGTGGTGTTCAACCCGGGCAGCCACTTCGTGATTACACAGGCCCACCCGAACGGCGCGATCACGAACGTGGCGAAGTTCCTGTTCGTCTCCGACAACGGCGTGCTCTCGGCATGGACGGAACGCCAGAGCGCCGACGGCAGCTTTGACCGCCCCACCGATGCGTTGACCGTGCTCGACGACAGCGCCGGCGGCAGCTCGTTCTTCGGCCTGGCGATGCTGCCGACGAGCGACGGCTTGCTCGTCAACGACTTCGGCGCCAACCCGGAGCCCCGGTTGCGCTACTTCAACGCCCAGTTGCAGGAAGAGCCGCTGGGCACGCGCTTCGCAAACCCCTTCTTCAGCAGCGGCGGCTTCAAGGTCGGCGACCTGGCGCCGTTCAATGTGCAGACTTTGAAGGTCGGCACCAAGACCTCCGTCTTCGTGATGTACGTGAACACCAGTTTCGACCCCGACCACCCGGGCCAGTTGCTGCCCGCCGTTGAATCATCCGGCCGTGGGCGCGGCCGGCTCGTCGAGTACACCGGCGACGGCCAGCTGGTGGCCGTGTGGGACGACCGCGGCGCCCTCAACGGGCCTTGGGGCGTGACTGTCGCGCCCGCGAACTTCGGGCCATTCTCGAACCAGTTGATCGTCGGCAACTTCTCGGACGGCACCTTGGTCGGCTTCGACACCACCGCCCGCCGCGCGACCGAATACATGCGTGACGCGAACGGCAACAAGCTCGTGATTCCCGGCCTGTGGGGGCTGCTGTTCGGCAACGGCGCGAGCCTGGGCGACTCGAACGCGCTGTACTTCGCTGCCGGCCCCGCCGACGAGACCGAAGGCTTGTTCGGCTCGCTGCGCTACACCGGCGCTTGATACGAACCACAACGCCTTGAGACAACCTTGATTCACGCCATGAACATCAACATCACCCGGCTCGCGGCGCTGGCTGCGCTCACCACGGCCTGCGCGGTGCACGCCAACGAACAACCGTTCGCGTATTCGTACCTCAGCGAAACGTTGCCGGCCAAGGCCATTGAGGTCGAGCAGACGACCACCTTTCGCACCAAGAAGTCCGAGGGCACCTACCGCCTGTGGCAAAGCCGCACCTCGATCGAGTACGGCGTGACCGACCGCTGGACCCTGTCGCTGTACTTCAACAACTACTCGGTCACGGCAGAGAACAACAACTCGGCGGCCTCGCGCAAGAACTTCACCGCGTCGGGCGACGGCGATGAAGTGAGCGGCGGCGGGCCGGTCACCTTCGGCTCGTACGTGCCGGCGCTCGACAAGCTGCCGCTGCCGTCATCGCGCTACGCGAAGCGCGACTTCGAGAGCGTGTCGGTCGAGAGCATCTACCAGCTGATGAGCCCCTATAAAGACGCGGTCGGCCTGGCCGCCTACGTCGAGGCGACGCACGGCCCCAAGGTCAGTGAACTGGAGTTGAAGGCTCTGCTGCAGAAGAACCTGCTCGACGACCAGCTGATCCTCGCCGGCAACGTGGCGCTCGAACTGGAGCGTGAAAAGTGGTCTGGCGTGGGCACCGAAAAGGAAGCCAAGCTCAAGTTCAGCGGCGGCGCGTCGTACCGCTTCGCGCCCGGTTGGCGCGCCGGGCTCGAGGTGGTGAACGAACGCGGCTACAACGGCCACTCGCTAAAGTCGAGCGACCGCGACTACTCGGCGTGGTTCGTCGGCCCGAACATCCACTACGCCACCGCACGCTGGTTCGCCACGCTGACCTGGATGGAGCAAATGCCGTGGGCCGGCGCCTACTCCGACTCGGCGAAGGTCGAGCTGGTCAACGGCCGCGTCTACAAGTCGACCGAGCGGACGAACGTCCGGCTGCGTGTGGGCTACTCGTTTTGAGCAGCAAGCTGACACCGGGGCACATCGCCTGGCTGCTGCCTGCGGCCGCACTGGGCGCGGCCTGCGCGCCGTTGCAGGCCTTCGCGGTGCAGTACCTGAGTGTCGAGCAGGCGCAGAAGGTGCTGTTCCCGACTGCCACCGAGTTCAAGCCGCGCACGCTGCTGCTGACCGAGGCGCAGCGCAGCGCCATCGCGAAAGCGGCCGACGCGCGGGTGCGCACCGCCGAGGTCAAGGCGTGGGAAGCGCGCTCGGCGCAGGGCTTGCTCGGCACCATCGTGATCGACGATGTCTATGGCAAGCACGAGTTCATCACCTACGCCGTGGCGGTGTTGCCCGACGGCAGCGTGAAGCAGGTCGAGATCCTCGACTACCGCGAGAGCTACGGCGGGCAGGTGCGCGGCGACGCATGGCGTGCGCAGTTCGCGGGCAAGACGCGCGCAGCTGCCCTGCAGGTCGACAAAGACATCCAGAACATCAGCGGTGCCACGCTCTCGTGCGTGCACGTGACCGACGGCGTGCGCCGCATTCTCGCGACCTATGAGCTCGCTCTCAAGCCCGCTTCGTAGGGCACGCCCGCTGCTCGGCACGCTGGTCGACATCACGCTCGTCGAGGCCGATGCGCAGCGCGCGAACGATGCCTTCGATGCCGCCTTCGCAGCGGTGGCGCAGGTGCATGCCTTGATGTCGGTGCACGACCCGTCGAGCGAGCTGTCAGTCTTGATGCGCACCGCCCACCAGCGCCCGGTGCGCGTGCATGCCGACACTGCCTGCGTGCTGCGGCTGGCGCAGGCGGTGCACGCCGCGTCGGCGGGCATCTTCGACGTGGCAGCGCACACCGGCGCGGGCGGCAGCAGCGCCGACATGCACATCGACGCCGACGGCTGCGTGCGCTTCGAGCGCGCGTTACGGCTCGACCTGGGCGGCATCGCCAAAGGTCATGCGGTGGACTGCGCCATCAATGCGCTTCGCTCGCGCGGCATCACATCGGCGCTGGTGAACGCCGGCGGGGACATGCGCTGCTTCGGTGCCACCGCGTACCCGGTGGACCTGCGCTTCGCCGGTGGCGTGCGCACGGTGGCGATGCTGCAAGGTTCGGCGCTGGCCGCATCGAGCCATGCGGGCCGGGCGGGCGAGGCACCGCAAGCCGAGCGCACCGCGCGCATCGGTGCGCACATCGACGCCCATATCGACGCCCATGTCGACGCGAGAAATGGCCGCGTGATTCAAAGGCTCGACACCATCGTCGTGCAGGCGCCATCGGCTGCCGTAGCAGACGCCCTGACGAAGGTGGCCATGGTGTGCAGCGCCACCGCCGACAAGGCCTGCCGCGCCATGCAGGCACAGTGGCGCAGCTTCGGCTACTTCGACTCCGCCGAATGCGCCGATTGCACCGATGCGCACATCGCGGCGTGACTTGCGAAACCCGGGTGACTGACTTGCCAACAGAAACGAACCTGCCCGCGCGCCCGGCCGCCGCCGGCCCGATCCGCCTGCCCCTGTGGCAAGAGACCACGCTGCTGGCCGTGCTCGCGGGCCTGGTGGCCAGCGGCGTGATCTGGCTGGTCTATCACCACCTCGTGCCCGCGCGCGCCGACATGGGCACCCACCCTGCCGAGGCCTGGAGCCTGCGCCTGCACGGCGGCCTGGCGATGGCCGTGCTGGTGCTCGTGGGCATGCTGCTCGCAAGCCATGTGCTGCCGGCCTGGCGGCGGCGCCTGAACCGGGGCAGCGGCGGGCTGATGTTGGGCACGATGGCCGTGCTGACGGTCACCGGCTACCTGCTGTATTACGCCGGCTCGCCGCCACTGCGCGACGCCGTCAGCGTGTTGCACTGGGGCCTCGGCCTGGCCGTGCCGGTGCTGCTGGCACTGCACATGGCGCGTGGTGGGCGCTGGATGCGGAACTATTTTCGGCAATGAGAGACAATCTCATTCGCATGTGCATTCAGCGCCGCATTGGCTGATTGACGCATTGCCTGCGACCCCACCCCAACCCCACCCATGCTGCTGAACGAACTGCCCAATGGTGCGCACGCTACTGTCGAGCGCGTGGCTGCGGCGTCGGGCGAAATCGACGACGCTGCGCTGCGCCGGCTGGCCGAGCTGGGCTTCATCCCCGGCGAGCCTTTGCAGCTGCTGCGCCGCGGCCCGGGCGGGCGCGAGCCGCTGGCGGTGCTGATCGGCGAAACGATGTTCGGCCTGCGCTGGCTCGAAGCGCAATGCATCGAGGTGAGCCTTGACCTGACCGGCGTTGACGTTACCGGCGTTGACGTTACCGGCGTCGATTCGGCCGGCGCCGCGTTGCTTGCCGCTCCCGCGGCCTGACCCGCCATGCCGACCACCGTTGCCCCACCCCACGTGGCCGCCTGGAGCGTGGCCCTCGTGGGCAACCCGAACTGCGGCAAGACCGCGCTGTTCAACCTGCTCACCGGCGCGCGCCAGAAGGTCGCCAACTACGCCGGCGTGACGGTCGAGCGCAAGGTCGGCATCGCCAAACTTCGCAACGGCCACAGCGTGTCGGTGGTCGACCTGCCGGGGGCGTACAGCCTGTCACCGGCCACACCCGACGAGCAAGTCACGCTCGAAGTGATCGAAGGCCGGCGCGCCGGTGAAGACGCGCCCGACGCGATCGTGGCCGTGGTCGACGCGACCAACCTGCGCATGAACCTGCGCCTGGTCCTGGAGCTGCGGCAGTTGCAGCGGCCGATGATCGTGGCGCTGAACATGGCCGATGTGGCGCGCTCGCAAGGCCTGGCCATCGACGTGGCCAAGCTCGCCGCCGAGCTGGGCTGCCCGGTGGTGGAAACAGTGGCGGTGCAGCACAACGGCCACGTCGGCCTGCTCGCGCAACTGGAGGCGCAGGCGGCTGCGGCCACGCCCGAGCCGCCCTATTCCCAGGACCAGGTGCAGCACCAGGCGCTCCACACCACGCCGGCCGAACTGCAACGCGAGGTGCGGCGCATTCTTGCCATCGCCGCGCCGAACGCGGCCTCGTTCCAGCGTTTCCACCACCGCATCGATGGCGTCGTGATGCACCCGGTCTGGGGCCTGGCCATCCTGGCGGGCGTGCTGTTCCTGATCTTCCAGGCCGTGTTCTCGTGGGCCAACCTGCCGATGGACGCCATCAAGGCCGGCATGGCCTGGCTCTCGGACGCCACCACCGCGCACATGGCCGACGGGCCGCTGCGCAGTCTGCTCGTGAACGGCGTGATCGCCGGCGCCGGCAGCGTGATCGTGTTCCTGCCGCAGATCCTGATCCTGTTCTTCTTCATCCTCATCCTCGAAGACTCGGGCTACCTGCCGCGCGCCGCGTTCCTGCTCGACAACGTGATGGGCCGCGTGGGCCTGTCGGGGCGCGCGTTCATCCCGCTGCTGTCGAGCTTCGCGTGCGCCATCCCCGGCATCATGGCCACGCGCACCATCGCGAACTGGAAAGACCGGCTCGCCACCATCATGGTGGCGCCGCTGATGACGTGTTCGGCGCGCCTGCCGGTCTACGCGCTGCTGATCGGCGCCTTCGTGCCCGACCGGCGCGTGGGGCTGTTCAACCTTCAGGGCCTCACCTTGTTCGGGCTGTACGTGGCCGGCGTGGTGTCGGCCATGGGTGTCGCCTGGGTCTTCAAGCGCGTGTGGATGAAAAGCCGCTACCAGCCACTGATGCTCGAGCTGCCACCCTACCGCGTGCCGGGCCTGCGCAACCTGGTGCTCGGCCTGTGGGAGCGTGCGCGCATCTTCATGGCACGGGTGGGCGGCATCATCTTCTCGTTGATGGTGGTGCTGTGGTTCCTCTCCAGCTACCCCGCCGCACCCATCGGCGCCACCGGCCCGGCAATTCAGCACAGCTTCGCCGGGATGATGGGTCAGGCCCTGCAGCACGTGTTCGCACCCATCGGCTTCAACTGGCAGATCTCGATCGCACTGGTGCCCGGGCTGGCGGCGCGCGAGGTGGCTGTTGGCGCACTGGGCACCGTGTATTCGATGTCGGAGGCAGCCGGTGGCCAGGTGGCCGATGCACTCGCACCGGTCATTGCCAAAGGTTGGTCGCTCGCCACCGCCTATTCGCTGCTCGCGTGGTATGTGTTCGCGCCGCAATGCATCTCGACATTGGCCGTGGTCAAGCGCGAGACCAACTCATGGCGCTACCCGCTGCTGATGGCCGCCTACCTGTTCGCGCTGGCCTACGTGGCCGCGTTCGCGACCTATCGCATCACGCTCTGGCTTGGAGGCTGACGATGGATTCATCAACGCTGCAAACAGGGATCGTGGTGCTGCTGGTGTCGGGCTGCAGCGCGTACGCGGTGTGGTCGTTGATGCCTGCGTCGCTGCGCCGCACGGCGGCAGTGATGCTGCTTCGCCTGCCGTTGCCAACGCTGCTTTCCGCCCCGCTGCGCAGGCACGCCGAGGCCGCATCAAGCTGCGGGTGCAACGGCTGTGATCGTGCCGAGAAGACGCCTGCGGCAAAGGCTGTCGCGACAACCACCCACCCGATCACCTTTCACCGCCGGCCGCGCGGCTGAACCGCGCGTGCGTCAACCGCCCTTGCGGTAGGCCATCGACTTGTCGCCCAGCCCCATCGGCAGCGGGAAGTTGATCGTCTCCTCGACACCCGGGATGCTGCGCACCGACGTGGCGCCCAGCGCGCGCAGCCGCTCGATCACCTGCTGCACCAGGATGTCGGGCGCCGACGCGCCCGCCGTGAGGCCGACGCGGCTCTTGCCCTCGAACCACGCCACCTGCAGATCGGCCGGCGAGTCGACCATGTAGGCCTCGGTGCCCAGGCGCTGCGCGAGTTCGCGCAGGCGGTTGCTGTTCGAACTGGTCGGGCTGCCGACGACGATGAGGATGTCGACCGTGGGTGCCAGCACCTTCACCGCATCCTGCCGGTTCTGCGTGGCGTAGCAGATGTCTTGCTGCTTCGGCTCGCGGACCTTGGGGAAGCGCAACTTCACAGCCCGAAGGATCTCGGCCGCGTCGTCGACAGACAGCGTGGTCTGCGTGACGACCGCGATCTTGTCTTCCTGCGCGAGCCGCACGGTGGCCACATCGTGAACGTCCTCGACGAGGTGAATGCCCTCGCTCAGCTGCCCCATCGTGCCTTCGACCTCGGGGTGGCCCTTGTGGCCGATCATGATGAACTCGAAGCCTTCCTTGTGCAGCTTGGCCACTTCGACGTGCACCTTGGTCACGAGCGGGCAGGTGGCGTCGAACACGCTGAAGCCGCGCGCGGTGGCCTCTTGCCGCACCGCCTGCGACACGCCGTGCGCGCTGAACACCAGCGTGGCGCCGGGCGGCACATCGGCCAGGTCTTCGATGAAGATCGCGCCCTTTTCCTTCAGGTCGTTGACCACATAGGTGTTGTGCACGATCTCGTGGCGCACGTAGATCGGCGCGCCGAACCGGGTGATGGCGCGCTCGACGATCTCGATGGCGCGGTCGACCCCGGCACAGAAGCCGCGCGGCTCGGCGAGAACGATCTCTTGCAGCTCGCTGTTCATCAGAGCACCCCGATCAGTTGAACTTCGAACGTGACGGGCCGGCCCGCGAGCGGGTGGTTGAAGTCGAACAGCAGCGCGTCGGCCGCCACCTCGCGCACCACACCGGCATACACGCTTTGCCCATCGGGCGTGGGGAACTGCACCACATCGCCCACGTGATACGTCTCGCCGGCATTGCCCAGCTCGTCGAGCAGCGAGCGCTTCACACGCTGCAGCATGTCGCGGTTGCGCTGGCCGAAGGCCGCCCCGGCGGCCAGCTCGAACGATTGGCGCGCGCCTTCGGGCAGGCCGAGCAGGCACGCCTCCATCGCAGGCGCCAGCTCACCGGTGCCCATCGACAGCGTCGCGGGCTTGTCGCTGAAGGTGTTGATGAGTTCATGCCCATCGGGCCCGCTCAGGCGGTAGTGCAGGGTCAGGAACGAGGCGGGGTGAACGTGGTTCAAGGCAGATCCGATGCGGGGAAGGTTCAGCTGCGGCGGCATGCGCGGGTGCGTCGCAGCGCGGTCGCTGCAGCCGATAGACTGGCCTGATTTTACGAGGCGCCCTGCCCTGCGCTGAATCTCGCCGATCTCCCCGGAAAACGCCCCGCCCATGCCGCTCAAAGACATCCCGCCCAACGCCCGCCCGCGCGAAAAGCTGCTGGCCCACGGCGCTGCGGCGCTTGCCGATGCCGAACTGATCGCGCTGCTGCTGCGCACCGGGCTGCCCGGGGTGTCGGTGCTGCAGATGGCCCAGCAGTTGCTCGACACCTGTGGCGGCGTCAAGGGCCTGCTGCATGCCGATGCGGCCCAGCTCAAGGGCATCAAGGGCCTGGGGCCGGCCAAGCGCGCCGAGCTGGCGGCGGTGATCGAACTGGCGCGCCGCGCATTGGCACAGGAACTGATGCATCGGCCGGTGTTCGACATGCCGGCCAAGGTGAAGGACTACCTGACGCTGCAGCTCGGCCACCTGGGGCACGAGGTGTTCGCGGTGATGTTTCTCGACGCGGGCCAGCGGCTGGTGCGCTTCGAAGAGCTGTTTCGCGGCACGCTGGCGCAGACCAGCGTGCACCCGCGCGAGGTGGTCAAGCATGCGCTCGCCTGCGGCGCGGCAGCGGTGATCCTTTCTCACAACCACCCCTCCGGCGCGGCCGAGCCGTCGCGCGCGGACGAGTACCTGACGCAGACGCTGAAGACCGCGCTCGCCCTGGTCGACGTGCGCGTGCTCGACCACATCGTCGTCGGCCAGGGCGAGGCGTTCTCGTTCTCCGAGCGCGGCATGCTGTGATGCGCGCACCGTGAAAGCACGCAGCCTGACCGAGCTCGGCGCCCTCAAGAAGGCGCTGCAACTGGCGCGTGAGGAGGCCGCCGAACTTCTAACGTTGGAACGTGAGCGGGCCGCGCGCGAGCTGCGCGAACGCAACCTGTTCGCCGCCAGCGTCGGGCCGGTCACGCGGCTGCGCCAGCCGGCCGCCACCGTGCCGGCGCGTCGCCCGCCGCTGCCCGAACCGCGGCAGCGCGAGCGGGACGAGGCGCTGGTGATGCTGGAGGCGCTGTCCGATGAGTTCGATGTGGAGTCGCTGCTCGACACCGACGATGCGCTCTCGTTCCGCCGCCGCGGCATCGGCCTGGAGGTGGTTCGCAAGCTCCGCCGCGGCGTGTGGGCCACGCAGGCCCAGCTCGACCTTCACGGGCTGCGCCGCGACGAAGCGCGCGAAGCCCTGGGCGAGTTCCTGCGCCAGTCGCGCCTGGAAGGCTGGAGATGCGTGCGCGTGATTCACGGCAAGGGCAACGGCTCACCGGGGCGCGAGCCGGTGCTCAAGGCCAAGGTGAAGAGCTGGCTGGTGCAGAAGAAAGAAGTGATCGCCTTCACGCAGGCCAGAGCCGCCGATGGCGGCGCCGGTGCGGTGATGGTGCTGCTGCAGACGGCAGCGGTGAGCGGCTAGAGCGCCAACTTCGCCGCGAACGTCAAGGCGCCAGCTTCGCCGCGATGGCCACAACACCCTGCGCCGCCGCGCTGCCGGGCATCGACACCAGCAACAGCTTGCGCTTTTGCACCGCCTCGCGCACCGAGGGGTCGAGCGGTACCTCGCCGAGCAGTTCGAGCTTCGGCACCGCCCCGCCGGGCGGCAGCAGCGGAGCTACGAACTTGTCGACGACAAGCTGCAACTGGTTGCGGATCACCCGGCCCTCGCCGATGCGGCCGACCTGGTTCACGACCAGCCGGATGTCGGCGCGCGCCTGCTGCGTGGCCAGCACCTTGATGGTGGCGTAGGCATCGGTCATCGAGGTGGGCTCCGGGGTCGCGAGCACGAGCACGTCGTCGGCAAGTGACACGGCATAAAGCACCACGTCCGAGATGCCGGCGCCCGTGTCGAGCAGCACGTGGTCATAGCGTGGTGCGACCGCGTCGATGACCTTGAGCAACTGCTCGCGCACTTCGGTGGTCAGGCGCGAATACTCGACCATGCCCGAGCCCGCCAGCAACACTTCGAAGCCGCCCGGCGCGGCCAGAATGGCGTCGTTCAGTGCCACCTTGCCGGTGAACACATCGTGCAGCGTGATCTTGGGCTGCAGGTTCAGCACCACGTCGAGGTTCGCGAGGCCCAGGTCGGCGTCGAGCACCAGCACCTTGCGGCCGCGCTGCGCCAATGCGGCAGCCAGGTTGGCGGCGAGAAAGGTCTTGCCCACGCCGCCCTTGCCGCTGGTCAGCGCCATGATGCGGGCGCGCTTGCCTGAAGGCGCCGCGGCGGCCATGGCGGTGGGTGGTGTTTCAGTGCGGTTCATTCCAGGTCCTGAAACTGCGAGGTGCCGAATAGCAAGCCCTTCTCTTCGGCACTCACGAGCGAGACCGTAGGCTGCTCCAAGCACGCGCGGTTGCGGCCTTCCGCCTTCGCGCGGTAGAGCTGCTGGTCGGCCCGCTCGATCCAGAGCGTCGCCGACGAGCGCACCCACTGCGGTGCGAACGCGCCGCCGATGCTGACCGTGACACTGACCTGCTGGCCGGGCGCGATCTGCACCGAGCGAGCTTGCACCTTGGTGCGCACCCGCTCGGCCACGGTCAGGCCGAACGACGGCGGGCAGTTCGGCAGGATCATCGCGAACTCTTCGCCGCCGAAGCGGGCCACGGTGTCCATCGGGCGGATGCCGTCGTGCAGCGCCTGCGCCACGCCCTTCAGCACCAGGTCACCGGCCGCGTGGCCGTGCGTGTCGTTGACCTTCTTGAAGAAGTCGATGTCGATCATCAGCACCAGCGCCGACTCGCCGGCGCGCGCCACGCGGTCGATCTCGCTGGCCAGCGCCAGCTCGAACTGGCGCCGGTTCGCGAGGCCCGTGAGCGGGTCACGGCTCGAGATTTCGCACAGCGCGTCGATCACCGCTTGCAGCCACGGCGCATCACCGATCTGGGCGCGATCAGGCAGTTCGCGCCCTGACTGGCGCAGCAGCTGCAAGGCTGCGCCCAGCTTCAGCGGAGCGTTGGCCGGAGCGGCCGGTGGGGTCGTTGCTTCCACGAAGACGGGGGTGCGGTGCGGCGTGCAATGGGGTGTGATTGAGTCTAGCAGTGGCCCCCGCGCGCGGCCCGTCGAACAAGGCGGCAAAGACGGTGCAGATGAAGCCATCGGCCTCGTCTTCTCGGGCGGCGCCGAACTCAAGCCGAGCCGCCGAGCGCCGATAAGCTGACGATGCGCAGCACCGACGTCATTCAGCGCAGCGTGCCGGCGCACCCCGCAGCCGACCTGGCCTTCGACGCACCCGACTTCGAGCGTGTGCGCAGCCTCATCCTGCAGCGCGCCGGGATCAACCTGAGCGCAAGCAAGCAGTCCATGGTGTACAGCCGCCTGGCGCGCCGCGTGCGCGACACCGGGCACCGCTCGTTCGCCGCCTACCTGCAAGACCTGGAGCACAGCGCATTGCCCGGCCAGCGCGAGTGGCAGGAATTCGTCAATTGCCTGACCACGAACCTGACCTCGTTCTTCCGTGAAGAGCACCACTTCCATGCGCTGGCCGATGAACTGCGCCGCCGTGCAAAGCAGCGCCTGCGCATCTGGTGCGCGGCCGCGTCGAGCGGCGAAGAGCCCTACTCGCTGGCGATGACGGCGGCCGAGTGTCAGGCGGGCCAAGCGGGTCAGGCGGGTCAGGCGGGCCAGGTGGGCACCAGGGCGGCCGACGTGCAGATCACCGCCAGCGACATCGACACCCAAGTGCTCGCCGTGGCGCAGCGCGGCGTGTACCCCGCCGATGCGCGGGGCCTGAGCCCGCAGCGCCTGCAACAGCACTGCCTGCGCGGCACCGGCCCGAACAGCGGCTTCATGCGCATCAAGCCGGAGCTGGCCCGCAGCATCGAGTTTCGGGTGCACAACCTGATGCTGGCGCAGTGGTCGCTCGGTGAACCCTTCGACCTGGTGTTCTGCCGCAACGTGCTGATCTACTTCGACCACGCCGCGCAGCGCGAGGTGCTCGGCCGCATCCACCGCGTGATGAAGCCCGGCGGCTTGCTGTTCGTCGGCCACTCCGAGAACTTCACCGACCTGCATGCGCTGTTCCGGCTGCGCGGCAAGACGATCTACGAGCGCGTCTGACGCCATGGCTGCCACGTTGCACGAACCGCCCCACGCCAAAGACGACACCGCGTCGCCGCTGGCCCTGCTGCGGGCGCGGCCACGTCGAGCCGGTGAAGCGGCTTTCTTCTTCCACGACACGCACTTCAAGAGCGATGCGGTCAAGGTGTTGCCCGGCGAGTACTTCGTGCACGGCAGCGGGCTCGTGATGACGACCACACTCGGCTCATGCATCGCCGCCTGCCTGTGGGACCGCGGCGCCGGCATCGGCGGCATGAACCACTTCATGCTGCCCGACGGTGACAACGATTCCGGGCGCTACGGCGCCTGCGCGATGGAGCTGCCGATCAACGAGCTGATGAAACGCGGCGCGGCGCGCGCAAGGCTCGAAGCCAAGCTCTTCGGCGGGGCGCAGGTGATCGACGGCATGCGCACGCTCAACATCGGCGAGCGCAACACCGAGTTCGCCATCCGCTACCTCGCGGCCGAGCGCATTCCACTGGTGTCGAACGACGTGCGCGGGTCGCACCCGCGCAAGGTGTGCTTCCTGCCTGCAAGCGGCAAGGCGATGGTCAAGCGCCTGCCGGTGGCACACCCCGACGCGCTGCTGCCATCGCCACGCGCAACGCTGCCGGCCGATGGCGGCGCCGGCTCGATCAACCTGTTCTGAGGAAGCCGCCGCATGGGTGAACGAATGGCAACAAGCACGCAGCCGACCGTGAAGACGCGCGTGGTGGTGGTGGACGACTCGGCCCTGGTGCGCAGCATTCTGCGCGCCATCATCGACCAGCAGTACGACATGGAATGCGTTGGCGCCGCGCCCGACCCACTGGTCGCGCGCGAGATGATCCGCAGCCTCGCGCCCGACGTGATCACGCTCGACGTGGAAATGCCGCGCATGGACGGCATCGACTTTCTGGCCCGGCTGATGCGCCTGCGGCCGATGCCGGTGGTGATGGTCTCGACGCTGACCGAGCGCGGCGCCGAGACCACGCTGCGCGCACTCGAGCTCGGTGCGGTCGACTTCGTGGCCAAGCCACGCGTCGGCGTGGCCGGCGGCTTGAAGGAGCTGGCAGCGCAGATCACCGACAAGATCAGGGTCGCGGCGAAGGCCAAGGTGTTCAAAGCCGCGCCGCAGGCCACCCGCCACGCCCCGGCGGCGACCAACCGCCAGCCGATGGCGGCCGCGCCCGCGAGCATGGGCCGCCTGTCGACTGAGAAGATCGTCTTCATCGGCGCATCGACCGGCGGCACCGAGGCCACGCGCGAGTTGCTGATGCAGTTGCCGGCGGACTTTCCGGCCATCGCCATCACCCAACACATGCCGGCCGGCTTCACGAAGAGCTATGCAGCGCGGCTGGACGGCCTGTGCCGCATTCGCGTGGCCGAAGCCTGCGACGGCGAGCGCATTCTCCCGGGCCATGCGTACATTGCGCCCGGCGGCCAGCACTTCAGCGTGGAACGTTCGGGCGCGAACTACATCGCCCGCGTGCATGAGGGTGAGCCGGTGAACCGCCACCGGCCCTCGGTCGAGGTGCTGTTCAAGTCGGCCGCGCGCGTTGCCGGGCCGAACGCGCTCGGTGTGATGCTCACCGGCATGGGCGCCGACGGTGCCCATGCCATGCAGGCGATGCGCGACGCCGGCAGCTACAACATCGCGCAGGACGAAGCGAGCTGCGTCGTCTTCGGCATGCCGCGCGAGGCCATTGCCGCAGGCGCCGTGCACGAGGTGCTGCCGCTCGCGGAGATCGCCCCTCGGCTGATCGAGCGCTTGCGCAGCAGCGCCGCGCAGACGCACACGCACACGCACACGCGGGTGTAGCCGACAGCGGTCACAGGCCCGCGCGCCGCGGGCCTACAGAAACAGCGCCTGCAGGTCGTTCAGGAAGTCGGTGCCGCGCTTGCTCGGCCAGACGCGAGCGAAGTCGCGCTCGATCAGCCCCTGGGTCTCGGCGGCCTTCAGCGCTTCGGCGATGGCCGCCAGCGACAAGCCGGTGCGCTCGGAGAACCGGGCCAGCTCGAAGCCTTCGGTCAGGCGCATCGCATTGAGCATGAACTCGAACGGCAACTGCGCGCGCGGAACTTCGTCTTCCTGCGCGATGCACTGGCCTGCCAGCGCGCGCGCCATGTACTGCGCCGGCTCGCGAAACCGCACCTGGCGCAGGACGCGGTGCGGGAAGCTGATCTTGCTGTGCGCACCGGCGCCGATGCCGAGGTAGTCGCCGAACTGCCAGTAGTTCAGGTTGTGCTGGCAGCGGTGGCCGGGGCGGGCGAAGGCCGAGACTTCGTAGCGTTCCAGGCCGCTCGCCGCCGTGCGCTCGGTGATCAGGTCGAGCATGTCGAAGGCCGTGTCGTCGTCGGGCAGGTGCGGCGGCGGGTACTTGGCGAACACCGTATTCGCCTCGATCGTCAGGTGGTAGATCGACAGGTGCGGCGGCTCGAACGCGAGCGCCTGCGCGAGGTCGGCCTCGAACTCGGCCAAGGTCTGGCCGGGCAGCGCATACATCAGGTCGAGGTTGAAGGTGTCGAACGCTTCGCGCGCTTCCAGCACCGCAGCGCGCGCCTGGCGCGCATCGTGCACGCGGCCGAGTGCGGCGAGCTTGGCATCGTCGAAGCTCTGCACGCCGATCGACAAGCGCGTGACGCCGGCGGTGCGATAGCCCTTGAAACGATCCCGCTCGAAGGTGCCGGGGTTGGCTTCGAGCGTGATCTCGCAGCCCGCCTCCAGCGGCAGGCGCGAGCGGATGTCGCCGATCAACCGATCGATCAATTCGGGCGCGAACAGGCTGGGTGTGCCGCCGCCGATGAAGATGCTGTGGATGCGCCGGCCCCAGATGAAGGGCAGCGCGGCCTCCAGGTCGGCCACCAATGCGCCGAGATAGTCGTTGAAGGGCGGTTCGCCGGCTGCGGGCCGCGCGCTGGGCCGCTCCCGAGCCGGCCCGCGCTCCCATGGGGGGCCGGTCGGCGTACTCGCCGAACGGGGGGCCGACAGCTCGTGGGAGTTGAAGTCGCAATACGGGCACTTGCGCAGGCACCACGGCAAGTGCACGTACAGCGCGAGTGGTGGCAGCGCTGCAAGCGTCAGCGTGCCGTCCCGCATGTAGCGCGCCAGGCGCTCGCTGGCGGGCTCGGTCGGTGCGCCGCGCTCGGGTTCAAGGTGAATCGGGATCGTCGCCAAAGTGGGCTAGCCCAGTTTCCACACACTGCGCAGCAACTGAAGCATCTGCTGCGCCGCGATCGCGCGGTGGCTGTGAGTGTTCTTCTGCGCCGCGCTCAGCGATGCGGCGGTGCAACCCAGGGCCGGAATGAACAGCAGCGGGTCGTAGCCGAAGCCGCCCGAGCCGCTGGGCTCGTGAAGCACTTCGCCTTGCCAGCGGCCGACCGCCACCAGCGGCTCGGGGTCGTCGGCCGCACGCAGCGCGACAAGGGTGCTGATGAAGTGGCCACGGCGCACGGGCTCAGCGCGCAGGCGCTCGATCAGCAAGCGGTTGTTGGCCGCGTCTTGCGCGGCACGCTGCACCTCGCGCGCACCTGCCGGCAACACGACGGTTGCGAAGTGGGCCGAGGCGACACCCGGCGCGCCGCCGAGCGCATCGACGCACAAGCCCGAGTCGTCGGCAATCGCCGGGCCGCCTGAGTGCAGCGCCGCATGGCGCGCCTTGGCGAGCGCGTTCTCGATGAAGGTGGCGTGCGGCTCATCGGCCTCGGTGATGCCGAGCTGCGGCTGCCCGACCAGCGTGACGCCTGCGGGCGCGAGCAAGGCCTGCAGCTCGGCGAGCTTCTTCGCGTTGTTCGACGCGAGGACGATGCGCATGGCCAGTCTCTGGCGGCTACAGCCCGAGCGCCGCGCGTTGTGCCGCCACCAGCTCGCGGATGCCCTTGTCGGCCAGCGCCACGAGGGCGTTCATTTCGGCGTGCGAGAAGGCCGCGCCCTCGGCCGTGCCCTGCAGCTCGACAAAGCCGCCCGAGCCCGTCATCACGACGTTCATGTCGGTGTCGCAGGTCGAGTCTTCGGTGTACTCGAGGTCGAGCAAGGGCGTGCCCTGGACGATGCCCACCGACACCGCTGCCACGAACTCGCGGATCGGTGACGCGTTCGGTGCGCCGCTCAGCTTGCTCTGCGCGATCAGCCAGGTGACCGCATCATGCGCCGCGACGAACGCGCCGGTGATGGCCGCCGTGCGCGTGCCGCCGTCGGCCTGGATCACGTCACAGTCGAGCGCGATCGTGCGTTCGCCCAAGGCCTTCAAGTCGAACACGCAGCGCAGCGACCGGCCGATGAGGCGCTGGATCTCCTGCGTGCGCCCGCTTTGCTTGCCGCGCGCGGCCTCGCGGTCGCTGCGGGTGTGGGTGGCGCGCGGCAGCATGCCGTACTCGGCCGTCACCCAACCCTCGCCGCTGCCGCGCTTGTGCGGTGGCACCTTCTCTTCGACCGAGGCGGTGCACAGCACCTTGGTGGCGCCGAACTCGACGAGCACCGAGCCTTCGGCATGCTTCGTGTAGTGGCGGGTGAGGGTGACCGGGCGCAGGGCGTCGGCAGGGCGGGATGAGGTGCGTTGGAAGGTCATGCGCCGTATTGTCCACGCAGGCGCCGTGGGGCTCGCGTGGCGCACTGGCTGCGGGCAGAGCCGCCACGCAAGCGCCGTGCGCCGCGTCAGCTCTTCTTCTGCGACGAGCGGCGGATCGCTTCGTTGATCTCGCGAATCGAACGCTCGATCTCGGCGTCGTCGAGTTCGTCGGGCGCATCGCTGCCCAGCACGCTGGCCTGAATGGTCGAGGCGAACACCTCTTCACCGAGCTGCTGCGTGGACACGCCGGCACCGTTGTCGGTGTCTTCGGCCGACTCCCATTCGACCGCAAGCACCGAGACGTTGTCGCTCTTCGCGCCGCCGTTGCGCAGCGCCTGTTCGACGAGTTCGGGCACGGCCTCGGAGAGCGGGTGGCCGGACAGCTGCTCGGTGATGATCGCATCGTCGACCGTGCCCCACAAGCCGTCGGAGCACAGCAACAAGCGGTCACCCGACTGCAGCAGCAACGGGCCCACGGTATCGATCACCGGCTTGCCGGGGCTGCCCAGGCAGGTGAACAGCACGTTGCGGTTGAAGCGGTCGTTCATCGGCACGACCTGGCTCATGGTTTGCTGCAATTCGGAATAGGAATGGTCGCGCGTGCGTGCCACCAGCTTGCCGCCACGCACCAGGTAAAGGCGCGAGTCGCCGCAGTGCGCCCAGTAAGCCGCATTGCCCTGCAGCAGCACCGCGACCACTGTCGTGCGCGGTGTGTCGATCAGCGCCTTCTGGGTGGCGTAGCGCAGCAACTGGTGGTGGCCGGCGATGGTCGCTTCCTGGAGAAAGCGCAGCGGGTCGGCCAGCGTGGGCTTGCAGTCGCGCTGGAACAGCGCGGCCAGCGTTTGCAGGGCGATCTGCGAGGCGACCTCGCCCTCGGGGTGGCCGCCCATGCCATCGGCCAATGCGAAGAGGCCCGCATCGCGCGTGTAGCAATAGCCCATGCGGTCTTCGTTCTTCTCGCGCCCACCTTTGCGGCTGACCTGATAGACGGAAAAACGCATGGAGGTTCAGGCTTTCGCGCTGGTGGTGAGGTTCTCGAGCTGCAGCTTGAGCCGCTCGCTGAAGCTCAGTTTGGTGTAGCGGCGCTCGGTCTCGCGCGCCAGCTCTTTTTGCAACGCGAACACGCTTTGCGGGCGCGACAGCGGGTCGAGCGACATGCACCACTCGGTCACTTCGATCAGGTTGTCAGAGTACACATTGCGCAGGCGCGACAGGCTCAGCGCGAGCCGGTCCTTGTCGATGCGCTGGGGCGAATCGTTCGGCGGGTAGCCCTGCATGCAGGCATAGATGCACGCGCCGATGGCATAGATGTCGGTCCAGGGGCCGAGAGTGCCATCGCGCCGGTACATCTCGGGCGCGGCGAAGCCGGGCGTGTACATCGGGCGAATGAAGTTGCCTTCCTTGCTGAGCACTTCGCGCGCGGCGCCGAAGTCGAGCATCACGGCCTTGTTCTCGTTCGTGATGAAGATGTTGGCGGGCTTGATGTCGAGGTGCAGCATCTTGTGCTGGTGCACGATGCGCAGGCCGCGCAGGATCTCGTCGAACAGCGAACGGATCGTGCTTTCGCGGAATACCTTGTCGCGCTTGAGGTCGCGCGCCGTCACGATGAAGTCCTGCAGGGTGTCGCCCTGAAGGTAGTTCATCACCATGTAGACCGTTTCGTTCTCGCGGAAGAAATTGAGCACCGAGACCACGCTCGGGTGGCTGATTTGCGCAAGCGAACGGCCCTCTTCGAAGAAGCTCTTCAGGCCGAGGCGGTACAGCGGCTGCTTCTCGGGCTTGACGCGCGGCGTCAGTTCACCGGGCGAGCGCTCGGCCAGCGACGAGGGCAGGTATTCCTTCAGGGCAACGAGGTGGCGGTCACTGTCTTCGCACAGGTAAACCACACCGAACCCGCCTGCGGCGAGCTTTTTGATGACCTGATAGCCACCCACCACGGTGCCGGATGGCAAGGGCGCGGGTTTGGGCTTTGACATAATCGATCGGGTTCGAGTTACAGACGCACTACAGACGCACAACACACGTTCGGCGCGCACGAAAAGCACATCCGCACACAACAAAAGGACCTCATGTCAGTCTACAGCATGACCGGCTACGCGACTGCCACGGCAGGCCCTTCCACCCCTCTTGAAACCACCGCCTCTGCGGACAATTTGGCACCTCGCCCGGCTGCTGCGGGCGGGGCTGTGAGCATCGAGTTGCGCTCGGTGAACGGCCGCTTCCTCGACCTCGGCCTGCGGCTGCCGGATGAATACCGATCTCTCGAACCAGCCCTTCGTGACCTGCTCTCGGCCGCCTTCCGGCGCGGCAAGATCGAACTGCGGCTGAACGTTCACGGCGAAGCCGGCCCGCAATGGCCGCAGCCCCAGCCCGACCAGTTGAACCGCTTGACGCGCCTGGAAAGCGTGGTGCTCGGTTGGCTGCCGAAGGCGCAGCCGCTGTCGGTTCACGAGGTTTTGCAATGGTGCAAGGGCAGCGCCCCGGCGGAGAAGCTCGATGACGCTGCGCTCGACGCCGCCCGGCGCTGCGTCACCGGCCTGAAGGAGGCCCGTGCCCGCGAAGGCGAGCGCCTGGTCACGGTGCTGATGGAACGCGTGACAAGACTGCGCGAGTTGGCCGTGCAAGCCGAGCCGCTGGTGCCGATGGTCGTCGCGCGTCAGCAGTCACGCTTTCTCGAACGCTGGCAGGAGGCGCTGGCCAGCACCGGTGCGGCGCAGACGATCTCGGCGCAAGCCCTGCAGGAACGGGCGCTGAATGAAGCGGCGGCGTACTCCATCCGCATCGACGTGGCCGAAGAGCTGGCCCGCCTGCGCTCGCACCTCGATGAGATTGCCCGCCTGTTGAAGGCCGGCGGCGAAGTCGGCAAGCGGCTCGACTTTCTGATTCAAGAATTGCTGCGTGAGGCGAACACGCTAGGCTCGAAAGCGGCGGCGCTGGAACTCACGAACATCTCCGTGGAAATGAAAGTTGCGATCGAGCAGCTGCGCGAGCAGGTGCAGAACATCGAGTGATGTCGCACCCGCGCGGATCAGCGACCCTTCACCGTCAGCACGGGCCGCCGCACGGCCGGCATCAAGGTAGCCCCGCGTCCCCGCCAACGCGACCAAGCCGCTCACCACCACGACAGCACGAGCAGGTACTGCGCGATCGCGGCAAACGCGTGCCGCCAGGCCGTCAAGTCGCTGGGTGAAGCTCGGTTGGCGAACAGGTTGATGACGAGGCAGGCCGCCAGCGCGCCGCCGAAGCCGATTGAGGCGATGTCGTGCAGCGCCTTGGCGCCGTGCCGCAGCCAGCGCGGGCCGCTCATTCGTTTTGCCTCGGCGCGAAGCTGCGTCTTCTCTACACGTTCATGCGATTCGATGGCGAGGCGCCGCAATGTTGATCGTGTTGCCATCGTACGCAGCAGGCTTTGCCCTTTTGCTTCCATCACCGATCCGGCCGCCCTACAAACAAGGAAGCGCGGGGGCCCAAACGCGCCCCCCCGCAAACCGGCGGTAACCCGGGCGGGGGCCGGGGGCGCCCGCCGCAAAACCCCCCGCCTAGAACCACACCCCC
>JANNBF010000110.1:0-9480 GCA_031385155.1 Rhizobacter sp.
CCGCTGATGATCGTCAACGCCCTGGCCGGCAAGCCGCTGCCGGTGTACGGTGACGGCCAGCAGGTGCGCGACTGGCTGTTCGTCAAAGACCACTGCGCCGCCATCCGGGAAGTGCTGGCGCGCGGCACGCCGGGTGAAACCTACAACGTCGGCGGCTGGAACGAGAAGCCCAACATTGACATCGTGCACACCATCTGCGCCCTGCTCGACGAGATGCAGCCCGACCCGGCCGGCACCTACAGCCGCCTGATCACCTACGTGACCGACCGCCCCGGCCACGACCGCCGCTACGCCATCGACGCGCACAAGATCGAGCGCGAACTGGGCTGGAAGCCGGTCGAGACCTTCGAGAGCGGCATCCGCAAGACGGTGCGCTGGTACCTCGACAACCAGCAATGGGTCGGCCACGTGCAAAGCGGCGCCTACCGCGAATGGGTTGACACCCAATACGGCGAGCGGGCAGCGCGCCAGCCGAGCCCGTGAAGATCCTGCTGCTCGGCAAGAACGGTCAGGTCGGCTGGGAGCTGCAACGCGCGCTCGCACCGCTGGGCGAAGTGGTGGCACTCGATCGCCACAGTGCCGGCGATCTGCGGGCCGACTTCGCCGAGCCCGAGTCACTGGCGGCGGTGGTGCGGGCGGTCGCGCCGGCCATCATCGTCAATGCCGCGGCGCACACCGCCGTCGACAAGGCCGAGAGCGAACCCGCGCTGGCCCAGGCCGTGAATGCCACCGCGCCCGCCGTGCTGGCGCGCGAGGCCCACGCGCTCGGTGCCTGGTTGCTGCACTACAGCACCGACTACGTGTTCGACGGCAGCGGCAGCTCGCCGTGGGAAGAAGGCTCGCCGACCGGCCCGCTCAGCGTGTACGGCCGCACCAAGCTCGAAGGCGAGAACGCGATCCGCGCCAGCGGCTGCCGCCACCTGGTGCTGCGCACGAGCTGGGTCTACGCCTCGCGCGGCAACAACTTTGCCAAGACCATGCTTCGCCTCGCCAAGGAACGCCATCGCCTGACGGTCATCAGTGACCAGACCGGCGCACCCACCGGCGCCGACCTGCTGGCCGACGTGGCTGCGCACGTGCTGCGCACCGCCGTGCAAACGCCGCAGGTGCAGGGCACCTACCACGTGGCCGCTGCGGGTGAAACCACGTGGCACGGCTACGCATCGCACGTGATCGAGTTCGCGCGCGCGCTCGGCCAGCCGATCACCGTGCCCGCCGGCGCCATCGAGGCCGTGCCCACCAGCGCCTTCCCGACACCCGCCCGCCGGCCGGGGAATTCGCGCATGAATACGCACAAGCTGCGAGCCACGTTCGGCCTGACCCTGCCACCGTGGCAGAGTGGCGTGGAACGCATGCTGACCGAAGTCTTGACCTGACGCCCCAGGCGCACCCCCATGAACAAACTACAACGCAAGGGCATCATCCTCGCTGGCGGCTCCGGCACCCGGTTGCACCCGGCCACGCTGGCCATGAGCAAGCAGTTGCTGCCGGTCTACGACAAGCCGATGGTGTATTACCCGCTGGCCACCTTGATGCTTGCCGGCATCCGCGACATCCTGCTCATCAGCACGCCGCAAGACACCCCGCGTTTCGAACACCTGCTCGGTGACGGCAACCGTTGGGGCGTGAACATCAGCTACTGCGTGCAGCCCAGCCCCGACGGCCTGGCGCAGGCGTTCATCCTCGGCAAAAACTTCGTCGGCAACCACCCCAGCGCCTTGGTGTTGGGCGACAACATCTTCTACGGCCACGCCCTGCAAGACCTGCTGAGCGCGGCCGACGAGCGCGCGAGTGGCGCCACCGTCTTCGCCTACCACGTGAACGACCCCGAGCGCTACGGCATCGTCGCGTTCGACGCCGAGCGGCGCGCCCTCAGCATCGAAGAAAAGCCGAAGCTGCCCAAGAGCAACTACGCCGTGACCGGCCTGTACTTCTACGACGAGCAGGTGTGCAGCATCGCCGCCAACACCAAGCCGTCGCCACGCGGCGAACTCGAGATCACCGATGTGAACGCGGCCTATCTGGCGCAGGGCCAGCTGAATGTCGAGATGATGGGTCGGGGCTTCGCCTGGCTCGATACCGGCACTCACGACAGCCTGTTGGAGGCCAGCCAGTTCATCGCCACGCTCGAGAAGCGCCAGGGCCTGAAGGTGGCGTGCCCCGAAGAGATCGCCTACCGCTCGGGCTGGATCAACGACGCGCAACTCGAAGCCATCGCCCAGCCGATGCTCAAGAACGGCTACGGCCAGTACCTGCGCCGCCTGCTCACCGAGAAGAGCTTCTGATGAACGTCACGCCCACCGCCATCGCCGATGTGCTGATCATCGAGCCGCGCGTCTTCGGTGACGAACGTGGCTTCTTCTTCGAGAGCTTCAACCAGAAGGCGTTCGACGCGGCCGTGGGCTACCACGTCGAGTTCGTGCAAGACAACCATTCCCGCTCGGCGCGCGGTGTGTTGCGCGGCCTGCACTACCAGATCGACCCGCACGCCCAGGGCAAGCTGGTGCGGGTGGTGCAGGGTTGCGTGTTCGACGTGGCGGTCGACATCCGCCCCGCGAGCCCGACCTACGGCCAGTGGGTGGGCGTGGAGCTGAGCGATACCAACCAGCGCCAGCTGTGGGTTCCGGCCGGGCTGGCGCACGGCTTCCTGGTCGTCAGCGAGCGCGCCGACTTCCTCTACAAGACGACCGGCTACTACATGCCTCAGGCCGAGCGTGCACTGCGCTGGGACGACGCCGACGTGGCCATCACCTGGCCCGATATCGGCGTGCCGCTCGTGCTGTCAGCCAAGGACGCTGCGGCTCCCGGGCTCGCGCAACTGGCGCGCGGCTGAGCCGCGCGTCGGTACTGCGCGCGGCACGGCCGAACTCGTCTTCCCGATGCTGCTTCCGCTCCCCAAGCCCGCGACCCTCTCGGCCGCCGTAGCGGCCGCTTTGCGTGTGGGCATTGTGGTGTGGGCGCTGCTCGCCATTGCCGCGGTGTTCGTGATGACGCTCGGCACCGACGAGGCCTGGGTATTGAACGGCCTGCGCAGTGTGTTGCAGCCTCGCGTCGAGCACCTGAGCACCGAGTTGATCGTCACCAGCGGCGGGCCGTTCGCGCTGGTGAACCTCATGCTCGAGTGGGCGGCCGGCAGCAGCGTCTGGCTGCACCGCGTGGTGTCGCTCTGCTGCCTCGCTCTGGCGTTTGCCTTGGTGCTCAGGCTGGGCGGCCAGGTGGGCACGCCCGGGGCTGCCCGGTGGGCGATGCTCGCGCCGCTGGTGGCCGTGCCCGGCGCGGCAGAGGTCGGCACCGCCGCACTCGGAACGTCGATGGGCCTCTTCCTGTTGCTCGCGGCGCTGGCCGTGTGGGCTTCGCCCCGCGCCGCCCTCTTGTGGCGGGTGTTCGGCGGCGGGGTGTTGTACGGCCTCGCTGCGGCAGCGCGCTTCGACCTCGTCCTGGTCGGCCCGGCCGTGTTGCTGGCCAGCAGCGTGCGGTTGACCGGCGAGCGCCGCGTCGAGCTGCGCCTGAACCTCGGCGCCTGGACGTTCGTCGCCATCGGCATGGCGCTGTTCCTGCTCAACCAGTGGCTGATGAGCTTGCCCGCCAATGCCATGGCGGGCACCGAGGTCAGCGCCTCGACCGGGCTCGACCCGTGGTCTCTGAACTACCCGAAGCAGCTCAACCAGTGGTTCACGCTGACCACGCTGGCACCCCTGGCATGGCTTGCGGTGATGGCCGTCAGCGCGTTCTGGTGGCCGCAGGCATCCACGGCCGCGAAGCCGAGCGACGCACCGCGCTTCGAGACGCTGCTGGCGATGGCCGGCGCCGTGCTGCTTGCCGCATGGCTGGTTCGCGCGCCCATCCCGCACCTGCGCTATGCGTTCCCGGCGCTGTTCTGCTTCGCGGCGCTGGCAGCGTTCGGCTTGCGCGAGCTGCTGGTTCGTGCGCTGCACAGCGGGTCGATGCGGCACGTGCTGCTGTGCCACTGCCTGGCGCTGGCGTTCGTGGCCGGCAGCATCGGCACCACCACGCGGTCACTGGTGATGTCGGACAGCGATTACGCCAGCTGGGAGTGGACCCACGAAATGCCGTTCGACTACTTCCGCCGCTTCGAGGCGCGCCAGCACCAGCGCGACGCAGTGGCCTTTCTTCGCGATCAACTGCCGGCCGACGTGCGGCTGTACTCGTACGTGCCGTATGCGCTGCGCTACCTGACCAGCCGCCCGGTCGTCGCCATCGACCGGGCGCCGGCCCCCGACGCGGGCGTCACCCATGCCCAGCGCTACCTGGTTCTGACGCCCGCGAACGGAACGTATTTCTCGATGCAGCCGGAATCGGCGATGTGGATCCTCGCGCAGGCGCCGCTGGTCAAGCAGATCGGCCGATACTCCATCTACAGGCTGCCGGCCGGCACCGACGCCGACCTGTCCCACCTCAAGCTGAGCCGGTCGAGCTATGACGGCCACCCCGGCTCAGTGGCCTGGTTCGGCCGCCGCTGAGCCTGGCGCCACAGGCAATTCAAGTGCATCGCTCATGAACCCAGACAAGCCCATCAGCGTTTCCGTCATCGTTCCGGTCTATCAGGGGCAGCTCACGTTGCCGACCCTGCTCGCCGAACTCGAGCCCCTGACCACAGAGCGGTTGACTGCCGGCGGCAACCGTTTCGTGATCTCCGAAGTACTGCTGGTTCACGACTGCGGGCGCGACCGGTCCGACCAGACCATCGAGCAGCTTCGCGATCAATACCCGTTCGTGCAACCAGTCTGGTTGTCGCGCAACTACGGTCAACACGCCGCCACGATGGCCGGCATGGCGAGCGCCACCGGCGACTGGGTCGCGACCATCGACGAAGACGGCCAGCAAGACCCAGTTGACATCGGCAACATGCTCGACGCTGCGCTCGCTTCGTCACTGCAGGTGGTCTACGCCCAGCCCATCAACCCACCGCCCCACGGCATGCTCCGCAACCTCTTGAGTGGCACCGCCAAGGCCATCAGCGTGCGCTTGCTGGGCAATGCCGGCATGGGCAAGTTCAACAGCTTCCGCCTGGTGGACGGTGAAATCGCACGCACGCTCGCCGCCTACTGCGGCAACGGCGTCTACCTCGACGTCGGCCTGTTCTGGATTGCGGGGCGCATCGGGCATTGCCCGGTCAAGCTGCGCATCGAGCTGGACCGCCCATCCGGTTATTCGTTCGTGAAGCTGCTGTCGCACTTCTGGACCTTGATCCTCACGACCGGCACGCGGCCCTTGCGCTTGATCACCATCGTCGGCTTCGTGTCGGTGATCCTGGCCGTCGCGATTGCCGCCTACGCGCTTTACGGCAAGCTCTACGGGCAAGTACCGGTTCAGGGCTGGGCCTCCCTGCTGATCGTGGTGTCGTTCTTCTCCGGCAGCATCCTGATGGCCCTCGGCGTGATCGCGGAGTACCTCGCGGTCACGATGGGCATCGCGATGGGCAAGCCGCTGTACGTCGTCAGCAGCAAACCGACGCGGCCGAAGGCGATGCGCTGATGAGCATCGCCTGGGTCATCGGCAGCGGTGGTCTGCTCGGCGCGGCGCTGTGCCGCGCGCTGCGCCGTGACGGCACGGCGCTGTTCGTTCCAAAGCTGCGCTTCCAGTGGCACGACCCGGTGGCGCTGGCAGCGTCGATGAAAGCCGCCATCGAGCAGTTCGAGTCGCAGTTGGGCGATGCCCCGCATTGGCACCTTTATTGGGCTGCAGGCGTGGGCACCATGAGCGGCGGCGAGTCGGACCTTCAACCCGAAACACGTGCGCTGACCCAAATGCTGCAATTGCTCGGCGCCAGCACGCGCTTGATGGCTGTGCCGGGGGCGATTTCACTGGCCAGTTCTGCGGGCGCCATTTATGCCGGCTGCGCCGACAGCGTGATCACCGAAAAAACTGAGCCGCAACCGACCACCCCCTACGCACACGCCAAACTGCAGCAGGAAAACCTGGTCGCGACGTTCACGCAAGCGCAAGCCAACGTCTGTGGCATGGCGGCCAGAATCTCGACCCTCTACGGCGCCGGTCAAGCGAGCGGCAAGAAGCAAGGCTTGCTGACGCACATTGCGCGCAAGATCATCCGGAACCAGTTGATCCAGATCTACGTTCCATTCGATACCATCCGCGACTACATTCCCGCCGACGATGCTGCCCGCGTCATGATCCGTTCGTTGCGGGCCCAACCGGCGGCCAGCGGCTTCCTGGTCAAGATCGTGGCCTCCGAGCGGCCGACCACGATCGCCGAGATCGTGTCGACCTTCAAGCGCATCGTGCGCCGGCCGCCGCGCATCGTGACCAGCGCCAACCGCATGACGAGCCTGTACTCGCGCCGTGTGCAGTTCCGCTCAGTCGTGCTGGTGGCCGCCGGCACCGCGCCGAGCACCAGCCTGGCCATCGGCATTTCGCAATTGATGACCGCAGAGCGCGCCGCCTTCGGGCAAGGCTCGCCAAGCCCCCACCGCACCTGAGGACCCAGCATGAACCAAGCCGAATTCGACCAGTTCGCGGACGAATACTATGCAATGCACACCGACAGCATTGCGGCGTCCGGCGAGGGTCCGGAATACTTCGCCGAATACAAGATCGTCGACATTGCTGCCGAGGTTTCTGCGCTCACGCACAAGCCGACCGACAAGCTGGACATACTGGATTTCGGCGCCGGCATCGGTGGCTCGATCGCGTATGTCAACAAGCATTTTCCGAACGCCAGCCTGACCTGCCTCGACCCTTCGCAGCGCAGCCTCGCGGTGGCCGAAAAGCGCTTTCCTGCGCTCGCGCGCTATTCTCATTTCGACGGCGCGAAGATCCCCTTCGAAGCCGACAGTTTCGACATCGCCTACGCGATGTGCGTGTTCCACCACATCGACCACGACGAGCATGTGGCGCTGCTGAAGGAATTGCGCCGGGTCGTGCGCCCGAGCGGCAGCCTGTTCATCTTCGAACACAACCCGTACAACCCGCTGACGGTCAAGGTTGTCAACAGTTGCCCGTTCGATGCGAACGCGCGCCTGATCAAGGGTGCGCAGATGAAGGCGCGGCTCGACGCGGCAGGCTTTCGGTCCAGCAAAGTCCGCTACCGTATCTTCTTCCCGCACGCGCTCAAGGCGCTGCGCCCGCTGGAAATGTCCATGAAGTGGCTGCCGCTCGGCGGGCAGTACTACACCATGTCGCGGAAATGAAGCGGAGCGAACTTCGCGAACTGGCGAAGTTCATCGTCGTCGGCGTCTCGAACACGCTGATCGGGCTGATGGTGATCTACATCGCCAAATGGGCCTTTCACGTGAGCGACGCGCCGGCCAACGCGATCGGCTACGCGGTCGGGATCATCGTGAGCTTCAGCTTGAACAGCCGATGGACCTTCGCCTACCGCGGCTCGCAGCGCGACGCCTTCGTCAAGTTCCTGATGGTCGCGCTGGTGGCCTACGGCATGAACCTTCTGGTCGTCATGCTGCTCATCCATCGAGCCGGGCTGAACAGCTACCTGGCGCAGGCGGTCGGCATCCCCGTGTACACCGTGGTGTCTTATTTTTCGAGCAAGTACTTCGTGTTCCGTCGGGGAAGGCCCCCACTGCCCCGACTCTGAGACAGCGGGCTCCGGCCCGCGCTGGGTGAGTGCCCGGCGGCGCGTTCCATTGGTAACAGCTTGGCGGTTCAGCACCGCAGGGGCAACGCCGATGTAGACGCATGACCTCTCTGCACTTTGTGCCGCACCCACCAGCGGGCTCGCTGCCAGCCCCGGCATCCAAACGGTGCGCGCGGGCAAATCGCGTCGGGTTCGCAACCACCCGTATCACGCACTGGCCGCAAAAAGCCAGCTCTGTCGGCTGTGTAACGAGATCGCCCGAAAGCCGGCCTCTGCGGCCGTACGCCGTGAAGTTCTACCGCCCTGGTTTATGGCATGGCGTTTGCACCTGCACAGGTGCTCGCTCCCCGGAAGCTTCGGGTTGTTTGTTGATGGCGCTGTCAGCCCCCGGCTCGACGCGCGCCCTGCGATGGCGTCACAGCCGTTCCATACGCTCAGCCAGCGTTTTTGTTCATGCCGCCCGGCCGCGGGCGGCGATTTTCAGTTTTCCGAGATGGAGCCGTCGTGTTCAATCACCCCAGTAAACTCCGCGCTGTGAGCCTATGCGCCTCGCTGCTTGTTGCAGCCCTCTTTGCCGCGTGCGGCGGCAACAGCCCGTCCGCAGAGCCCGACGCCACCACGCCCGCAGCGGACGCCTCCACGTCCGATCCACAGGGCCTGCGCGCAGGCCCTGGCGGCGTCCTCGGCGCCGTGGCCAAGCCGGTCACGCCGACGAACCCGAGCGCGCCACCTCCGAAGCCCACCGACCTGCGCTGGTCCAACCCCGCCACCTGGGGCGGTACCTTGCCAGGCGCCGGCGCCACGGTCGTGATCCCGGCCGGCCGCACGATCATTCTCGACATCGACACCGCGTCGCTCGGCGCGCTCGACATTCAAGGCACGCTCACGTTCGCCGACCGTGACGTGGCGCTGACCGCCGCCAGCATCAAGCTCAGCGGTGCGCTCAATGTGGGCAGTGCCGCACAACGCTTCGTCAGCAAGGCCACCATCACGCTGACCGGCGCACCGGTCGCCACGAACAACGGCGTGGCGCGCGGCATCATGGTGGACGGCGGCAAGCTCGCGCTGTACGGCGTGGCACCTTCACCCGTGTGGAGCAAGCTCAACGACCACGCGCAGGCCGGCAGCACCAGCTTCACGACAGCCGACACGCTGAACTGGGCCGCCGGCAGCACCATTGCCGTCGCGCCGAGCGACTACTACGGCATCGCCGAAACCGAGCGCCTGACACTGGCCTCCACGTCCACCGGCAAGGCGCTGAACACCACCGCCGGCATCGCCAAGCTCCGTTGGGGCAAGTTGCAGTACGTGACGGCCGCCGGCATGAGCCTGACGCCCGACTCGACCTACACGCCGCCCCCCCTGCCCGCCCCCACCGTGCTCGACGAGCGCGCCGAAGTGGCCAACCTGAGCCGCAACATCGTCGTGCAAAGCATCGACGACAACGAGTGGAAGACGAACGGCTTCGGCGTGCACCTGATGGTGATGAGCCTGAGCTCCAAGGTCGTGATCGACGGTGTCGAATTCCGCCGCGCCGGCCAGGCCGGCGTGACCGGCCGCTACCCGATTCATTGGCACATGCTGAGCTACGCGCCCACCACTGGCGCCTTCATCGGCGACGCCACCGGCCACATCGTGCGCAACAGCGCCATCTGGAACTCGAGCAACCGCTGCATCGTGCTGCACGCCACCAACGGCGTGGCGGTGCAGAACAACATCTGCCAAGACATCAAGGGCCACGCCTTCTTCCTGGAAGACGCCGTCGAGCGGCGCAATGTGTTCGAAGGCAACCTGGCGCTGATGGTGCGCTCGCCACCGGCGAACAAGCTGCTGCAGGTGCATGAAGGCACCGCAACCAATGGCGGCCCGTCGGGCTTCTGGCTGACGAACCCGGACAACATCGTGCG
>JANNBF010000128.1:0-36939 GCA_031385155.1 Rhizobacter sp.
GGCCGGGTGGTCGATGCGAAGCGCCTGCTGGAGCAGAAGGCGCACTTCCGCGACCTGGAACACGGCTACGCCGCCACGCACATCGCACGCCTGCAAGACAACACTGCGCAGAGCATCGAGACAAGCGCGCTGCACCTCGACCTGATCAGCGACCTCAAGCGCATCAACTCGCACATCTGCTCCATCGCCTACCCGATTCTGGAATCGGCCGGCGCGCTCTCGAAAACCCGCATCCGCCAGTCGCAAATGGGTGACCTGGAGGCGTGATGCCCGCCCGCACCTTGACCCCCGCCGGCATCGAAGCCCTCTTCATGCGCCGCGGCGCCGAGCTGTACAGCGGCGAGCCCGTCACGCAGCTCGAACACGCGCTTCAAACTGCGCACCTGGCCGAGCAGTCGGGCGCGGGCGATGCGCTCGTCAGCACGAACGCGCTCTACCACGGCAGCCTGTCGGCAGACTCGAAGCGCAGCCTCGTGCTGCAAGGCGGCGTGTTCGATGCGCAGCAGGCGCAAGCCTTCATCGCCCAAATCGGCGCAGCGGATGCCGTTCAGCTGCGCCAGTGGGACGACCTGGCCAAGCAGCCCGCGCTGCGCACCCCGCCGCTGAAGCACTTCCTGGAGCGCGCCTCGCGCTGCGCGCCGCTGCCACGGTCATGGGGCTGACCTGGCCGGTCGTGCTGGCCGTGCTGTTCGGCGCACTGCTCCATGCGTCATGGAATGCGCTCATCAAGGCCGGAGCCGACAAGGCGCTCGACACCGCGCTCGTGCACTTCATGGGCGCGCTCGTCGCCCTGCCCTTGATGCTGTGGTTTGGCCTGCCGGCGCGGGCCGCGTGGCCCTACATCGGCGCCTCGCTGGTTATCCACATCGGCTATTACATCGCGCTCGTGGGCGCCTACCGGCACGGTGAGCTGGGCCTGACCTACCCGATCATGCGGGGCTTCGCGCCATTGCTCGTCACGATGGGCAGCAGCGCGGTGATCGGCGAATCACCCAGCGCCGCCGCGTGGGCCGGTACGCTGGGCATCACGCTCGGCGTCACGCTCGTCGGCCTGGCCCACCCCGGCGAGGCGCTGCACCACCGCAAGGCGCTGGCCTTCGCCTTCGCCAACGCGGTGATCATCGCGGCCTATACCTTTGTCGATGGCCTGGGCGTGCGCGCCTCGGGTGACGCGCTGCGCTACGTGTTCACTCTCTTCGTGCTCGACGGCGTGGCCTATCCGCTGATCGTGTGGCTGCGGCGCGGGCCCGAGGGGCGCGTGGCCATCAAGGCCTATGCGCGGCGGCGTTGGGGGGTGGCGGCGATGGGCGGCTCGGCGTCGATCGGCTCGTACGCGATTGCGCTGTGGGCCATGACCCGCGCCCCCGTGGCCAGCGTGGCCGCGCTGCGCGAAACCTCGGTGCTGTTCGCCGCGGTGCTGGCCACGGTGCTGCTCGGCGAGCGCTTCGGCTGGCAGCGCGCCGTGGGCACGGCAGTGGTGGTGGGCGGTGTGATGGCGCTGCGCTTCGGGTAGCCACAGCGCCGCTCGCGCGAGTGGGTCGTTTCGAGACACCGATACCGTTTGTTCGCTAGCGCACATACAAAGCGTGGAACATTGCCTAAACTCGTTCGACGAGATGCGCGGCCGGCTTCCGGCGTGCCCTGTCATTCACGGCCGAAGCGCCCATTCGTCATGTCCCAGTTGAACCCCGCCAAGAAGAACGAGCTGCTGGCCGCGCTCTCGCCCGCCGACCTGGAGCGTTGGCTCCCGCAGCTCGAAGCGGTGCCCATGCCGCTCGGCGAGGTGCTGTACGAGTCGGGCGCCACGCTCAGCCACGTGTACTTCCCGACCACGGCCATCGTGTCGCTGCTGTATGTGATGGAGAACGGCGCTTCGGCCGAGATCGCCGTGGTGGGCAACGAGGGGCTGGTCGGCGTGTCGCTCTTCATGGGCGGCGAGTCCACGCCGAGCCGGGCCGTGGTGCAAAGCGCAGGCGAAGGCTTTCGCATGCCCGCACTGGGCATCAAGAAAGAGTTCAAGCGCACGGCGGTGTTGCACCTGCTGCTGCGCTACACGCAGGCGCTGATCACGCAGATGTCGCAGACCGCTGTGTGCAACCGCCACCATTCGCTCGATCAGCAGCTGTGCCGCTGGCTGCTGCTGAGCCTGGACCGGCTGCAAGGCAACGAACTGGTGATGACGCAGGAGCTGATCGCCAACATGCTCGGCGTGCGCCGCGAAGGCGTGACCGAGGGTGCGCTCAAGCTGCAGGCGGCCGGGCTTATCAAGTACTCGCGCGGGCGCATCACCGTGCTCGACCGGCGCGGCCTGGAGCAGCGCACTTGCGAGTGCTATGGGGTCGTGAAGCGCGAGTACGACCGCCTGTTGCCTGCACGCACACCGCGCTGAATGCACTGCGCGCGGTGTTGTGGGGTGTAGGAGGCCGACCACACGGCAAGGCGATGGCTGCCGATGGTGCCGGTGGCGGTAGCTGCGCACCATCGAGCCGTGGCAAGTTTGCTGGGGTGTCTCGATTACCCACTGCGCCACGCCCCACCACTTGCGAAGGACTACCCATGAACTCATTGATGTTGACGGCCGCTCTGGCCACCCTGCTCGCCGTTGCCGCTTGCGACAAGCCCACCGTGGTCAGCGTGCCGCCGGCGCAGGTCGGTGTACCTGGCCCTGCTGGCGCCACGGGTGCGACCGGTTCCACAGGCTCGACCGGCGCCACCGGAAAGACGGGTGACGGCACGACCATCATCGTGACCCCCGCCGCGTCGGCGCCGAACTGAGCGCAGTGCCGATCAACCTGCAAAGGAGCCAACCATGAGCATCGGAACCATTCTGTTGATCGTCCTGATCCTGGCGCTGGTCGGGGCCTTGCCGACCTGGGGCCACAGCCGCAGCTGGGGGTATGGCCCGAGCGGCGGGCTGGGCCTGATCGTCGTGATCCTGATCGTGCTGCTGCTCATGGGCCGCATCTAGACGCATTCGCCCGCGCGTAGCACGTATCGGGTGCGCACCCACTTTGCGCACCCACAAATACAGTTCGGCGCTATGTGCGCTGGCAGACGGTGAAGCCGCGCCAATTCGATGACATTCGGTCAGAGGGCGCGCATGCCGACGACAGCACGCGCTCTCCAGCCCGCCCTGCGCTGACGCACGGCAAGGCGAACCGGAGAGCCCACTTGGCCGATGTCGCGAACCATCTGATAGAACTGCTGCCACGCACCGAGCGCGTGCGTTTTCTGGCGTCTTGTGAGCCGGTGCAACTGGTTCTGAGCGAGGTGCTGCAGGAGCCCGGCATGCCCACCCGCCACGCCTACTTCCCGACCGACGGTTTCATCTCGATGGTATCCATGAGCGAGGGCCACCCGGGTGTCGAGGTCGGCATGGTCGGCAGCGAAGGCATGGTCGGCGCGAACCTGGCGCTCGGGGTGGGTACAGCCAACCTGCGGGCGCTGGTGCAAGGCGCGGGTGGCGCCTTGCGCATCAGTGCTGCGGCTTTGAAGCGCGAACTGGCGACAAGCGTTGCGCTGCAACGCGGGCTGCACCGCTACCTGCACGTGCTGATGGGGCAACTGGCCACCTCGGCCGCATGCCTGCGCTACCACCGGATCGGCCCGCGCCTTGCGCGCTGGCTGCTGATGTCGCAAGACCGTGCCGGGCGGGACACCTTCCACGTGACGCAGGAGTTCCTGGCCTACATGCTGGGCGTTCGGCGCGTCGGCATCACAGAAGCGGCCGGCGAATTGCAACGCGGCGGCCTGATCGCGTATCACCGGGGCGACTTCACCGTGCTCGACCGCAGCGGCCTGGAGGGCGCCGCGTGCAGTTGCTATCAAACCGACCGCCAGACCTACGCCGCCACGGTAAAGTGACCGGGCGGTTTGCGCAGATGTATCGGTTCGTTCGTATGTGCGGCACCGCACAGACAAGAGATGACCCTGCGGCTATGTTCAGATTGAGGCATTCCGAAATGTCGGGTAAAAAGCACCCCGTTTCGGCATGGAGTGACATTGGGGCCGAGTGCCCGGATGGAGAAATTTGATGAGTCAACGTGCGCAAACCGAAACATCATTGCCGGACGGCATCGATGCGTCGAACCACGCCAGCGGTCACGTGACGGGTGCCAACGGCGAACACACCGGAAATGGTGCGGCATCGCACCCGCGCCAGAACGGCAACAGTCACAGCAACGGCCACAGCGTGCCGATCGGCCCGGCCGGCGTTGCGCACAACGGGCCTGGCAAAGACGCCGATGCCGATGTGGCCATGGAGCACTGGGACGACCTGTTCCGCTCAGTGAAAGCCCGCCTTCGCAACACCGTCGACGTTCACCTCACCGCGCTAACCCTGCCCCTGGCCGACGTGGCCGCTGACCTGGTGCGTACGCGCGTACTCGAATGCGTGTCGGCGCTCGACCAGCTGCACATGACGCTGACCAACGAAGCCGACCGCCGCCAGCGCCTGGAGCTCGAACTGTTCGACGCCCGCAGCGCACTGGCGCAGGCGCGCAGCGAACTCATCGGTACCCGCGCCGACGAGGCCCGCTCGCGCCACATGGCCTTGCACGACAGCCTGACGCTCTTGCCCAACCGCAGCTTCTTCCACCAGCGGCTCACACAGGAGCTCGCGTTCTTCGCCGCCACGGAGAACAGCCTCGCGGTGCTGTACCTCGACCTCGATGGCTTCAAGCCGATCAATGATGAGCACGGCCATGAAACCGGCGATGCCATGCTGAAGATCGTGGCCGCCCGCTTGAGCCGCACCGTGCGTGCCGAAGACATGGTCAGCCGAGTGGGCGGCGATGAGTTCGCCTGCCTGCTGGCTGGCGTGGCAACGCGCGACCAGCTCGTGGAATTGGCGAGCAAGCTGGTTCATGCGATCTCGGCAAACGTTCAAATCGGCCAACTGGTGCTCCAGGTGCGCCCGAGCATCGGCATTTCCATCTGCCCCGCAGACGCCAATACCGCCGACACGCTGCTGAAGACCGCCGACGCCGCCATGTACCGCGCGAAGCGCCAGCAGACAGGCTTCGCGTTCTTCGACGAGTTGTCGGACGAGTCGAAGCTCAGCGAGCTCTAGACTGACCGGCTGCGCGCGGTCGATTTGGGTGGCCGGAGCGCCGGCCATGCGCTAACCTTCCGCGCCATGCCGATGCCCACCCAAGCCCGAATCGTCATCGTCGGGGGCGGCATCGCCGGCTGCTCCACCGCCTACCACCTGAGCCTGCTGGGCGAGCGCGATGTGCTGCTGCTCGAACAAGGCCGCCTGACCTGCGGCACGACCTGGCATGCGGCCGGCCTGATCGGGCAGATGCGGCCGAACCGCAGCATGACGCAGATGAGCCGCTACGGCATCGAGCTGTACGCGAAGCTCGAAGCCGAAACAGGCCTCGCCACCGGTTGGAAGCAATGCGGCAGCGTCAACGTGGCGGGCACGCCCGAGCGCATGCAGGTGCTGCGCAAACAGGCGGCGCTGGCGCGCAGCTTCGGCGTGGAGGTTGACGTGATCAGCGCGCAGCGCGCCGGCGAGCTGTGCCCGCTGCTGCGCACCGATGACCTGCATGGTGGCCTGTGGTTCCCCGGTGACGGCAAGGCCAACCCGGCCGACCTGACCCTGTCGCTCGCGAAGGGCGCGCGCCAGCGCGGCGTGACGATTGCGGAAGGTGTTGAAGTGACCGGCGTGCTCAGTGAGGGCGGGCGTGTGACCGGCGCCCGGCGGGCGAATTCAACCTCGACCCGACGAAGCCGAACATCACGGTCAAGCACTTCGTGACCACCACCGGCGGCGAATACTTCTTCACGCCGTCAATCTCGGCGCTGCGACAACTGGGCGCCGGGGCTTTGTGACCTGATACAGCCCACCCCGCGCCTATGATGGCGCGATGACCTTGCCTGCATCTTCTGCACCCCCTGCGGCCACCGCGCGCACCGGCGTGGCGCGAGCGCCCATCGAGTGGCTGGCCGGCTGGTGGCGCACGCTGCACCTGGGCGCGCTGGTGCTGGTGATGGCGCTATCGCCCTCGAGCTACCAGCGCGACAACCGGCATGCGTTGGCGCGCCACATCTACCTCGACACCGCGCCGGTGCTGCTGTGGTTCACGGTGTTGTCGTCGCTGGTGAGCCTGGTCGTGATCCGCATCGTCGTGACGACGGCCGTGACCTACGGCCTGTCGCAGTACGCGCTCGAGATGCTGGTGCGGGTGCTGGTGCTGGAGCTGATCCCGCTGACGGCGGCGCTGTTCGTGGCGCTGCGCTGCACGATCCCGAACGGTGCGGACCTGGCGCGCATGCGCTTTCGTGGCGAGTTCGACGCGCTGCGCGCGCGCGGCGTCGACCCGATCGCTCGCGAGCTGATGCCGCGTGTGCTCGCCGGCATCGTGGCGGTGCTGATGCTGGCTGCCGTGAGCTGCGCGGTGGCGCTGGTGCTGTCGTACCTGGGCGTGTACGGCTTCACGCGCGGCGGGCTGGCCGGCTATGGCCGCGTCGTCGGGCAGATCTTCAATCCGGCGGTGGCGCTGGTGTTCAGCTTGAAGACGCTGTTCCTGAGCCTGGCCGTGTCACTGATTCCGATGACGGCCGGCGTGTACGGCGTGCTCGTCAAGGGCCTGCGCACGCGGGCCGACCTGCAAGGCCTGGTGCGGCTCTTCGTGGTGGTGCTGGTGATCGAAGCGGTGAGCCTGATGGGCAACTACTATTGACCGCTGATCTGCTGATCACCGCTGCCTGAACCCATGCCCACGTTGCCCCCCGACCCCCCACGCGACCCGGCCACTGAGCTGGCTGCCACGGTGCCTGTGCCGCCAGCGCCGGCAGCGCCGCCGATTGCCCACCTCGAACTCAAAGCGGCCCTGCTGCTGGGCTTGCTCGCGCTGCTGCTGGCCGGCGCGGTGCTGTTCCTGCTGAATGCGCGCGGCGCCTTCGAGCCGACGCAGCAACTGGTGCTGATGGCCGACGATTCGGAAGGCGTGGTCGTCGGCATGGACCTCACGTTCGCGGGCTTCGCCATCGGCCGGGTGCGGCGCATCGAATTGGCCGATGACGGCAATGCGCGCATCCTCGTCGACGTGCCCACGAAAGACGCGCACTGGCTGCGCACATCGAGCATGTTCACGCTGGTGCGCGGCGTGGTGGGCAACACCAACATCCGCGCCTTCAGCGGCGTGCTGACCGACCCGCTGCTGCCCGACGGCGCGGTGCGCACGGTGCTGCGCGGCGATGCCACGGCCGAGATCCCGCGCCTCGTTGCATCGGCCCGCGAACTGCTCGACAACCTGAACAAGCTGACCGCCGCCGACTCGCCCTTGAACGCCACGCTCGGCCAGGTGAAGACGACCGTGGAGCGCCTCAACGGCCCAGGCGGAGCACTCGGCGTGCTGCTGGGCAACGAGACCGAATCGCGCAAGCTGCTGGCGGCGCTCGACCGCACCAACAGCCTGCTGGCGCGGCTCGACGGCATGGCCGCCAAGGCCGATACGCAGGTGTTCGCCAAGGGCGGCGTTCTGCCCGAGGCACGCGACACCGTGGTGCAGTTGCGCGCGTTGCTGGGTGATGCGCAGAGCAGCCTCAAGAAGGTCGATGCCGTGCTGGTCGAAGCGCAGGCCGTGGGCGCGAATGCGCGTGTGGCCACCACCGACCTGGGGGCCTTGCGGGCCGACGTGGAGGCGAGCCTGCGCAAGGTCGAGCAGCTGGTGAATGAGGTGAACCGCAAGTGGCCGTTCGCGCGCGACACGCAGATCAAGCTGCCATGACGATGCGCACACGTTCGGTGAGTGCTGTGGCCTGTGCGGTGCTGGGCTTGCTCGGCGTGCTCACCGCCTGCAGCAGCAAGCCGCCGCAACCCGACTGGCAGCTGAACGCAGCTGATGCGCTGCAGCGCTCGCTGGCGGCGTATTTGGCGGGTGATGCGCGCATCGAGGTACAAGAGTTCGCCAAGGCCAGAGGCGAAGTGGCGCGCACTGGCCGGGCCGACCTGCTGGCCCGCACTGAGTTGGCCCGCTGTGCCAGCCGCACCGCGAGCCTGGTGGTCGAGGAGTGCACGGCGTTCGAGGCGCTGCGCGCGGATGCCACCCCGCCCGAGCTGGCCTATGCCGACTACCTGACCGGCCGCGTGCGCCCGCAAGACGTGGCGATGCTGCCTGAGCAGCACCGCGCAACGGCGACCGCGCTGGCCACCGCGCCGGCCACAACGCTGATGACCACGCCCGCGATCGCAGGCGCGAACACTGCGCCGCTGCCGGAGGCGACCGACCCGCTGGCGCGGCTGGTCGCGGCCGGGGCGCTGTTCCGCGCCGGGCGGGCGAGCCCGGCGCTCATCGCCTCGGCCATCGACACGGCATCGGCGCAAGGCTGGCGCAGGCCGCTGCTGGCCTGGCTGAACGTGCAGATGGGCGTGGCGCGCAAGGCCGGTGACAACGCCACCGAGGCGCTGGCGCGGCGGCGCATCGCCATCGTGCTGGGGTCGGCTGCTGGCCCGAGTCCGGCAAGTCCCGCAAGTCCCGTAAATCCGGCCAGCGCAGCCAGCCGTCCGTAGCCGACCTAGCGAAGCAGCCGGTTCCGCTGCAGCCAATGCAGCAGGATCAAGCTCGCTTCGAGCGTGAACAGCCCGTCGCGCAGGCGCTGCCACAGCGCCGCCGGTGCGAGGCACTCGAACGCTGCCACTTCGCCGTCACGGTTGTTCGGCGCCAGGCTCGTGGGCACGACCGCCTCGAACATGTCGATGCGCTCGATCATGTAGCCGTGCGGCACCGGGCGGCGCACGTTCAGGTGGCCCATCGGCGCGATCTCGGTCAACGTGGTGATGCGCAGGCCAGCCTCCTCGGCGGTCTCGCGGCGCAGCGTGTCGCGCACGGTTTCGCCGGCGCTGACGAGGCCGCCGACCATCGTGTCCCACTGGCCCGGGTCGGTGGCCTTGTTGAACGCGCGCTGTTGCACCCACACACTGCCCTCGGGCGTGGTGCCGACCAGGTGCACCGACTGCGTCGCGATGCCGAGTGCGCGGGTGGCAGCGCGCTCGATGCGAGCGACCGCCTTGCCGGTGTTGTCGGTGACCGCGACCAGCTCATCGCGCCATGCTGCGGCGGGGCCGAGGCGGCGCAGGGCGGTGGCCGCAGCGGCGAGTGCAGCGTCGAGTGGCGCGCCGCGCGCGGCGTCCACGGCCCAGCCGTGGCTGGTCTTGCGCAGGGGCACGCCAGCGACGATGAGTTTGTCGGCCCAGACCGGTTCGACCGACCCGATCAAGCTGCCCGACTGAAGCCAGCCCAGCGGCACGCGCGGCAGCTCGGGGGCGGCATCACTGCGGGTGCGCAGCGCGGCCAGCCAGTCGGCGCCGGCGGGGAGCAGGGGCGGCTTCGGGCGAGCCGGGGAACTCGGGTTGGGGGCGGCGGTGCGTGGCACGGCAGAAGGCGGAGTGGGCATGTGCGGCGGAGTCTGCTGCGGCACCCGATCCAGTGCAACCGCCAACGTGGCGCGACCGTGCAGAGTGCCGGCCACGTGCGGCCCACAACCCACACCGCGTGCACGAATGCCGCTCGGTACCCCGCAAGTTCAAGCGCCGGTCGGCACCGCCGCGAGCAGCGCCAGCAAGGCCGCTTCATCGAGCACCGGGCGGCTGAGTTCGCGCGCTTTGTCGAGCTTGCTGCCGGCCTCGCTGCCGGCCACCACGTAGTCGGTCTTCTTCGACACCGACCCGCTGACCTTGCCGCCAGCCGCTTCGATGCGCTCTTTCGCGTCGTCGCGGGTCAGTGTGGGCAAGGTGCCGGTCAGCACGAAGGTCTTGCCCGCCAAGGGCTGCGGCGCCGCGCTTGCAGCGCTGCCCTCGCCTTCGGGCCAGGTGACGCCGGCGGCGCGCAGCTGCTCGACCACTTCGCGGTTGTGCGCTTGGTCGAAGAAGGTGCGCACGCTTTGCGCGACGACCGGGCCGACGTCGTTCACCGTAAGCAGCTGATCGAGCGTGGCGCCCATCAACCGGTCGATGGCGCCGAAGTGCTTCGCGAGGTCTTTGGCCGTGGTCTCGCCCACGTGGCGGATGCCCAGGCCGTACAGGAAGCGCGCGAACGTGGTCTGCTTCGCAGCGGTCAGGCCGGCCAGCAGGTTCTGCGCACTCTTCTCGCCCATGCGGTCGAGGGCACTCAGGTTCGCCAAGCCGAGCTTGAACAGGTCGGGGAGCAGGCGCACCACGCCCGCATCGACGAGCTGGTCCACGAGCTTGTCGCCCAGGCCTTCGATGTCGAGCGCGCGGCGCTGTGCGAAGTGCAGCATGGCCTGCTTGCGCTGCGCCGGGCAGAACAGGCCGCCGGAGCAGCGGTGGTCCATGCCGCCGCGTTCGCGCACCACCGCGCTGCCGCACACCGGGCAGGCGCGCGGCATGCGGAAGTTGGGCACGTAGTGCGGCCGGGTTCCACTGGCATCGGGCACCACGCCGACCACTTCGGGGATCACGTCACCCGCGCGGCGCACGATCACCGTGTCGCCGATGCGCACGCGCTTGCGTCGCAACTCGAACAGGTTGTGCAGCGTGGCATTGCTCACCGTCGTGCCGCCCACGAACACCGGCGCGAGCTTGGCGACAGGCGTGAGCTTGCCGGTGCGGCCGACCTGAATGTCGATGCCGCGCAGCAGCGTCATCTGCTCTTGCGCCGGGTACTTGTGCGCGACCGCCCAGCGCGGCTCGCGCGTGACGAAGCCGAGGCGCTGCTGCAGCGCGCGTGAGTTGACCTTGTAAACAACGCCGTCGATATCGAACGGCAGCGCGTCGCGCTTGGCCGCCACCGTGGCGTGGTACGCCACCAGGCCGGGCGCGCCCTGCACGACCGCGCGGTCGTTGTTGACCGGCACGCCCATCGCCGCCAGTGCGTCGAGCACGCCGCTGTGGGTGGGCGGCACGGCCCAGCCCTGCACGTCGCCCAGGCCGTAGGCGAAGAAGCTCAGCGGGCGCTTCGCGGCAACAGCCGGGTCGAGCTGGCGCACCGCACCGGCGGCGGCGTTGCGCGGGTTGACGAACGTCTTCTCGTTCCTGGCACCGCCGTCGATCAGCTCACGCTGGCGCACGTTCATCGCGTTGAACGCGTCGCGCCGCATGTAGACCTCGCCCCGCACTTCGATGACGGCCGCCGCCGCCTCGCCCTTCACGACCTTCAAGCGCGCCGGCACCTCGGCGATGGTGCGGATGTTCTGCGTCACGTCTTCGCCGGTCTCGCCGTCACCCCGCGTGGCAGCCTGCACCAGCCGGCCGTGTTCGTAGCGCAGGTTGATGGCCAGGCCATCGAACTTCAGCTCGGCGCTGTACTCGACCGGCGCATCGGCCTCACCGAGTTCAAGCTCGCGCCGCACACGCGCATCGAAGGCGGCAGCACCGGTCGGCTCGGTATCGGTCTCGGTGCGAATGCTGAGCATCGGCACCGTGTGCGCCACCGGCGTGAACCCGGCCAGCACCTGGCCGATGACGCGCTGTGTCGGCGAGTCAGCGGTCAGCAGCTCGGGATGCGCCGCCTCGATGGCTTGCAGCTCCTGGAACAGCCGGTCGTACTCGGCATCGGGCACCTGCGGGCTGTCGAGCACGTAATAGGCCTGCGCGTGGGCTTGCAACTGTGCGCGCAACTCGGCGGCGCGGGATGAAGGAGCGGTCAATTCATTCACCGCAGCGTCAAAGGAGTTGGCGGAGGTGCGCGGAGTTAATTTCATTGCATTGAATTCCTCTGCGTGAACTCCGCAAACTCCGTCCCTCTGCGGTGAAGCATTTGAAATCTCAGCTGAACAGCCGCCGCGCGGCGGCCGAGCCGGCCGGCAGGTCGCGCGCTTCCAGCGCGGTGTAGAGCTGGCCCAGCTCATGGCCGATGCGTGCGAAGCCTTCGGTACTGAGGGGGCGGCCGTCGTCGTCGACGATGCCCGCGTCCATGCCCAGCGACAAGGCCTGCGCGCTGGCCTGCCAGGCTTTGAACGGGTCGGCCTTCGGGTCGGTCTGGGGCACGTCGAAGCTCAGCGTCACGTCGCGCACGGCGGCCACGTTCGGGTCGTCTGCGAGCGCGGCTTGCGAGTCGAAGGTGAGCGTCAGGATCGGCGGGGCGCCCTCTTCGGCTGCCGGCATCACGAGCCGGCCCGGCACCACGCCGGGCACGAAGCCGTGGCGGCCTGCGTGCTGCTGGATGTAGCCCACGCTCCACGCGGCTGAACGCGCATGCAGGTGCACGGCCAACTGCGCATCGTGCTGGCTCGCAAAGCCGTCGAGCTCGCGCGCGGCCGCCACGGCCTCGAGCATGTCGGGGAACTGCGGCAGCGCGCCGATGCCTTCGGCGAACGCCTGCACCTTCTGCACGAACTCGGAGTACTCGATCTCGTTGAGCGCACCGGTGCGGTTGGCCAGCAGCACACCGGCCTGGAACTCGCCGTAGCGCTGCGCGCTGACAGGTGCCTCCCATTCGCCCGTCTCGCTGTTCAGGCCTTCGATGAGAAAGGGCTTGCCACCCGCACGCCGCGTCGTCGGCAGGTGGGCGATGGCCACCATGCCGCTGACAGGCGCCTCGACGGCCAGCGTGGCGATGGAGTCGACCAGCGCATCGAGCCGGTTCACGACGCGCTTGTTGGCACGCCGCTCCGGCCCTGGCGCGAACTCAGCAATGTCATGCGCGTCGGCTTGTACGCCGACGAGCGCATCGCCCATCGACGGCTCGCGCGGCTCGGGGCGCGGCTCCATCACGGCGCGCTTCGGGCCGGCCTTGCGCGCCTGCCAGGCACCGTGCGCCACGACCCCGGCGAGCACGACACCGCCCAACGATGCGAGGGCGATGGTCAATGTGCTCATCGAAGCTCCTGTGATGTCATGAGGTGGGTTTGCGCAGCCGGCGTCAAGCCGCCTCGGCCAGGCTGACCGCGCCTTCCATGTCGACGGTGACGATGCGCGAGACGCCCTGCTCCTGCATCGTCACGCCGATCAGCTGTTCGGCCATTTCCATTGCGATCTTGTTGTGGCTGATGAACAGGAACTGGGTGCCCTGCGCCATCTGCTTGACGAGGCGCGCATAGCGCTCGGTGTTGGCGTCGTCGAGCGGTGCGTCGACCTCGTCGAGCAAGCAGAACGGCGCCGGGTTCAGCTGGAAGATCGCGAACACGAGCGCGATGGCCGTCAGCGCCTTCTCGCCGCCCGAGAGCAAATGGATCGTGCTGTTCTTCTTGCCGGGCGGCTGCGCCATCACCTGCACACCGGCATCGAGGATCTCGTCGCCCGTCATCACCAGCCGCGCATTGCCGCCGCCGAACAGCTCGGGGAACATGCGGCCGAAGTGCTCATTGACCTGGTTGAAGGTGTTGGCGAGCAGGTCGCGCGTTTCCAGGTCGATCTTGTGGATCGCGTCTTCGAGCGTGGTCATGGCCTCGATCAGGTCGGCGTTCTGCGCATCGAGGAAAGTCTTGCGCTCGCGCGAGGCGGTCAGCTCATCGAGCGCTGCCAGGTTGACGGCGCCGAGCGCGTTGACCTCGCGGTTGATGCGGTCGATCTCGGTCTGCAAGCCGTTGAGCTTGACGCCGTTTTGCTCGATGCCGGCCGCAAGCACCTCGAAGTCGACCGCCGACGCAACCAGTTGATCGAGGTACTGCGCCCCGCCCAGTTGCGCGGCCTGCTCTTCGAGCTGCAGCTTGGTGATGCGGTCGCGCAGCGGCTGCAGGCTTTGCTCGTGCTGCAGGCGCTGCTCGTCGGCACGGCGCAGGCGCATCGTCAGGTCGTCGTACTCGCTGCGCTTGGCACCGAGCGCGGCTTCGCGGTCGAGCTTCAACGCGAGCGCGGTCTGCAGACCGGCTTGCGCAGCGGCGTCGGTGAGCACCGTCAGCTCGTCTTGCAACTGCACGCCGGCCGCATCGTTCGTGGCGAGCTGCTGCTGCGCGGTTTCGATGCCGCGTTGCAGCTCGCCGCGCCTTGCGGCGAGCGAGCGAGAGGCGAACTGCGCCTCTTGCGCTTGGCGCTCCAGCGTGCGCAGTTGCTCACGCGCCTCGGCGAGCTTGCGCTCGGCCGTGATCACGGCTTCATCAAGTTCGGCGTGGCGCTCTTGAGTGGTCGCGAGCTGCATGTCCAGCTCTTCGAAACGCGCCTCCCCGGTGGCGTTGCGTTCGGCGAGTTCTTCGAGTTGCCCATCGACCTCGGCCAGCTCTTCATCGAGCTGCCCGCGCCGGGCCGTACTGGCCTCAGTGAGCTGCGACAGGCGCATCAGCTCGACCTGCAACTGGTGCGCACGGGTCTGGCTTTCGCCGGCGTCGCGGCGGGCCACCACGAGGCGTTGCGACGCGTCGGTGACCATCGCCTCGGCCCGCACCAGGCTGCTGCGCGCTTCTTCATGAATCAGCACCTGCGCACGCAGCTGGCGGCCCAGGTTCTCGATCTCCTGCGCGCGGGCCAGCATGCCAGCCTGTTCGGAATCGGGCGCGTGGAAGCTCACGGCGAACTGGCTCACGGCATGGCCGTCGCGGGTCATGATGACTTCGCCGTGCGTCAGCTGGCTGCGCGCCGCCAACGCATCGTCGAAGTTCGCCGCCGTGTACACGCCTTCGAGCCAGTCGTTGAGCAACGCCTTCAAGCCGGCGTCGTTCAGGCGCAGCAAGTCGCTCAGGCGCGGCAGCGTCTGGTGCGTGTTGCTGATCGCGGCTTGCGGCGGTGTGTAGAACGCCAGCTTCGCAGGCGGGGCGTCGGTCGCGAAGGCGCGCACGGTGTCGAGCCTGCCCACTTCGAGCGCGCCCATGCGCTCGCGCAGCGCGGCTTCCAGCGCCGTCTCCCAGCCCTGTTCGATGTGGATGCGGGTCCACAGGCCTTGCAACCCGTCGAGCCCGTGGCGCGCGAGCCAGGGCTTGAGCTTGCCTTCGGTCTGCACCTTCTCTTGCAGCGCGCGCAGGGCGTCGAGCCGGGCGCTCAGGTCGGCTTGCCTGCCGCCTTCGCTGTTCACGGCGTCCTGCTTGGTGCGGCGGTCGTCGTCGAGTGCGGGCACCTGGTCTTGCAGTTCGTGCAGGCGCGCTTCGTTGACGCCACGCGTCTCGTCCGCGCCGTCGAACTGGCGCTTCAGCTCGTTGAGGCGGTCCACATCGGGGGCGGCGAGCTGGCCCTTCTCACTCGCGAGCTTGTCGCGCCGGGCGTTGAACTGGCGGCGCTGGTCGGAGACGTTTCGGCTCTCGGCGGCCAGCACCTGGATCTGCTGCTGCACCGCGCCGACCTTGCTGCGTTGCTCGTTCGCAGCAGCCTGCGCGGCACGCACCGCGTCCTCCACATCGGGCAGCTTGCCGGCGTGGTCTTCGGCCTGCGCGGCGAGTACCTCGCCTTGCTCGTCGGCCCCGGCGATCTGCTCGGCGATGTGCTCCAGCTCGTCGCTCGCCTGCTGCTGGCGGTCGGCCCATTGCGCGCTTTGCGCCTTCAACTCGACCAGCCGCTGCTCGACGCGAACCCGGCCTTCAACCACATAGCGGATGCGCTCTTCGAGCCGGCTCACTTCGAGCGCCACTTCGGTGAGCAGGCCTTGCGACACATGCAGCTCGTCGCTCGCGGCGTAATGCGCCTGGCGGATCGTCTCAAGCTCGGCCTCGCCGTGGCGCAGCTCGGCGGTGCGGGCTTCGAGCGCATTGACCGCCTCCAACACAGCCTTCTTGACGCGCATCTCTTCGCTGGCCGCATCGCGGTGCTTCAGGAACCAGAGCTGGTGCAGCTTCAGCTCGCCCGCGCTTTGCAGCGCGCGGTACTGGCTGGCGACTTCGGCCTGCTTCTCGAGCTTGTCGAGGTTGCTGTTCAGCTCGCGAAGAATGTCGTCGACACGGGTCAGGTTCTCGCGCGTGTCTTTCAGCCGGTTCTCGGTCTCGCGGCGGCGCTCTTTGTACTTCGAGACACCGGCCGCTTCTTCGAGAAACAGGCGCAGCTCTTCGGGCTTGCTCTCGATGATGCGGCTGATCGTGCCCTGCCCGATGATGGCGTAGGCGCGCGGGCCGAGGCCGGTGCCGAGGAACACGTCCTGCACGTCACGGCGGCGCACCGGCTGGTTGTTGATGTAGTAGCTGCTGGTGCCGTCACGCGTGAGCACGCGCTTGACCGCGATCTCGGCAAAGCGGTTCCACTGCCCGCCGGCGCGGCCGTCTTCGTTCGTGAACACCAACTCGACGCTGGCGCGACTCGCGGGCTTGCGCAGGCCCGAGCCGTTGAAGATCACGTCTTGCATCGACTCGCCGCGCAGCTCGCTGGCCTTGCTTTCGCCGAGCACCCAACGCACCGCGTCCATGATGTTCGACTTGCCGCAGCCGTTCGGCCCGACCACCCCGACCAGTTGCCCCGGCAACTGGAAGTTGGTGGGCTCGGCGAACGATTTGAAACCGGACAGCTTGATGGAATTCAGGCGCATGGGCGGGGGCGAGGCTGGCGCCTAAGTGCTTGATTTGTTTGAACAAAACCCGCATTGCGCGGGTCTCGGAGCGGCGCCGATGATAGCATCGCGACCTTTCCTAAACCCTCTCGAAACGTGACCCGATGGCCAAGCCCGCCCGCACCCCCAGCGCCACCACGCGCGCCGCCCCCGCCACCCCGCCGAGCGCACCGAGCAAGCAGCTCGACGTGTTCCCGAACCCGAACCCGAAGCGCGACTATGCGATCCAGTTCCAGATCCCCGAGTTCACCTGCCACTGCCCGCTGACCGGCCAGCCCGACTTCGCGCACTTCACCATCGACATGGTGGCAGACAAGCTGTGCGTCGAGCTCAAGAGCCTGAAGATGTACATGTGGAGCTACCGCAACGAAGGCGCGTTCCACGAGAAGGTCACGAACGACATCGTCGACGACATCGTCCGCGCCACCGACCCGCGCTTCATCCGCATCACCGCCCGGTGGTTCGTGCGCGGCGGCATCTACACCAACGTGGTGGCCGAGCACCGCAAGAAGGGCTGGAAGCCGCAGCCGGTGGTGGCGATGCCCGCGCATGCGGCAGCGTCGGGTTTGCTCAACCCCTGAGGCACCGAACTCGGCGGGGCCCGAGTTCACCCGCCTTGAAAACTGGCGGCGATTGACTAGTGTCAAAGCAGGCGCCGAGACCCGGTTGCAGTGCCCCCGAGCCGGGTTGCGCAGCGCTGAATAGGAGTCGCCATGACACTTCATCATGCAAGGATGCGCTTGGTTCGAAGCGTGATCATGCTCGGACTGACCGCCCTCGTGGCGGTGCCGGCCCTGGCGCAGGGCTCGTCCGTCGAACTTGACCAGTCGCTGTTCGGCCACCTCGATCAGCACAAGACCCACTGCGACAGCGCGGGCTGCGGTCCGACGTCGGTCGTCAACTCGTTCGTGTACCTGCAGAAGTACTACGCCGCCACGTCGCAGTTGCCGAAGACGCCGCAGCCCGGTCCGAGCATCGTCACCGACTTCACAGAGGGTGGCCTCGTCACGCTGGCAAACCTGCTCGGCGCGCTGATGGGCTGCGACGCCAACTGCGGCACCGACAGCGACAAGCTGTACGCGGGCAAGAAGAAGTACCTCGAAAACCCCGGCCGAACCGGTGGCTGGGTGCCCATGACCGACTGGAACGACGCCGTCACGTGGAAATGGATCACCGACACGCTGATGGACGGTGTCGACGTGGAACTGCTCGTGAGCGACGGCACCATCAGCCACTACGTCACGCTCACCGGCTACACCTGGAGCGACACCAACAACACCGGCAAGCAGGACGACGGTGAAACCACCGTCGGCATCATCGACCCCAGCGACGGCACGTACAGCCGCCAGAAGCTCAACGTTGACACGAACGGCCACATGACGCTCGTCGGCTACGACCTCGACGAGACCACGCCGGCAGTCCCCCCGGTGACGATCAGCGACGGCTTCTCCGAGAAGCTCGTGCCCTCGCCGGTGCCCGAGCCGGGGGTTTGGTTGATGCTGGGTGCCGGCGTCCTGATGCTCGGCTGTCGCCGCTTCACCCACACGGTGCGCTGAACCCACCGCGGCGGTAACGGCAACGGCGGGCCTCGCCGATAATTCGGCCGATGAACCCCTTGCTTGCGCGCCTGCACCCGTACCCGTTCGAGCGCCTTCGCGCCCTCACCCAAGGGATTCGGCCGAACCCGGCGTTCACGCCCATTGGCCTGGGGATCGGCGAGCCCAAGCACGCCACGCCCGAACTCATCAAGCAGGCCATTGCTGACAACCTGGACGGCCTCGCCCGCTACCCCGCCACCGCCGGTGAGCCGGCGCTGCGCGACGCCATCGTCGCCTGGGTGGCGCGGCGCTATGGCGTGACGCTGGACGCGGCAACGCAGGTGCTGCCGGTCAGCGGCTCGCGCGAGGCGCTGTTCGCGCTGGCGCAGACCGTGATCGACCCCGCGCGGGCCGGCGCCACCGTGATCTGCCCGAACCCGTTCTATCAAATCTACGAGGGCGCGGCCTTGCTGGCAGGGGCCGACACGGCGTTCGTCAACAGCGACCCGGCGCGCAACTTCGCGGCCGACTGGGCCAGCGTCCCCGAGGCCACGTGGGCGAAGACCCAGTTGCTCTACGTGTGCTCGCCCGGCAACCCGACCGGCGCGGTGATGCCGCTGGCCGAGTGGCAGATGTTGTTCGAGCTGAGTGACCGCCACGGCTTCGTGATCGCATCCGACGAGTGCTACTCCGAGATCTATTTCAGGGATGAGCCGCCGCTGGGTTCGCTTGAGGCCGCCATGCAATTGGGCCGCAGCGACTTCCGAAACTTGATCGCGTTCACCAGCCTGTCGAAGCGCTCCAACGTGCCGGGCATGCGCTCGGGCTTCGTTGCAGGCGATGCGGCCATCCTGAAGCAGTTCCTGCTGTACCGCACCTACCACGGCAGTGCCATGAGCCCGGTGGTGCAGCAGGCCAGCATCGCGGCCTGGAACGACGAGGCGCATGTGGTCGCCAACCGCGCCAAGTACCGCGCCAAGTTCGCCCAGGTCACGCCGCTGCTGGCCGAGGTGATGAACGTGGCCCTGCCCGACGCCGGCTTCTACCTGTGGGCCGACATCGCGCAGCTCGTGCCGGGCGGGGACGACGTGGCCTTCGCCCTCGGCCTGCTGGCTCAATACAATGTGGCCGTGCTGCCGGGCAGCCTGCTCGCGCGTGAAGCGCAAGGCGTGAACCCCGGCGCGGGCCGCATCCGCCTGGCCCTGGTGGCCGAGACCGGCGAATGCGTCGAGGCGGCCCAGCGCATCTGCTCGTACGTGCGAGCCCTTCATTCCTGAGACTGACCTTGCCATGACACAACAACTCCAAAGCATCATCGACCTCGCGTGGGACAACCGCGCCGCCCTCAACACCGTCAACAGCCCCGAGATTCGCGAAGCGGTCGAGGAGACGATCTCGCAGCTGAACAACGGCACCCTGCGCGTGGCCGAGCGCCAGAGCGTGGGCCAGTGGACGGTGAACCAGTGGGTCAAGAAGGCGGTGCTGCTCAGCTTCCGTTTGAACGACAACAAGGTGATGCGCGCCGGTGAACTCGGCTTCTTCGACAAGGTGCAGACCAAGTTCTCGCACCTTGATGACGCCCAGATGCGCGCCACCGGTGTGCGTGTGGTGCCGCCGGCCGTGGCTCGGCGCGGCAGCTACATCGCGAAGAACGCCATCCTCATGCCGAGCTTCGTGAACATCGGCGCGTATGTCGATGAAGGCACGATGGTCGACACCTGGGCAGCCGTGGGCTCGTGCGCGCAGATCGGCAAGAACGTGCATCTGTCGGGCGGCGTGGGTATCGGCGGCGTGCTCGAGCCGATGCAGGCGAACCCGACCATCATCGAAGACAACTGCTTCATCGGCGCGCGCAGCGAAGTGGTCGAAGGCGTGATCGTGGAAGAGAACTCGGTGTTGTCGATGGGCGTGTACATCGGCCAGAGCACCAAGATCTACGACCGCGCCACCGGTGAAGTGACCTACGGCCGCGTGCCCGCCGGCTCGGTGGTGGTGAGCGGCAACCTGCCCAGCGCCGACGGCAGCTACAGCCTGTACTGCGCCGTGATCGTGAAAAAGGTCGACGCGCAAACCCGCGCGAAGACCAGCATCAACGATCTGCTCCGGGCTTGAGGGAAGAGATGAATGCTTCACCGCAGAGTCGCAGAGCACGCGGAGTTTCGCAGAGGAATTCAAAAGTCTTTCTGCCTTCTTTACTCTGCGTTCCTCTGCGCCCTCCGCGTCTCTGCGGTGAATGAATTCAATGCGTGACCAAGACCTGAGAGGAACCCCATGAGCGGCGGAAACATGGAACGCGTGTTGCGGTTGATGTCCGAGAAGGGCGCCTCCGACGTGTACCTTTCTTCGAGCTCGCCGATCCTCATCAAGATCAACGGCCAGTTGCTGCAGCTCAGCGACCAGCCGCTCACGCATGCGCAGCCGCGCCAGTTGCTGGCCGAGTTGCTGTCGCCCACGCAGCTCGAAGAGCTTGAAGAAACCGGCGAGTTGAACGTGGGCGTGGGCCTGCCCGGCGTGGGCAGTTTTCGCCTGAGCGCGTTCAAGCAGCGCGGCTCGATCGCGGCGGTGTTCCGCTGCATCCCGTTCCTGATACCGACGCTCGAAAGCCTCAACGTGCCGGCCGCGTTGAACACGCTGATTCTGGAAAAGCGCGGCCTGATCCTGATGGTGGGCGCCACCGGCGCGGGCAAGAGCACCACGCTCGCGGCCATGCTGGAGCAGCGCAACCAGCAGCTCGCAGGGCACATCCTCACCATCGAAGACCCGATCGAATTTTTGTTCAACAACAAGAAGTCGGTGGTGAACCAGCGCGAGGTCGGGCGCGACACGCAGTCGCTGCAGATCGGCCTGAAGAACGCGCTGCGTCAGGCGCCCGACTGCATCATGATCGGTGAGATCCGCGACCGCGAGACGATGACCGCCGCGATCTCGTACGCACTGTCGGGCCACTTGGTGTTGTCGACCTTGCACGCGAACAACAGCTACCACGCGCTCGGCCGCATCCTGTCGTTCTACTCGCCCGAGGCGCGGCCGGCGCTGCTGGCCGACCTCGCCGCCGGGCTGCGGTCGATCGTGTCGCAGCGCCTGATTCGTTCTACAGCCGGCGGGCGCATCCCGGCGGTGGAGGTGATGCTCAACACCAAGCTGGTGTCCGAGTTGATTGAGCGGGGCGACTTCTCGGGCGTGAAGGAAGCGATGGAGAAGTCGCTGGCCGAAGGCTCGCAGACCTTCGAGCAAGACCTGGCGCGCCTCATCAACGCGGGCACCGTGACGCGCGACGAAGGCTTGGCGTATGCCGATTCACCCACCAACCTGATGTGGCGTCTGCAGAACGACATGGCACCGGTCTCGCGCATTGCGCCGAAGCGCGACGAGTCGGACGACAAGGCCGTGTTCACCGAGATGACGCTCGACGTGCGGCCGGATGCCGCCACGACCACCTCGGCCACGCTGCCCCGGTTTTGAGCGCCCGACAAGACAACCCATGACCCGCACCCTGCAACTCGCCGAGCAACTGATCGCCTGCCGCTCCGTCACGCCCGACGATGGCGGCTGCCAGGCGCTGATCGCTGCGCGCCTGCAGGCCATCGGCTTCGAATGCCACACGCTGATGCGGGGGCCCGAGGGCGCGCGCGTGACCAACCTGTGGGCGGTCAAGCGCGGCGCGTTGCCCAGCGGCAAGCTGCTGGCATTCGCCGGCCACACCGACGTGGTGCCCACCGGCCCGCTCGACCAGTGGCACAGCGACCCGTTCGTACCGACGCACCGCGACGGCCAGCTCTACGGGCGCGGCGCGGCCGACATGAAAACATCGCTGGCCGCCATGGTGGTGGCCACTGAGGAGTTCGTGGCGGCGCAGCTTAACCACCGTGGCCACATCGCGTTCCTGCTGACGAGCGACGAGGAAGGGCCGTCCATCGACGGCACCGTCAAGGCCTGCGAATGGCTGACCGAGCGCGGCGAACGGCTCGACTTCTGCATCGTCGGCGAGCCCACATCGGTCGACCGGCTTGGCGACATGCTCAAGAACGGCCGGCGCGGCACGCTGTCGGGCCGGCTCCGCGTCATCGGCGTGCAGGGCCACATCGCGTACCCGCACCTCGCCAAGAACCCGATTCACCTTCTCGCCGCGCCGCTCGCCGAACTGGTGGCGACAAATTGGGACCACGGCAACGCGTACTTCCCACCGACGAGCTGGCAGGTGTCGAACATCCACGCCGGCACCGGCGCCAGCAACGTGATCCCGGGCGAGGCGGTGGTGGACTTCAACTTCCGCTTCTCGACCGAGAGCACGCCGCAGGCATTGAAGCAGCGCGTGCACGCCCTGCTCGACCGGCACGGCATCAAGTACGAGCTGGCCTGGACGCTGGGCGGCGAGCCCTTCCTCACGCCAGTGGGCGAGCTCAGCGCCGCACTGACCGACGCGATCCTCGCGAACACCGGCATTGCTGCGGTGCTGTCGACCACCGGCGGCACCTCCGACGGGCGCTTCAGTGCGAATATCTGCCAGCAGGTCATCGAGTTCGGGCCGCTCAACGCCACCATCCACAAGATCGACGAACGCGTCGAGGTGGCGAGCCTCGACCCCCTGAAGAACATCTACCGCGACACGCTCGCCCGACTGCTGACATGACCCTCATCGAACTCATCACCGCGCAGAGCGCCCGCCTCAAACAGGCGGGCGTTTCGTTTGGCCACGGCACGACGAACGCCTTCGACGAAGCCGCCTGGCTGGTGCTGTGGGCGATCGGCATGCCCTTCGATGTGTTCGAGGTCAAAGCCTCGCGCGAAGCCACGCCTGATGAAGCCGAGAAGGCCGAAGCCATCGTGAACAAGCGCATCGAAACCCGCCTGCCCGCCGCCTACCTGACGAAGGAAGCCTGGCTGCAAAACGTGCCGTTCTACGTGGACGAGCGGACCATCGTGCCGCGCTCGTTCATCGCCGAACTGCTGGCCGATGCCGAAGGCTCGGGCGAGCTCGACGGCTGGTTGTCGGACACGACCCGCAGCGTGCTCGACCTGTGCACCGGCAACGGCAGCCTCGCGGTGATTGCGGCCCTGGCCTACCCCGAGGTCACAGTCGATGCGGCCGACATCTCGGAAGACGCGCTTGCGGTCGCGCGCATCAACGTCGACAAGCACGCGCTGGGCGCCCGCATCACCGTGATGCAGTCCGACCTGCTGGCAAGCGTGCGCGGGCCGTACGACTTGATCGTCTGCAATCCGCCGTACGTGAACACCCAGAGCATGCAGGCGCTGCCGCCCGAGTACCTGGCCGAGCCGGCGCTGGCGCTCGCCGGTGGCGACGACGGCATGGACTTGATTCGCAGCATCGTGCGTGACGCACCGGCCCACCTGGCGCCGAGCGGCGTGCTGGTGCTGGAGATCGGCAACGAGCGCGCGCACTTCGAGCACGCCTTCCGCCGCCTCGAAGTGGCGTGGCTGGAAACGAGCGCCGGCGCCGATCAGGTGCTGCTGGTCACCCGCGACGCGCTCGCGCGTTGGGCGCGGTGAGCACGGTCAGCGCCCGTAAGCCACTCTCAGGCTGCGGCGTGCTGGGCGCACGCCAGCAGCGCCTGCTCGAAGTCACCCAGCAGGTCGTCGATGTCCTCGATGCCCACCGACACGCGGATCAGCGTGTCGGCGATGCCCATGTCAGCGCGCTTCTCGGCACCCATCTCCCAGAAGATGGTGGGTGCCACGGGGATGGCCAGCGTGCGGTTGTCGCCGAGGTGGCTGGACTTGATGACGAGTTGCAGCGCGTCCAGGAAGCCCAGCATGTCGATGCCCTCACGCAGCTCGAAGCTCAGCAACGCACCGAATGCCGTGAACCACTTGCGCGCGTTCGCGTGCTGCGGGTGGCTGGGCAGGCCGGGGTAGTGCACGCGCGCCACCTCGGGCCGGTCTTCGAGCCAGTTCGCGAGCAGCAGTGCGTTCTCGCAGGCGCGCTCCACGCGCAGCACCAGCGTCTCGGCACCACTGGAAATGCGGTGCGCCGAATCGGCCGTGAGCGTGGCGCCCATGTCGCGCAGGCCCTTCTTGCGCAACTGCAGCAGGCCCCATGTGGCGGCAGCGCCCTTGCGGTAGGGCGGCAAGATGTTCGGGTAGCCCGACCAGTCGAAGCCGCCGGTGTCGGTGACGGCACCGCCGAGCGCATTGCCGTGACCGCTGATCGACTTGGTCAACGAGTTCACCACCAGCCCCGCGCCCACGCTCGCCGGGCGGAACAGGCACGGCCCGCACATCGTGTTGTCGACCACGTAGAGCACCCCTCGCGCCGCGCACAGCGTGCCGATGGCGGCGAGGTCAGCCACCTGCGTACGTGGGTTGGCAATCGTCTCGACGAAAACGATGCGCGTCTCTGGCCGCAGCGCGTGTTCGACGTTCGCCACGTCGGTGGCATCGGCCAGCGTCACGCTGCAGCCGATGCTTTCCAGCGTCTGCATCAGGCTGGCGGTGTTGCCGAAGAGAAAGCGGCTGGCCACGATGTGGTCGCCCTGCTTCAACAGGCTGAACATCACCGCTGCAATGGCCGCCATGCCGGTGGCAAAGCACACCGTGCCGCAACCGCCTTCGAGCATCGTGATCTTCTGCTCCAGCGCGCTCGTGGTCGGGTTGCCCTGGCGCGCATACACGTGGCCGCTGCGCTCGCCCTGGAACACCGCCACCAAGTCGGCGGCCTTGTCGTAACCGAACGCCGACGCCACGTGGATCGGTTTGTGCGTGGCCCCGTGCTCCACACCGCCCAGGCGGTCGGCGTGCAGCAGCTGCGTTGTGATGCCACGTGGGCCGCGTGGACCACGTGGGCCGCGTGGCGTGCTCGAATTCATCTCATCATTCCTTCAGATTCGCCCAGATCGGCTTTCCCATGATTGTGCTCAAGAACATCACGCTGCGTCGCGGCTCCAAGGTCGTGCTGCACGACACCAGCGTCACGCTGCAACCGGGCGAAAAGATCGGCCTGGTCGGCCGCAACGGCGCCGGCAAGTCTTCGCTGTTCTCGCTGCTCGCGCACCGGCTGCAGTCAGACGCCGGCGACGTGAGCATGCCGCCGCGCTGGCGCATGGGCGAGGTCGCGCAAGACATGCCCGAGACCGAGCAAGGTGCGACCGACTTCGTGCTCGAAGGCGACAGCCGCCTGATGGAAGCGCAGGCCCAGCTCACCGCCGCCGAGGCCGCCGACGACGGCCACGCCATGGGCGAGGCGCACCACGCCATCAGCGACGCCGGCGGCTTCGAAGCGCGGCCACGTGCCCAGGCCATGCTGCTCGGCCTGGGCTTCAAGCCGCAGGAGCTGGACGCACCGGTCAACAGCTTCTCGGGCGGCTGGCGCATGCGCCTGCAGCTCGCCCGCGCGCTGATGTGCCCGGCCGATCTGATGCTGCTCGACGAGCCCACCAACCACCTCGACCTCGACGCGCTGGTGTGGTTGGAGGCGTGGTTGCTGCGCTTCGAGGGCACGATGATCGTGATCAGCCACGACCGCGAGTTTCTCGATGCCATCACCAAGGTCACGCTGCACCTCGACGAGACCAAGCTGACCCGCTACACCGGCAACTACACCGCGTTCGAAGAGATGCGCGCCGAACGCATGATGCAGGCGCAGGCCAGCTTCGCGAAGCAGCAAGAGCGCATGGCGCACCTGCAGAAGTTCATCGACCGCTTCAAGGCGAAGGCGAGCAAGGCCAAGCAGGCGCAGAGCCGCGTGAAGGCGCTGGCACGCATGGAAAAGCTCGGCCCCGTGCTGACCAGTGCCGACTTCCAGTTCGAGTTCCGCGAGCCGGCCAGCCTGCCGAACCCGATGCTCGCGTTCTCGCAGGTGGCCTGCGGCTACCGCTCCGACACCGGGCGCGAGACCCGCATCATCGACAACATCAACCGCTCGGTGCTGGCGGGCCAGCGCATCGGCATCCTCGGGGCCAACGGGCAAGGCAAGTCGACGCTGGTCAAGACCATCATCGGCCAGTTGCCGGCATTGACCGGCGACATCACCGAAGGCAAGGGCTTGTCCGTCGGCTACTTCGCGCAGCAAGAGCTCGACGTGCTCTCGCTCGACGACGGTCCGCTGATGCACATGGTGCGTTTGGCGCGTGACGTCGGCCCGCCCGGCCGCGAGCAGGAACTGCGCGACTATCTCGGCTCGTTCCGCTTCGTCGGCGAGATGGTCACGCAGGCCGTGGGCACCTTGTCGGGCGGCGAAAAGGCGCGCCTGGTGCTGGCCATGCTGGTGTGGCAGCGCCCCAACCTGCTGCTGATGGACGAGCCGACCAACCACCTCGACCTGACCACGCGCGAGGCGCTCAGCATGGCGCTGAACGAGTTCGAAGGCACGGTGCTGCTGGTCAGCCACGACCGCGCGCTGCTGCGCGAGGTGTGCGACGAGTTCTGGCTCGTGACCGGCGGCGAAGTGAAGCCCTTCGACGGCGACCTGGACGACTACCAGAAGTGGCTGCTCGAACAGTCGCGCGAGGCGGCCAAGGCGCAGGCCAAGGGCGCGAAGGCAGCGCGCGGCGAGAAGGCCGACAAGGCGCCGAAGGGCAAGCCGAAGTTCGTCGACAAGAACGCCGCGTTTGCTGCGAGTGCGCCAGCCGCACCCGCTGCGCCCGCCCCGTCCCCCGCCGTACGCCAGCAGCGCGCAGAAGACATCAAGCCGCTGCGCAAGGAGCTGAACCGCATCGACAACCGCCTGGGTGTGCTGATGAGCGACCGCGAAGCCAGCGAAGCCACCTTGGGTTCGGGCAGCGCCACGCCGGCGCAGCTGGCCGAGCATGGCAAGCAGCTCAAGCTCATCAACGCCGAGATCGACACGCTGGAAGCCCGCTGGCTGGAGCTGAGCACGCAGGTCGATGCGCTGACCCTCTGACGCCGCCCGGCCCGGCCCAGAACCCGAGCTCCTGCGCCTGGGTCACCAGCTCGTGCTGGTGCCACGAGTCACCATCCTGCAAGTCGCTCTGCGGCTTCTTGCCTTCGGCCAGCTTCTGGCGCGCGTACATCACCAGACACGTCGGACCGGGCGAACCCTTGCCCCCATCGACAGCTGGGTATTTGCCTTGCACACAATTCAATTGCTGGCAATTGGCTACAGTCCAGTCATGACCACGCCAGTGCGCATCACCCTCCCACGCAACCAGCTTGCGGCCAGCGACAGGCTGCGCCTCGACCATCAACTGTGCTTCGCGCTGTACTCCAGTTCGCTGGTCATGACCAAGCTCTACAAGCCGGTGCTCGGCGCGCTCGGCCTCACCTACCCGCAGTACCTGGCGCTGCTCGTGCTGTGGGAGGCCGACGCCATCAGCGTCAGCGAGTTGGGCGAGAAGCTCTACCTCGACTCCGGCACCCTGACGCCGCTGCTCAAGCGCATGCAGGCCGCCGGCTGGCTGACACGTGAGCGCGCCACCGACGACGAGCGTCGCGTCGTCGTCGCCCTCACGCCCGCAGGCCGGGCGCTGCGCCGCAAGGCCGCACACATCCCGGCCACCGTGGCATGCGCCAGCGGCTGCCCGCTGGACACGCTCACTTCATTGACGGCGCAGCTTCAGGCCTTGCGGAACAACGTCGCGGGCCATGTGCTCGCTGCTTGATTTTCTCGCTGCCTGACCTGCTCTTCAAACCCACCTTTTCACCCCCGACCCACCACCGACCCACCACCGACAGAAGGAGTCACCATGTCAATCGAAAAAGTTCTCTACACCGCCCACGCCACCTCCACCGGCGGCCGTGAAGGCACGTCGAAATCGTCCGACGGCGTGCTCGACGTGAAGCTCACCACGCCGAAAGAGTTGGGCGGCAACGGCGCCACCGGCACCACCCCGGAGCAACTGTTCGCAGCCGGCTATTCGGCCTGCTTCATCGGCGCGATGAAACACGTGGCGATGATGCAGAAGATCACCCTGCCGGCCGACACCAGCATCAAGGCCGACGTGGGAATCGGCCCGATCCCGGCCGGCTTCGGCATCCAGGTGGCGCTGACCGTCACCATCCCCGGCATGGAGCGCGCAGCCGCCGAGGCGCTGGTGCAAACCGCGCACGGCGTGTGCCCCTACTCGAACGCCACACGCGGCAACATCGACGTGACCTTGACAGTCGCCTGACCTTCGCCTGCCCACCTGATCGGCTGCTATCGCAGCCAATACACAAAGCCACCTCCGGGTGGCTTTGTCACGCTTGGCCTGGCGCCACTCGGACTTGCGATTTGACACACGCGTGTCACGGCGCGTTCACAGACTCCGGGGTTCATCAACGCCCTGGAAGGTCCGGCTCATGTCCCGTCGTCTCGCAGCTTCGTTTGCTCCCCTGTCGCTCGCCATCGCTGTGGCACTTGCCGCCCCGCTGGCGCACGCGCAACCGCAGCTCATCGCACGCGGCAGCATCGCTGGCACCGCGCACGACGCCTCCGGCCTCACCGGCACGCTCGAGAACGGCACTACGGCCAACCTGCTCGGCGGCCTGGGCTCGGGCCTGGCCTGGGCCGGCGGCAACACCTTCCTCGCGCTGCCCGACCGTGGCCCGAACGCCGTAAGCTGGAACGCTTCGCTCGACAACACCACGTCGTATGCCGCCCGCTTCAGCACGCTGGAACTCGGGCTCGTGGCAACCGCCAACGGCACACTGCCATTCACGCTGACGCCGACGCTGTCGAGCACGACGCTGCTCTACAGCGATACGCCGCTGACCTACGCCGCCGGTGCCACGGCCCTGCTGCCCAACACCGCGAGCAAGTTCTACTTCTCGGGCCGCTCCGACAACTTCGACGCGACCAAAACGTCGTTGAACCCCGCCAACGCGCGCCTCGACCCCGAAGCGCTGCGCGTCTCGAAAGACGGCCGAAGCGTGTTCGTGGCCGACGAGTACGGCCCCTACGTCTACCAGTTCGACCGCATCACCGGCAAGCGGCTGGACACCTTCGCGTTGCCCGCGAGCTTCGGCATCACCACGCTCAGCGGTGTGGGTGCGACCGAGATCAGCGCCAACACCGGGTCGGGCCGGATCACCAACAAGGGCATGGAGGGGTTGGCCATCACACCCGACGGCAGCAAGCTCGTCGGCTTCATGCAAAGCCCGCTGGCGCAAGACGGCGGCGACGGCGGCCGCATGAACCGCATCGTCACCATCGACATCGCGACCCACGCGGTCGCGCAGTACGCCTACGACAACCGCGCCGCCAACGGCAAGAACTACAACAGCAGCGAGATCTTCGCGTTAAACGACCACCAGTTCCTGGTGCTTGAGCGCGACGGCAAAGGTCTGGGTGACGGCAGCGCGGCGGCCTTCAAGACCATCTACCTGGTCGACCTGAGCGGCGCTGCCGATGTGAGCCAGCTCAGCGGCGAAGCGGCGCTGCTCGCGAAGGCGCCGACGAAGAAAGTGTTTCTCGACCTGAAGGCCGCGCTCAACGCGGCCGGCATCGCCGACACGCGCATTCCGGCCAAGCTCGAAGGCCTGGCCTTCGGTGCCGACGTGGTGGTGAACGGCGTACTCACGCACACGCTCTACGTGGCAAACGACAACGACTTCATCCCGACCACCGCCGCCGGCCTCGACAACCCGAACCAGTGGTTTGTGTTCGGCGTGACCGACCGTGACCTGACCACGCTCGGCGCCAGCTACACGCCGCAGGCCGTGGGCGCCATCCCCGAGCCGCACACCTGGGCCTTGATGCTCGGCGGCCTGGGCGCGCTGGGCGGCTTGGCGAAGCGCCGCCGGCGCAGCTGAACCGTGCCCGTCGTCAGGCCGATGCCCGCAGCAGCTGCAGCATCAGCTCGATTCGGGCCTTGACGGGCGACAGGCTCGACACCGGCGGCCACGGGCCGTCACCCCTTGGCGTGGCGCGGCTGGTCACGATGGGCCCATCGGCGCAGCGTGTGGCCAGCAGCACATGCACGCCGAGTTGCTGTGCGCGCCGCAGCGAAGGCAGCAATGCATCGTGCACCGTGCCATTGCCAGTGGCCGCGACGACCAGCCCGCGCGCACCCGCTGCACACAGCGCATCGACCACTTCGCCGCGTGCGCCGGCATGGCTGTGGACGAGCTCGACCATCGGCCACGCCGCCGCATCGACACCCAGCGCCGCGAGGCCGAGCGCACTGCCTTCCGGCCATGCCCGCAGGCACCGCAACACACCCTCTTCGACCCAGGCCAGCGGCCCGGCATCGCCCGAGCCGAATGCATCGATGCGATACGGGTGCGCCTTGTGCACGTCATGCGCGCCGTGCACCGCACCGGCCAGCACCGCCACCACACCACGCGCGCCCGGCTGCTGCGCCACACGCACCGCGTCGATCAGGTTCTGCGGGCCGTCGGTGTGCGCGCTCGTGGCGGGACGCATGGCGGCGGTCAGCACCACCGGCTTGATGGGCGCGAGCACGCGTTGCAGGAACAACGCGGTCTCTTCCAGCGTGTCGGTGCCGTGGGTGATGACGATGCCCGCCACGTCTGCCCGATCAAGGTGGTGTGCCACGCGCTGCGCCAGCGCCAGCCACACGGCATGCGTCATGTCCTTGCTGTCGATCTGGGCGACCTGCTCGGTCTCAAGCGCCACACCGGCGAGCGCCGGCACCGCTTGAACGAGCGCTCTGATGCCGATCTGCGCGGCCGTGTAGCCCACGTTGTCGGCCGCGCTCGCGGCCGTGCCTGCGATGGTGCCGCCGGTGCCCAGGATCACGACAGTCGATGAAGTGCTTTGCATTTTTGTTGTCGCTGGATGAAAATACAGGTACTGGATGGATTGTCAGCTGACGTTCTTCAATGAGCGTTGGCGACCACCCGCCACGGATCATCGGTCAAGCCAACAGAGACGCGCCATGCACGACGAACCCTACGAGAAGCCCAAGCTCACCGAGCGCCAGCAACAGATTCTCGACCTGGTGCAAAGCGCGATCGAGCGCACCGGCGCCCCCCCCACGCGGGCCGAGATCGCCACCGAGCTCGGCTTCAAGTCGGCCAACGCCGCCGAAGACCACCTGCAGGCGCTGGCCCGAAAGGGCGTGATCGAACTGATCGGCGGCACCTCACGCGGCATTCGCCTGCGCAGCGAAACCTTGCGGGCACTGAACGAGGCGCGCGGCAAGCAGTTCAGCCTGCCGCTGCCCAGCCTTGCGCAACTCACGCTGCCGCTGATCGGCCGGGTGGCGGCGGGCAGCCCCATCCTCGCGCAAGAGCACATCGACCAGATCTATGTGGTCGAGGCCAGCATGTTCCCGCGCCGGCCCGACTACCTGCTCAAGGTGCGCGGCATGAGCATGCGCGACGCCGGCATCATCGACGGCGACCTGCTCGCGGTGCAGAAGGCCAAGGAAGCGAAGAATGGCCAGATCGTCGTAGCCCGCCTGGGTGACGACGTGACCGTGAAGCGTTATCGCCGCACCCGCCACATGATCGAGCTGATCCCCGAGAACCCGGACTTCGAGATCATCGTCATCCCCACTGGCGGTGACGCGGGCGACGTGAACTTCGAGATTGAAGGCCTCGCCGTCGGCCTGATCCGCAACAACATGACGATGTAGCGGCCATGGCTGCCGTGCTCCAGACTTCGGCAAAGCAGGCGAAGCGCCGCAGCGTCATCAAGGCGCCCAAGGCCGCCAACGCTGCCGTCTGCGAAACGCTGGAGCAGTTGCCCAACATCGGCCCTGCACTCGCCGCCGACCTGCGCCTCATCGGCATCACCCACCCGCGCGAACTGAGCAACAGCGATGCGTTCGCGCTCTACCAGCAGCTGTGCGCCGCCACCGGCCAGCGCCACGACCCATGCGTGCTAGACACCTTCATGGCCGCCACCGACTTCATGCGCGGCGCGGCGCCGGCACCGTGGTGGCACTACACCGCGCAACGCAAGGCGGTATTCGGGCAGGTGCCGTGAAGCGGCTGCGTCCCCTTGCGCGGCTCGGAACCTGACGGCGGGTTCACGAACACCGTTCATCGGTTCGACTTCGAGCCCGGCGGCATCTTGCTGCTGACGATGCATGGGCCCGATGGCGCACCACGACCAGACCGCCGCGTTCCTGGGGCCTGCCAACGCGCAGAACTTGCAGCGTTTGGAAGCGGAGGTTCGGCGCCCTCGCGGTCATGCGTAACACCTCGCGAGATGACTCGCCGGATGCATGGCACCCGGCACGCAGCATGCCCATGAGGGTTGAGCCCAGATGACAAGAACCGCAACGCCACGCTCGTACTCGCAGGCGACGGCCTGTCGGCCTTCGGCGGCTGGATCGACTTTCTGGCGATCCTGACGCTCGCCACGTTTCAGTTTCAAGTTTCGCCATATCAGATGGCACTCGTCAGCGCTTTGGGGCTGTTGCCCGGCATCGTGCTGGGCCCGCTGATCGGGCGCCTGTGCGACCGGGGAGAGCCGAAGCGCTTGTTGCTGGCCTCGATCAACGCGAGAGCGGGCACCACTGCAGCAATTCTGTTCTGCGGCGACTTCGTTGTGTTCGCAGCACTGGTGGCGCTTCGCTCTGTGTTCACCACCGTCGCGCCCACGGCCATCAACGTGTTGGCCGTGCGGGCGGTCGAGCCCGACGGCCGCCCACGGTTCTTTGCCATCCTGAATGTGCTGAACAACTCCGCAAAAGTTCTTGCGCCGATGATCGGCACCGTGGCCAGTTCACTCACGAGCGAGGCGGTCGCGCTCGCCGCATCGCTGGTGTTCTCTGGGGCGGCATTCGTCGTCTTCGCATTCGTTCGAATAGAGCCGAAGGCTCACGCGCAGGCTGGCCCCGCGAACGGCGTGGCGCCAGCGCAGCGGCCGCCCTTGAGCCTGGTGCCACTTTTGTGAGTCGCCGCGACCTACGCCTTCTTCGTGTTCATGGTCAACAACCTCGTCCCGCTCGTGCTTCAACAGGCGAGCTTCGACAAGGCCTTGCTCGGTTTGCTGGTCAGTTGCTCCGGAGCAGGCAACATTCTTTCCGGCCTGTGGCTCGCGAAGCACGCTGCCTCCAAAGCCATGCGGGGCGAGTTGGCAGAGTTGCTGGTGCCCGCAACTTTCCAAGCCATCGGCTTCGGGTTGATGGGGGCGCTCATCTGGGCTCGTCCCGGCAACGCCGCTGCCTACTTGTGCCTGCTGTTCTTCGTGATCGGAACCTTCAGCGCGAGGTACGCGATCGCCTTGACCGTTCACGTGGCGGCCCACCACGCAGATTCAGCCGGTCGCGTCTGGGGCGCCCTGCAATCGTGGCAGAGCGCGATGATTCTGGTTGCGCCCATGGTCGGCGCGGCCGTACTTGATCGGCAGGGGCCGTCTGCTCTGTTCGCGCTCGCCGCAGGCTCGGCCTGTCTGTCGTTCGGGCTGCTGCTGGCATTGCGCAAATTTGGCACCCCGTGGTTGCGAACGTCGCTGCGGGCGGCAGCGTAGCCACCATGCGTACCGTGGCACGCGACGCGGCCGCGCCGCGGCGCAATCCAATTGCGCCTTTCCTCCGGCGCAATGCAACCAATCAATCCGGTCGCATCAAGATCCGAGGTGATCGCCGACGATATGCACAGCGTCAACAAGGCCAACTTCGCGATCCTGCACTGGTTCAGGCTGCGCTTCGAGCAGCGGTTCACCGACCTGGAGCAGCAGCTAAAGGTGTTACGTCGCGCCGACGACCCGACGCTGTAGGAAAACTTCGTCGTGCGCCCGGTCGGCCACGTCAACCTTCAGGCCATCATCGACGAGAAGGACAACATCGACCGCATCGTCGCCACGCTGGGGTTGAAGGAGATGACGCAGGGCACGCTGATCCGCAAGCTATGCACCTCCACCGGCTCCAACCCGACTCGCCGGACGATATTCGAATACGACAAACTGGTGCGCAGCAGCTACCCGCTGCGCTACCTGCGCGACGCCAAGTTGCAGCGCACCGTGCACCGTGCGCAGAACCTGGACATCGAGATCACCCACCAGTGCGGTCGGCTGATCCCCAGCGTCATCGTGTTCTACAACTTCGCGATCCTGTCGCGGCCACTGTAGAAGTACGAGGCCAGCGGCAATGAGAAGGCCTTGGCGGTGGTGAAGTCGGTGTCGCCGGTGGCGTAGCGGCACTCGCGCTTGAACGGCCACTACAGGTGCTGCGGCGATGAACAGGCCCTCGACCTGGAGGTGGTCATCCAAAGGCTGAACCGTGAGTGATGGCACCGCGACTCGACACTCTGCCCCCGGGGGGAGGATGCGCGACATGTTCAGGAAATGTTATCTTCTCGGGCTGACAAGAGGGACGCGCGCAGCAGGGGCGCGCCCAATGATCACATGGGTCTTGACAGTGCAGGAAAAGCGTGGGATCTGTAAGAGTTACTGAAATTGAGGTTTTTTCTGAATCTAATCTACAGCCGATTTCTTATCCTCAAGGATGTTCAGTTTCGTGCACTTTTCCTGCGCATGCTGTGCAACCGGATAGTGGACGGCATGGTGTACGTCGTCACAGCATGGATGCTGCTGCGGATGACAGGCAGCGCCTCAGCGGTGGCACTGCAATTGACGCTGACACTGCTGCCAAGTGCATTGTTGTCGCCAGTCATCGGCACCGTGACTGATCGTTTCAGCCGCCGCAATCTGGTGCTGGTCGCCGACCTCTTTCAAGGCGGCTTGATTGCGCTGACGGCGCTGCTGCTGAGCCTGTCAGTGCAGGCGCCAGCCTATGTCTATGCCATGACCCTCGCAGTCGGACTGTCCAGCCTCTTGCACTCGGTGGCCGCTCGTGCGCTGCTGCGCGAACTCGTGGACAAGGAAGGCCTGCTCAGTGCCAGTTCCACCATATCCATCGCCAACCAGGGCGGCGGCCTGGTCGGTCCCATCATCGGCGGCCTGCTTGCTTATCAGCTGGGTGAAGTCTCGGTGTTGGCCATCGCTGCGGGCTTGGCCATGGTCGGCGGCCTGAACCTGCTGAAGATCCAATCGCGTCCAGCGCCGGCGCGCAGGAAGAGCGGCACGACCATGGCCGCTGAATACGTCGCAGCGCTGAAGCTGCTGCGAACCAATGACGCCCTCCGTCGCCACTTCATCGGCTGTACGCTCTTCTACGTGTCGTTGCCGCTGCTTAATTTTCTGCTGCCGCTGCTGACGATGAAGAACCTCGGCCTCTCGGTTCAAGTCTTCGGTGTGGTCGACGCGATGTTCGGCATTGGCGGGATCACAGCCGGCATCTTCCTGCATGCACTGGAAGAGCGCTTCGGCCATCAACCCATGATCGTCGGGGGCGTGGTGGTCTATGGCCTCGCGATTGCCCTGTTCCCGATGAGTTCGCACCAGCCGTGGCTGATTGCGATCTACCTGTTGATCGGCTTTGCGTGTCACAGCGGCGTCGGCTTGATGAGCGAGCTGCAGCGCGAGGTGCCTTCCGAGATGCAGGGGCGCGTGCTCTCGATGTTCAGCAGCTGCACGGCCTTGCTCGCCACCGCGACTGTTCAGCTGCTGGGCGCGGCCGGTGGCACGCAGCCGGTGGTTGCAGCCTATGTTGTCTACGGCGCGGTGCTGGTGGCCTTCGCCCTTGTGTTTCTCAGGCGCTGGCTGCCGCCGACGGTGTGAGTGCGGCTCCACGTTCATTCCAACCTGATCTCCTCATTCATAGTGCCGGATCGCCGATGCGAACGGTACCGACACGGTGAGACACGCGTCTCTCCATCCAACCACACATCACCACCATGACCGCCACCACCTCCAACGAAGCGCTCAAGCTGGCGCTGGCATTTCCGATCGGGCCGTTGAGCCTGGGCCGCTACCTCGACATCTGCCGCCGCAATGGCTGGAAGGCGGTGGTGGTCGGCGCCGAGAGCTACCGGGCGCAGGCTCGCGAGGCAGGGGCCGACTTCGTGGCCGCCGATTTGGTTGACTTCGCCGGAACCGATGCAGCGACGAACGCGGCCAACGTGGACGCACTGGTAGCTAGGCTGCGGGGCGAGCAACTGCACGGCGTCGTGCCCGGCGGTGAGTTCTCGGTGGCGGTCTCCGATCACATTGCCGCCGGCCTCGGCCTGCCGCACAACCCGCTGGCCCAAGCCGCGACCTTCCGCAACAAGGCGAGCATGCGTGCCCGCTTTGCCGAGTTCGGTGTGGCGCAACCGCAGGTGCTCGCGCGCTTCGGGAGCATGCAAGAGGTGAGTGATTTCGATTGGGCAAGCGTGCGCTTCCCGGTCATCGTCAAGCCGGTCGACATGGCGTCCAGCATGTTTGTCCGCGCCTGCTACAAGGCCGACGAGGCCCGTGAGCTGCTGGGCGAGATGTTCAGCTTCGTCGACAGCGGCTCCGACGGCCTGCCCTTCTCCCGTGGTGCCCTGGTCGAGGAACTCGTCACCGGCCCGGAATACAGCGCTGAGTGCGTGGTAGAGAACGGCCTTTTAAAGGCGTTCTTCCTGACGACCAAGTTCGTCTCGCCCTGGCCCCATTGCAACGAAGTCGGGCACATCAGTGGCGACCGTCTGGCGTCCGAGGCCGAGGCCCAGCTGCGCCGCGCCATTGACGGCGTCATGGCTGCCTGGGGCGTAACGGACACGGTGATGCACGTTGAGTTCAAGCTGACGCCGCAGGGCGTGCGCGTGATCGAAGCAGGCAACCGCGTGGCTGGTGATCGCATCTCCGAACTGGTCGAGCTGCGGTACGGCGTGTCGTTGGAGGGGTGCTTCTGCCGCCTGCGCGCTCGCGCCGGCCTGGCCATTGCGCCGACGGTGGATAACCACGCCGCGCCTTTTGTCGGCGTCAAGTTCTACTTCGACGCGCACCGTGAGTCGGCGCCCGAGGTGAGCCTCGTCCGCGAAGAGACGTGGGCACCGCGCGTGGCCATGACGCCGATGATCCACGACATCAAGCAACGAATGGGCTTTCGCATCGTGACCTCAGGCCAACGCGACGCGCTGGAGGACCTCATCGCTATCGCCGAAGCGGCTGCCTGAGGAGGGACCGGTGGATCACCGGGCCGACCTTGGCCGTCGCGTCGTGATCGGCATTGCCGTGGTCCTCATGGCCCTGGGGCCGGGGGGGGCCCGGGGGGGGGGCCCCCCCCCGCAGGTTGGCCGCTCCGGCGCGCCGACCACCCCCCGGGACAAGCAGGGCGCCCAGGGATCGGGCGGGG
>JANNBF010000129.1:0-37023 GCA_031385155.1 Rhizobacter sp.
CCGAGCTGCACCAGCTCGGCGCCGAGCTGTCGCTGTCGGCCTCGCTGACCACCGTGACACTGTCCATGCAGGCGCTCGCCGACGCCTCGCCCGACGCCCACGCGCACCGCGAGGACGAGCCCTACCGCCGCGCCCTGGTCAGCATGTACGCGCGCCTCGCCGCCACGCTGCACGAGTTCACCGGCACCGAGGCGCTGCGCCATGCGGTGGCACCGCAGAACCCGTATGCCACGGCCGAAGAGTTCGGGGCCGACCTGCAGGTGATCGACGCATCATTGAAGGCCCACCACGCCGACGCGCTGGCCGCGCCGCGCCTGCGCCCGTTGATGCGCGCGGTGCAGGTGTTCGGCTTTCACCTCGCGACCGTCGACCTGCGGCAAAGCTCGGACAAGCACGAGGCCGTCGTCGCCGAGTTGCTGAAGGTGGCGCGCGTGCAGGCCGACTACAGCGCGCTCGACGAGCCCGGGCGCCGTGTGCTGCTGCTGGCGCAACTCAACGACGCCCGACCGCTGCGCGTGCGCGGTGCGAACTACAGCGAGCACAGCGTCGGCGAACTCGCGATCTTCGAGGCTGCGGTCGTGATGCTCGCGCGCTTCGGGCCCGATGCCATGCGCCACTACATCATCTCGCACACCGAAGACGTGAGCGACCTGCTGGAAGTGATGCTGCTGCTGAAGGAAGTGGGCCTGCTGCGCGGCACCCTCGATGGGCACGATGACGACGGCACCGGCGTGCCGTCGGGGGCCACCACCCAGCTCATCGTCTCGCCACTGTTCGAGACCATCGGCGACCTGCGCAACGCCGCGCCGATCATGCGGGCCTTCTACGCGCTGCCCGGCATCGCCGCCATGGTGAAGCGCAGCGGCGCCGAGCAAGACATCATGCTCGGCTACTCCGACAGCAACAAGGACGGCGGCAGCTTCACCAGCCACTGGGAGCTGTACCGCGCCGAGACCGAACTGGTGCAGCTCTTCAGCGATCTGCGCGCCGAGCATGGCCTGACCTTGCGCATGTTCCACGGCCGCGGCGGCACCGTCGGGCGCGGGGGCGGCCCGAGCTACCAGGCCATCATGGCGCAGCCCCCGGGCACGGTGAACGGGCAGATCCGCCTGACCGAACAGGGCGAGGTGATCGCGTCGAAATACTCGCACCCCGAGATCGGCCGGCGCAACCTGGAGACACTGGTGGCGGCCACGCTGGAGGCCACGCTGCTCAACCCCACCAAGACCGCGCCGAAGGCCTTTCTCGACGCCGCCGCCGCCATCAGCGACGCGAGCTTCAAGACCTACCGCAAGCTGGTCTACGACACGCCCGGCTTCACCGAATACTTCTTCAGCGCCACGCCGATCCGCGAGATCGCCGAGCTCAACATCGGCTCGCGGCCGGCGTCTCGCAAGGCCACGCGCGCCATCGAAGACCTGCGTGCCATTCCCTGGAGCTTCAGCTGGGGCCAGTGCCGCGTGGGCCTGCCGGGCTGGTGCGGTTTCGGCTCGGCCATCGAGCAGTACCTGGGCGCCGAGCCCAAGCAGCGCAAGGAGCGGCTCGCGCTGCTGCAGCGCATGCACAAGCAGTGGCCGTTCTTCGGCACGCTGCTGTCGAACCTGGACATGGTGATCGCGAAGAGCGACCTCGCGATTGCGGCGCGCTACGTGGAGCTGGTCGAAGACAAGAAGCTCGGCAAGCGCATCTTCGGCCTGATCCAGGCCGAGTGGCAGCGCACGAACGACGCGCTCTCGCTCATCACCGGCGAGAAGAAGCGGCTCGAATCGAACCCCTCGCTGGCCCGCTCCATCGAGCACCGCTTCCCGTACCTCGACCCGCTGAACCACCTGCAGGTCGAGCTGATGCGCCGCTACCGGCACCGCAAAGAGGGCGACCCCGAGAACGCGCGCGTGCAGACCGGCATTCACATCTCGATCAACGGGGTGGCGGCGGGGTTGCGGAACACTGGTTAAGCAGGGTGTCACGCAGTCAAGCGCGCCTGATGCATCCCGAGAGTTACGCGCTGATGCTCGCCGGCCTGCTGGGCCTGGGCTTCGTCGCAAGGCGCCGCATGCCGCGCTGACGCACGCGCCGGGCGTGCCCGGCGCCACTCAGCGTGTCGGTGGTGAGGGCGCGGAAGCCGGGGGCGCGGAAGCCGGCGCCTGACGCGCCCGCTCGGCGCCGATGAAGTCGCCTGCCGATTTGCCAGACGTCGAGACCCACGCGCGCAAATTACCGGCTTCACCAAGCGCTGCGTTGCGCGCCACTTGCGCCAGCATGCCGCGCAGTGCGGCGCACGCCGTGTCGGGTGCCGCACTTGCGGCTGCGGCCACCCGTGCCGACTCGGCCTGCGTGAATGCATTGAACTCGCCACGCAGGCGGTCAACGCGCTCAGCGGGCCAGCCCACTTGCTGGCCCAGCCGTGTGCCGATCAAGCGCTCGATCAGCGTGTCGGAGCGCTCGGTGAGCACCTCGGCAGCAGCGGCGCAGGCCTGCCGGCGGTTCGCGTCGAGCAACGCGGTGCCTTTGCAACTGTTCGTCAGCGCCTGGTAGCCAGGCAATTGCAAGGCCGCATGGCGGCCGATGGCTTCGGTGACCAGGCTCAACACGGCGGGCACGGAAGCGTCGTCATCGGGCGCGTGGCGAATGATCAAACCGGGGATCGCGGCGAAGCCCATGTCGCTGCGCCGGGAACTGCCGATCTGGTGAAGCGCTTCGTTCTGCGCCGTCACGTCCTTGCGCTGCACCGCTTCACTGAGCGTGAACAGCCACGGCTGCGCGTTGTCCGGCGCGAGGCGTGCCCATTGCCCCGCATTGATGAGCTGGCAAGAACCCTCGCTGCGCCCGAACTGCCGGCAGGTGTGGAACGCCAGGGCGTAGACCGCCGGGTTGTGGCTCGACGCCGCAAGGTTCGCCAGCGCATCGCGCATGGCTTGCAGTGCCGGCCCGCGCGGCACCGCCGCTCGGCACGCGGCCGTCTCGCAGGCGACCATCACGCTGGCTTGCGCTGCGAGTTCGTGCGACGCCGGCGCATCCAGCCACAGCGCTGCGGCACGCGCCAGTTCGTCGGCGCTTGCGCCCAGCGCGGCAGCAACGCTCGCGCGGCGCTCGTCGAACCCGGCGGGTGACGCGGTCGGCGGCCTGCCGTCAACCGCTTCAGCCTGAACCTTGGCCCATTCGCCGTTGCAGCGCTGCACTTCGTCAGCGCTGCGTGGCACCGCTGCCAACGCCCGATCAATGGATGGCCCCGCTCCTTTCACCACATCGAGTGCCACGCTCCAGACGCTGGGCTGCAACGCCGCAGAGCCCGGCCTGGCGGGCAACGACGCGGGCACGTCGGCACGACCCGGCCAAAGCCAAAATGCCACGCACAACACGGCAAGGGCGCCGACCGCCACGGCCGACCGACGCAGCCAGGGCGCCACGCCGCGCCTCACCGCCCCGCCGCCACCAGCGCCTCCCGAACCGCCGCCACCTGCCGGCGCGACACCGCCAGCCACTCGCCGACCGGGGCCATGCACACGGCCCAGGTTTCGGTCCCTTCGCCCGCCTCGGGGCTGTCTTCTTCGCCCTCGCCGGCCACCACGCGGCGCTCCAGCGCGCGCACGGCGCTGCGCGCCACAAGCGCGTTGCGGTGCACGCGCAGAAAGCGCTCGCCGAGCCGCACCTCCAGGTCGCTCAAGGCCTCGTCGAGCACGTAGGTGTGCAGCGCTGTGCGCAGCGTCACGTACTTCATTTCGGCCTTCAGGTAGAGCACCTCGGCGATGGGTACGCGCACCACGCGGTTCCGGTCGGTGACGACGATGACACCGGCGTCATCGCCCTCGCCTGCTACCGCATCGGCGGTGGGCACGGCGGCCGCGCGTGCGCCGAGCCGCTGCGCCACGCGTTGCAGCGCGGCGTGCAGGCGCTCGCGGCGCACGGGCTTGGTCAGGTAGTCGACCGCGTCGAGGTCGAACGCGCGCAGCGCGTGCTCGGCATGCGCGGTCACGAACACCACCGCCGGCGGCTGCGGCAGGCAGCGCAGTTCGGCCGCGAGCTGGGTGCCGTCGCGCCCCGGCATCTGCACGTCGAGCAGCACGAGGTCGCAGCTGTTCTCGGCCAGCCAGCCCAGCGCCTGCCCGGCGTTCGCGGCCTCGCCGACGACGCTTGCGACCGGCTCGGTGCAATCGGCGACAAGGCCGCGCAGACGCAGGCGCGCAAGGGGTTCGTCGTCGACGAGCAGCACGCGCAGCGCGGGCGTCACGCGGCCTCCTCGGTGATGACGTGCACGATGACTTGCACGATGGCATCCACGAAGGCACTCACAGCGGCACCACCACCTGGACGCGGAACACAGCGCCCTCGCGGCGGGTGTCGAACTGCGCGGCCACGTCGTGCATCAGCCGCAAGCGTTCACGGACGTTGCGCAGCGCCATGCCGTGGCCGGGGCGCGACGGCTCGGCCGGCACGCTGTTGACGATGCTCACCACCGCGCGGCCGAGCCGCACGCGCGTGCGGATGCGGATCACGCCGCCCTCGGCCGCCGGCTCCACGCCGTGGCGCACCGCGTTCTCGACGAGCGGCTGCAGCAACAGCGGCGGCATGCGCGCGGCGCCGGCGGCGGGGTCGAGCTCCCACGTGACCTGCAGGCGCTCGCCGAAGCGGATTTGTTCGATGGCGAGGTAGCGCTTCGCCAGCTCCACCTCTTCCGCGAGCGTGACCGACTCGGCGCTGTCGGAGATGGCCACGCGGAACAGCTCGGCCAGGTCTTCGAGCACGCCTTCGGCGCGCGCCGGGTCGAGCCGTACCAGCGCCAGCGCAGTGTTGAGCGTGTTGAACAGGAAGTGCGGGCGGATGCGCGACTGCAGCTCCGCCAGCCGCGCCGTGGTGTCGGCCGGCAGGCTGGCCTGCGCACGCAGCTGCAGCCACAGGAACACGGCGGCGGCCAGCCCCGCACCGGCCAGCGCGCAGGCCAGCCACGGGGGCGAAGCGGGGGCATCGGCCATCAGCAACCAGGCCGTCCACGCCGAGGCGGCGGCACTGGCCGCCCCGAGCAGCGTGGCCGCCGCCCACTGCAGCGGCGCCCGCAACGCGCCGAGCGGCTGGCGGGCCGCGCACGCCACGAGCAACCAGAACAGCACCGCCGGCAACGCCACGCCGGCCGCGGCCGTGAAGCGCCCGAACCATGTGGTCACATCGGCCGCGCCGAACAGCACCCCCACCGCCACGACCGTATGCACGAACAGCAGGCCACGCAACACCACGCCGACATGGCACACGTCGAACACCGAGCCCACGACAACCGGGTTCGGCACGCTGGGCGCGAGGCTGTCGAACACGGTCGGCCCGAAGCCGGTGTGGCGCGGCTCGCCCGCCGCGTGCGCGGCACGTGCGGGCTCAGGCAAGGTGGCGGAGGAAGGCATGGATGAGGGCGGTTCGTGACGGCGGATCAGCAGGGTGGCCTCGATAGAATCGCACGCCACGGCGTTGCCCCCGCAGCGTGTGCGCATTGTCCAACCCACTTGCCATGTCCACCAACCAACTCGACAAAAAATCCGAAGCCTGGTCGGCGCTGTTCAGCGAGCCGATGAGCGAGTTGGTGAAGCGTTACACGGCCAGCGTGGGCTTCGATCAGCGCCTGTGGAAGGCCGACATCACCGGCAGCCTGGCGCACGCCGAGATGCTTTACGCGCAGGGCATCGTCAGCGCCGACGACCATGCGTCCATCGTGCGCGGCATGGCGCAGATCACGGCCGAGATCGAAGCCGGCAGCTTCGAGTGGAAGCTCGACCTCGAAGACGTGCACCTGAACATCGAGGCGCGCTTGACCACGCTGGTCGGCGACGCCGGCAAGCGCCTGCACACCGGCCGCTCGCGCAACGACCAGGTCGCAACCGACGTGCGCCTGTGGCTGCGTGACGAGATCAGCGCGCTCATCGAGCTGCTCACCGAACTGCAGCGCGCGCTGGTCGGCGTGGCCGACGCGAACGCCGAGGTCATCCTGCCCGGGTTCACGCACCTGCAGGTGGCTCAGCCGGTGAGCTTCGGCCACCACTTGCTGGCGTATGTGGAGATGTTCGCGCGCGACGCCGAGCGCCTGGCCGACGTGCGCCGCCGCACCAACCGCCTGCCGCTCGGCGCGGCCGCGCTGGCCGGCACCAGCTACCCGCTGGACCGCGAACGCGTGGCGCGCACGCTCGGCATGGTCGATGCGGAAGGCCGCGCCTGCGTCTGCCAGAACAGCCTCGATGCGGTCAGCGACCGCGACTTCGCGATGGAGTTCGCGGCGGCCGCCAGCATCTGCATGATCCACTTCTCGCGCTTCTCCGAAGAGTTGGTGCTGTGGATGAGCCAGAGCTTCGGCTTCATCGACCTGGCGGACCGCTTTTGCACCGGCTCGTCGATCATGCCGCAGAAGAAGAACCCCGACGTGCCCGAACTCGCGCGCGGCAAGACCGGCCGCGTGGTCGGCCACCTGATGGGTTTGCTCACGCTGATGAAGGGCCAGCCGCTCGCCTACAACAAGGACAACCAGGAAGACAAGGAGCCGCTGTTCGACACGGTGGACACCTTGCGCGACACGCTGCGCATCTTCTGCGAGCTGGTGGCCGGCATCACCGTGAAGCCCGAAGCGATGGAACGCGCCGCGCTGCGCGGCTACGCCACCGCCACCGACCTGGCCGACTACCTGGTGAAGAAGGGCCTGCCCTTCCGCGACGCGCACGAGGTGGTGGCGCACGCGGTGAAACTCGCCATCCAGCAGGGTTGCGACCTCTCGGCGTTGCCGCTCGAGGTGCTGCGCGGCTTCCACCCCGGCATCGGTGACGACGTGTTCGCGGTGCTCAGCCTGCGCGGCTCGTTGAACGCGCGCGACGTGCTCGGCGGCACCGCACCTAGCCAGGTGCGCGCGCAGGTGGCGCGGCACCGGGCGCGGTTGGGGTAGGCGCGCGCCGCGCGGGCCATTCCTTCAACTCCCGATGCGAATGCGCGCGGCCACCACGCGCGTGCCGTCGGGCGACAACGCGCCGCGCACCTCGGCCAGCGCGCCGGCAGTGATGTCAGCTGCTGTGCCCTTGTCGAAGCGCACACCGGCTGCGCCGTAGAACACGGTCGAGCCGCGCAGCACGAAGGTCTGCTGCGCCGGGTTGTGCGAGTCGATCAGCCCCAGCAAGCGGAGCTCGTCAGACGGGCCGTTCTTGCCGTCCACCTTGACCTGCACGGCGCGCAGCAGGCCGCCCACCACGGCTCCCTGCGCCTCGACGCGCGCGCCGAGCGCCAGGCCCGCCGTGCCGTCGGGGAAGGTGGCGCCGCTTGCATCGACCGGCCGGCCGTCGATGCTGAACAGCGCCGTCGACGTGAAGGCCGTGACCGAGCCACGCAGCCGCACGGCGTCGGCGTTCGGTAGCGCGCGCTCGGCCGCACCGAAGGAGAGAACCACCCAACGCCCCACCACCGGGAACGGGCTCGCCCGCACCCGAACGAACGCGCCGTTGGTCAGGCTGGCAGGCACCTCGGCCGCGCTCAGCGCCGCGTACGAGAAGGTCGCAGCGCCCAGCGTGAAGGTGCGCGCGGCCGTGTCGAGGTTGCGCACGAGGGCGCGCACCAGCGGTGCGAGCAGGCTGGCCGGCGCGGGCTCGATGCGCGTGGCCACGAAGCCGTTGGCCGCCACGTCGAACGAGCCGTAGATGCGCAGGCCGCTGCCGACCGCCACGCTGGCCAGGCCGGCGGCGAGCCGGTCGTCGAACACGGTCGTCGGCGTGGTCGCGACCGGCTGGCCGAACACCACCAGCGCGGCGCGCGCGACGTCCACACTGGCCACCGGCCCGGCCAGCACGCTGGCATAGCGGATGCTCGTGGCCACGGCCGTGGGCGCGCTGCTCGTGCCGGCGACCGGGCCGCTGTCGATCTCGGCCGTCATGCCCAGGCGCAGCACACCGCGTGACACCGCATTGCCGTCTTCGTCTTCGACGCGCGCGGCGCTGTCATCGAAATCGATGCCGTTGACGATCACCGACGCCAGCCCGCTGATCGGCCCGACCGCGAACGACCCGGTGCCGCCCACGCCCACGCCACTGCCGCCACCACACGCCCCGATCAGGCTGGCGATGAACGCCGCGAGCGCGAGCGCCACCCAGCCCCGCATGCCGCTCGGTGCGTGCAACTTGAAGGTCGACTGGTTCATGCTTGTTGTCTCCTCGCCTGCGTCATGAACAGGCAGCGGGCTAGCGGTGTCGGGACACGCGCTTGCGCGCGGGCTTGGCTTCTTGTTGAGTGCCGGTTGCAGCGCGCGGCGTTGCATCGGCAGGGGCCTGGTAGGTGAACAGGCCGATGCGAATGCGTTGATCTGCGGCTGCTGGCGCGCCTGCGGCCGCATCGGCCGCGATCATCTGTTCGAGCTGCGGCACCAGCTCCGCAGTGAGCCGGCGCCACTGCGCAGTGATGGCGCTGCGCAGGCCCACGAGCGACGGCTCCGACAGCCCGCTCGCGAACATCGCCTGCTCGAAGTGCGTGGGCCGATCGGCCGGCACGCCGTCCTTGCCTTCGCTCAGCACGTTCGACACGGCGGCGCTGAGGTGGTCGCCCACGTTCGCACCGAGGAACCCGAGCATGCGCGCCTCGTCGCCCCTCGGCACGAACGCATCGCGCACCAGTTCGACGGTGTCGCGCTTGGCGTCCAGCGTGGCCAGCCCGAGGCGCAGCAGCTCTTCGAGCAGGCTGCGCGGGTGCATGTCGCGCGTGACAGTGCGGGCCAGGGTGTCGAAGCTCGGTGTGGCGCCATCAGTTGCCACGCGCGGCAGGCGTCTCGGGCGGCCGCGCTTGTCGGTGTAGTCGGGGTGCGTGGTCCAGTGCGCAAAGGCCTCGCTGGCGTGTGACTTGACCGGCGCCGGCGCCGCACCCGCCTGCGCGCCGAGCCGCACCACTTCACGCCGGTTGATGCCGGTGGCAGCGCTCACGCGGCTCACGCGGCGGTGCTCGGGCAGCGTGGGGTGGGCCGCGTGCGCAGCGGCGACGAAGGCCGCGCGCAGCAGCTCATCGACCGGCGCATGCGGCACCCCGCGCGCCACCGCAAGTTGTGCGAGCGGCACCAGCAACTCGCGCAGTGCGGCGAGCAGCGGCGCGGCGGGGTCGGTGGGCGGGTTCTGTTCGGTCAAGGCGATGCAAGCTGTCGGCGGGTTCGAGGGGTTCGATGATGCCTCGTTCGAGCGCAGTGGCCGGGCGCACCGGCCCGGCCACGACCACCGACGTTCTCTTCAGTTCTCGAACTCGATCTTCGTTGCCGCCAGCGTCTTCTGGTCAAGAGACAGCGCACCCTTGACCTCGACCTGCGCGCCGTTCACGAGCTTGGCTTCGACTCCGTTCTTGAACACCACGTTCGCGTCATAGCTGACCTTCACGGTGCGCAGCACAAAGGTCTTGGTGGTGGTGTTCACATCACTCACCGCGCCGTGCAGTTCGATGCCGCGCACCGTGTCGTCGTTGTCGCGCAGGACGTTCACCTTGGTCGCCACCAGCGTGCCGCTGACGAGCTTGCCGCGCACGTCGACGCGCGACCCCAGCGCCACCGGGCCGTGCTCGACCGCCGCCGTGCTCGCATCGACCGGCACGCCGCCGACCTCGAACAGCGTGGCCGATGTGAACGCCGTGACCAGCCCGCGCAGGCGGCCGTCGGCGCGGTCTTCGACCTTGCGCACACCAGAGCGCACGCTGATCGCGACCCACTGACCGCTCGCCTGCGCCGTCTCGAGCCGCACGCGCACGCGCAGGCCGTTCGCCAACGAGGCCGGCAGGTCGGCCGCTGCGACCTTGGCGTACGACACCACGGCACTGCCGATCTGGAAGGTCTTGGCGGCCGTGTCGAGCCCGCTCACGAGGCCGACGAGCTTGAACGACAACGGTGCCGCTTCGACCTCGATGCGCGAGGCGATGAAGTGGCCGCTGGTCGCATCGAACAACGCATGCACTTCGACCGTCTTGCCGGCCAGGCCCGCCAGGCCGCCGGTGAGCGAGTCGTCGAACACGGTGGCGCTGCGCACCTCGACCGTCTGGCCGAGCACGATGAAGCTGCCGGCCACGGTGTCGATGCTCGCCACCGGCCCGACCAACGCACTGCCGAAGCGGATGTGCTGGGCCACTGCGCGGCCGAGCGAATCGTCGACCTTGCCGCTGTCCACGTCGACCATCATGCCGAGCTTCAGCGCGGCCGAGGTCGTGGCGTTGCCGTCGTCGTCATCGACCTTGGCGCTGCTGTCGTCGAAGCGCACGCCGTTGACGATGATCGAGCCGAAGCCGCCGACCGGGCCTGATGTGAACGCCACCGACGATGGCGTGGCCATGCTGCCGATGGCCGGCAACGGGTCGGACCCGCCGCCGCCGCAGCCCGCGACCCACACCGCCGCCAGCAGCGCGCACGCCGCACCCAGCCAACCCGCCGCGCGGGGCCTGACGAAGTTCATTTGTTCCATGTGCCGCTCCTGATGAAGGCTCGCAAGGGCTGGGTTCGTGCGGCGCACGCCAGCCGTTCTGCGAGCTCGACTATAAATGTGCTTTATGCACTTTTGTTTCGAAACAGGAGCGAAGTTGTATCGGGTTGTCGGGCGGCCTCCAGAGGCTCTGCCTGGGCATCAACCTGGGTCGTAGTGGCTGCCAAGCGCCAGCAATTCGGGCGTGCCGATCAGGTGGTTCAGGCCGTCGAAGTCGAGCATCCTCTCCTGCCACGGCGCGGTGCTGCCGTGGGCGCGAAGGCTCGCGTAGTAGCCGGTCATGGCGTGTGCCATCGCGCGCGCCGCGCCGCCGGGGAAGATGGCGATGCGAAAGCCGCGTGCCTGCAGCTGCGCCGCCGGCTCGACCGGCGTGTGCCCGCCCTCGACCATGTTGGCGAGCAGCGGCACACGGGTTGCGAAACGGGCGCAGGCCGCGTCCATCTGCTGCGGTGTGCGCAGTGCTTCGATGAACAGCGCATCGACGCCGCACGCGAGGTAGCGCTCGGCGCGCTCCAGCGCGGCGTCGATCCCTTCCACGGCCAGTGCATCGGTGCGGGCGAGGATCAGCGTGCGCACGTCCGCGCGGGCGTCGAGCGCGGCGCGCAGCTTGCCGCACATCTCGGCTACCGGGACCACGGCCTTGCCGCTCAAGTGGCCGCAGCGCTTCGGAAACGTCTGGTCTTCGAGCTGGATCATCGAGGCGCCCGCCCGCTCGAAGCCGCGCACCGTGCGCTGCACGTTCAGCGCGTTGCCGAAGCCGGTGTCGGCGTCCACGATCAGCGGCAGCGCCACGCGCTCGGTGATGCGCGCCACCGTGTCGCGCACCTCCGGGTAAGTGGTCAGGCCCACGTCGGAGCGGCCGAGGCTGGTGTAGGCCACCGACGCGCCCGACAGGTACAGCGCCTCGAAGCCGGCTTGCTCGGCGATGAGCGCGGTGAGCGCGTCGTACACGCCGGGCGCGAGCAGGAGGCCGGGCTGGGTGAGGCGCGTGCGCAGGTCGTGGGTCATGGTGTGATCTCTTTCAATATCGACGCAGCCGTGGCCGCCGCGATCCAGCCGCCGGCCACGGCGCTGAGCAGGCCGTTGCCCGACAAGTAGCCCCACACCGCGTTGCCCGACACGCCCCGGGCCGCGCCGCCGGCGGCCAGCAGGTTGGGGAATGCCTCGCCTTGCGCGTCGAGCACGCGGCAATCCGCATCGATGGCCAGGCCGCCTTGTGTGTGGAACAGCGCGCCGGTGACCTTGACCGCGCAGTACGGCGCTGCGAGTGAACGCGTGAAGCGACGGCCGAATGCGTCGGTTTGGCCTGCGCCCACCGCTGCCAGCGTGGCCGCCAGCTCGGTCGCATCACAACCGATCACGGCGGCGAGTTCCGGCACGTTCGCAGCCACGCGCAACGCGCCCGCCGCCTCCGCCGCGCAGAAGTCCGGGAAGCCGCGCGCCAGCGCCAGCAGCGCCTCATCGAACACGTTCCACGCCACACCCATGGGCTGCGCCAGCACCTGCACCGCAGCCTCCGAGTAGCCCTGCGTCTCGTCGTGAAAGCGCCGGCCCTCAAGGTTGACCTGCACGCCGCCTTCCATCATCACCGCCCAGCTCATCAGCGCGCCTTGCGGCACCACCCACGAGCCGTGGCCTTGGTAGCCGCCCAGGTCGGCCACCTGCGCGCCGAGCTGGCGGCCCCACATCAGCGCGCTGCCGTCGTTGCCCGCATGGCCGGCGTAAGTGGCCTGGCGCATGGCCGGGAGCAGCTCATCGACGAGCCCGGCATGGCCGCCGAAGCCGTTGCAGGCCAGCAGCAGCACGTCGCAGCCCAGGTGTTCGATCTGGCCATCGGGCCGCTCGATGCCGACGCCGAGCACGCGGCCGTGCTCATCGCAGTGCAGCGTGACCACGCGCGCGCGCGGCATCACCGTCACGCTCATCTGCGCGGCGGCGCGGTCGAGCGCCGCCATCAGCGCAGCCCCGGTGCGCTCGGGCAGCGCGTGCATGCGGCGCGCCGTGTGCCCGGGGTAGAGAAAGCCGTCGAGCACATCCCACTGCAAGCCGTGGCGCTGTTGCAAGGCATCGAGCGCCGGGGCGATGGCCTCGGTGTACGCACGCACCAGATGCGGCGCCGCCGTGCCGTGCGCCTTGGCGGTGATGTCGGCCGCGAACGCATCAGTCGAATCCGCCACGCCCGCCGCCCGCTGCGCCAGCGTGCCCGCCGCCGGAATGAACCCCGACGACAGCGCAGTCGACCCCTGCGGCTGGGCGTCGCGTTCGAGCACGATGCACTCGATGCCGGCGTCCGCCAACGCCAACGCCGCCGTCAGGCCACAGGCCCCGGCCCCGACGATGGCCACCGCCACATGCGGTGTGTCGGCCGGCATCGCGTTGCAGCGGGTGATGATGGGCTCGGTGGTCATGGCCATTCATTCACCGCAGAGTCACAGAGGGCGCAGAGGAACGCAGAGGAAACAATGAAGATTTGTATTGCCCTTCTCTGCGCAACTCTGCGCCCTCTGCGACTCTGCGGTGAAGCATTCAAAGACCCTTTCAGGCAGTCGGCCGGTGCAGGTACTCCCCGCGTGGTTTGCCGACGATGCGGCCGTCTTCATAGACCAGCATGCCGCGCAGGAAGGTCGCGTCCACGCGGGCCGACATGGGCAGGCCTTCGAACGGCGTGTAGCCCTGCGTGCTCGGCGAGTCTTTGGCGTGCACGGTCCATGAACATGACGGGTCGACCAGGGCGATGTCGGCATCGAAGCCGATGTCGATGTCGCCCTTCCTGTTCAGCCCGAAACGCTGGGCCGGGTTCCAGCTTGTCACGCGGGCCATGTGGTTGTAGCTCATGCCCCGGCGCGAGCCTTCGCTGACGAGTGCGGGCAGCAGGTATTCGGTGCCGCCGAAGCCGCTCTTGGCCATCCAGATGTTGCCGAAGTAGTGCTTCGGGATCTTGGTTTCATGGCGGCAGCAGGCGTGGTCGGAGACCACCCAGTCCAACTCGCCGGCGAGCAGCGCCTCCCACAAACATTCGACGTCTTCGCGCGGGCGGATCGGCGGGTTCACCTTGGCCAGCTCGGCCGCTGCGCTGGTCGTGTCGAGCATCAAGTGGCCGATGGTCACCTCGCGCCGGAAGTCGATGTGCGGGAAGGTCTCGGCCATCATCATCGCGGCCTGAACCGCCTTGCGCGAGCTCAGGTGCAGCAGGTTGATGTTGGGCAGCGAGGTTTCGTTGGCGAGGTAGCTTGCGATGAACACCGCCAGGCCTTCGCTGTGCGGCGGGCGCGACGCGTGGTATGCGTCCAGGCCTTTGCGCGAATTGTCTTTCTCGACGATCTTGGTGTAGGCCGTCATGATCTCGGCGGTTTCGCAGTGCAGTGACAGCGAGATCTGTTTCGCCTTGTTGGGCAAGGCCTCACGCGCCTTCTGCACGCCGCGCATCACGAACTCGAAGTGCGCCAGGTCGTAGCGTTCGTCCTTGCCGATCATCAGAAAATCCTGCTGCGTGTTCGACGCGCCGTGCAGGCCGTGCGAGCCGTAGAACATGAAGATCTTGAAGCTCGACACGCCGTGCTGGGTGATGAGCTCCGGGATCTCTTCGATGTGCTTCGCGTCCATCGGCGCGAGGTGAAAACCGTAGTCCACGTGGAAGCGGCCCTTGCTCAGCTTCAACACTTCAGGGAAGAACTTCTTGTACGGCCCGCCCTTGTTCAGGTAGTACTGGCCGGTGCGAAAGTAATTCAGGCTCGAGGTCACGCCGCCCATGGCGGCGGCCTTGCTTTCGCTGACCGCGTCTTCAGCCAGCGGCGCGTAGATGCCGCTGTGCATGTGGGCATCGACGACACCGGGGAACGCCAGGCGGCCGCGCCCGTCGTGCACGGCCTTGGCGAGCGTGGCGTCAATCGCGGGGGCCACGCGCGTGATCTTGCCGGCGGTGATGGCAATGTCGGCCTCGTGCACCGCGTTGCCGTGCGGGCGCACGACGCGCACGTTCTTGATGAGCAGGTCGATCGGGGGCGTGGCGGTCATGGGGAGTCCTCGGTGTTTGTGGAAGGCGAAAGCTCTTGGGCAGGCAAGCGAAGGCCTTGCTTGAGTTGCGCGAGCAGGCCGCCGGCGCGCACCATGTCGAGCAGGAAGCCGGGGATCGGTGCCAGGGCCAGCGGCTCGCCTGTGGTGCGCGTGAGGCGGCCCGCACGCGCATCGAACGCGATGGGTTCGCCGTCAGCCAGTGACTCGGCCCGCGCGCAGGTCAACAGCAGCAAACCGACGTTGAACGCATTGCGAAAGTACAGGCCGCCGAACGACGGTGCGATCACGGCCGCAACGCCCAGGTGCACCAGCACCGACGCCGCCTGCTCGCGCGACGAGCCGATGCCGAAGTTCGGGCCGGCCGCGATCACGTCGCCGCGCTGCACCTGCGCCGCGAACTCGGGCCGCACGGCCTCCAGGCAGTGCCGCGCGGTCGTGTCGATGCCGAACTTCATCGTGGCGCCGGGCGCGAGAACGTCGGTGTCGATGTCGGCGGGCAGGCGCCAGACGCGGTGGGTACTCATGATTCGACCAACACGCTGCGCGGGTCGGTGATGCAGCCGCGCAGCGCCGACGCGGCCACGGTGTAGGGCGATGCGAGATAGACCTGCGCCGTTGCCGAGCCCATGCGGCCCTTGAAGTTGCGCGCAGTGGTCGAGACGACGGTCGCGCCATCGGGGATCGCGCTGCCGTAGCCGGCGCAGGCGCCGCACGACGTGGGCAGCAGTTCGGCACCGGCCGCTTCCAGCACCTGCATCACGCCTTCGCTGCGTGCCTGCTTCAAGTCGAGCTGGCTCGCGGGCGCCACCATCAAGCGAACGCCACTTGCGACCCGCTGGCCGCGCAGCACGGCCGCCACCGCGCGCAGGTCGTCGAGCTTGGCACCGGTGCAGGCGCCGACGTAGGCGATGTGGACCGGAACCGCGCCGACGTCGCCCACCGGCACGGCGTTCGCCGGGCTGTGCGGCAACGCGACCTGCGGCGCGAGCAACGCGGCGTCGAACTCGTGCAGCGTGGTGTCGGCGCCGGGGTCGGTGCACCATGACGCATCGTTGATGTCAGCGCCGGCCGGGTCGGGCACACCGGCCGCATGCAGGTACGCGCGGGTCGTGCAATCCGGCGCGATCAGCCCGGCTTGCGCGCCCAACTCGGCGCTCATGTTCGCAAGCGTCATGCGCTCCTGCATGCTCAGCGCACGCACTGCGCTGCCGTCGAATTCGACCGCCTGGTACTGCCCGCCGTTCATGCCGAAGCGGCCGATCATGTGCAGCATCATGTCCTTGGCGGTCACGGCCGGCGGCAGTTGGCCGTACCAGCGCATCGTGATCGTGCGCGGCACCTGCAGCCACAGTTCGCCGGTCACCATCACGCCGAGCATCTCGGTCGCGCCGATGCCGAACATGTAGGCCCCGAACGCGCCACCGGTGGGCGAATGCGAGTCGCCGCCGACGCAGAACATGCCCGGCCGCAGGTGCCCGTGCTGCGGCACGACCACATGGCAGATGCCTTCCGAGTCGTGCACGTGCGGCAGTTGCTGCGCGCGCGCCCACTCGCGCGCAATGCGCACGATGCGGCGCGACTCGTCGTCTTGTTCCGGCACGTAGTGGTCGATCACGAGCACCACGCGGCGCTTGTCCCAGATCTGCGCACCGAGCTCGCGCAGCATCGGCGCCAGCCGCCGCGGGCCCGACGAGTCATGGAACATCGCCAAGTCGACACGGCACGTGACGATCTCCCCCGGCGCCACACGCGCCCGCCCGGCGGCGCGGGCAACGAGTTTCTGGGCGAGGGTTTGGGGAGGGGTCATGAAATCAATTCATTCACCGCAGAGGCGCGGAGGACGCAGAGTTACGCAGAGAAGAGATGAGAAGACAGAAGAAGATTTCAATGTTTTCCTCTGCGTTCCTCTGCGCCCTCTGCGCCTCTGCGGTGAGACTTCAACGATCACAGTCACAGCCCCAAGTAAGCCTGGCGCAACTCGTCGCTGGCAAGCAGCACATCGGGGGTACCCGCGAAGCGGATGCTGCCGTTCTCCAGCACATAGGCGCGGTGCGCGATGGCGAGTGACTGGGCCACGTTCTGCTCGACCAGCAGCACCGCCAGCCCTTCAGCGTTGAGACGTGCGATCAGCGTGAACAGTTCTTCGACGAGCAAGGGCGACAGGCCGAGCGAGGGCTCGTCGAGGATCAGCAGGCGCGGCTCGGCCATCAGGCCGCGGCCGATGGCGAGCATCTGCTGCTCGCCGCCGCTCAGCGTGCCGGCCGCCTGCGCGCTGCGCTCGCGCAGGCGCGGGAAGATGGCGAAGGCCCGCTCGATGTTCCGGGCGCGGCGCTCGCGGGCGCGGGTGTACGAGCCAAGTACCAGGTTGTCGAGCACGCTCAGGTTCGGGAACACGCGGCGGCCTTCGGGCACCTGGATCAGGCCGGCCTTCACCACGTCACGGCAGTGCGCGTTGGCGAGTGCCACGCCGTCAAAGTGCACGCTGCCGGCCCAGGCCGGGAACAGGCCGCACACGGTGTTGTTCAACGTGGACTTGCCCGCGCCGTTGCTGCCCAGCAGCGCCACGATCTCGCCGGCGTTCACGACAAGGTCAACGCCGCGCAGCACCTCGGTGCGGCCATAGCCGCCGCGCAGTTGTTCGATGTGCAGCAGCGGGGTCATCGAACGACCTTCGTGCTGCGCACTGCGGTACGAGCGCCTTCGGGCGGCCGGGCGTGGCTCACCGCAACGCCCCTTTGCGCAAACGCTCCGCAGCACCGTGGCCGAGGTAGGCCTCGATCACCGCCGCATCGCGCGTCACCTCCGCAGGCGCGCCTTCGGCGATCAAGCGGCCCTGCGCCAGCACCCACACGTGCTGCGCGAGGTTCATCACGGCCTGCATCACGTGCTCGATCATCAGCACCGTCACGCCACTGGCCGCGAGGCCGCGCACCACCGGAATCATCTCGCTGATCTCGTGCGGGTTCAGGCCGGCAAGCACCTCGTCGAGCAGCAGCAGTTGCGGCTTCGTGGCCAGTGCGCGCGCCAGTTCCAGGCGCTTGCGGCCAGCCACCGTCAGGTCGGCGGCGGGCTTGTCGAGTTGCGCCGCCAGGCCCACGCGCTCGGCCACGACTTCAGCCTCGCGCAGCGCCGCCGCGCGGCCGGCGATGTGCAGGTGCGCGCCGACGGCGATGTTCTCGCGCACGGTCTGCGCGGCGAAGGGCTGCACGATCTGGAAGGTGCGCGTCATGCCGGCGCGCGCGTTCAGATGCGGGGCGCGGCCGGTGATGTCTTGCCCGTCGAACACCACGCGGCCACTGCCCGGCCGCAGGAAGCCGGACACCCCCGCGAACAGCGTCGTCTTGCCGGCGCCGTTCGGGCCGATCAACGCGCAGAGCGACCCGCGCGGCACCGACAGGCTGACGCCGTCCACCGCCTTCAGGCCGCCGAAGGTGATCGACAGTTTGTCGACATGCAGCAGAGCCCCGGTCATGGCGCCCTCTTTGCGTTTGCCGGCTCGGGCTCAGGCTCGGGTGCGCCTTCGCGTTCAACGCCGGAGCCTGCACCCCGAGGCCAGCGCAACGCCACGCCGAGCCCGGCAATGCCGCGCGGCATGAACATCACGATCAGCACCAGCACGCCGCCGTAGATCACCATGTTGATGCCGGGCAGCGCACCGAACAGGTTGCGCGTGAGCTCGGCCAGCGTGTGCAGCGCCAGCGCACCGAGCACCGGCCCCCACAACGTGCCCATGCCGCCGACGATGGCACCGAGCAAGGCCTCGACCGAGGTGGTCGCGCCGAACGCGATGGCCGGGTCGATGTACTGGAAGGCCTGCACGTAGAACGCGCCGGCCGCGCCCATGAACGCGCCCGAGAGCACCGTCGCAATGAGCTTGACGCGGAACGGCGCGATGCCCAGCGCACGGGCGGCGTCTTCGTTGTCACGCACGGCTTGTAAGCTGGCACCGAAGCGCGAGTGGCGCAGCCAGGCCGTGACCATCAGCGCCAGCGTCACGAAGCCCAGCAGCAGCAGCACATAACCGCGCGGCGACGCGAACTGCAGGTTGGCGGCCGTGGCGCGCAGCGGCAGCATCATGCCCACGCCGCCACCGGTGAACCCGAGCGACAGCGCGAGGATGCGGAACACCTCGGCGAACGCGAGCGTCACGAGCGCGAAGTAAGAGCCCTTCAGGCCGTAGCGGAACGCGAGCGCGCCGATCAGCAAGCCCACCGCGCCGGCCGCAGCCACGGCCAGCGGCAATGCCGCCCACGCGTTAAGGCCGCCCGACACCTGCGCGATGGCCTGCACATACGCACCCGTGCCAAAGAACAGCGCGTGCCCGAACGAGAACTGCCCGCCGAAGCCGCCGAGCAGGTTCCACGCCTGCGCCATCAACGTGGCGTACAGCGCCATCATCACGAAGGTGAGCGCCACGTTCGAGCCGAGCGCGAACGCTGCGCCGATCACCACGAGCACGAACGCGGCGATGCCGAAAACGTCTCTCGTCGCGCTGTTCTGCAGGCCGTTCATACGTGGTCCCCGAACAACCCTCGCGGCCGGAACAGCAGCACCGCGATGAAGATCAGGTAGATGCCGACCTGCCCCAACGATTCACCGAGGAACAGGCCGCCGAGCGACTCGACGATGCCCACCAGAAAGCCGCCGATCAGCGCCCCCGCAAAGCTGCCCATGCCGCCGAGCACGACGATGGTGAACGACACCAGCACGAAGCCCGAGCCCACCTGCGGATTGACGTAGAACGCCGGCAGCAGGAAGCACGCCGCCGCACCAAGGCACGCCAGGCCGATGCCGTAGCTCAGCGCATACACATGCTCCACGTCGATGCCCATGAGCCGCGCGCCCTGCTTCTCTTTCGCGACGGCGCGGATCGCGCGGCCGAGGTCGGTGCGCTGCACCACCCACAGCAGCGCGCCCGCCACCACCAGCGAGCCGAAGAACGCCACGATCTTCGGCAGCGCGATCATCGCGGGGCCGATGGCAACGGTGGTCAACGTGTAGGGCGTCTCGATGCTGCGCGTGTCCGACTTGAACACGAGCAGCGCCGCGTTCTCCATCACGATCGACAAGCCCAGTGTCACGAGCAGGATGTTCTCGTCCTTGCCGTGGCTGGCGCGCATGATCACCACGCGCTGCAGCGCGTAGCCGAACACGAACATGCCCGCCACCATGATCGGCAGCGCGACGTATGGGTCGATGCCGAACCGGGTGCGCAACACGTACACGCCGTACAGCGCCAGCATCAACGCCGCGCCGTGCGCGAAGTTGATGATGTGCAACACGCCGTAGATCAGCGTCAGGCCGAGCGCGACCAGCGCATACACCGCGCCGGTCGTCAGGCCGTTCAGCAGCGACGGGAAAAGTATCGAGAAGTCGAACATCTTTGCCAGGGCTGAACGAGATTCAAGCGAGCTTCAAGCGAGCTTCAAGGCAGGACCCCCGCGCGTTCACGCCTTCATCGGGAACGAGGCATCGGCCTGCCGATACTCGCGCGGCACGATCACCTTGATGTCGCCGCCCTGCACCTGCGTCATCAGCGGCTGCGCGCCGGTGTTCTGGCCGTTCACCATCTTGGTCGCGCCGTACGGCATGAAGTGGTCGGCGAAGGTGCTGCTTGCCAGCGCCTCGATCACCGCGCCGCGCTCGGTCGATTTGGCGCGGCCGATGGCGTCGGCCAGGTACATCATGGCCGTGTAGGTATTGAAGATCTCGTAGGTGAAGAACAGGCCCTTCGCTTCGACGCGCTTGCGCAGCTCCTGCGCGCGCTTGTCCTTCGGGTTGAACCAGTGGTTGCAGTCGATGATGCCGTTGGCCGCATCCGGGAACTCCTTGACGAACTTGTAGCTCGACGCGGCCCCGCCGAGCACCGAATAGATCGCCTTCGGTGACACCTTCTGCTGCTGCATGGTGCGCACCAGCAGCGCGTACTCGTTGTAGTAGTTCGCCGGGATCACGATGTCCGGGTTCAGGGCCTTCATGCGCAGCACGATGTTGTTGAAATCGCGCGTCGGGTTGGCGTGCTTGACCACCTCCTTGACCTCGAAGCCGAAGCCCGGCAGCTCGCGCGCGAGCAGCGTGCCGGTGCCGGTGCCGAAGAGAGACTCTTCGTGAATGATCATCACGGTCTTCGCCGGCTTGCCGGCTGCCGCGTTCAGCGCGAAGAGGTTCGCCATTGCCACGCGCGCACAGGCGCCGTAGCCCGGGCCGAAGCGGAAGGTGTTCTTCAGCCCGCGCTCGACGATGGTGTCGGCCACGCCCACGTCCACCACATGCGGCAGGTTCGACTTGGCCGCCGCCTGCGTGGTGGCCAGGCAGATGGCCGATGCGTACGCGCCGAGCACCGCCGCCACGCCCGCCTCGTTCATCTTCTCGACCTCGGCCGCGCCGACCTGCGGCTGCGACTGCGCATCACCGAGCAGCGCCTCCAGCTTGGCGCCACCCAGGCCCTTGATGCCGCCCGCCTTGTTCACGTCTTCGATGGCCATCAGCGCGCCTTCACGGCATTGCTGGCCCGAGTACGCCAGCGCGCCGGTCACCGGGTGCAGCACGCCGATCTTGATGGCCGCCGTCTGCGCGCCGCCCACGGCCGGAAAGCCGAGCGTGATGGCGCCGGCGGCAGCCGACTGCTGGATGAAGCGGCGGCGGCTCGGTGTGGCCGCGGTGGTGGCCGCGGTGGTGGCGGTGGTGCGGTTGGTGGTGGTCATGGTGTTCTCCGGGGGAAGTTGAGAAGTCACGGGCAATGAAAGTCAATGAATGTCAATGGAACAGAGGGGGCAGCTCCTTGCTGACCCACACCTTGGCATCGACGCTGCCGACGCGCGACAACTGCATCTCGTAGGCGTAGCGGTCGGGCCGGTACAGGCCGTGCAACCACTGCACCGGGCGATCGTTCGCATCGAGCACCAGGCGGTTCACGGCCAGCAAGGCCGAGCCGACCGACACATCGAGCAAGCGCGCGGTGGTGGCGTCGGCCAGCCGGGCCGAGATGGTTTGCGTGGCCCGACCGATCTTCACGCCCGAGGCTTCGAGCAGCAGCAGGATGGGTTGGCGCGCCAGCTCGCGCCGGCCGAAGCCGCGCGCCAGCGCCTCGGGCACCCACGTGGTGATGTGCGAAAGCGGCCCCTCGCGCGTGCTGCGCACCCGCACCGCCTTCTGCACCCTGGCCTCAGCCGGCAGCTGCAGCGCCTGCGCCACCGCCTCAGACGCGCGCAGCAGCGCACAGTCGATCACTTTGACTGACGTGCGCAGGCCCATGCTGACGATGTTCTCGAGCAGGCCCCCGGCGCTGGCCAGCGCCGGGGGCGCATCGGCCGCCGCACTGCGGCGCGCCTTGGGTTCGACCGGCACCGTGCCGCGCCCGGGGGTGCGCACGATGCGGCCTTCGGCGACGAGCCGTTCCAGCGCCTTGCGCACCGTGACGCGGGCCACGCCGAACTCTTGCGTGAGCGCCAGCTCGCTCGGCAGGCGCTTCACGAAGCGCCCTTCGTCGAGCTGCTGGCGCAGCACCAGGTAGACCTGGTGGTACTTGGGCAGCGGCAACGCGTCGAACATGCGTTCAACGTTATGGCTGCTCTATTGATCTGTCAATAGGACAAACAAGCGGCATGTCTGCTGCGGTTCGAGGCCGTGCATCCGCGTCGACACATTCCACGTACGCACGTCTGACCAACACGCTTTTTTCGCTGACCGCTGTTGTGCGAGCATTCATTCACCCGCGCGGAGACCACCCTTGCCAACCCTCAAACACCTCGCTCTCTGGCTCGTGCTGCCGCTGGCCGCGCTGACGCTGCTGGCGGCCTGCAGCCCGCTCACCGTGCTGAACGGCGTGCGCGCCCGCAACACCGAGACGGTGGCGCCCGGCGTGCCCTACGGTGAAGGCCCGCGCCGCCAACTTGACATCCACACGCCCAGCGCCGCTGCGCCACCCGGCGGCTGGCCGGTGGTGGTGTTCTTCTACGGCGGCTCGTGGAACAGTGGCGAGCGGGCCGATTACCGCTTCGTCGGCGAGGCGCTGGCCGCGCGCGGCGTGCTCACGCTGGTGGCTGACTACCGGCTCTACCCCGAGGTGCGCTTCCCCGAGTTTCTGAACGACAGCGCCGAGGCCCTCGCCTACGGCCTGCGCGAGGCCGGCCGGCTGGGCGGCAACCCGAAACGTGTGTTCGTGATGGGCCACAGCGCCGGTGGCTACAACGCCGCCATGCTCGCGCTCGATGCACGTTGGCTGAAGCCCACCGGCCACAGCCCGGATGAGCTGGCCGGCTTCATCGGTCTGGCTGGGCCGTATGAGTTCTTGCCGATCATCAACCCCGACGCGCGGCCCGTGTTCTTCCACCCGAACTACCCGCCCGGCACGCAGCCGATCACCTTCGTGTCGCGCAATGCGCCGCGCAGCTTCGTGGCCGCACCCATCGGCGACAAGCTCGTCAGCCCGCAGCGCAGCACGGTCGCCCTGGGCGCCCGGCTGGCCGAGGCCGGCGTGCCGGTCACGAGCAAGCTCTACGAACGCGTGAGCCACGCCACGCTGATCGGCGCGTTCTCGCGGCCCTTGCGCTGGCTGGCACCGGTGCTCGATGACGTGGTGGCGTTCATCGAGGCCGCACCGGCGCGGCCCTGAATGCCCTCTGTATGGCCACAGCGCTCGCCGCAACAGACGCCGCGACGCGTGGCGGTGCCGAAAGATGCCCTCGCGTTGCGCATCGCCGCCGCCGCGAGCCGCTTCACCGCGCTGTACTCAGGCTTCGCTGGGCGCCGCCGAGCGGCAATTCTGTCGCGTCGAACATCGCGAGCGCGGGCACCTGATCGGTGAGCGCAGCGGCGCGCTTCGCGAACTCGCGTGACGCCGGCACCTTGAAGTGCACGCCGATGGCGGCCGCATCGAGCCAGCGCTCGAAGAAGACCAGCCGCAACGGATCGTCGGCGTCGATGGCCACGCCGTGCTCGATGCAGCCCGGCTCGGCGCGCGAGCGCAGCACGTGCTCGCGGCTCAGTGCCAGCAGCTCGGCGAACGTGTCGACTCGGGCGTGAAGGGTTCCAGTGATGAGGATCATGGCGCGCGCTCGCGGTGTAGTTCGTGGCGTCATTTTCGCCGGCACCTCCGCAGATGCCCCGCTCAGGCACGCTGGCGAAACGGCACCTGGTACAGCCACAGCGACCTGCCGTCGGGGCAGCGCAGCACCTTGCTCGGCGCCAGCGCGGGCGCATCGAACTCCAGGCTCACCAGCCACGCCCCGGGGCGCAGTTCGCGCAGCGCCTTCTCGGTCGCACGGGCCATGCTCTCGGGGCGCTGGAACAGGTAGACGATGTCGAAGGCCGACCAGTCGGCGGCCCAGATGTCGCCGCGCCTCACTTGGGCATTCACACGGGTGACGCGGCAGCGCAGCGCGCACATCAGCGTGAGTGGCCAGCTCCATTCGATGCCTTCGATGCGGGCGTGCGGGTAGGCGCGGTGAAGCTCGCGCAGACCGTCGCCGAGGCCGCAGCCGGCGTCGAGAATGCGCGCGCCTTCGGGCAACGGTACGAGCGTGGCCAGGCCGTCGAGTGCGCCATTCGGCGTGGGGAACAGCGGTGCGTCGCTCCACGCCTTGAGCGGGTAGACGAGTGCCAGGAAGGCGAGCGGCAGCAGCCAGGCCCAGGCCGGAATGGCGCTGCCCCAGCCCGACGCCGCAAGGGACACCGGGAAACCGGCCGCGATGAAGATGCGCCGCGTTGGCGTGCTGCCGCGCAGGCTGAAGGTGGCGCCGAGGGCTGCGGCGAGTGCGATGGCCACAGCGGCCGACAGGCCGTTGTGGCGCGCGGCCGTGAAGACGGCCCAGCACGCGGCCCATGTGAGAAGGGCGGGGAGCGGCCAGCGCAGGTTTAGGGGTTGGGGCATGCGGGCTGCCCTCACCCCACCCCTCTCCCAGAGGGAGAGGGGATCAAGAGGGCGCCTCTCCCAGAGGGAGAGGGGATCAAGAGGCGCAAGCCCATGCTTCAGAACTTGAACGCCAGCCGCAGCCCACCCCAGTGGCGGCCTTGCACGGTGATCGGTGCGGCGGCTTCCTTCATCACGATGAAGTTACCGCCGCCCATGTCGCGGCGGTAGGTCTGCAGCAGGAAGGGGCGCTGGTTGCGGGCCGAGGCCAGGCCGGTGCGGTCGTTGAAGATGCGGCGCCAGCGGCTGTTGGCACTGTCCCAGGCCACATCGCCGCGCGGGTGCTGGTTGTACTTGCGGTTGTGGGTCGACACATAACCGTTGCGGTCGGTCGCGATGCAGAACACCACCTTCGGGTTGAACTCGAGCATGCGTTCCTGCACGGCCGGAAACAGCTCGTCGGTGAGCGGGTTGAACGCGGCCGTGTGTTGCTGCGGCTGGGTGCCGGCGACCGGCTTGTAGGCTTCGTCGAACAGTTGCGCAAGCGTGATGCGGTGGCTGTGCACGGCGGCTTCGAGCAGGCTTGCGATCTCACCAGCAGCGCTGGCGGCGGCGTGAATGAACGGGGTGTCGTCGGTCACGATGCCGCACTCGGCCACCAGTTCGATCAGCTGCTCCGAGCCGCCGAGGAAGGCTTCGCTGCGCTTCATCGCGGCGGCGAGTGACTGGCCGGTCTGGCCCATCTCGCCGCCCACCGTCGCCATCTGCTGGCCCAGGCCGTTGCAGATGTTGCGGCTGGTGTCGGCCGCGCCGGTCACGCGGGCCACGGCTTCCTGCACGTCGGCCAGCGCGCGGTGGAATTCGCCTTGCGCCTCGCCCCGGCGCTCGCGCTCGGCGTCGAAACGGATGCTCTTGGCCAGCGCTTCGATGCGCGCATCGAGCAGCCCGATGGTGCGCATGATCTCTTTCGACGACAGCTCCACCTCGCCGGCCAGCGCCTTGACCGCATCGGCCACCACGCCGAAGCCTCGCCCGGCGTCGCCAGCGCGCTTGGCCTCGACCGACGCGTTGAACGCGACGAGCCGCGTCTGCAGCGCGACCTGCGTGATGGTCTGCGCCGCGCCCGCCACTTCACGCAGCGTGGCGACCACCGTGCCGACCTCGGCGCCGACGCCTTCAACGGCCTTGCGCACCCGGTCGACCGCCTCCAGCCCGCCGGCCGACACATGGCCGATCTCGCCCTGCGACGCGATGATCTGCGCCACCTGCCCCGCCACGGCTGCGACCGCCGCCACGCCGCGCTCGGAGGCGCGGGCGCTGTCGTCGATCAAGCCGCGCACCTCGGCGGCCTCTCGGCCGATGGTCGAGGCCACGCTGCTGATCGACTGGATGGCTGAGCGCGCGTCCATGACCGGCTCGTCGTCCGGCTCGTCAACCAGCGTCAGGGCCGGCGGCGGAACTGCGGTGCGCCTGAAAGATTTCAACGACAGCATAGGTTGGCCTCCCCTGGTCTCAATACGCGCGCAGCTTCACGCGCAACCGTGCGATCGACTGGCTGTGCAACTGGCACACACGCGACTCGGTGACCTTGAGCACCGCCGCGATCTCCTTCAGATTCATGTCGTGCTCGTAGTACATGCTCATCACGTACTGCTCGCGCTCGGGCAGTACCTTGATGGCCTCGACGAGCGCGCTGCGCATGCGGTGGTCTTGCAGCTGGTCGAGCGGGTTGCCTTCGTCGCCGGCCTTGTGCCGGTCCAGGAAGTCGTTGTCTCCGTCGTCGCCCGACATGTCTTCCAGGTACACCAGCTGCGTGCCGCGCACCTTGCCGAGCAGCTCCTGGTATTCGGCCAGCGTGCTGCCCATCTCGCCCGCGATCTCGCTTTCCACGGGCGCGCGGCCGAGCTTCTGCTCCAGCTTGTGCACCGCCGACTCGATGCTGCGCTGCTGCTTGCGCGTGCCGCGCGACAGGTAGTCGTTGCCGCGCAACTCATCCAGCATGGCGCCGCGGATGCGTTGCGTGGCGAAGGTCTCGAACTGCACGCCCTGCGCGGGGTCGAAGCGGCTCAGCGCATCGGCCAGGCCGATCATGCCGACCTGGATCAGGTCGTCGATCTCGACGTTGGCCGGCAGCTTGGCGATCATCTGGTGCGCGAGGCGCCGCACCAGCGGGCTGTACTGCTTGAGCGTGGTGTTCAGGTCGAGTTGACCCTTGGCGGTGTACATGGCAAGGCTCCCGGCGTTCAATGGATGGCCCAGGTTGAGGCCGTGCTCGACGGCGCAGCACTGGGGCGGAACGGCATCGGTGATGACGTGGGCAGCGGGCGGGGTGGCATGGCCGGTGACCTTTCGGGTGGCATGGGCGTGGCATGGAGGCCGTGGGTTGCGGCGCGCAGCAGTTCGCGCACCAGGCGGCGCAGGGCCGGCGTGGGCGCTTCGGTGGCGTGGCTGGCGGGGTCGAGTTGAACCCAGTCGTGCAGCACGGCACCGAGAAAGTCGTCGGCACAGGTGGCGAGTTGCATCGCGATGCGCTCGGCGCGCGGCGAGTGCGGCGCGGCGCCGAGCAGCAAGTCGTGCACCACCAGGCCGGCGCGCTGCGTGAGCACCTTCATCGCGGCATAGGCGTGGGTCACGCTGGCGGGCCGGTCGTCGGCCAGCAGCAGCGGGCGCACCTCGGGCTGGCCGTCGGCGTGCATCGCGTTGTGGCCGTTGCGGCGGCGCGCGAACAGGCGGCACAGGTCGGTGGCCGGCGCGTGCACCACGAGCACGTCGCACTGCGGCGCGGCCTGCATGACCTTGTCGAGAAACGGCGCGGTCGAGCCACTGGCATCGACAAAGCGCAGCGGCAGCCCGCGTGCGGCCAGGTACCAGACCTGCGCCGACAGCGGTTCGATGCACTCGGCCAGGTCGAGCAACGCCATCTCCGACGGCTCGCTGGCGCGCTCGGCCGCGTCGATCACGAGCGTGCGGCGGCCCAGCTCACTGAAGCCGGCGCACAGGCGCTCCAGCATCACGCCGCTGAACGCAACATTCGGGTTTGAAACCACCGGCACATGCACGACTTGCGTGTGCGCAAACAGGCGGCGCAGGCCTTGGGCTTGGTCTAGTGGCATGGTGTCGGGAGGTTTGTTCAATGGCAAGGAAGAGCGAAGTCATTCACCGCAGAGTGACGGAGTTGGCGGAGTTCACGCAGAGGAATTCAAAAGATTGAATTGAACTTTGCGCACCTCCGTCAACTCCTTTGACTCTGCGGTGAAGCATTTGCATTTGCATTTGCATTTGCATTTGCACTTGCGACCTTCAAACGTGCACCGCCGCCCGCGGTGCCGACGCCGCACCCATCGGCGCGGTGAAGATCAGGCTGACTTCGCTCGCGTCGAGCTTGTAGGCGCTGCCGCCGATGGCGCGCATGGCGCGGTGCACCAGGGCGCTGGCCGACAGGCGGTGCCAGTCTTCGGGCACGCGCTGGCCATTGGCCACGCCGATGAGCTTCAGGCGGTGGCGGATGAGTGCGTCGAGCGCCGGGCCGAGCTTCACGGCTTCGTCCATCTTCGACAGCACCACGCCGGCGCAGGTGGCGGCGCAGTACGAGATCAGCACGTCCTCGATCGTCTCGCCTTGCGACGCGGCGTTGATGACCAGCAGCTTCTTGATCGAGCGGTGGCTGAGCATGTCGAGCAGCTCGCGGGTGCGGGCGTCGCGCTGGGCCATGCCGGCCGTGTCGATCAGCACCATCTTCTTGCCCGCCAGCAGCTCCAGCAGGTCTTCGAGCGACGCGCGGTCGTGCGCGGTGTGCACCGGCACACCGAGGATGCGGCCATAGGCGCGCAGCTGTTCGTGTGCGCCGAGCCGGTAGGCGTCGAGCGTGATCAGGCCGAGGTTGCTGGCGCCGTACTTGGTCGCGAACGCTGCGGCGATCTTCGCGGTCGTGGTGGTCTTGCCGACGCCTGTTGCGCCGACCAGCGCGTAGACACCGCCTTGGTCTTCGAGCGGTGCATCGCCCTCGGCCGTGAGCAGGTTGCGCTCCAGCACGCTGGCGGCCCAGGCGCATTCATCAAGCGTGTCTGCCGTGAGGCTGTCGCCGATCTTGCGGATCAGCGCGGGCGAGAAGCCGCACTCCAGCAGCTTTTGCGTCAGGCGCGCCTGCGCCGGCTGGCGCTGCAGCTTTTCCATGTAGGCGAGCGCACCGAAGCGCTCTTCGATCAGGCCCTTCATCGAACGCAGCTCGTCCATCATGTCTTGCTGGTCTTGCCGGCTGCGGTTGTGCGCGAGTGCGGGCGCCGGGGCGGCGGCGCCTTCGTCGGCCAGCGCGGGCACCTTCGACGGCTTGGACGGCCGAGGGGCGGCCACTGCGGCAGCGATGGGTTGGTATTCAGGTTCGGGCGCTGCGGGCGCATCGGGCCAGGCATCGGCCGAGATCGGCGTTTCGCTCAGCAACGGCGCCTGGCGCTGCACACGCGCCGGCGGTGCGGCGGGGCGCTCGGCCATGCGCTGCTCCAGCACGCTGGTGCGGGTGGGCGGCGTGGCGGCGGCTTTCACTGGTGGGGCAACCGACGCGGCAACCGACGGGGCAACCTGCGCGGCCCCTGCGGCGGCCTTGGTCGGCTGCGCCTCGTCACGGCGGCGGTGCATGCGCTCGCGCACATAGTCCTGGAACGACAGCGTGCTCATCGCGAGCTGGGTCACGTCGTCGGCCACCGCCGCGGCGGTAACAGCAGGGGTGACCAGCGGCGAGTCGGCGCGCGCCGCATTGCGTTCCGCCAGGCTCCAGCCCGTGCCCGTGCCCGTGCCCGTGCCCTTGGCCTTGGGCGCCGTGGCGGGCGTGCCCGGCATGGCTGAAGGCGTCGCGGCCGGCATGCTGGCCAGCGCCGGGGCGGCCGCCGCGCTGGCCATGCGCTGCACCTGCGCCATGCCTTCGGGTGCCATCGCCAGCACCTCCACACCATCGGCACAGGGTTTGGTGGACAAGACCACCGCATCTTCGCCCAGGGACTCGCGCACGAGCACCAGGGCCTCACGCGCGGTGCGGGCGGTAAAGCGCTTCAGGTTCATGACGTGGCTCCAATGATCGATGCGATGCGGATCGAATGCGTTTCAGGGATCTCGCTGTGGGCGAGAACGCGCAGGCGCGGCGCGGCGCGCTTGAGCAGGCGCGCCATCGGCGCGCGGATCATGTCGGGCACCAGCAGGCAGGCCGGCAGGCCCAGGTCTTCCTGGCGCTTGGCGGAATCGGCCGCGCTCTTGCCCAGCGTCTCGGCCACGAACGGGTCGAGTGCGGCGCCGTGCGGCGAGTTGAGCGCCTGCGTGACCATGCGCTCGAGCTCGGGCTCGAGCGCAATCACGTCCAGCTCCTTGGTCGGGCCGTAGAGCTGCTGCACGATGCTCGGTGCCAGGTGAATGCGGATGCGCCGGGCCAGCTCGGCCGGGTCGGTGGTGGTGGCGGCCGCTTCGGCCAGGCTCTCGACGATCGAGCGCATGTCGCGGATGTGCACGCCTTCTTCGAGCAGAAGCTGCAGGATCTTTTGCAGTGCGGCGATGCCAACCATCTTGGGGACCACGTCCTCGATCAGTTTCGGGGCCAGCTTCGTCACGTGCTCGACGAGTTGCTGGGTCTCCACCCGGCCCAGCAAGCGGGCCGCGTGAAGCTGCATCAAGTGTGAAAGATGGGTCGCCACCACAGTCGAGCAATCAACCACCGTAAAGCCGCCCATCTGCGCCGACTCTCGCTGGCGCTCTTCGATCCACACCGCGGGCAGGCCGAAGGCGGGGTCGGTGGTCTTGGTGCCGATCAACGGCGTGGTCGCACCGCCCGGGTTGATGGCCAGCAGCATGCCGGGGTAGGCATCGCCCTCGCCCACCACGGCGCCGCGCAGCGTCAGGCGGTAGCCGCTGGGCTTGAGTTCGAGGTTGTCGCGGATGTGCACCGGCGGCGGCAGAAAGCCCACGTCCTGTGCGAACTTCTTGCGCACGCCCTTGATGCGGCCGAGCAGGTCGCCCTGGCGCGCCTTGTCGACCAGCGAGATGAGCCGGTAGCCGACCTCCAGGCCCAGCGTGTCGACCGGCATCAGGTCGTCCCAGGTCGCTTCGGGGTTGGCCTGCGCGGCCTCGGCCGGGCGCGGCGGCGGGATGAGTGCGGCCTTGCGGTCACGCTCGCGCATCCACCACGCGCTGTAGCCGAAGCCGCCCGCGAGCGACAGGAACACCAGGTTGGGCATGCCCGGGATCACCCCCAGCATGCCGATCACGCCGGCCGTGATGGCCAGTGTTTTCGGCGAGCTGAACACCTGCCGCGCGATCTGGCTGCCGACGTCTTCAGACTTGCCGACGCGCGACACCACCATCGCCGCCGCCACCGAGATCAACAGCGCCGGGATCTGCGCCACGAGCGCATCGCCCACCGCCAGCAAGATGTAGCTGTTCGCGGCCTGCGAGGCTGTGAGGTCGTGCTGCGCCACGCCGATGACGAAGCCGCCGATGATGTTGATGAACAGGATCAAGAGGCCGGCCATCGCGTCGCCGCGCACGTACTTGCTGGCACCGTCCATCGAGCCGAAGAACTCGGCCTCTTCGCCCACTTCGAGGCGGCGGCGCTTGGCTTCCTTGTCGTCGATCAGGCCGGCGTTCAGGTCGGCGTCGATCGCCATCTGCTTGCCCGGCATCGCATCGAGCGTGAAGCGCGCGCCGACCTCGGCAATGCGCTCGGCGCCCTTCGTCACCACGATGAAGTTGATGACCACCAGGATCGCAAACACGATCAGGCCGACCGCGATGTTGCCGCCGATCAGGAAGTGCCCGAACGACTCGATCACCGCACCCGCCGCGCCCGCGCCGGTGTGGCCTTCGAGCAGCACCACGCGCGTGGACGCCACGTTGAGCGACAGCCGCAGCAGCGTGGTCAGCAGGATGACGCTGGGGAACGCCGCGAAGTCGAGCGGCTTGACCATGTAGGCCGCCACCATCATCACCATCAGCGCCATCGCGATGTTGAAGGTGAAGAGCAGGTCGAGTGCGAGCGGCGGCAGCGGCAGCACCATCATCGCCAGGATCATCACCACCACCAGCGGCGCCATCATCGAGCGAATGGCCTTCGCATTGGGGCCGAGCCAGGCTTGCGTCTGCTTCAGCATCGAGGTCATGGGGCGCGGGTCTCCGGATCAAAGGCGAACGCACCGCGAGGTGCTGCGCCATTGTTCCGGGAGCGCGCGAAAACTTGAGGCGGATAAGCGGGGTGGTGAGGGGCTTGTTCTGCCCGCCTCCGGCATGGCGCGGCACGTCGACAAGCTCAAGTGCGGCATGGTCGTGCCGAAGACTCCACCACGACTCTGGTTCCCGACCCCATGCAAACAGACACCTCATTGCGATCTGACGCTCGATCCATGCCGGATCGAATCTCGGCGGCCGCCCATTCGCTCTGGACCAGCAGCACCTTGGCCCGCAGCTCTTCAGCAGGCCTGTTTGCGGTGCTGATCGGCGTCAGCGCCTTCGCGATGTGGTCCGCGATGTCGACGCGCCAGTCAGCCGAACGTGCCATTGCTTCGAACACGCTGTCTGACCACTACGCTGCCGCAGCCACGGCCGTCGCAGCCGAAGAATCGCTGGAGCGCAAGTACCGGCTCGAGCCCGGGCCGGCGGTGCGGGTGCGCTTCAACAAGGCATCGGGCGACTTGAAAGCGGCAATGGAACTGGTGCGCCGGGACGGCACCGCACCCGACCACGCCGTGGCCGACCAGGTGGCGGCTGCCTACGGCCCCTACATGGAGGCCATCGACCGCATGTTCGATGCCGCCGACAGTGGCAACGCGGCGCTGGTCCTGAAGATCGACAACGACGAAGTCGACCCGCGCTTCGACACCATCGAAGGCCTGGTCAACAAGGCGGCCGACAGCCACCACGCTGCCGCGCTGGCCGACCTGGCCGACCTGAAGAGCCGCGAGGCCTTCAACGCCCGCGTCACGCCGGCGGTGTTTCTGGTCGGCGTCGTGCTGGTGATTTTCTTCACCAGCGTGCTTCGCCGCACCCGCGCGCAGCTCGACGCGCAGCGCGTGCAGGCTGTTCACGACGCGTTGCACGACGCGCTGACCGGCCTGCCCAACCGAACCCTGCTGGCCGACCGCTTCGCCCATGCGCTGCGCGCCGCCGAACGCACCACGGCGGCCACCGCCTTGCTGCTGATCGACCTGGACCGCTTCAAGGAAGTCAACGACACCCTGGGTCACCATGTGGGCGACCAGTTGCTGGCGCAGATCGGGCCGCGGCTGGCCAGTGCACTGCGCGGCGCCGACACGGTGGCCCGGCTGGGCGGCGATGAGTTCGCGGTGCTGCTGCCCGATGTCGATGGCCTGGCCGGCGCGCTGGACGTGGCGTCGCGCCTGCGCGAGGCATTGACGCAAGCCTTCAACGTGGAAGGCGTGGAACTGGACATAGACGCCGGCATCGGCGTGGTCGTCTCCGGCGTTCACGGCCGCGACGCGCAGACCCTGTTGCAGCGTGCCGACATCGCCATGTACATCGCGAAGCAGCAGAAGTGCGGCGTGGTCGTGTACGACCCCGAGAACGACGACCACTCGCCGGAGCGGCTGTCGCTGCTCGGCCAGTTGCGCCGAGGCATCGAGCGCGGCGAGCTGTTCCTGCACTATCAGCCGAAGGTCGACCTGCGCACGGGTGCGGTGGTGGGCGTCGAGGCGCTGGTGCGCTGGCAGCACCCCGACCGCGGCATGGTCCCGCCGAACGACTTCATCCCGCTGGCCGAGCACACCGGCCTGATCGGTGCGCTGACGATGGCGGTGCTGAACATGGCGCTGGCCCAGGCCAAGGTGTGGGCCGAGGGCGGGCACCCTATTCCGGTGGCGGTGAATATATCGGCGCGCAACCTGGCGGACGACGCCTTCGCGAGCAAGGTCAAGGGCCTGCTCGGCCAGCACCGTGTGGCGTCGAGCTTGCTGGAAATCGAGGTCACCGAGTCGGCGGTGATGCTCGAGCCCGAGAAGGCGGCGCGCATCTTGAACGAGCTTCATGCCATCGGCGTTCGAATCGCGATCGACGACTTCGGCGCCGGCTACACCAGCCTGGCCCAACTCAAGAACCTGCCGATCAGCGAGCTGAAGATCGACAAGTCGTTCATCCTGACCATGGGCAAAAATGCCGACGATGCCTTGATCGTCAAAAGCATGATCGACCTCGGCCACGGCCTGAACATGAAGGTGGTGGCCGAAGGCATCGAGACCGCCGAGGCCATGAACGACCTCGCCGACCTGGACTGCGACATCGGCCAGGGCTTTCACCTGTGCCGCCCGGCACTCGCCGATGCGGTGATGCGGTGGTACGGCCAGCGGCCGGTTCGCACCAACCCGCCGCCGCGGCCACCGGGCAGGCAAGGCGCCCCGTTGTCCGGCTTCGCCGCGCTGCGGGCTGGCTGAAGAAGCCCGGCTACGGCGTGGGGTCCGGCGCGTGGTGCGGGTCGAGTTCGGCCGGCACGTTCAACTCCGGCAGCGCGCTCGGCATGGCTGCCTGCCCCTTGAGTGCCGCGCGCAACTGGTACACATAGGCCAGCACCTGCGCCACGGCGGCGAACAGCGCGGCCGGGATCTCGTGGTCGAGCTCGGCGTGGGCGTACAGCGCACGGGCCAGCACCGGGGCTTCGAGTACCGGCACGCTCGCGCCTTGCGCGGTGTCGCGGATCTTCAGTGCCAGCAGGTCTGCCCCTTTGGCGACCACGCGCGGGGCGCCCATCTTCGCGTCGTCGTACTTCAGCGCCACCGCGTAGTGGGTCGGGTTCATCACCACCAGGTCGGCCTGCGGCACCGCCGCGAGCATGCGTTTCTTGGTCATCTCGCGCATGCGCTCGCGCACCTTGGCCTTGATCTCCTGGTTGCCTTCGAGCTCCTTGTTCTCCTGCTTGACCTCGGCGTGGCTCATCTTCAGGCGCTGCGCATGCTGATGGCGCTGCAGCGGCACGTCGATGGCGGCGAACAGCGCGAGTGCAAGCAACAGCAGCGTCAGGCCGCCGAGCAGCGTTTGCCCGGTGTGCTCGATGGCGGCCGGCAGCGGCATGGCGAGCACGCCCGAGAACGCGTCGAGGTGCGAGCGGAAGTAGAGCGCGCCGATGCCGCCCAGCACCAATGCCAGGGAGCTGCCCTTGAGCGCATCGACCAGCTTGTCTTTCGACAGGAGGCCGGGCAGCCCGGTGATCGGGTTCAGTTTGCCCAGGTTGGGCAGCAGCGGCTTGAGCGTCCAGTTCCAGCCGCCGATGGCCAGGCCGCTGATGAGCGCGGCACCCATCATGGCCAGGCCGAATGGCACCAGCACCCACAGCATCGAGATCGTCAGCGCCATCAGCCGCTCGCCCATGAAGGCGCTGCTGCGCACCGAGGCGGCGTTGAACTGCAGGCCCTGCATCAACATCTGCTTGAGCCAACCCGACGCGGTGGGTGCCATCGCCACCAGCATGGCGCCGCAGGCCGCAACCGCCATGAAGTGGCCGAAGTCGCGCGAGCGTGCCACCTGGCCGTCTTCACGGGCTTTTTGCAGCTTGCGCTGCGTGGCGGGCAGGGTGCGGTCTTGGGAGTCGGCCATGGCAATGCGCCAACGATTGGCGCGTGACCATTGTTCCGGCCTGAGCCCGGAACTTGAGGCGGATAAGCCTGGGAAAGGCCGCCTACTTGGCCGCTCTCACGCAATCACGAAGCAGTTGCGCCCCTGCTTCTTGGCGCTGTACAGCGCCTCGTCAGCGCGCAGCAGCAGGCTGCTGGCACTGGTGCCGGCGTCGGTCGTGATCGCCACGCCGATGCTGGTCGTCACGGCCAGCGCTGCCGAATCGATTTGAAACGGCGGGCGGATGCTCGCCACCACCTTCGCCGCCAGGCGCTCCAGCTCGCCCGGACCGGCCAGGTTTTCGAGCAGCACCACGAACTCATCGCCGGCCAGGCGCGCCACCATGTCTGTCGTGCGAACGCAGGCCTTGAGGCGGCGGCCGAACTCGCACAGCACGGCGTCGCCGGCAGCATGGCCATGGGTGTCGTTGATGGTCTTGAAGCGATCGATGTCGAGGAACATCAGCGCCAGCGGCTGGCGCAACCGCCGCGAGCGGCGCAGCGCGGCGTCGATGCCTTCGTCGAACTGGCGCCGGTTCGGCAGCCCGGTCAACGTGTCGACCCGCGCCAGCCGTTCGAGCTGGCGCTGGGTTCGGTGCAGTTCGGACACGTCGAAGGTCATCGCCAGAAAGCCGTTGACCTGCCCGGTCTCGTCGAAGTCAGGCACGTAGTTCGACTGGTAGTGCATGTCGCCACCCTCGGCTGCTTCGGTGTAGGTGAACGACGTTGTCTCGCCGCGCAGCGCGGCCTCCACGTGCGGCAGGAGCTGCGCGTAGGTCGATGCGCTGCGGGTCTCGCGCATCGTGCGGCCGAGGGTGGCCGCCACACTGATGCCGAACTTGCGTTCCACGTACGCATTCAGGAACCGGTAGCGCTGGTCGCGGTCGACATAGGCCACCAGCGCGGGGAGGTTGTCGGTGATCAGGCGCAGGCGCCGCTGGCTGTCGAGTGCGGCCTGCTCGACAGCCTTGCGTTCCGTCACGTCCTGGAAGGCGCCGAACAGGCGCACCACCCTGCCCTGCTCGACCACCGCCTCGCCCTGCGCGCGCACCACGCGTGCCCGGCCCTCGGCGGTGATGAAGGGCAGCTCCAGGTCCCACGGCGTGCCATCGGTCACGCCGGCCTCGACCGCCGCCTGGATCAAGGGCCGCGCTTCGGGCGCATAGAAGTCGATGGCCGGAAGCAGCCCCGGCTCGACCGAGCGGTCGACCTCATGGATGCGGTAGACCTCGTCGGTCCAGCTCAAGTGCCCGGTGGCGAGCTCCAGCTCCCAGCCACCGACCTTGGCGAGCGCGCCCATGCGCTGCAACAGGCCACGCGCATGCTCCAGCGCGTGCGCGTCGGCGACCCGCGCGCTCACGTCGGTGTGGGTGCCGACGATGCGCTGTGGCACACCCTGCGCGTCGCGCGCCACGACGATGGCGTGGTGGCGCACCCAGACCCAATGGCCGTCACGGTGGCGAATGCGGTGCTCGCTCTCGTAGGCGGGGGCTTCGCCGGCAAGGTGCCGCGCCATGGCCGCATGCAAGGGCGCGAGGTCGTCGGGGTGGATCAGCGTGCGCCAATCGAGCGCCTGCGCGGCGGGGTCGGCGGGGTCGTGGCCGAACATCTCGAACTCGCGGTCGTTGGCAGTGAAGCGGCCGGTGGGCACATCGAGGTCCCACAGGCCCATGTCGCCACCCCGCAGCACCAGGTCGAGCAGTTCGCTGCTGCGGCGCCGGTCCTCGGCCGAGGCCTGCGACAGGCGGGCCACCTCGACCGCCTGCTCCTCCAGTGCCAGCGTGCGCTGGCGCAGCTCGAACAGCGCGCTCGCCTGGCGCGCCAGTGCCTGCAACGCGCCGAGCTGCGCCGCATCGAGCTCGCGCGGCACGGTGTCGATCACGCACACCGTGCCCAGCGCCTGCCCGCCGGGCGTGACGATGGGCGCGCCCGCATAGAAGCGGATGTTCGGCTCGCCGGTGACGAGCGGGTTGCTGCGAAAGCGCGGGTCGAGGTGCGTGTCGGCAACGACCATCAGCGCGTCGGGCGTGTTGATGGCGTGCGCGCAGAACGCCATGTCGCGCGGCGTTTGCGTGGCCGCCAGGCCGATGCGCGCCTTGAACCACTGGCGCTGTTCATCGACCAG
>JANNBF010000170.1:0-10426 GCA_031385155.1 Rhizobacter sp.
TCATGTCCATCTTGTCGAGCCGCGCTTCCAAAATCTTCAGCTGGATGCGGGCGATCGATTCGATGTGCTTTGCGTCGAGCGCATGGAACACCACCGTCTCGTCGATCCGGTTCAGGAACTCGGGACGGAAATGCTGCTTGACCTCGACCCACACCGCGTCGTGAATCGCCTCGCTGCTCTGCCCGGCCATCTGCATGATCTGGTGCGAGCCGAGGTTGCTCGTCATCACGATCACGGTGTTCTTGAAGTCGACCGTGCGGCCCTGCCCGTCGGTCAGCCGGCCATCGTCGAGCACCTGCAGCAGCACGTTGAAGACATCGGGATGCGCCTTCTCGACTTCGTCGAGCAGCAGCACGCTGTAGGGCTTGCGGCGCACCGCTTCGGTCAGGTAACCGCCCTCGTCGTAACCCACGTAACCCGGCGGCGCGCCGATCATGCGCGCGACCGAATGTTTTTCCATGAACTCGCTCATGTCGAGGCGGATCAGGTGGTCTTCACTGTCGAACAGAAAGCCGGCGAGCGCCTTGCACAGCTCGGTCTTGCCGACGCCGGTGGGGCCGAGGAACAGGAACGAGCCGGTCGGGCGGTTCGGGTCCGACAGGCCCGAGCGCGAACGGCGTATCGCATCGGCCACGGCCGTGATCGCTTCGTCTTGCCCAACCACACGCTCGTGCAGCTTCGCCTCCATCTGCAGCAGCTTGTCGCGCTCACCCTGCACCAGCTTGAAGACCGGGATGCCGGTTGCGCGCGCCACCACTTCGGCAATTTCTTCGGCGCCGACCATTGTGCGCAGCAACTGCGGCTTGCCCTTGCCAGCGCCTTTCTTCGTCTCCTTGGCCTGCGCGTCCTTCAGCGTCTTCTCGAGCTCGGGCAAACGGCCGTACTGCAACTCGGCGACCTTGTTGAAGTCACCCTTGCGCTTGAATTCTTCGATCTGCGTGCGGATTCGGTCGATCTCTTCCTTCACATGCGCCGAGCCCTGGGCCGCGGCCTTCTCGGCCTTCCAGATTTCTTCCAGGTCGGCCGCTTCGCGCTGCAGCTTGACGATCTCTTCCTTGATCAGGCCGAAGCGCTTTTGTGAGCCTTCGTCCTTCTCGCGCCGCACGGCTTCGCGCTCGATCTGCAGCTGGATCAGCCGGCGGTCGAGCTTGTCGATGACCTCGGGCTTGGAGTCGATCTCGATCTTCACCTTGGCCGCCGCCTCGTCGATCAGGTCGATCGCCTTGTCGGGCAAGAAGCGGTCGGTGATGTAGCGGTGGCTGAGTTCCGCTGCGGCCACGATGGCCGGGTCGGTGATCTCGACACCGTGGTGAACCTCGTACTTCTCCTGCAGGCCGCGCAAGATGGCGATGGTTGCTTCCACCGTCGGCTCGCCGACGATGATCTTCTGGAAGCGCCGCTCCAGCGCCGAGTCTTTCTCGATGTACTTGCGGTACTCGTTCAGCGTCGTCGCGCCGATGCAGTGCAGTTCTCCGCGCGCCAGGGCCGGCTTCAGCATGTTGCCCGCGTCGATGGCGCCCTCGGCCTTGCCCGCGCCGACCATCGTGTGGATCTCGTCGATGAAGACGATGGTCTGGCCTTCGTCGGCCGCCACTTCCTTCAGCACGCTCTTGAGCCGCTCCTCGAACTCGCCACGGAACTTGGCGCCGGCCAGCAGCAAGGCCATGTCGAGCACCAGCACGCGCTTGCTTTTGAGTGAGTCAGGCACCTCGCCAGCCACGATGCGCTGCGCCAGGCCTTCGACGATGGCCGTCTTGCCCACCCCCGGCTCGCCGATCAGCACCGGGTTGTTCTTGGTGCGGCGCGACAGCACCTGGATGGCGCGGCGAATCTCGTCGTCGCGGCCGATCACCGGGTCGAGCTTGCCCAGGCGGGCGCGCTCGGTCAGGTCAAGCGTGTACTTCTTCAGCGCCTCGCGCTGGCCTTCAGATTCGGCGCTGTTGACCTTCTCGCCGCCGCGCACCGCGTCGATGGCCACGTCGAGCGCCTTGCGGGTCAGGCCGTGCTCCTTGACGAGCGGGCCGAGCGCCGTCTTGGTGTCGGCCGCCGCAAGCAGGAACATCTCGCTCGCGATGAACTGATCGCCGCGCTTGGTGGCTTCCTTCTCAGCGGCCTGCAGCAGCGCCCCGAGGTCGCGCCCCGGCTGCACCGGCTCGCCGCCTTGCACGGTCGGCAACCTGGCGAGTTCGGCGTCGAGCGCGCTTTGCAGCTTGGCCACGTTGACGCCGGCGCGTGACAACAAGGCCTTCGGGCCATCGGCCTGCACCAGCATCGCGGCCAGCACGTGGGCTGGCTCGATGTAGGGGTTGTCTGCATTCACGGCCAGGCTTTGGGCGTCGGCCAGGGCTTCCTGGAACTTGGTGGTGAGCTTGTCGATGCGCATGGGTGGAACCTCCGAATGCTGGCCAGATGAGGCGCAGCATGCGGCAATTCAAGCCAGCCCCGGCTTGACGCCGATCAAGCCAGCAGCATTCGCCCGAGCTTGAAACCGAGGCCCGCACACAGCAGCGCGCCCAGCACATGCGACAGCGTGTGCGCCAGCGCCAGCGGCCATTCGCCGCGCTGCACCAGCGAGAGCGACTCGGCCGAGAACGACGAGAAGGTGGTGAACCCACCCAGCACGCCGGTGATGACGAAAAGCCGCAGCACCTCGTCCGGCGTTCTCGCGAACCACACGATGGCCGCACCGATAGCGAAGCCGCCGACGCAGTTGACCACCAGCGTGCCCAGGCCGAAGCCGCCCCACAGTGGGTTCAGCAGCACGCCAACGAGCCAGCGCAGCAGCCCGCCTGCCGCCGAGCCCGCGGCCACCGCCAGCGCCTGCATCAGCGTGATCTGGCTCATTGCGCAGCGTTACCCGAGGCGATACCCCAGCGCGCCATCGCCGCGTCATCGCTGACCCGCGCATCGACCCAGCGCGCGCCGTCGGGCGTTTGCTCTTTCTTCCAGAACGGGGCCTGGGTCTTCAGGTAGTCCATCAGGAACTCGCAGGCCTGGAAGGCACTGCCGCGGTGCGCCGATGTGACCGCGACCATCATGATCTGGTCGAGCGGTTGCAGCAGGCCGACGCGGTGGATCACGCGCGCACCAGAGATGCCAAAGCGTTGCATGGCGGCATCGATCATCGCCTCGATGGCGCGTTCAGTCATGCCGGGGTAATGCTCGAGTTCCATCGAACTCACGCCGAGCCCATCGTTGCGGTCGCGCACCGTGCCGATGAATGCGGCGACCGCGCCGATGCCGGCGTCGGCCGCACGCAGCGCCGCCACTTCACGGCCCAGGTCAAAGTCTTCGGTCTGCACCGTGACGCGGGCAGCAGCGGGTTGATCGGCCATATCAGCCCCCGGTGACGGGTGGGAAGAACGCGAGTTCGGCGTCGGCTTCGATCACGGCGGCCTCGACGCACAGCACCTGGTTCAACGCGCAGCGCAGCGCCCTGCCCTGCGCCAGCACGTCAGCGTGGCGGCCGCCGCGTGCGATGAGCGCATCACGCACCGAGCCGACGGTCGAGCCCTCGACCACGTCGATGGTCTCGAAGGGGCCGAGTGCCTCGCGGATCGAAGCGAAGTAGCGCAGCGTGAGTCTCATGACAGCAGTTCCGAGAACGGGATGAACGCAACCACATCGCCGGCGCGTATCGCCTGGCTGGGCGGATTGTCGATCAGGCCGTCGCCCCACACGGCCGAGGTCAGCACGCCCGAACTCTGGTTCGGGAACAGGTCGAGCCCGCCTTGCGCATTGCGCTTGGCACGCAGGAATTCACGGCGCTTGTCGGCGCGCGGCCAGTCGAAGTCGGCGCGCATCGGCGTGATGGGTGGCCTGGCATTTGGCGCGCCGAGCAGGCGCAGCAACACGGGCCGCACGAGCAACAAGAACGTCACGAAGCTCGACACCGGGTTGCCGGGCAGGCCGATGATGAAAGCGGCCGTGCCTTCACTGCTGTTCACTTCGCCGAACGCGAGCGGCTTGCCGGGCTTGATGGCGATTTGCCACAGGTCGATGCGGCCTTCGGCCTGCACCGCAGGGCGAAGGTGGTCTTCCTCGCCGACCGACACGCCACCCGACGTGACGATCAGGTCGTGGCCTTCGGCCGCGTGGCGCAACGCCGCTCGGGTGGCGTCGAGCCGGTCCGGCACGATCCCGAGGTCGGTGCAGTCGCAGCCCATCGCCTGGATCAGCGCACGCAAGGTGAAGCGGTTCGAGTTGTAGATGGCGCCGGGCTTCAGCGGCTCGCCGGGCATCACGAGCTCGTCCCCGGTCGAGAACAGCGCCACGCGCGGCCGGCGCATCACGCTCAGCTCGGCCGCGCCGACCGCTGCGGCCAGGCCCAGCGCCTGCGGCGTGAGGCGTGTGCCCACTGCGAGCACCACGTCGCCCTGCATCACGTCTTCGCCGCGCCGGCGCACCCATTGGCCGGCGGCAGGCACGCTGTTGACCGCAACAGTGTCGCCGCGCGCTTCGCACTCTTCTTGCATCACCACCGCATCGGCGCCTTCAGGCAACTGTGCCCCGGTGAAGATGCGCGCGGCGGTGCCGGGCAACAACGCACCGCCCACCGTGCCTGCCGGGATGCGCTGGCTCACCGGCAGCACGGTGCCGGCCGCGGGCACGTCGGCAGCCCGCAACGCATAGCCATCCATCGAGCTGTTGTCGGCCGGTGGCACGTCGAGCGCCGAGCGCACGTCGGCAGCCAGCGTGCGGCCGAGCGCATCGAACGTGGAAACCGTCTGTGCGTCAGCCGATGGCAGCGGCGCAACGGCGGCCAGCAGCCGGCCGAGCGCCTCGTCCAGCGTCAGCATCGGCGCTCGCACGGGGGGCGCAACGGGCTTGATCGGGGGCGTTGTAGTCATAGCGCTCGGAGGTGCTCAGCAGGTAGGCGGCCACCGCGTCGGCATCGCCCAGGGCTAGCACCGGCAGTGCGGTGGGCTCGGGCAGTTGTGCGGGGGCGTCGGTGCACACGGCGGCAACGAAGGCATCGATGGGGTACAGCGCCGGCTTGCCATTGGCCGCGCGCCAGACCTCGATCTTGGGCAGGGCAGCGTGCTTGAAGCCTTCGACCAGAACCCAGTCACACGCGGTCAACTGGGCGATCAGCTCGTGCAGCGTGGGCTCGGCCTCGGCTGCGTACTCGCGCAACAACGCGAGCCGGCGGCTCGATGCGATCACGACCTCGAACGCACCCGCCTTGCGGTGGCGCCACGAGTCCTTGCCTTCGTGGTCGATGTCGAAGTCGTGGTGCGCGTGCTTGATGACCGACACGCGGTGACCAGCCTGTGCGAGCCTTCGCGTCAGCTGTTCCACCAGCGTGGTCTTGCCGGCGCCGGAGTAGCCGCAAAAGCCCACGACTTTCATCGGGCGTGCTGCTCGATGCGCTGGTCGGCGCGCGTGTCGACATGACTCTCGATGTAGCGCTTCACCGCCAGCGCATCGGGCGCCATCACCGTGAAGCGCTTGGGCAGGTCTTCGATGCCCTGCATTGAAGCCGGCCGGTCTGGCGCGCGGCCGATGGCCTCTTGAATCGTCTCGGCAAACTTGGCCGGCAACGCGGTTTCGAGCACGATCATCGGCACGCCGGGCACGACGTGCTCGCGCGCCACCTTCAGGCCGTCGGCGGTGTGCGTGTCGATGATCAACGCGAAGCGCTCGAAGGTGCTGCGGATCGTGGCCACGCGGTCGGCGTGCGTGCTGGTGCCCGAGACGAAACCGTAACCCGGGATGCGCGCGAACTCGTCGGCCGTGACCGTGAACGAGCCCGTGCGCTCGACCTCGTTCCTGAACAGCTCGCGCGTGCGCGTGCCGTCGCGGCCGAGCAGGTCGAACACGAAGCGCTCGAAGTTCGAGGCCTTCGAAATGTCCATCGACGGGCTCGACGTCTCATGCGTCTCGCTGCTCGCGCGCACGCGGTAGGTGCCGGTGCGCACGAACTCGTCGAGCACGTTGTTCTCGTTCGTGGCCAGCACGAGCTGCCTGATCGGCAGGCCCATCATCCGCGCCACGTGCCCGGCGCAGATGTTGCCGAAGTTGCCCGAAGGCACCGCGAAGCTCACCTGCTCATCGTTGGTCTTGGTGGCCTGGAAGTAGCCGGCGAAGTAGTACACCACCTGCGCCAGCAGGCGCGCCCAGTTGATCGAGTTGACCGTACCGATGCGGTGCGCGCGCTTGAAGGCCAGGTCGTTCGAGACGGCCTTGACGATGTCCTGGCACTCGTCGAACACACCCTCGACGGCGATGTTGTGGATGTTCGCGTCTTGCAAGCTGAACATCTGCGCCTGCTGGAACGGGCTCATGCGGCCTTTCGGCGAGAGCATGAACACGTTGATGCCGGCCTTGCCGCGCATCGCGTACTCGGCCGCGCTGCCGGTGTCGCCCGACGTGGCACCGAGGATGTTGAGCGTTTGCCCGCGCCGTGCGAGCTCGTACTCGAACAGGTTGCCGAGCAGCTGCATCGCCATGTCCTTGAAGGCCAGCGTCGGGCCGTTCGACAATGCTTCGAGGTAGACGCCGGGCTCGAGCGCGCGAAGCGGCACGATCTGCGGCGTGCCGAACACGGCGGCTGTGTAGGTCTTGCCGACGAGCGCGCGCAAGTCGGCCGCTGGAATGTCGTCGATGAAGAGCGAGAGCAGCTCGAACGCGAGCTCGTGGTACTGCAGCCCTCGCCAGCGCGTCAGCGTGGCGTCGTCGATGTGCGGGTAGTGCGTCGGCAAGTAAAGCCCGCCGTCGGGCGCCAGGCCTTCGAGCAGGATCTCGCAGAAACTGCGCTCGGTGGTGTCGCCAGTGTTGTCACCTGCGGCGCGCCGCGTGCTGATGTACTTCAACTCAACTCTTCCTTGCGAATGCGCACGATCGGCGCCAGCACCGTCGGCAGCGCCTGCATCTGCGCGAGGGCGTCGTTCATGCGGCCTTCCACGGTGTCGTGGGTCAGGATGATCAGGTCGGTCTGCGACTCGCCTTCTGCCGACTCGCGTTGCAGCACCGCGTCGATCGAGATACCGCCCTCGGCCAGGATGCCGGTGATGCGCGCCAGCACGCCGGTCTGGTCGGCCACCTGCAGGCGCAGGTAGAACGAAGTCACGACCTCGCTCATCGGCAAGATGCGCGTGGCCTGCATCGCGCCGGGCTGGAAGGCGAGGTGCGGCACGCGGTGGTCGGGGTCGGCCGTGTGCAGGCGGGTGATGTCGACCAGGTCGGCGATCACCGCCGAGGCCGTGGGCTCGGCCCCCGCGCCCTTGCCGTAGTGCAGCGTGCTGCCGACGGCATCACCGTGCACCACGACCGCGTTCATCGCGCCTTCGACGTTCGCGATCAGCCGCCTGGTCGGGATCAGCGTCGGGTGCACGCGCAGCTCGATGCCGTCGACCGTGCCAGCGGGCGACTTCGCGCCCGAGCGGCGCTTGGTGATGCCCAGCAGCTTGATGCGGTAGCCCAGTTGTTCGGCGTAGCGGATGTCGACCGCGCTGAGCTTGGTGATGCCCTCGACATACGCCTTGTCGAACTGCACCGGCGTGCCGAACGCGATGGCGCTCATGATCGTCAGCTTGTGCGCGGCGTCGATGCCCTCAATGTCGAAGGTCGGGTCGGCTTCGGCATAGCCCAGGCGCTGGGCTTCCTTGAGCACCACATCGAAGTCGAGCCCCTTGGCGCGCATCTCCGACAGGATGAAGTTGGTCGTGCCGTTGATGATGCCGGCGATCCATTCGATGCGGTTCGCGGTCAGGCCTTCGCGCAGCGCCTTGATGATCGGGATGCCGCCGGCCACCGCCGCCTCGAACGCCACCATCACGCCGCGCTCATGCGCGGCCGCGAAGATTTCGGTGCCATGCACCGCGAGAAGCGCCTTGTTCGCGGTGACCACATGCTTGCCGGCCGCGATGGCTTCGAGCACCAGGTCGCGGGCGATGGCCGTGCCGCCGATCAGCTCGACGACGATGTCGATGGCCGGGTTGGCGATGATCGCGCGCGCATCGGCCACCACCTGGGCCGCATCGCCGACGACCGCTCGTGCCAGGTCGGTCTGGCGCCGCGACACCATCGTCACGCGGATCTCGCGGCCGGCGCGGCGCTCGATCTCTTCGCGGTTGCGTTGCAGCACATTGAAGGTGCCTGCGCCGACGGTGCCGAAGCCCATCAGCCCTACTTGAATCGGTTGCATGGGGATCAGACGCTGTGACGTTTACGGTAATGCTCGAGGAACTTCGCGATGCGCGTGACGGCCTCGGTCAGGTCATCCGAGTTGGGGAGGAAGACGATGCGAAAGTGGTCGGGCGTGGTCCAGTTGAAGCCCGTGCCCTGCACGATGAGCACTTTCTGTTCGGCGAGCAGCTCGTAGGCGAACTGCTGGTCGTCTTTGATCGGGTACAGCTTCGGGTCGAGCTTCGGGAACATGTAGAGCGCGGCCTTCGGCTTGACCACGCTGACACCCGGAATGTCGCTCAGCAGCTTGTACGCCAGGTCGCGCTGGCGGCACAGGCGCCCGGCGGGCGCCACGAGGTCATCGATGCTCTGGTAGCCACCGAGCGCGGTCTGGATTGCCAGTTGCCCCGGCGTGTTGGCGCACAACCGCAGCGAGGCCAGCATGTTCAGGCCCTCGATGTAGTCGCGCGCATGGCGCTTCTCGCCCGACACCACCATCCAGCCGGCACGGTAGCCGCACGAGCGGTAGTTCTTCGACAGGCCGTTATAGGTGACGACGAGCACGTCATCGGCGAGTGACGCGATGCTGGTGTGCTTGTTGCCGTCATACAGCGTCTTGTCGTAGATCTCGTCGGCGAAGATCACGAGTTGGTGCTGGCGCGCGAGCTCGATGATCTGCAGCAGCACGCTGTCGGGGTAGAGCGCGCCGGTCGGGTTGTTGGGGTTGATGACGACGATGCCGCGCGTGCGCGGCGTGACCTTGGCAGCCATGTCGGCCACATCAGGCATCCAGCCCGAGCCTTCGTCGCACACGTAATGCACCGGCTTGCCACCCGACAGGCCGACCACGGCGGTGTAGAGCGGGAAGTCGGGCGACGGGATCAACACCTCGTCACCGTCATTCAGCAGCGCGCTCATGCTCATCGCGATGAGCTCGGAGGCGCCGTTGCCGAGGTACACGTCATCGAGCGTAACGCCGCGAACGCCTTGCTGCTGGGTGCGGTGAACGACCGCCTTGCGCGGCGCGAACAGGCCCTTGCTGTCGGTGTAGCCGGCGGCGTGCGGGATGTTGCGGATCATGTCCTGCACGATCTCGTCGGGCGGCTCCAGGCCGAACTCGGCCACATTGCCGATGTTCAGCTTGATGATCTTGTGGCCCTCTTCCTCCATCTGACGCGCCTTCTCGAGCACGGGCCCGCGGATGTCATAGGCCACGTTGGCGAGCTTGCTCGACTTCAGGATCGGTTTCAAAAGGCCTCCGGCGGGTGTTTGCGCTGCGCTGAGCCTAGAATTTTATCTGTACACGCACCCGCACCCGCACCCGCAACCGCAATAGCGACCGCCCATGAAACTCCAAGCTGATCGAATCGAAGGCCAGAACGCGATTGCCCGCCACGGCCCGGGCGGTGTGCTGGTGAATGGCGTCGAGCACCGCAGCAGCGTGATCGTGCCGTGGCGCGGGGCGGTGCTGGCGTGGCCGGTGGCGAGTTTCGGTGAGTTGACGCCGGCGCACTTCGAAACACTGGTGGCGCTCGCGCCCGAGCTGGTGGTGTTCGGCAGCGGCATGCGCATCCGGTTCCCGCAGCCGCCGTGGATCAGGTCGCTGATCGAGCGCCGCATCGGCGTGGAGACCATGGACACGGCAGCCGCGTGCCGAACCTACAACGTGCTGCTTGCCGAAGGCCGCAGCGTGGTGGCGGCGCTGATCTTCGACTCGCAGCCTTGACCCTGGTCGGTGAGCACGCCCAGCGTTTATAATCTTGGGCTAGGCCTTGCGGGGCGCAACCGACCAGAATACTCCATGACGCCAGCCCTCAACAAACCTGTACCGGAATTTGAAGCGCTCGCTACCGGCGGCGTGAAGTTTTCGCCGCAAACCTACCTCGGCAAGACCGTTGTTCTCTACTTCTACCCGAAGGACAACACACCCGGTTGCACCACCGAAGCGATGCAGTTCCGCGACCACCACAAAGAGTTCGTGAAGGCCGGCGCGGTGGTGTTCGGCGTGTCGCGCGACAACATGGCCTCGCACGACAAGTTCAAGCAGGCGCTCGAACTGCCGTTCGAGTTGATCGCCGACACCGAAGAAAAGCTGTGCCACATGTTCGGCGTGGTCAAGAACAAGATCATGTACGGCAAGAAGGTCAAGGGCATCGAGCGCAGCACCTTCCTGATCGACGGCACCGGCGTGCTCAAGGGTGAGTGGCGCGGCCTGAAGGTGGCCGGACACGTCGAAGAAGTGCTCAAAGAAGTCAAGGCGATCAAGAAAGCGGGCTGACATCCGGTGACGCCAGGC
>JANNBF010000001.1:0-36131 GCA_031385155.1 Rhizobacter sp.
CGGAGCACTGAGCAGCAGCGCCGCACCCAGCAGGCCGGCCACGAGCGAGCCGCTGAGCACCCCCAGCTTCACCAGCGTCTCGTATGCCGCGCCCTGCCCCGCGAACGCAAGGCCGCCGATGAACAGGCTCATCGTGAAGCCGATGCCGCACAGCACGCACACACCGAAGAACTGGCGCGTTGTGGCGCCTGCGGGCAGCGTTGAGCCCGTGAAGCGGATCAGCAACCACGACGCGCCGAACACGCCGATGGCCTTGCCCGCCACCAGCCCGAGCGCAATGCCCAGTGGCACGCCCTGCGTGAGCGTGGCGAGCGACACGCCGTCGAGGTTCACGCCCGCATTGACGAACGCGAACATCGGCAGCACCGCGAACGCCACCCACGGGTGCAACGCGTGCTCGGCGGTCTCGAGCGGCGAGCCGCTCTCGGCATCGTCGGACTCGTTCGAGTGGGGTCTCGTCAAAGGTATCGCCAGCGCCGTCACCACGCCCGCCAGCGTGGCGTGAATGCCCGACTTCAGCACGCACACCCACACGATCAGGCCGACCACCACGTAGGGCCCGATGTGCATCACGCGCAGCCGGCTCAGTGCGAACAGAACCAGCCCGCCCGCGCCCGCTGCCAGCAGCATCGGCCATGACAACTGCGCCGTGTAGAACGCCGCGATGACGATGATCGCGCCGAGGTCGTCGATGATCGCCACCGCCGTCAGGAAGACCTTCAGCGACGCCGGCACGCGCGGCCCGAGCAGCATCAGGATGCCGAGCGCAAACGCGATGTCGGTGGCGGTCGGGATGGCCCAGCCGCGCAACGCAACGCCATCGCCATGGTTCAGCGCCACGTAGATCAATGCCGGCACCACCATGCCACCGAGCGCCGCGAGCGCGGGCAGCGCCGCCTGCTTCACCGAGGCGAGTTCACCCGCCAGCACCTCGCGCTTGATCTCCAGCCCGACGACGAAGAAGAACACCGCCATCCACAGGTCGTTGACCCACAACAGCAAGGGCTTCGACAGCACGAGCCAATCGCCGCCGATACGCACTTCACCGCGCAACTCGATGAACTGGCGGTAGAGCGGTGCGAGGCCCGAGTTGCTGACGATCAGCGCCACCAGCGCGGCGAGCGCCAGCACCACGCCGCCAGCGGACTCGGACGCAATGAAACGACGGATGGCAGGGATCACGCGGGCCTCTTGGGGTCAGTTTTCGGTTCAGCAGACTCATGGGCATTGTTCCCCACGCTTCTTCCCCGAAGTTCACCCAAGCCGCGCGCGGCGGCCTACCAGCCCAGTGCAATCGCCTTGTTGGCCAGCTCTTTCAGCATTTCTGTGGCTGCGCCCTGGCGGACCGCGCCGGCCTGCATGCCCATCAGCCCCTGCAGCGACGCTGCGGAGTCCCTGAGCAGTTGCTGGGCGTTGGCATTGTCGAACTCGATGCTCATGATGTTGCCCAACGCGGCGTGATTGTTCTCCATCATCTGGATGGCTGCGTTCACGGTCGTTTGATGGGGTTGTACCTTGGCCGTCGGCCGCAGCGTTACATCGTTGGCACCGTTGATGATCGAGTCGAGAACGGGCACGAGCGCCTTGTAGACGCGCCGACGTTGTGTGGGCGCGTCCGAGTTCGCGTACTGCGCCATCGAGGCGATTGCGGCCTCGGCGTTTGGGCGCATCGTGTCCAAGTCGTCCAGTCGCTTCAACAGATCGGCGGCGTGCGCTGCGCCCGAAGTGCCCTCGGCGCGGGCCGCAGTCTGGATCTGTGCCATGTTGCCAATCAGATGGCTCGTCGGGCTCTCCTGGCCTGCACGCTTCATGACCAGCGCATCGAGTGCCGCATACAGTTCCGCTGCGCCGCTTGCCGAGGCGACCCGGTCGGCGCCGAATGCACCGATGAGTTGCGCGGCGTTGGCCTCTTGCTCGTGCTGGTTCTCCACGGGGACCGCCACAAAGTCCGCATTGGAGCCGTTGTTGGCCAGGTAGTTGAATTCGCTCGTGGTGCCGAAGCCTGCATTGGTCACGCCGTCTGCGTTGGCCGCGTACATGACCTGCAGGATGTTCTTGGCATCTCTGGCATTGCCGACGGTTTCGGCATTTGGCACGATGGCCTCTTTGCCGCAGTTTGCGAACAACGCGTTCTGGTAAGCCGGGTGACCCTCATTGATCCTGTCGCGAATGTGGTCCAGAGTCCCTTGGGTGTACTTGTTGAGGTACAGGTAGACCATGGCTCCGACGTTGTCGGCGCGAGCGTTCGGGCCCACGATGATCCCATCCGCCTTGGTTCCAACAGCGTTCACGTCGAGCTGATTTGCGCACTGGAACAAGTGCTCCAAAGCGATGGCCCTCGCGTCTTGTTTGCTGGTCTGCGCGGTGATACCCAAATTGTTCAGGGTGGGGGCGAGGTCCCGCACCACGTTTGTTTCGTTGTCGTATTCGACCAGTGCCAGCTTCGGCGCCAAGCCGCTGCTCGAGGCTTTGGCCAAATACGACAGGTCCTTGCCGTCGAGCTGCTGGCGAGCAGCGCCGATAAAGAGCCCCTGGTGGTTGCCGATCTCGACAGCGTTCTCGATGCCCATGGCCTTGGCGGCCTTTTGCAAATAGGGGGCCATGTCACCGAGCACGGTGATCTTGCCCGCGTTTCGCTCCCCCACGGCGGCAATGACATCACCGAGGATCTGCTTTGCCGGATGCCCCTTGCCTAACCTCACTGCGGGTCCTGAATCCCGGTCTGACAGACTGACTTGATTGTTGTTGCGGTTGGGCTTGTAGACAAAGTCCTTCAACATGGCGACGTTGTCAGAGGGGCCCTCGGGCATGTAGATGCCCGTGACGGTCTTGTCCGATTGCTTGAGGATGACGTTGAGGCCCAGCTCCCTGAGAGCGGCGACCTTTTGGTGCAGCGTCTTGATCTGTTTCCCGTCTTCATCTTCGGGCCAGCGTGGCGGCGCCAGGACGACGACGCTGTCGCCTTCCTTCAGGGTCCCGTCTTGGCGGGCTTTGATGATCGGATCGAGGCTGCGCGCGGTGTGGCCACCGCCGGTGGACGAGTATTCGAGCACGAGCACCTTGTTGGCCGACCTCAGTTGCGCAGACTCCTTGTTGTCGAACAGCCCAGGCTGGAACACTTTGCCGCTGCGGGTTGTGCCGCGTTGCAGTTCGGTCGAAGCGGGTCGTTTCAGCCCGCCGCTTGCGGTGGCGCCCGGTCGCGAGAGCGCGCCCGACCCGCCAAGCCTCGAAGCATGCGTCGGCACGCCGGGTGTCGGTTGTGACGCCGGCGGCGGTGCGTGTTGAATCGGATTGCCACCAGTACTCTTCGCTCGTTCGATAGGGTTGCCCATGCTGCCGCCGTGTGAGAAGTTGAATGCCCTCCAGCATCGGCAAAAAAGCGGAGCGCAGCGCCGCAACGCACGAAGCGATCAATCGCGAAGCGAAGCGACTCGCGCACGAAGGCGCCAGCCCAGGCGGTGCTCTTTGGTTCAGTAAACTCGGCCGCTTCGTTTTAGACGCTTCACGCAAGGCCAAGCCATGACCACCGCCATCCGATACGCTGACCTCGTCGAGAGCGTTGCCGGCGCACTGCAGTACATCAGCTACTACCACCCGGCCGACTACATCGCCCACCTCGCGCGCGCCTACGCCGCCGAGCAAAGCCCGGCAGCGAAAGACGCGATCGCGCAGATCCTCACCAACTCGAAGATGTGCGCCGAAGGCAAGCGGCCGATCTGCCAGGACACGGGCATCGTCAACGTGTTCCTGAAGATCGGCATGGATGTGCGCTTCGAGGGCTTCCCCGGAAGCATCGAAGACGCGGTCAACGAAGGCGTGCGGCGCGCCTACAACTTTGCGGACAACAAGCTGCGCGCCAGCATCGTGGCCGACCCGCACTTCGAGCGCAAGAACACCAAAGACAACACGCCGGCGGTGGTGCACATGACGGTCGTGCCCGGCAACACGGTCGATGTTCAGGTAGCGGCCAAGGGCGGCGGCAGCGAGAACAAGAGCAAGTTCGTGATGATGAACCCGAGCGACTCACTGGTCGATTGGGTCATGAAGACGGTGCCGACCATGGGTGCCGGCTGGTGCCCGCCGGGCATGCTGGGCATCGGCATTGGTGGCACGGCCGAACGCGCCATGCTGCTCGCCAAGCAGAGCCTGATGGACGACATCGACATGTACGAGCTGAAGGCCCGTGGCCCGCAGAACAAGGTCGAGGAACTGCGCATCGAGCTGTGCGACAAGATCAACACGCTGGGCATCGGCGCGCAGGGCCTGGGCGGCCTGACGACGGTGCTCGACGTGAAGATCGCGATGTACCCCACGCACGCCGCGAGCAAGCCGGTTGCGATGATCCCTAACTGCGCCGCCACGCGCCATGCGCACTTTGTGCTCGACGGCTCGGGCGCGGCGTATCTTGAGCCGCCGAGCCTGGACCTGTGGCCCGACGTGAAGTGGGAGCCCGACTACAACAAGAGCCAACGCGTCGACCTGAACACGCTGACCAAGGAAGAAGTGGCGGCGTGGAAGCCCGGGCAGACGCTGCTGCTCAGCGGCAAGATGCTGACCGGCCGCGACGCCGCGCACAAGCGCATTCAAGACATGCTGGCGAAGGGCGAGAAGCTGCCAGTTGACTTCACCAACCGCGTCATCTACTACGTCGGCCCGGTCGACCCGGTGCGCGATGAAGTCATGGGCCCGGCCGGCCCGACCACCGCCACACGAATGGACAAGTTCACCGAGATGATGCTGGCGCAAACTGGCCTCATCGGCATGATCGGCAAGGCCGAGCGCGGGCCGACCGGCATCGAGGCCATCAAGAAGCACAAGAGCGCCTACCTGATGGCCGTGGGCGGCGCGGCCTACCTGGTCTCGAAGGCGATCAACCACGCCGAGGTGGTGGGTTTCAAAGACCTGGGCATGGAAGCCATCTACGAGTTCGAGGTGAAAGACATGCCGGTGACCGTGGCCGTCGATTCGAACGGCGTGTCGGTGCACGACACCGGGCCGAAGGAGTGGCAGCAGCGCATCGCCTCGGGGGCGCTGGCGAAGATCGCCGTCACGGCCGCCTGACGCACCCTGACCAGCGCAGCCGTGGCCTTCAGCGCAGAAGCATTCACCACGCTGAAGTCACCGCTGCTGCCCCGCTGGCGGCTGGCGTCCGGGCGGGTGCTGTGGTGCAACATCGCGCTGCACTTCGTCAACCACGCGCTCGGCCTGGTGTCGCTCGACGCGGCCGAGGCGTGGTTGTTGCCCGCCACCGACCTTTGCGCTTTCCCCGTGACCCGGGGGTACCGCCGGCCTCTTCACACAGATATTATTTGTTACTTGAATCATTCCGACGGAGACGCCTCATGTTCACGCAATTCGCCCTTACCTCGCCGACCAAGGTTGCGGCACTGAGCGCAGTCGCACTCGCCTTTTCGCTGGTCGGCACGACGGCCAATGCTTTCACGGCCGCATCGGAAACCTGTTCCGCCAGCGCCTTGACAGCCACTTTCACAAACGCGTCCACTGCCGGCTACGTTGCTTGCTCCGGGGCGTGGGTAGGCAACCTCGCCCCGAGTTCGGCCGCTGCAGTGTCGGCGCTGATCCTGAGCGACTTCGCGCTGACGGCGTCCTATGCCGGCAAGTCCGATGACAGCGGCAACGGGCTTTTCACTTCGAATCCGGGCACGTCTTCGGGCACCCTGACATTCGACAGCGCTCAGTTTGGCTTCTTCGTGATCGGCCTCAAGTCGAGCACGAACTTCAGCCTCTACGAATTCAACGGCGGTGCGCTCGGCATCTCGTCGATCTCGTTCGACACATCAGGCGTGGCGCTGAACAAGCAAGGCAAAGCGCAAGGCCTCTCGCATGCCGCGGTGTATGCGGTGACGGCGGTGCCGGAACCCGAGTCCTACGCATTGATGCTTGCGGGTATTGCCGCTGTTGGCGTCTTGGTACGCCGCCGCAAGGCTTGAGGCGCCGGCGGCTGGCTGGGCAAGGGCACCGGAAGGTGCCCTTTTGCATTGCGCCCGTTCTCCGCAACCCGGGCCTCGACAATCGGTGCGAGAGCCACCTCGCCTTCTGCCATGACCACCACGATCAAGGCCAGCGACCTCATTGAGTCCGTAGCCGGCGCATCGCAGCACATCAGCTACTGCCACCGGCCGACTACATCGCCCACCTCGCGCACGCCTGCGTCGCCGAGCAGCGACCGGCCGCGAAAGACGCGCTCGCGCAGATCCTCGCCAAGTCGAAGGTGTGCGCCGAAGGCAGACGGCCCATCTGCCAGGACACGGGCATTGTCAACGTGCTCCTCCAGATCGGCATGATCGGCAAGGCCGAGCGCGGGCCGACCGGCATCGAGGCCATCAAGAAGCACGAGAGCGCCTGCTTGATGGCCGTGGGCGGCGCGATCGCCGTCACGGCCGCCTGACGCACCCTGACCAGCGCAGCCGTGGCCTTCAGCGCAGAAGCATTCACCACGCTGAAGTCACCGCTGCTGCGCCGCTGGCGGCTGGCCTCGGGGCAGGTGCTGTGGTGCTACATCGCGCTGCACTTCATCAACCACGCGCTCGGCCTGGTGTCGCTCGACGCGGCCGAGGCCGCGCTCAAGCTCGCCGCGTTCGTGTGGCAAAGCCGCCCCGGCACGGTGTTGCTCTACGGCGCGGCGGCCACCCACGTGGTGCTGGCACTGGCCAGCCTGCACCAGCGCCACACGCTCAAGCTGCCACCGGCCGAGCTGCTGCGCATCGGCTTCGGCCTGACGATCCCGTTGCTGCTGCTGGGCCATGTGGTGGGCACCCGCATGGCGTATGAATGGTTCGGCGAGGCACCGCACTACCGGCGCATCGTCACCAATCTGATCCGCAGCGCCAACACCGGCTGGCAGCTCGCGTTGCTGGCACCTGGCTGGGCGCATGGCTTGAGCGGCTGCTGAACGGCTACCTGGTGCTCATCGGCGTCGTGCTCGTGTCACGCACATGGTTCGCATGGCGGCGTGACCGCCGTGCGCGTGCGGAGGTGAATGCACCCGGGCCCACGCCATGACAAGCGCCCTGTTCACCGGCGCCGACGGCCGGCCGCGCTGCCACTGGTGCGCGGCCACGCCGGCTTATGTGGCCTACCACGACGACGACTGGGGCCGGCCGAAGCACAGCGAGCGCGCGCTGGTCGAAACGCTGAGCCTGGAGGCGTTTCAATCGGGCCTGAGCTGGCTCACGATCCTGAACAAGCGCGAGGGCTTCCGCCGCGCTTTCGCGCAGTTCGACGCCGATGCCGTCGCGCGCTTCGGCCCGATGGACGTGGAGCGCTTGCAGGCCGCCGGGCTGGTGAACGACCACACTGCTGGTAACCCGGGCAACGCCCGGGCCGCAGAGCTTGTTGCCATCGAGCTTGTACGGCTGCGTCTGCAAGATGCCCGCCTCATCGACGGGCGACTCCGCCGCTCGCAGCCGATCAGATCAGATCAGCAGCAGCGCCAGCGCGCCGGCAATGTCCTGCAGGCGCATGCGCGCCATGGCGAGCGGTGCGCGCTCGCGCTCGAACGCCACCGCAAGAAACAGCGTGGGGCGCCCTGGCAGCGCGCGGTAAATACTCATGCAGGACTGGGTGGTCACGGCGATGTCTTCGATTTGATCGTCGGTGACCAGCGCGGTTGCGAGCTGCCACTTGCCGCGCAGGAACGCGGCGTCGTCAGCGAACGAACGTGCTGCGGTTCCAGGCAGAGCAAGCGTGAGCAGCGCCACGCCATGCTGTGCGTCGATGAGGGCGGCGGCGGTCGCGCCCTCGAGCTCGAGCAGTTCATGAAGGCGGCCCGATTCGGCGACGAGTTCCGCGAGCGGATCGGCGGGCTCGCCGGGCTCGGCACCGCACGGCACCGCAGCCCGGCTCAAAGCGTTGGCGGGCACGGGCGCATTCAGGTCGATATCGACCCCCGCACCATGGCCGCCGCCGGGCGCTCGGGTTCGGTCGCCCAACGGTGCAGGCTCGCTCGTGGCGGAGTCAATCACGGCGCACTCTCGCAGCCGCGTCTGCGCCGCGCGCCAGACAGCGGCCGAGTCGCTGAGCTTGACGCTGGCGAACTCAATGGTCAGAGCCGTGCCGGCGCGCAGCGATTGCAGCGTCCCGGCGACGCGTTCCGGCGCCATGCCCGCCAGCACCAGAACCCGAGGCGCCGCCGAAACGACCTGAGGCAACTCGAGCCACGCGCGAACGTACGCGGTAAAGCCTTCGGCATCGGACGGCGCCATCATGAACACCAGCAGCGACAAGCGCTCCATCAGCGGCGCGACCGGCGCGAACGCGCCCGCGCCGGCGGCGAGCGAGACCGCTCGCAGCGGGCCGACGCCGGGCAGCTCGACATCAATGTATTCAATCGATGCGCGCTGCGATGGATCCCCGGGGTCGATGACCGATGTGCGCCCGGCGCGCCGCATCGCCTTCGACGACACATGCTGCAGCACGGCCGCGCTCCACATGCCCGTGGGGCTGGCGAACGCCACGCTCGACAAGGGTTCGCCGCCGGGCGCCGGGCGCGGCTGAGTGGCCGCGGGCGAGTTGACGCTGGGAGCCAACATCAATCGGCAAAAATCGGCAGCGCTCGCACTGGGGTCCGCCGCGAGCCGGTCACGCAACAGTTTCAGGCGGGCCGTCGTGGCCGACTCGGGCTCCGTGCGCTCGATCAAGCCCATCGACCACGCACCGAAACTTCGGGCGCGGGTCTCGACGCGCGACAGCAGAGACACCTCGCGGTGCCTCGCGTCGGCATCGATCTTTCGGTACAGCGCCTCAACGGCGTCGAACCAGCCCTCGAGCACCTGCAAGAAGTGCCCGTTGGCCACGATCAGCAGACCGGTGATGCCGTGCGCGGCGTTGTAGGCACGCGCAGTGCCGAGGATGGCGCGAACGTCGGCAGCGCGCGTCGCAGCATCGGACGCTTCGTGCGCCCGGCTGGCATAGACGATTCGGAGCAACGCTGGGCTCATGTCGCTCGATGCCCGCGTTCGCTTCGGTGCCATCAGCGATGTACCGCCAGCGCGGACGTGATCAGTCTGGCGCCTCAGACCAGCATGTCCTTGTCGACGTCCTGAGCCTTGCGGCGTGCCAGGGCGAGGTTCGACTTCGCGCGCTCGAGCACGTAGTAGATGAACACGCCTTCCTTGCGTGACGACGGGCGAATCAGGTGGTACTGCTTGCCGAGCGTGATCAAGATGTCTTCGATCACATCGTTCAGGCCGAGCTGGCGCATCGCCTTGTTCTTCGCGCGGACGACTTCGGAGTTGCCTGCAGCTGCCACTTCGAGATCGAGGCCCGAGCCGATCGAGCCGAGCATCATCCCGCTGTTGGAATCGACGATGGCTGCGCACAGGGCGCCGTCAGCGGTCATGAGTTCATCGAGAGTCTGTTTGATCGTTGCCATGGTGCACTTTCAGTGGTTGAAAAACAGGTGGGCACAAGGCCCGATGCAATGCTTCGTTTCGCCCGCCGACCCCTCACATTCCATCGGCAACGGCGGGCGCCGGTCCGACTTTCTTTGCCGGCGCAGTACGCCGGCCGGGTGATCAAAGATCTTTCAGCCGCGCTCCCATGGCGCGAACACGGCGCTGCCAGTCGCGCCAGTCCATGCCTTGATGCGATGCGATGCACACCACCAACAACTCGCTTCGCGCAGCGCACGGGATGATCGCGAGCACCGCATTGCGGTGGTAAAGCACGGCCGCGCCCAGTTCGCCGAGCGCCGCGAAGTGGGCGTTGCTGCGCCCGTGCAGCCGCCAGTAATCGATGGCCGCCTCCCAGAGCGGCTGATCCGCAGGCTCGGTGCCGACTGCATGCCAGACGAGCCCGCTCTGGCTGTCGACAAGCGCGCACGACTTGACGCCGTTGAGCGCAGCCAGCGAGCCGAGCTCTTCGCGCAGGATCTGTTCTTTCACCCGGCCTCCGGTTCTTCGCACTTCGCCGTTCGCGACGGCCGCGCTTCTTGTCGTTGAGTTGAGCGCCAAACACGCAAACTTCCAAACGAGATGCTATTGCGCAGTCGCCAACACGCAATGGGCGCCAGCGCGCCGACTGGCGGCTTCGTGACAAAGTGACCGAGGATCGAGCGAACGCTGCGGCATCAGCACACCCCACGCAACGCCGAAGCGAACAATTCACGGACTCGGCACAGCAGCAAGGCGCGCCGCGGCGCGTCCGCCGGCATTCAACCGCGCGGGTGGTGGCGGGCGTGCAGGCTCTTCAAGCGCTCGCGCGCCACGTGGGTGTAGATGGTGGTCGTCGAGATGTCGGCATGGCCGAGCAGCATCTGCACCGCGCGCAGGTCGGCGCCGTGGTTCAGCAGGTGGGTGGCGAAGGCGTGGCGCAGCGTGTGCGGTGACAAAGGCACCCGCACACCGGAGCGCACGGCGTGCGCCTTGATGAGCTTCCAGAACATCTGCCGCGTCATCGGCCCGCCGCGCGCGGTCACGAACAGCGCGTCGCTCGCCTGGCCTTGCAGGATGGCGGCACGCCCATCGGCCACGTAGCGCAGCACCCACGCATGCGCCTCTTCGCCGAACGGCACCAGGCGCTCCTTCGCGCCCTTGCCGGTCACGCGGAGCGCGCCTTCGCTCAAGCTCAGGTGCACGCTCTTGAGCGCGACGAGCTCGCTCACGCGCAGGCCGCTCGCGTACATCAGCTCCAGCATCGTGCGGTCACGCAGGCCGAGCGTGGTGGCCACATCGGGCGCATGGAGCAGCGCCTCGACCTGGGCCTCGCTCAGCACCTTCGGCACGCGCAGCGGCTGGCGCGCGCTCTGCAAACGCAGCGTCGGGTCGGCATGCAGCAGGTGCTCGCGCAAGGCCCAGCGGAAGTAGCGCTTGAAGACCGTCAGGCGCCGGTTGCTGCTGGTGGCCTTGCTGCCTTCATGGCGCGCCACGGCGTAGGCGAGCAGATCTGTTTCGGTGGTCGCGTCGAGCGCGTGGCCCTGCTCGGCGGCGAGCCACACGGCGTAGAGCGTCAAGTCACGCCGATAGGCCTCGAGCGTGTTCTTCGCGAGGCCGTCTTCGATCCACAGCGCGTCGATGAAACGGTCGATGCTGGCGGTGCTGGCCGCACTTGCTGCGCTGGCCGCACTGGCGGCACGGGCATCAAGCGCGCCGGGTTGCGTCATGCCACCGGCCGGCCGTTCACTCGAGCGTCAACTTCTGCAAGGCCACGACCTTCTTGTAGACCTCGAACTCGGCCGCGATCTGAAGCGCGAACTGCTCGGGCGTGTTCGCCACGATCAGCGAGCCGGTCTCTTCGATGCGCTTCTTCACCGCCGGGTCTTCGAGCGTCTTCTTCACGGCCGTGCTGATCTTGTCGACCACCTCTTTCGGCAAACCCTTGGGGCCGTAGATGCCGTAGTAGGCCATGCGGTTCACGGCCTCCAACCCCACTTCCTTGAAGGTCGGCACGTTGGGCAACTGGGGCAAGCGCTGCGGCGCGGCCACCACGATGGCGATGAGCCGGCCGTCCTTGATGAAGGGCAGCGCCGAGGGCATGTTGTCGAAGATCATCGGCACCTGCCCGGCGACCGTGTCGTTCAGCGCCGGGCCTGCGCCGCGGTACGGAATGTGCGTGATGAAAGTGCCCGACAGGTTCTTGAAAAGCTCCATCTGCAGGTGGCCGATGCCGCCCGTGCCGGAACTCGCAAAGCTGTACTTGCCTGGGTTCTTTTTCAGTTCCGCGAGAAAGCCTTTGTAGTCGCGCGCCGGGAAGCTGGGGTGCACCGCAATCACGTTCGGCGTGGCCGCCACGTTGATGATGGGCGTGAAGTCGGTGATCGGGTTGTACGGAAGCTTCGGGTTGATCGCCGGGTTGGCCGCCGTCGTTGACACCGTGGCCATGCCGAGCGAGTACCCATCGGGCACCGCCCGCGCCGTCTCGGTCGCCCCCACCGAGCCGCCCCCGCCGGCCTTGTTCTCGACGATCAACGTCTGCCCGAGCGGGCCGCTGATCTTCTCGGACAAGACCCGCGCGACGATGTCGGTGGTGCCACCCGGTGCGAACGGCACGACCAGTTTGACCGGCTTGGTCGGGTAAGCCTGCGCCCACGCCGTGCCCGTGGCGCCGAGCAGCGTGGCAAGGCTGGTGGCAAGCAGGGCGGCGCTCTGGATCAGGGGTCTGCGTTGCATCGGGGTGTCCTTCGGGGTGGGGTCGTACACGGAGCAAAGTTTATTCGGTCGGTGGGGTGCCGCCTGGTGCGGCTCGACACCAAGCCGCGCGAGTCGACGAGCATCTCAAAGTTGAGCAGCTTCGCCGGCATATGGGCGATAGCGCCCGCAGAATGGTCGTTGCCCCCGTCGCAGCACATGCTCAGAGCCATGTGGTGAATGAGCAGGTGAGGAGCGCGTACAACAACGTACCAGGCAGCATTGAATCTGTAGGTCAACTGCGGGAAACATACGGTTGGTGTCACTGTCCCCAAACGGTGCTGGACGGCGCGCCCAAGCTGCAGATTCAAGCAACGGTTGTTCCACGCGATTTTTGGGCGTCATCGGCAACGTAAATTGGCCCAGAATGCGTTGGCATGAATAAACTCTGCTTTCTGACCAACCTTTCCACTTCCGATTTCGCAGCTTGGGCTCAGGCTGGCGTTGGGGCACTCGCGATGATGGTTGGAGCGTGCGCAGTCTTCTGGCAGGTCAAGCGCGCTCGTATGGAACTCTCAGAACGTGAAGCGCGAGCTCATGACGGCCTAGCCCGAATGCTTGTTCATCTCAAAGACGCGGCAATCGAAGCTCGTGCTGAGAAGAAGAGCATCAATCGCTTAGCCGGGAACGATCCGACCGAACCTAGCTCACGATTCAAAGAGCTTGCAGAGGCAATTCAGCGCTACCCATTGGAAGCTATTCACGCTGAGGTTCCATTTGAAGCTCTGCTGAACGCGAGACGCGTGGCGAAGGAGATGTGGCGGCTCGTAGACGAAACGCCGGAGCTCGATGCCCGTCAAGACAGCGAAACGCTGTTCAATGCGTACATTGGCGCGCTTGAACAGCAGATCTTGCTTCTTCGCGGCGAAGCGGAGCGTCTCCTAAAGGGCGAGCGAGCTCGCCATGCTGCCGCCGCGCCAAAAATAGCTAGCTCGTGACATGACGCCCAACCATTCCATCGGCCCGATCCACAACTGCGGGCCTGATCCGCTAGTTCACTATTCTTTGCTCCGCTTGATCGGCCATTGCATGATCTCCCGTGTCAAGCGACTGCGCTTCTGGACATTCACATATAAGCATCCACCAATTCATTGCTGGCCTCTGAAGGATCACATGCTTCGCCCACGCTCGTCGGTCTCGCTCTTAAAGTCATCGAATTTGCTTTGCATAGCTATCGTACTTTGGCAGTTTTGCGAAGTGGCATGCTCCCAGAACTCCGCACCCGCTTCCACACGCACTACTCAGCAGGCGGCAAAGTTCCTGAGCCAGACGGCCATCACGTTGAATACTCGCGAGGTTCCGCCAAATTGGGATGGTTTCCCCGAACTTTCTACCTTAAGCGCTGCATCCGAGACCAATAGGCTTGGCACCCTCAACGCTGTCGTGTTTCAACTCGACAAGACAGAAGCTCTGGCCCTCCCACGAGCCAACGAAGGCGCTGTACAGAGCGCTCTGTCTCTTCAAGCACGAACATTGGTTCTCACCGCACTTCGTAAAGTCTTACCAGCGAGATCAACGTCTCCAAATGAAAGAATTATGCAAGGCTATCTTGAAGGTGAGCTTGCTGATTTAAAGCTTATTCAAGATGGTCGGATTCCACTGGCGCTTTACTTTCAAGGTAAGGAGTATCGCGATAACAAGCGAACTCGATTGCTAATGCAGGACGTTGACATCGCCGAGGTCTTCTTGATTGCTTCGGCAAATAACTCGGCAAAGGTTTTGACGAATAGGGTGTTTCTGCTCGCGCTAATGCAGTCGTGCGCGGCGAACCTTGCTGCCTGCGCAATGGTTCTCGAGTGAGTTCATCAAACGAACGTTTACCCCATCGAAGGCACTTGGTCGGATCAGGTTTGAAGTGGGTGTTACCGATATGAACGAAGCTAAAACTCCGTTGAACCTCGTCGCGTTCGACGCTGCGAGGTACCTTGACGACGATGAATCAATCGCCGAGTACATGACGGCCGTGCTGGAGGCAAACGATCCTGACCTGCTGCTTGTTGCACTCGGAGACGTGGCCCACGCGATAGGCGTAACTCGAACGGCCAAAGACGCAGGTATCGGCTGGGTGTGAAGTTCGCGACACAGCCAGTCTGAGCTGGCCCGCTCGTGGCGCGAGGCACACTCGCCGCATGCCGAACGCCTTGCTGCTCTTCCCCGACTTCCTGCTCATCGCCCTCGGCTTCGTGCTTTGCCGCTACACCGCCCTGAACCGCTCGGTGTGGGACGGGGCGGAGCGGCTGGTGTACTACTTGCTCTTCCCGGTGCTGCTCTTCAACTCCATCGTGAAGAGCCCTTTGCAGCCGGCGCAAACAGTGAGCCTGGCCGCTGCGGCCGTGGGCACGGTCGGGTGCGGCATTGCGCTGGCGATGGCGCTCAAGCACTGGCCGGGGGTGAGCGCGCGGCTGCATGCGTCGGGGGCGCAGACGGCGTTTCGCTTCAATTCGTACATCGCGTTGGCCTTGGCCGAACGTGTGGGCGGCCCGCAGGCCTTGGCGTGGACGGCGTTGATGGTGGCGCTGTGCGTGCCGCTGTGCAACGTGGCTGCGGTGTGGCCGCTGGCGCGCCACGGCGGGCAGTCGTATGGGCGCGAGCTTCTGCGCAACCCGCTGATCCTGAGCACGGTCGCGGGCCTCGCGGCCAACCTTGCGGGGCTGCATTTGCCCGAGGCGGTGGCGACCACGCTGCAGCGCATCGGCCTGGCCGCCTTGCCGCTCGGCCTGATGGCGGTGGGCGCGGGCCTGCGGCTGGGTGGGTTGAAGGCTTCGCCGGCGTTGGCAGCGGCGCTGCTGACGATCCGCCACGCGGTGCTGCCGGCTGTGGCCATCGGCCTGACGGCTGCCCTGGCGGTGCCGCCCGAGCAGCGCAAGGTGGTCGTGTTGTTCGCCGCCTTGCCGACCGCGTCGAGCGCTTATGTGCTCGCCGCGCGCATGGGCGGCGACGGCGCTTACGTGGCGGGGCTGGTGACTGTGTCGACGCTGCTCGGCATGGTCAGCGTGCCGGTGTGGTTGGCCGTGCTGGCGGCTTGGGGCTGATGCACCCTCGCCCTCACTTGCAGTGCGCACCTGGGCTTGCAAGCCCAGGTCGCTGCACGGGCTCGCCGCATGCGGCTCGAAAGCCCCGCTCCGCCCCCTACCCTCTCCCGCCCTGCGGGAGAGGGAGCCGGACGAGTTGCGCGTTCTTATGTGACTGAACGCAAACGGGCATCAGCCTTGGGCCAAGGCCCACGCGATGTGCTCGCGCACCAGTTCACCCGCCGCGCCGAAGCGCGCCTGCAACGCGGCGCGGATGGCTGCGGTGCCGCTGCCATCAGCGCCATCGACATCAACATCACCGAGCGCGCGCAGCGCGTTGCCAAGGCCGACCGCTAGATTGCGCTGCCAGCGCTCGAAGCCGATGCGGCGGATCGCGCTGCCTTCGGTCTGGCGCAGGAACGTGGCCTCGTCCCACTGCCACAGTTGCAGCAGCGTCGCGTCACTCACCGACGCGCGCGCGTCGAAGTCGGGCAAGGTGCTGCGCTGCGCGTACTTGTTCCATGGGCACACGAGCTGGCAGTCGTCGCAGCCGTAGATGCGGTTGCCGATGAGCGGGCGCAGTTCGAGCGGTATCGGCCCGGCGTGCTCGATGGTCAGGTACGAAATGCAGCGCCGCGCGTCGAGCCGGTAGGGGCCGACGATGGCCTGCGTCGGGCACACGTCGATGCACGCGCTGCAGGTGCCGCAATTCGCCTCGACCGGCGCGGTGACCGGTAGCGCAAGGTCGATGCAGATCTCGCCGAGAAAAAACATCGAGCCGCCGTCGCGGTCGAGCGCCAGCGTGTGCTTGCCGCGCCAGCCTGTACCGCTGACGGCCGCGAGTTCGACTTCGAGCAGCGGCGCCGAGTCGGTGAACACGCGGTGGCCGAACGGGCCGACGTGCTGTGCCAGCTTGTCGGCCAATTGCTGCAGGCGCGCACGCATGACCTTGTGGTAGTCACGGCCGCGCGCATAGAGCGAGAGCGAGGCCTGCGTGGGGTCGTTGATGCGCGCCCATTCGACGGCCTGCCAGCCGGCGCTGGTGGCAGCCGGCAGGTAGTTCATGCGCGCGGTGATCACGCGCAGCGTGCCCGGCACCAGCTCGGCCGGCCGTGCGCGCTTCAGGCCGTGGGCGGCCATGTAGGCCATCGAGCCGTGAAAGCCGTTGTCGAGCCACTGCAACAACCCGGGTTCGGCATGGGCCAAGTCCACGCCTGCCACGCCGATCTGGGAAAATCCGAGTGCGGTGGCCCACTCGCGCAATTGCGCGAGCACCGCAGTGCCGTCGGGTGCGGCACCGTTCTCCGCACGGACCGCACCCGCCGCACCCGCCGCACCCGCCGCATTCACCGCATCCACTTCGCGAGCACCTGTCATTTGCCGATTCTAGAAACCCGCACCTTGCACTGGCCCGATGAAGCGGCCTGCGCCGCGTCGGCCGTGCGTTTGGCGGCGCTGCTGGCCGCTCCATCTGGGCTGCACAACACCTTCATCGAGCTGCACGGCCCGCTGGGCGCCGGCAAGACGACCTTCGCTCGCCACCTGCTGCAGGCGCTCGGGGTCGAGGGCCGCATCAAGAGCCCGACCTATGCGGTGATGGAGCCGTATGCGCTGCAACGCGACGGCGCGGCGTACAACGTGTCGCACTTCGACTTCTACCGCTTCAACGACCCGCAGGAATGGGAAGACGCGGGCTTTCGCGATGTGTTTGCGGCACCGGGCCTGAAGCTGGCCGAGTGGCCCGAGAAGGCCGAAGGTCTGCTGCCGCCGGCCGACTTGCGCATCCACATCGAGCCGCTGGCCGAGCCGCTGCGCGCAGTGCGCGTGGAGGCGCACACCGCGCTCGGGCAGGCGCTGCTCGCATGGTGAACAACCCGCTTCAGAACGTGCCGCCGACGGCGCTGCACCCCGGCGCCCGCCGCAGCGCGCTGCGGCGCATGGGCGCATGCGCGCTGCTGCTCGGCACACGGCAACTGGCCTTCGGCGCGAGCATCGTGGCGGTGCGCGTGTGGCCGGCGGCTGAGTACACGCGCATCACGATCGAGTCGGACCAGCCGCTGGCGCAGCAGCACTTCATGGCCGACAACCCGAACCGCCTGGTGATCGACATCGACGGCCTGGAGCTCAGCCCCGCGCTGCGTGACCTGCTCGGCAAGGTGCGCGCCGACGACCCGTTCATTGCCGGTGTGCGCGCGGGCCAGAACCAGCCGCGCATGGTGCGCCTGGTGATCGACCTGAAGCAGCCGACTGCGCCGCAGTTGTTCACGCTGGCACCGGTCGCGGCCTACCGCCACCGGCTGGTGTTCGACCTGTACCCGACGACCGAGCGCGACCCGTTGCTCGCGCTGATCCGCGACCGCGAAGCTGCAGAAGCGCTGGCCGCTCGGACTGTGCAGGACGCGCTCGGCGAGTTCATCGGCAAGGTCGACAAACCGCTGGTGGTGCCCGGCGCGGCGCCACCGGTGGTGGCGGTGTTGCCGACCCCGCAGCCGACCCCGCAGCCGGCCCCGCAGCCCACATCACCGCCGATGGCCAAGGCATCGGCCCCGGCCCCCTGGCCACCGGTGGCCGCCGCGCCGTTCCCGGCCCCACCGCAGCAATCCCCCGCGCCCTTGCCACCGGCCGTGCAGGGCAAGATCGACCGCCTCATCGTGGTCGCCATCGACCCCGGCCACGGCGGCGAAGACCCGGGCGCCAGCGGGCCGACCGGCCTGCGCGAGAAAGACGTGGTGCTGGCGGTCGCCCTGCAACTGCGCGACCGCCTCAACGGCCTGCCCAACATGCGCGCCATGCTCACGCGCGACGCCGATTTCTTCGTGCCGCTGCACGAGCGCGTGCGCAAGGCGCGGCGGGTTCAGGCCGACCTGTTCGTGTCGATCCATGCCGATGCCTTCATCACGCCGCAGGCGCGCGGCGCGTCGGTCTTCGCGCTCAGCCAGGGCGGCGCCAGCAGCGCGGCCGCGCGCTGGATGGCGAACCGCGAGAACTCCTCCGATTCGGTCGGCGGCGTCAACGTGAACGCGAAAGACGCGACGGTCATCAGCACCTTGCTCGACATGAGCACCACCGCGCAGATCCGCGACAGCCTCAAGCTCGGCGGCGAGGTGCTGGGCCAGATCGGCAAGGTCGGCAAGCTGCACAAGGGCAGCGTCGAACAGGCCGGCTTCGCGGTGCTGAAGGCGCCCGACATCCCGTCGATCCTGGTCGAGTCGGCATTCATCTCGAACCCCGAAGAAGAGGCGCGCCTGCGTGACCCGGAGTACCAGGCGCAGCTGGTGCATGCGCTGACAGTCGGCATTCAGCGCTACTTCGCGAAGAACCCGCCGCTGGCGCGCAGCCGGCAGCTGTAGGCCCGGCCGAAACGGCAGCGTTGACATTCCCTTGCAGCACCGAGGACACACCATGCTCCACCCCCAAGCCCGCGCTCTGCTCGACCTGATCGAAAGCCGCGGCGTGCCGCCGACGCACACCCTGTCGCCGGCCGACGCGCGCGCCCTGTACCGGGACCGGCGCGCACTCGCGCAGCCGGCACCGCAAGCCGTCGCCAGCGTTGCCGACATGCACGCCGCAGGCCCGCACGGCACGATCCCGCTGCGCCTGTACAAGCCCTTGCCGGCGACCGCCGATGTGCTGCCCTTGGTCGTGTACTTCCACGGCGGCGGCTGGACGATGGGCGACCTCGACACCCACGACACGCTGTGCCGCGAGCTCGCCAACCGCGCCGGCTGCGCGGTGCTGGCGGTCGACTACCGCATGGGCCCGGAAGACCGCTTCCCGGCTGCCGTGGACGACTGCATCGCCGCCACGCGCTGGGCGCATGCGCAGGCCGATGCACTCGGCCTCGATGCCACGCGCATCGCCGTCGGTGGTGACAGTGCCGGCGGCAACCTCGCCGCAGTCGTCGCGATTGCGACGCGCGATGCCGGCGACCTGCCGCTCGTCTACCAGCTGCTCATCTACCCCGCGACCGACATGCGCGCCACCGCGCCATCGCACACCGGCAACGGCCAGGGCTACCTGCTGACCAGCGACACGATCCGCTACTTCCACGACCACTACATCGACAGCCGGCACCACGACACCGACTGGCGCGCCTCGCCTCTGCTGCACACCGACCTCGCGAAGCTGCCGCCCGCACTGGTGCTCACTGCCGGCTTCGACCCGCTGCGCGACGAAGGCGCGGCGTACGCAGCGGCCCTGACCGCCGCCGGCAACCGCGCCACGTACGTGTGCTTCGAGCGCCAGATCCACGGCTTCATCACCATGGGCCGCGTGCTCGATGAAGCCAATACGGCGGTGGCGCTGTGCGCGGCCGAAGTGCGGCGGGCGTTTGTTGGTTGAATCGTGAGCCGGGCAGCGCTGACCTTCGGTGGCGTGCTGCGCCTCATCGCAGCCGTGACGCTCTGCGCGCTCACGGCCATCAACGCCAGCGCTGCAACTGCGCCCGCAACCGCGTCCACACCCACCCCCTGCCCCACCGCCCTGCCCGCCGACACCCGCTGCCTCACCGGCACCGACAACGCCGGCGCGCACTACTGGATCGCGGTGCCCGAGCCGTGGAGCGGCGTGCTCGTACTGCATGCCCACGGTGGCCCCGAGCTGGGCGTGCCGCGCGCCGAGCGCAGTGCCGATGACCTGCAGCGCTGGGCCGTGATGGTGAAGGCCGGCCATGCCTGGGCCGGGTCGACCTACCGGCAAGGCGGCGTGGCGGTGCGTGCGGCGGCCGAGGACACCGAGCGCCTGCGCGGCCTGTTCACCGAACTCGTCGCCCGGCCGCGCGTCACGCTGCTGCACGGCCAGAGCTGGGGCGCGAGCGTGGCGGCCATCGCGGCCGAGATGCACCCGGCGAGCTATGACGCGGTGCTGCTCACCAGTGGCGTGCTCGGTGGCGGCACGCGCTCGTACGAGTTCCGGCTCGACCTGCGTGTGGTGTACCAGGCCCTTTGCAACAACCACCCGAAGGCGGACGAGCCCGCCTACCTGCTGTGGCAAGGCCTGCCGCCCGCAAGCACGCTGACCCGCGCCGAGCTGGCCCGCCGGGTGAACGACTGCACCGGCCTGCGCCTCGCGCCCGCGCAGCGCAGCCCCGCGCAGCAGCAGCGCCTGAGCACGCTGCTCGCCGTCGTGCGCATTCCCGAGCGCTCGTTGATCGGCCACCTGAACTGGGCCACCTGGCACTTCCAGGACATCGTGTTCGCGCGGCTCGCTGGTGCCAACCCGTTCGGCAACACCGGTGCGCGTTATGTCGGCTCACCCGACGACGATGCGCTGAATGCGCAAGTGCAACGCTACCGGGCCGACCCCACCGGCGTGGCCCGCTTCGCGGCCGATGCCGACCCGACCGGCGTGCTGCATGTGCCCACGCTGACCGCGCACGCCGTCGACGACCCGGTCGCGTTCGTCGAGCTCGAAAGCGCGTTCGCCGATACGGTGGGCCAAGCCGGCAAGGCCAGCCTTCTGGTGCAGACCTTCACCGACGAGCACGAACACAGCTACCTGGCCGACCCCGAGTACGTGGCCCTGGTCGATGCCGTACTGCAGTGGGCCGCGAAGGGCGACAAGCCCACGCCCGAATCGGTGGCGGCAGGTTGCGCCGCGCTCGAAGCCCGCTTCGGCGCGGGCTGCCGCTTCCTGCCGGGCTACCGGCCGAAGCCGCTGGACGCGCGGGTCACGCCGCGCGTGCGCTGACCCTGAAGGCGAGTCGAGGGTTGGCGCCGGGCCGCGCGATCAAGCCGTCGCCTGCCCGCGCCGCGCGCGCCATGCGCCGATCAGCACCAGCACGCCGGGGATCAGGATCGCGCCCCAGATGATCTTGTCGAGGTGGGCCTTGACCCAGGGCATGTCACCGAACACGTAGCCCGCCCCGGTGACGCCGCCGACCCACAGCACGGCGCCGGTCACGTCGAAGAACGTGAATTTGGCGCGGGTCATGTGGGCCACGCCCGCCACGAACGGGGCGAAGGTGCGCAGGAAGGGCATGAAGCGCGCGGCAATGAGCGTGGCGCCGCCGTACTTCTCGTAGAACTCGTGTGCCTGCTCGAACGCACGCTTGTTGAAGAAGCGCGACTGCTCCCACTGGAACACGCGCGCGCCGAAGTGCCGGCCGATCGCGTAGTTGCACTGGTTGCCCATGATGGCTGCGGCGATCAGCAACGCCACCAGCAACGGCAGGCTCATCAGCCCCGCACCGCACATGGCACCGGCCACGAACAGCAGCGAGTCGCCGGGCAGGAAGGGCATGACGACCACGCCGGTTTCCACGAACACGATGAGGAACAGCAGCGCATAGACCCAGTTGCCATACGACTGCACGAAGGTGGCGAGGTGCACGTCGACATGCAAAACGAAGTCGAGCACGAAAGCGAGGATGTCCATGGCGCAGGATTATCCCTGCGGCAGCCGGGCCGGCCCGCCGCGCGCTGGCCACTTCCCGCTGCGGCTTACGTCGGTTCCGCGAGCCTCGCCACGTCGTCCACCCACGCGGCCAGCGCGTCGGGCAAGGGCTGGCCGCCGGCGGCGGACTTCCAGCGCCGGTGCAGCTGGTGCGCGGTGGCGCCCAGGTGCCAGTGCAGTTCACGCGCCAGCACCCACAGGTCGACGGCGTACGACGGGTCTTCGGCCGCGTCGCGCATCAGCATGCCGAGCTGCTCGGGGGTGATGCCGGCTTCGAAGAGCATGCGCTGCAGCGTGTCGGCCTGCTCGTCCACGGCCGCGAGCACCGCCCTGGTGGGGGCCGACAACGCCGGCGCCGATGCCAGCACCGCGTCGTGCCACACACTGAGCAAGCGGGACTGGGCTTCGAGGTGCTTCAGTGAATCGGGCAGGCTGTCAGCGCGGCTAGCGGCGGCGTCATCACCTGCGGCCGGGCCGCTGGCTGCGCGCAGCAGGCGGTGGATCGATGGCACCAGCGCAGCGTCGAAGCGCGCCGGGCTCATGCGCAACAGCAAAGACACGCGCTGCAGCGGGTGCTGCCGTGCACCGTCGAACATGGCGGTCACCACCTCGGCCAGCGAGAGCAGGCGCCCGAGCGGGCTGATGGCCGCGCCGGTCAGGCCGCGCGGGTAGCCCGAACCGTCGAGCAGTTCATGGTGCTCGAACACCGCGCGCACCACTTCTTTCGGGTAGGCCGGGAAGCGCGCCACGAACATCGACGACGTGACCGGGTGCATGTAGAGCGGGCGGCGCTCATCGCCGCTCAAGGCGTTGCCGCTGCCGAGCAGGTCGGCGTCGATGCACAGCATGCCCATGTCGTGCAGCAGGCCGGCGCTGGCGGCGGTGGTCATCTCGTGCAGCGGCGCGCCGCCTTCACGCACGAGGTGGGCGCACAGCAGGGCCATCTGCACCGCATGCTCGAACATGCCCGGCCGCGTGGCGCGGGCCAGCGTGAGCTGGAATGCCACCGGCGCCGGCAACGGGATGTCGCCGATCACCTGCAGCACCATGCTGCGGGTGCGGCCCTTTGAGCCCATCAGGCCGAAGAAGGGCATGCGCTCCATCAGCGCCTCAGCGGCCTCGCGCAGCACGGCGGCGGTGACCACCGATTCGCTCACCAGGCATTCGTCGATGCGCACCGCCAGGCGGTGCGAGATGAGCGTGTCGTGCAGGGTGGCGTCGAGCTGCACGCCGCCTTCGAGCAGGCGCGCGCCCTGCAGGTTGACGATGGTGCGGCTGGTGACCACGGGTTGCACTTGGCCGAGCGCGGTGACCGCCCGCAGGAATGCCGACGATTCGGTGGCAGTGGCCTCGGGTGTGGCGTTGCTGGCGTTGCTGGCGTTACTCATGGCGGGGTACTGCGCGCAGGGCGACGGCGCGGCGGGCAATTGCATTGGGAACGCGGTGGGATGGCGTGCAGATTAACTGCCGCACAGCGCGGCGCAGGCGTTGATAAGCACCGCGAAACCGCAGCAATTCGAGCGCTGCAAATGCACCCCGACAGCGCTGGGGTGGCCGCTTTCTACAATGCGCCCATGACCGCCGTGCTGCACGCCCCGCACCCTTCGCCCGAGCCGCCGCCCGAGCGCCGCGAGCCGGCCAGCGTGCGCCGCCCGATCCGCGAATTGCCGGACGAGCTGGTGAGCCAGATCGCGGCCGGTGAAGTGGTCGAGCGGCCCGCCTCGGTGGTGCGCGAGCTGGTCGACAACGCGCTCGATGCGGGCGCCGCAGACATCACGGTCAAGCTGCTGGCCGGTGGCATTCGCAGCATCGTGGTCGAAGACGACGGCGTGGGCATTCCGGCGCACGAACTGGTGCTGGCACTGCGCCGCCACGCCACAAGCAAGATCGCCTCGTTGCCCGAGCTGGAAGGTGTCGCGACGATGGGCTTTCGCGGTGAGGCGCTGGCGGCCATCGCGTCGATTGCCGAAGTGGCCTTGTCGAGCCGAACGCTCGATGCGGCCCATGCGCACCGGCTCGATGCGCGCAGTGGCGAGCTGGCCCCGAGCGCGCGCGGCGTGGGCACGAGCGTGGAGGTGCGCGAGCTGTTCTTCAGCACGCCGGCGCGGCGCAAGTTCCTGAAGACCGAGAACACCGAGTTCGCGCATTGCGTGGAGGCCGTGCGCCGCCACGCCCTGGCGCGGCCAGGCACCGGCTTCGCGGTGTGGCACGACGGCAAGCTGGCGCAGCAGTGGCGGCGCAGCACCGCCGAGCAACGCATCGCGGATGTGCTGGGCACTGAATTCATCGCCAACAGCCGCAGCGTGGCGCTCGACCTGGGCGTGCTGCGCATCACCGGCCGCACCGGCACGCCCGAGGCCGCCCGCGCCCGCGGCGACCAGCAGTACGTGTACGTGAACGGCCGCCATGTGCGCGACAAGCTCATCGCGCACGGCATCCGCTCGGCCTATGAAGACGTGCTGCATGGCGGGCGCCAGGCCGCCTACGTGCTGTTCATCGAGATCGCGCCGGACCGGGTGGATGTGAACGTGCACCCGACCAAGATCGAGGTGCGCTTCGGCGATTCACGCGAGGTGCACCAGGCAGTGCGGCGCGCGGTGGAAAGCGCGCTGGCCATCCCGCGTGCCGGGCTGGGCGCGGGTGGGGCCGGCGGCGCCGATGCGGCCACGGCGACGGGCTTCGGCGATGCGCCGGGCGCGGCCGGCCCGGGCTTCGGTGGCGGCTACCGAACCGCCGCGCCGCAACCCTACGGCGCCGGCTACCAGCAAGGCTCGCTCGGCTTGCAGCAAGCGGCAACGCTTTACGCCCGCGAGCTGCCGGTCGGATGGGGCGGCCGCAGCGCCGAGCCTGCGGCGCCGTTGAGCACCGGGGGCGCTGCGCCTGACCCGGCACACGCCGCGAGCGGAACGGCCCCCGGTCTGCGCAGCGAGGCCTGGCCGCTCGCCGCCGACAACGCCGAGTGGCCGCTCGGCCGTGCCATTGCGCAGATCGGCGGCGTGTTCGTGCTGGCCGAGAACGATCACGGCCTCGTCATCGTGGACATGCACGCCGCGCACGAACGCATCGTCTACGAGCGGCTCAAGGCGAGCCTGGGCGCGGCCGCCATCGAAGCGCAGCCGCTGCTGATCCCGGCCACTTTCGCGGCCACACCGCACGAGATGGCCACCGCCGAGGCACAGGCCGAGAACCTGCTGCGCCTGGGGCTCGATGTGACGGCCCTGTCGGCCGACCGGCTCGCGGTGCGCTCGCAGCCGGCGGCGCTGGTGGGCGGCGACGTGGTGGAACTGGCGCGCAGCGTGCTGGCTGAATTGAGCCAGTTCGACGCCAGCAGCGTGATCCAGCGCGCGCAAGACCAGATCCTGTCGACCATGGCCTGCCACGGCGCCGTGCGCGCCAACCGGCAGCTCAACCTCGACGAGATGAACGCCCTGCTGCGCGACATGGAGCGCACCGAACGCGCCGACCAGTGCAACCATGGCCGGCCCACGTGGCGGCAGATCACGCTGAAGGAGTTGGACGGCCTGTTCTGGCGTGGGCGTTGAGCCGGCAAGCCATGGCGCCATGCTCCAATCGGCGTTGACCACGACGGCGTTGACCACGACGGCGTTGAACCGACGGCGCTGAACCGAGACTCCCCATGGCCACCATCAAGCTCAAGAAACCCGACAGCGCCCGCGCTCCGTCACGTGATTCACGCGACCCCCGCGAGGCCACGCGCGATGCGCCCCGCCCGCCCGTGCGCGGCGCGGCACCGAAAGCCCGACCCACGCTGGCGCAGGCGCAAACGCAGCGCGCCGAGCGCGAGGCGCAGTATCAAGAGCAGTTGCGCCAGCGCTTCGGCGAGCGGCCACCGGCCACCTTCCAGCGCCGAAGTGAACCGCCACGGCCCGAGCCCGGCGCGCGCCAGAGGCCCGAGCCGGCACAACGCCAGCGGCGTGACGCGATGCCGCCCGCCACGCCTGCGCGCGGCCCCGCGTTCGATGCGCGCGGGCCGCTCGATTCACGCGATGCGCGCGCCCCACGAGACAGCCGCACGGCACGCGCCCCGCGCGATGTGCGCGACCCGCGCGACATGCGCGACCCGCGCGACCCGCGCGACATGCGCGACATGCGCGACGCACGCGGCCGCCCGCCGCAGCCCACCGGCCGCACCACCGCCTTCGGCGACCGCACTGACGGCAACCAGCGCAACGCTGTCTCCGTTCGCACCGACCGCCCGGTCGGCCCCGGCACCTTCGTCGACCCGCGCCGTGCGCCGCCGTCGGCGCGCTCCTCACCCATGCCACCCGCGCCGCCCACTTCACCGTTCCAGCGCGCTGCACCGCCCGCAGCGCGCGGCCGCCAGCGCCACCGCGACGACGATGACGACGACTACGAAGCCCAGCCCGCACCGCATGCGCCGGGGAGCATGCGTTTGTCGAAGCGCATGAGCGAACTGGGCATCGCCTCGCGCCGCGAGGCCGATGAATGGATCGCCAAGGGCTGGGTGCGGGTCGACGATCAGGTGGTCAGCGAACTGGGCTCGCGCGTCACGCCGAACCAGCGCGTCACGGTCGATGCGAAGGCCAAGTTCCAGCAGGCACAGCGCGTCACCGTGCTCATCAACAAGCCGGTCGGCTATGTGAGCGGCCAGGCCGAGGACGGCTACGAACCCGCGTTCGTGCTCGTCACGCCCGACAACCTGTGGAGCGAAGACCACTCGGGCACGCGCTTCCTGCGTGAGCACCTGAAGAGCCTGGTGCCCGCCGGGCGGCTCGACATCGATTCGGTCGGCCTGCTCGTGCTCACGCAAGACGGCAGGGTGGCCAAGCAGTTGATCGGCGAAGACACCGAGATCGAGAAGGAATACCTGGTGCGGGTAGCCACCGCCGACGGCCAGCGCCTGCCCGGCAACAGCCTGGTGCTGCTGCGCCACGGGCTGGAACTCGACGGCGAAGCCCTGAAACCAGCCATCGTCGAATGGGTCAACGACGACCAGCTGCGCTTCGTGCTGACGCAGGGCAAGAAGCGCCAGATCCGCCGCATGTGCGAAGCGGTCGGTCTGCAGGTGCTGGGCCTGAAGCGGGTGCGCATCGGCAAGGTGATGCTGGGTGACTTGCCGACCGGGCAGTGGCGGTATTTGCGCTCGGATGAGGCGTTCGAGTAGGCAGGGGCAGGTCGGCCCCCGTCGCGTCGCCGCTTGGGTTGTCGGCCAATGCAGTCGCCAAGACATATCAGTATGTGATAATGATATGTATGGCAGGCCGGGATCCTTCGCTCGACACCTTGCTGGACCTGAACGGCCAGGTGCTGGTGATCGACGATGCCGGGTACTGGGTGAAGTTCGTTGTTCACCAAGTGCCCGCCAGCCCCGAGAAGCCGCATGGGCTCGACTACACGTTGACCTTGCACGCGCCGAGCGGTGAGCGGTGGGTCGGCTTCGACAACGCCCATCTGGTGGAGGGTAAGCGCAACGGCTCGCCCGAAGCCAAAGACCACAAGCATCGCCTGCGCACGGTCAAGCCCTATGACTATTCGAACGCCGGCACACTGCTGGCCGCGTTCTGGGGCGAGGTGGAATCGGTGCTACGAGAACAAGGAGTCTGGACATGAAGACGCTCAAAGTTGGAATCGCTTCTTACGAAGACATGAAGGCGCGAACACTGGCGATTGCGCGGGGCGAGTTGCGGTCGAAGCCCGGCGACCCGAAGGTGTGGTTCACCTCGCCCGAGAGCTTCGCCAAGGTGCTTTCCAATCGCAACCGCGCCTTGCTGGCGCAGATCGTCGACACCCACCCTGAGTCTCTGCATGACTTGGCAGAAAGCACCGGCCGCACACCGGGCAACCTGTCGCGCACGCTCAAGACCATGGAGCGTTATGGCCTGGTTCGCCTGCACAAGGGCGAACGCGGCAGGCTTCGCCCCGAGGTGCCTTACAGCGATGTGCGGCTCGAGATGACGCTGAGCTGAAGTTCAGCAACTACCTTGCCGCGACCGTCACCCGCGCCGTCATGTACGGGTGCACCGAGCACACGTAGTCGAATACGCCCGGCGCATCGAAGCGGCGCGTGAAGGCCTGGCCGGGCAGCAGCAGGTCGGCTCCACTGGCGCCGTCCTTGAACGCGAGACCGTGCGGGGCGCCGTCGGCGTTGGTCCAGGTCACGCTCTGCCCGGGCTTCACGGTGAGCGCCGCCGGCCCGAACGCGAAGTTCTCGATCAACACACGGGCTCCCGCCGCACCACGTGCCGCCCGCACCCGCTGCACCGCGATCTTGCGCGGCGCGTTGCCCACCGCCACCGTGCCCACCTCGCCGCCTGCCGGGTCGACCACGCTCACGGTGTTCGAGCCTTCGTTGCTGACGTACAGGCGCGTGCCGTCGGCCGCCGCGTCGATCCAGTGCGGCTGCTTGCCGACCGCGATGCTGCGCAGCGGCGCGTACGTCACCGGGTCGAACAGCATCACCTCGCCCGGGCCCTCCACCACGACCACGCCGCTGCGCATGCCGGCGAAGTGGTGGGCGAGGTGCGGCGACACGCCGGTCGGCACCTCGCCCACGACGCGGTTGCTCGCCGCATCGAGCACCTGCACTGCGGCCACGCCGGCCAGCGTGAAGTACAGGGCGCGCCCGTCGTGGCCGAACTCCAGGTCGCGCGGCGGCTTGTCCACCTCGACGCGGCCGACCACGGCGAGCGCCGCGAGGTCGATGATGACGAGGCCGAAGTGCCCCGGCTCCTGCGACGTCACATACGCCAGCTTGCCATCGGCACGCACCGCGATCGTGTGCGGCTTGGCGACGGCCACGCTGCTGGTCACGGCCTGCTGCGCGGTGTCGACGATGGCGACGCGGTCGTCACCGTTCACCGCCACCAGCACGCGCTTGCCATCGGGCGTGAGAGCCAGGGCGTGAGAGCCAGGCCCTGCGGGCCCTTGCCAACCTCGATGGCGCGCATCACGCGGTTGGCCACTGCGTCGATCACGCTGACGCTCGACGCGCTCGCGCCGCTCACAAACACGGTGGCGTTGTCGGGCGTGATCGCGATGCCGTCGGGCCCCGCAGCGACCGGGATCGTGGCCAGCACCGTGAGCCCTTGCGTGTCGATCACGCTCACCGTGTTGTCCTTGAAGTTGCCGACATACGCCTTCGGCCCGGCGGCCGAGGCCGGCAGCACCAGGCACAGTGCGAGGCCAAGGCTTGCAGCGGCATGCAGCGCATAGGACAGCCTTGATCGGGCGGAAAACACGGGCGTCAGCATGGTCAGTCTCCAAGCATTCGGGTCAAGGGCGCGAGCGGGTCGAACCCCCGTATGACGACACGGCGGCGCGGTTCATTCCCGCCGGCGCGAGCTGCGGGGAATACTTTGCGCGGCGCGAACGTCATGCAGCAAAGGCCTGCGTTGAACCCCGACACCCGTTCCTTCGAGGCAGCCACGCTGCCGCACCTGCCCGCCGCGTACAACCTCGCGCGCTGGCTGCTTCGCGACGACCAGCATGCGCACGATGTGGTGCAGGAGCCTTACCTGCGCGCCTTCCGCTTCTTCGGCGGCCTGACGTTGGCGCCAGGGAGAACAAGGAAAGGAAGCGCGATGCCAACCCCCGATGACGACGCCCTCTCGGCGCTCGTGCGGCGCCACGCCACCCGGCACGCGCCGCCGGCCGGCCTGGCTGATGGCATCACGGCCGGTGTGCACATGACCCCGACCGAGCACGCACGCGCTGCGGCACCGGCGCGGCGGCGCTGGCTCGCATCGCTCGGGCTGTTCGGTGCCGGTGCGGCGGCGATGTGGGTCGCGTCGAGCAGCCTGCTCGTCGCCACGCCCGCACTGCCGATGGCAGACGACGTGGCCGCGAGCCACGTGCGCGCGTTGATGGCCGCGCACCTGACCGACGTGGTCTCGGCCGACCGCCACACGGTGAAGCCGTGGTTCGCCGGCCGGCTCGACTACTCACCGCCGGTGCACGACCTGGCGGACGCGGGCTTCACGCTCGCCGGCGCCCGGCTCGACACCATCGCCGGCCGCACGGTGGCCGCCCTCGTCTACCGCCACGGGTTGCATGTGCTCACGCTGTTCGTGTGGCCCGCAGGCGCGCGGCCCGACAGCAGCGTGCAGCAACGGCGCGGCTACAACCTGCGCGCCTGGTCGCTGGCCGGCATGCAGCTGTGGGCTGTATCGGACGCAGGTGCCGACGAACTGCAACGCTTCGCGAGCGCGCTGGGTGCCCGCATCGCATCACCCTCACCACCCTGACGCCACAACATGCCCTGCTAACCTCAGGGCATGCCCCTTCCCGCAAGTGCCCGCCCGGCCATGACCCCCGGCGTGATCGTGGTGGTGCTCATGCTGCTCTTGAGCATCCAGCCGATCAGCACCGACCTGTACCTGCCCGCGCTGCCCACGCTGCAGCGCGAGTTCATGGCGCCCACGTCGACCGTGCAGCTCACCTTGTCGGCACTCATCATCTGCTTCGGGCTCGGGCAACTGGTGTGCGGGCCGCTGGCCGACCGCTTCGGCCGCAAGCCCGTGCTGCTGGTCGGCATGGCGCTCTACACGGCCGCCAGCCTGCTGGCCAGCGCCGCGCAGAGCATCGACGCACTGGTGGTGGCGCGCGCGCTGCAAGGCGCTGCGATGGCCGCGGCCGTGACCTGCGGGCGCAGCATCGTGCGCGACCTGTTCCAGCCGCACGAAGGGGCGCGCGTGATGTCGCGTGCGCTCGGCGGCCTGGGGGCGGTGGCGATGCTCAGCCCCATCGTCGGTGGCCTTGCGGTGCAGTGGTCGGGCTGGCATGCGGCGCTCTTGATGACAGCGCTGTACGGCGCCGGCGTGCTGGCGTCGATCGCGCTGCGCTTCGAGGAGACCATTCCCCTGCGCGACCCGCTCGCCACCCACCCGGCGCGGGTGCTGCGCAACTGGGGCCAGCTGGTGCGCCACCCGGCGTTCCGTGCCTGGACGGCGCTGCTGTGCTGCACGTATGGCGGCATCTTCGTGGTGCTGGCGGCCTCGTCGTTCGTCTACATCAACGTGCTGGGCACCTCACGCCTGGCCTACGGGGTGATCCTGGCCAGCAACTCTGCCGCCTACATCGCGGGCACCGTGTATTGCCGGCGCCTGCTGCTGCGCCACGGCCTGCGCGGGGCCGTGCGGCGCGGCTCGGTGTGGTCGCTGGCCGGGGGTTTGAGCGTGGCGGGCCTCAGCCTGCTCGGCGTGCACAACGTCTGGGCGGTGATGCTGCCGCTGTGGCTGTTCGCGTTCGGCCACGGCGTGCACCAGCCGTGCGGGCAGTCGGCCGTGGTCGGCCCGTTCCCGGACAAGGCGGGCACGGCGGCATCGCTCTCGGGCTTCGCGATGATGGTCACGGCGTTCTGCACCGGCCAGGTGCTGGGCCGCACGCTGGGCCAGACCGTGTACCCGCTCACGCTGGGCGTGGCCGCGTTCAGCATCGCCCTGTTCGTGGTCGCGAACACGGCCGTCCAGCGCCACGGCGAGCCTGCGCCGCGCAGCGCGCCGCCCACTGCCCTGGGAGGCAGCACCACGTGACGGTGGCGCTGCCCTGCCTGTGCATCGCCGGCCCCACCGCATCGGGCAAGACGGCGGCGGCATTGGCCATCGCGGCTTCGCTGGCTTCATCGGCGCCAGGGAGGTCAGCGAGGCCGGTCGAGATCATCAGCGTCGATTCGGCCCTGGTGTACCGGGGCATGAACATCGGCACCGCCAAGCCCACGCCGCAAGAGCGCGCGCAGGTGCCGCATCACCTGATCGACATCATCGAGCCGACCGAGGCCTGCTCGGCCGCGCAGTTCGTGGCGGCCGCAACCAGGCTCATCGACGAGGTCACCGCGCGTGGCGCCTTGCCGGTGCTGGTAGGCGGCACGATGCTGTACTTCAAGGCCTTGTTCGACGGGCTCGACGACATGCCTGCAGCCGATGCACAGGTACGCGCCGGGATCGATGCGCAGGCGGCGCGCGAGGGCTGGCCCGCGCTGCATGCCGAGCTGGCCCGCGTCGACCCCGTCACCGCCCGGCGCCTCGCCCCGGCCGATGCGCAGCGCGTGCAGCGCGCGCTCGAGGTGTTCCGCATCAGCGGGCGGCCGTTGGCGTCGTTCCACAGCGCGGGTGCGGCCCGTGCCAGCGCACCGCTGATCACCCTCGAACCTGTTGACCGCGCATGGCTGCACACGCGCATCAACGAGCGCTTCAAGGCGATGCTGGCGGCCGGTTTCATCGACGAGGTGCACGCCCTGCGCGCGCGCGGCAACCTGCACGCCGGCCTGCCTTCGATGCGCTGCGTCGGCTACCGGCAAGCGTGGCAGGCCATCGACGACGGCACGCTGGCGCAGCTTCAAGAGACCGGCAGCGCCGCCACGCGCCAGCTCGCCAAGCGCCAGCTCACCTGGCTGCGCAGCATGCCGCAGCGCCACAGCGTGGCCTGCGACGCACCCGATGCGCTGGCGCGTACGGTGGCGCTGGCGCACGAATTGATCGCGCAGTTGCCGCGCGCCTGAACGGCTCCGCCCGAAGCACCCAGAACCGACGCACACCATGCCCCTGTTGCAAGTCACTGCCCTCACCAAACGCTACGGCAGCACCCCGGTGTTCGCCGATGTCGACCTTGAGGTCGCAGCCGGCGAGTTCGTGGCCGTGCTCGGCGAGTCGGGCGTGGGCAAGTCGACGCTGCTGAACTGCATCGCCGGGCTCGACACGGTCGACGCCGGCACGGTGCACATCAATGGCACGCCCATCACCACCTTGCCCGAGCCGCAGCAAGCGGTGTTCCGCCGCCTGCACCTGGGCTTCGTGTTCCAGGCCTTCCATGTGTTGCCGCACCTCGACGTGGCGCACAACGTCGGCTTGCCGCTGCTGCTGCAACAGCGGCCCGACGCGCAGCGCGTGCAGTCGCTGCTCGACGCGGTCGGCTTGAACGGCCTGGGCGCGCGGCTGCCGGCCACCTTGTCGGGCGGGCAACTGCAACGCGTGGCGATTGCGCGCGCGCTCGTTCACAAGCCGCAACTCATCCTGGCCGACGAGCCCACCGGCAACCTCGACCCCGCCACCGCCGAGCGCGTGATGGGCCTGCTCTTCGCGCAGGTGCGCAGCGAAGGCGCGGCGTGCGTGCTGGTGACGCATTCGCGCGCCGCCGCCGCGCGCGCCGACCGCGTGTTGACGCTCACCGCCACCGGCATGCACGCGGCGTGAGCCATCGCTATGCCGCCACCGAGTCGCACCTGAGCGCCGCATGATCCGCTGGCTCGTACAACTCTCGTGGCCCGAGCTGCGCCACCACCCGTGGCGCAACGCGGCCGCGCTGATCGCGGTGATGCTGGGCGTGGCGCTGGCGTTCTCGGTGCAGCTCATCAACCAGTCGGCGCTCAGCGAATTCAGCTCGGCCGTGCGCTCGGTGAACGGCGAGCCCGACTTCGAGCTGCGTGGCCAGCGTGCCGGCTTCGACGAGGCGTTCTATGGCCGCGTGGCGCAGCACCCGGCCGTCACCATTGCGAGCCCGGTGATCGAGATCGACACGCTGGCCTTCGACGCGCAAGGCGAGCGCGTGCCGCTGAAGGTGATCGGCCTCGACGCGCTGGTGGCCGCGCCGCTGGCCCCGGCGCTGATGCCGCGCCCCGATGCGGGCAGCGACCGCATGGCGCTGCTCGACCCGGGCGTGGTGTTCCTGAACGCCGAGGCGCAGAAGCGGCTGGGGGCGACGATGACGCAGCCGCCGGCGACGGCCGCGCCGAAAAGCGAGCCGGCGGCGTCGACGCCCGCTTCGGTGCCGGTGCGCATTCGCGTGCAAACGCCGAGCGGCGCCACCACGCTCAGCGTGCAAGGCAGCGTCGCGGTGGCCGGCCCGCCGCTCGCGGTGATGGACATTGCCGGCGCGCAAACCACGTTCGGCTGGCTCGGCCGCATCAGCCGCATCGATGTGCGCCTGCGCCCCGGCGCCGACCGCGCGCAGGTGCTGCGCGAACTCGCGCTGCCACCCGGCGTGCGCGCCGCCGCACCGGATGAAGCGGCGCAGCGCGTGTCCAACGTGTCGCGCGCGTACCGCGTGAACCTGACGGTGCTGGCGCTCGTGGCGCTCTTCACCGGCGCGTTCCTGGTGTTCTCGATCCTGTCACTGTCGGTGGCGCAACGCACACCGCAACTCGCGCTGCTGGGCGTGCTCGGCCTGTCGGGTCGGGAACGGCTGACGCTGGTGCTGGCCGAGTCGGCCCTGCTCGGCGCGGCGGGCAGCGTGCTGGGCATTGCGCTCGGCACCGCCCTCGCGGCGCTGGCGCTGCGCCTGCTGTCGGGCGACCTGGGCGGCGGCTACTTTCCGGGCGTGGCGCCGCAGTTGCAGTTCAGCGCTGCGGCTGCCGTGGTCTACGGTGCGCTCGGCGTGGCGGCGGCCGTGATCGGCGGCTGGCTGCCCGCACGCGCCGCGCAGCGCATGGCCCCGGCGCAGGCCTTGAAGGGTCTTGGCGCGGCCGATGCGCACGCGGCTGCGCCCTGGTTCGGGCCGGCGCTCATCGCGCTCGGCGTGGGGCTTTCGCTGCTGCCACCGGTGTTCGAGATTCCGCTCGCAGCCTATGTGGGCGTGGCATGCCTGCTGCTCGGCGGCATCGCCTGCGTTCCGGGTGCTGTGGCGTGGCTGCTCAAGGGCATCGCCCCGCCGCAAAACGCACTGGCGCTGCTGGCCGTGGAGCGCGCGCGCCACCAGCGCAGCACGGCCACCATTGCGGTGGCCGGCGTGGTGGCGAGCCTGAGCCTCGCGGTGGCGCTGACGGTCATGGTGGCGAGCTTCCGCGAAGCCGTGACGCAGTGGCTCGACACCGTGTTGCCCGCCGACCTGTACGGCCGCGCTGCGGCCGGCAGCGGCGCCGGCGACGTGGTCACGCTGCCCACCGGCTTGTTGCAGCGCGCACCCGCTGTACCCGGCGTGCTGCGCGTGGAATCGCAACGCGTGCTGCAGGTGCAGTTAGATGCCGCGCGGCCCAACGTGGCGCTGATCGCCCGGCCGCTCGGCGACCCGGCCCGGTCACTGCCGCTGGTCGGCGAGTTGCTGCCGCTGCCGGCCGGGGCCACCGCCGCGTACGTCAGCGAAGCGATGGTCAGCCTGTATGGTGCTGCGCCCGGCACGCAGCTCGTGCTGCCCTTGCCGAACGGCACGCGCAGCACGGTGTTCGTGCGCGGTGTGTGGCGCGACTACGCGCGCCAGTTCGGCGCCGTGACACTCGATCAAGCCGACTACCGCCGCCTGGCCGGCGACGCGCGCGTGAACGACATCGCGCTGTGGCTGCAACCCGGCGCCAACGCGAGCGACGTGCAGCAGCGCCTGCGCGCCATCGCCACGAGCGAAGGCTTCGACGGGGCGTTGCTCGAATTCGCCTCGACCGGCGAGATCCGCACGCTGTCGCTGCGCATCTTCGACCGCAGCTTCGCGGTGACCTACTGGCTGCAGGCGGTCGCCATCGCCATCGGCCTGTTCGGCATCGCGGCCAGCTTCTCGGCCCAGGTGCTGGCACGCCGCAAGGAGTTCGGCCTGCTCGCCCACCTGGGCCTGACGCGCCAACAGGTGCTGCGGGTCGTGGCCGTCGAGGGCGCCGTATGGACATCTGCCGGCGCGCTGCTCGGCCTGCTGCTCGGCCTGGCGGTCAGCGTGGTGCTGGTCAAGGTGGTGAACCCGCAGAGCTTCCACTGGACGATGGACCTGCTGCTGCCCTGGGCCCGCCTCGGCGTGTTGTGCGCGGCGGTGGTGCTGGCCGGCACCCTGACCGCATGGCTCGCGGCGCGGCGCGCGGTGGGGCGCGAGATGGCGCTGGCTGTGAAGAAAGACTGGTAGCCGGCGTGCGCAGCGCAATCGCAACGTCGATAGCAACCATATTTCCATTAAACTCGAATGATGGAAGAAAAAACCGCCATCGTCTCGCTCGCAGCGCTCGCCCAAACGGTGCGGCTGCGCATCTTTCGAGCGCTGGTGGGCGCCGGCCCCGGCGGCATGACGCCCGGGGCGCTGTCGGCCATGCTGGACGTACCGGCCTCGACGCTGTCTTTCCACCTCAAAGAACTGACCCACTCCGGCCTGGTGACCCAGGAGCGCGAAAGCCGCAACCTGATCTACCGGCCCTCGATCACGCAGATGAACGATCTGCTGGGTTACCTCACTGCCCATTGCTGCCAGGGCGCGTCGTGCGCCACAGCGCCAGCGGCGGCCTGCGCCGGCTGCTGAAACGCGTGAACCGCTGTGTCACGCAAAGCCGCCAGAACTTCGAACTTCCCTTCCCGCCTCGGGCCTTGAGCCCGCACCGCCCCACACCATGACCACCCACGTCCTGATCCTCTGTACTCACAACTCCGCACGCAGTGTCCTCTGCGAGGGCATGCTGAACGCGTTGGCCACGCGCCTCGGCCGCGACGTGCGCGCCTTCAGCGCCGGCAGCGCACCCAGCGGTCGCATCAACCCCTTCGCGATCAAAGCGCTGAACAACGCCGGCATCGACACCAGCGCCTACCGCAGCAAGAGCTGGGACGAGTTCAGCCTCGACGGCGCGCCGCCCCTGTCCATCGTGATCACGGTGTGCGACAGCGCTGCGGCTGAAACCTGCCCGGTGTTCTTCGGCGCGAAAGGTGAA
>JANNBF010000002.1:0-2443 GCA_031385155.1 Rhizobacter sp.
GGGGGGGTAGGCCTCGGGGGGGCGGCGTGGCCGAGAGGGCTGCGGGGCATTCTCGCTTCGCCCGGTGGCCGAGGCGGGGGGGCGCCTGCGCGCGCTGTGCGCGCTTCCCTCACCCTAACCCTCTCCCAGAGGGAGAGGGGATCAAGCGGGCTCCTCTCCCAGAGGGAGAGGGGATCAAGCGGGCTCCTCTCCCAAAGGGAGAGGGGGCAAGACCCGTCTCTCCCGAGGCGGGAGGGACTACCGCCTCAGCGGGCGTTCGCGGCGGCCACGGCGCGCGAGGCCATCACGCTGATCATCGCTGCGCGGTACGCGGCGGTGCCGTGCATGTCGCTGTTGATGTCGGTGGTGGCCACTTTCACGGCCTTCGCGGCTTCGGGCGTGAAGCTGGTTGCGAGCGCGGCTTCGATGTCGGCCGCGCGGAACACGCTGCCCTTCGCACCCGTCACGGCCACGCGAACACCGCCTGCGCCCTGGCTCACGAACACGCCGATCAAGGCGAAGCGCGAGGCCGGCTGCTTGAACTTGATGTAGGCCGCCTTCTGCGTGGCCGGGAAGCTGACCGCAGTGATGATCTCGCCGGCCTGCAGCGCGGTCTCGTACAGACCGGTGAAGAACGCATCGGCAGCAATCGTGCGCTGGTTCGTGTGCACCGTGGCGCCCAGGCCGACCAGGCCGGCCGGGTAGCAGGCGGCCGGGTCGGCGTTCGCCACCGAGCCACCGATGGTGCCCATGTTGCGCACCATCGGGTCGCCGATGCCGCCCGCCAGTTCGGCCAGTGCCGGGATCAGCCGCTTGACGTCGGCGTTCGAGGCCACCGCAGCGTGCGTGGTGGTGGCGCCAATGACGACGTTGTTGCCGTCGACCTTGATGCCCTTGAGGTCGGCAATGCCGCCCAGATCGACGAGGCGTTCGCTCATCGACAGGCGCAGCTTCATCGCCTGGATCAGGCTCTGCCCGCCGGCCAGGAAGCGCGCGTCACCGGCGAGTGCGGTCTTGGCATCAGCCACGCTGCTCGGGCGTTGGTAGTCGAATGTGTACATGGTGTTTTCCTTGTTCGACGATGCCGTTCAGGCGATGTGGTTGGCCGCACGCCAGACGCGCTCGGCGGTGGCGGGCATCGCGATGTCGACCACGCCCAGCGCGTCGGTCAGCGCGTTGATGTAGGCGGGCGGCGAGCCGATGGCGCCGGCCTCGCCGCAGCCCTTCACGCCCAGCGGGTTGTGGGTGCACGGCGTGACCACGTTGCTGATGGTGATGTTGGGCACGTCGCTTGCGCGAGGCATGGCGTAGTCCATGTAGGTGCCGGTGAGCAGTTGCCCCGACACGGCGTCGTACGAGCAGCCTTCCATCATGGCCTGCCCCAGGCCCTGCGCAATGCCGCCCTGCACCTGCCCCTCGACGATCATCGGGTTGATGATGTTGCCGAAGTCGTCGACCGCCACGAACTGCTCGATCTTGACGACGCCGGTGTCGGGGTCGACCTCGAGCTCGCACACATAGCTGCCCGACGGGTAGGTGAAGTTGGTCGGGTCGTAGAACGCGTTCTCGTTCAGGCCCGGTTCGAGCTTGTCGAGCGGGTAGTTGTGCGGCACGTAGGCGGTGAGCGTGACACTGCCCCACGGCACCTTCTTGTCGGTGCCCTTGACCGTGAACTCGCCGTTCTCGAACTCGATGTCGGTGTCGGCCGCTTCCAATAGGTGCGCGGCGATCTTCTTGCCCTTGGCGATGATCTTGTCGACCGCCTTGACGATGGCCGTGCCGCCCACCGACAGCGAACGGCTGCCGTAGGTGCCCATGCCGAACGGCACGCGGCCGGTGTCGCCGTGCACGATCTCGACGTTCTCGACCGGGATGCCGAGCTTGGCCGCCACGACTTGAGCGAAGGTCGTCTCGTGCCCTTGGCCGTGGCTGTGCGAACCAGTGAACACCGTGACGGTGCCGGTCGGGTGCACGCGCACTTCACCGGCCTCGAACAGCCCGGCCCGCGCACCGAGTGCACCGGCGATGTTGCTCGGCGCAAGTCCGCAGGCCTCGATGTAGCAGCTGTAGCCCAGGCCACGCTTCTTGCCCTTGGCTTCAGACGCCGCCTTGCGCGCAGGGTAGCCCGCCACGTCGGCCATCGCGATGGCCTTGGCGAGGTGGGCTTCGTAGTTGCCGGTGTCGTAGGTCAGGCCGACCGGCGTGGCGTACGGGAACTCGGTGATGAAGTTCTGGCGGCGAATGGCGGCCGGGTCCATCTTCATCTCGCGCGCCGCCTGCTCGACGATGCGCTCGACGACGTACGTGGCCTCGGGCCGGCCCGCGCCGCGGTAGGCATCGACCGGTGCGGTGTTGGTGAATACCGCCTTCACCTCCGCGTAGATCGCCGGCGTCTTGTACTGGCCGGCGAGCAGCGTGGCGTACAGGATGGTCGGCACGGCCGACGCGAAGGTCGACAGGTAGG
>JANNBF010000015.1:0-67530 GCA_031385155.1 Rhizobacter sp.
GGCATCGACACCAGCGCCTACCGCAGCAAGAGCTGGGACGAGTTCAGCCTCGACGGCGCGCCGCCCCTGTCCATCGTGATCACGGTGTGCGACAGCGCTGCGGCTGAAACCTGCCCGGTGTTCTTCGGCGCGAAAGGTGAAGGTGGCGGCCAGCCGGTCAAGGTGCACTGGGGCTACCCCGATCCATCGAACGCCGAAGGCGGCGACGACGGCAAGCGCCGCGCCTTCGAGCTGACGCGCCAGGCCATCGGCTACCGCATGCTGCAACTGCTCGCGCTGCCGCTGAACACCATCGACCGTGCTGCGCTTCAAACGGCGCTGGTCGAGATCGGCCGCAGCTGAGCCGCGCGAAAAGACACACCACGATGAACGCCACCACCTTGCCCGCACCGGCCGCTGCTCCGGCACCGATGAGCGGCTTCGAGCGCTACCTCACCGTCTGGGTCTTGCTCTGCATCGTCGTCGGCATCGCCCTCGGCCAATTGCTGCCGGGGCCGTTCCAGGCCATCGGCCGGATGGAGATCGCGAAGGTCAACCTGCCGGTCGGCCTGCTGATCTGGGTCATGATCATCCCGATGCTGCTGAAGGTCGACTTCGCCTCGCTCTCGCAGGTCAAGCAGCACTGGCGCGGCATCGGCGTCACGCTGTTCATCAACTGGGCTGTGAAGCCCTTCTCGATGGCGCTGCTCGGCTGGATCTTCATCCGCCATGTGTTCGCGCCGTACCTTCCCGCCGGCCAGGCCGACAGCTACATCGCCGGCTTGATCCTGCTGGCGGCAGCGCCTTGCACGGCGATGGTGTTCGTGTGGAGCCGGCTCACCGGCGGCCACCCGTTGTTCACGCTGTCGCTGGTGGCACTCAATGACGCGATCATGGTGTTCGCCTTCGCGCCCATCGTCGCCTTGCTGCTCGGCATGTCGGCCATCGTCGTGCCGTGGAGCACCTTGATCACGTCGGTCGTCCTGTACATCGTGATCCCGGTCGGCATCGCGCAGCTGTGGCGCAAGGTGCTGCTCGGCCGTGGGCAGGCCGCATTCGATGCCGCACTCGCCAAGATCGGCCCGTGGTCGATCACCGCGCTCTTGGCAACGCTGGTGCTGCTGTTCGCCTTCCAGGGCAAGGCCATCCTCGACCAGCCGCTGGTGATCGCGATGCTCGCGGTGCCGATCCTGATCCAGGTGTTCTTCAACTCCGGCCTCGCGTACTGGCTGAACCGCCGCCTGGGCGAGTCGCATGCGGTCGCCTGCCCTTCGGCCTTGATCGGGGCCAGCAACTTCTTCGAACTGGCCGTGGCCGCAGCGATCAGCCTGTTCGGCTTCGAGTCAGGCGCCGCATTGGCCACGGTCGTCGGCGTGCTGATCGAAGTGCCGGTGATGCTGCTGGTCGTGAAGATCGTCAACGACAGCAAAGGCTGGTACGAAGCGGGCACACGGGCCGGCACACGGGCCGGCACACGAAAAGGAAACCGCGCATGACCGACGCCGCCCGCCTCAACGCGCGCCAATCGCCAGGCAAGACGGCGAGCCCGTCATCGATGCCCCATTGACCGGAACGAGCAGACGCCATGTCGCTTCTTGACTTGAGTGTTCCCAACGTCGACACGGCGCTGTTCGACACTCCGACCGGCACGCGCCTGGCCGGTGCCGGCGCCTCGAGGCACGCGCCGCGCTTCTTGCTGCTTTACGGGTCGCTGCGCGAGCGCTCGTACAGCAAGCTGCTGACGTTCGAAGCAGCGCGGCTACTGATCGCCATGGGCGGCGAAGTCCGGGTGTTCGATCCCGCCGGACTGCCGTTGCCAGATGCCGCACCGGACACACATCCGAAGGTGCAGGAACTGCGCGAAGCGGCGGCCTGGGCAGAAGGCATGGTCTGGACCTCGCCCGAGCGCCACGGCGCGATGACCGGGATCATGAAAGCCCAGATCGACTGGATACCGCTGAGCATCGGCGCGGTCCGCCCGACGCAGGGCAAGACTCTGGCAGTGATGGAAGTGTCGGGTGGCTCGCAGTCGTTCAACGCCGTCAACCAGTTGCGCGTGCTCGGCCGCTGGATGCGCATGATCACGATCCCGAACCAGTCGTCGGTCGCCAAAGCCTTTCTTGAATTTGACGAGGCCGGGCGCATGAAACCCTCGGCGTACTACGAGCGCGTGGTCGATGTGATGGAAGAGCTGATGAAGTTCACTCTGCTCACGCGCGACGTGGCGCCGTACTTGGTGGACCGCTACAGCGAGCGCAAGGAGAGCGCCGACGAGTTATCCAAGCGCGTCAACCAGCGCACGATCTGAAAAAAACCTGACAAGGGGCGTCGCGGCCCGATGCAACCCCTGTGTCGGCTCACTGCACGGCCGTGACCGTTCCGTAGCCGAACAGCAGCACGACGGTCGCCAGCGTGGCGAGCCAGACCAGGTTGCCGTTCATCGCAGGCCTTCAGGCCGCACGCAGTGGCGGCGCTTGCTTGCGTCGCTCGATCAATTCGAAGATGCCCATGCCCGCCAGCATGGCCCCGACGAAGACCAGCGCCTTGACCTCGCCCATGCCGAGCGCCACCAGCCCGGGCCCGGGGCAGAAGCCGGCGACGCCCCAGCCGATCCCGAACAGCAAACTGCCAATCACCAGGCGGCGATCAATGTCACGCGAGCCGGGCAGCTTCATGGCGGCACCGAGGAAGGACGCGGTGCGCTGGCTTGCCAACGCGAACGCGAATGCCGCGACCGTGATGGCACCCGCCATCACGAAGGCGAGCGACGGATCCCACGCGCCGGCGAGGTCCAGGAAACCCAGCACCTTGGCCGGGTTGGCCATGCCGGAGACGATGAGGCCAAGTCCGAAAACCAGGCCCGCGAGCAGTGAGGTGAAGACCGTTGCCATGAAACGCTCCTTAAGTGCCGAACACGTGACGCGTCACGAAGACCGTGGCGAAGCCGGCGCCCATGAACGCTGCGGTCGCGACGAGGGAGCGCGGCGACAGGCGCGCCAGCCCGCACACGCCGTGGCCACTGGTGCAGCCCGCACCAAAACGCGTGCCGACACCCACCAGCAACCCGGCCCCGATCAGCGCGCCGAAGGACGCGTCGATCCTGGGCAGCGGCAGCGCCGCGAACAGCCCGTAGATCAATGGTGCGCCGACGAGTCCGATCACGAACGCGGCGCGCCAGGCCACGTCGCCCGAGGTCGGCTTGAACAACCCGCCGATGACGCCGCTGATGCCGGCAATCCGGCCGTTCAGCAGCACGAACATCGCGGCGGCCAAACCGATCAACACACCGCCCGCCAGGGCGGACCAGGGGGTGAAATCGGCCCATGCAATCGTCATCGCATTTGTCATCGCATTCGTCATCGCATTCGTCATCGTTTTTCCTTCGGGCAGTAGAGGCGGTAGAGCACAGCGAGGATCTCGAGCAGGTCGGGATCGGCCACGCTGTAGAAGATGTTCTTGCCGTCGCGGCGTGTGCTCACCACGCCCTCATTGCGCAGCACGCCGAGTTGCTGCGACAGCGTCGGCTGGCGGATGCCGAGTTGCGCTTCGAGGTCGCTGACGCACATCTCGCCTTGCGACAGCTGGCACAGCAGCAACATGCGTTCGACGTTGGCCAGCAGCTTCAGCGCGCCGACCGCCTGATCGGCGGCACGGCGAAGCGTCTCGGGGTCGAGGGAGGGTGGCGAGGCTTTCATGGGGTGACATCGGGCTCCAGCGGGTTGCATTCATTATATTTATCAATATACTATTAGTCAATAGATCGAAACCGATCAAGCGGAGCACACCATGAGCGAACGAACCACGACGCAGGCCTTTTTCGACCCCAAGACCTGGACCATCACCTACGTCGTGTGGGACCCGGCCACCAGGCGCGCGGCGGTCATCGACCCGGTGCTCGACTACGACTTCAAGTCCGGCCACACCGGCACCGCCTCGGCCGATCAGGTGCTCGCCTGCGTGGCGGAGAACACGCTCCAGGTCGACTGGATCCTGGAGACCCACGCCCATGCCGATCACCTGTCGGGCGCGCGCTACCTACAACAGCGTGTGGGCGGCAAGATCGCCATCGGCGAGAACATCCGCATGGTGCAGGCGACCTTCAAGAAGCTCTACAACCTGGAGCGCAGCTTCCTGCCCGATGGCAGCCAGTTCGACCACCTGTTCAAGGACGGCGAGACCTTCATGATCGGCAGCGCCCGCGCCACCGCGATGCTGGTGCCGGGCCACACGCCGGCCGACATGGCCTACCTGATCGACGGCTCGGTGTTCGTCGGCGACACGCTGTTCATGCCCGACGTCGGCAGCGCCCGTGCCGACTTTCCTGGCGGTGACGCGCACCAGCTCTACGGCTCGATGCGCAGGCTGCTGGCGCTGCCGCCGGAGACCACGGTGTACGTCTGCCACGACTACCCGCCGGCCACGCGAGAGCCACGCTGGCAAACCACGGTGGCCGAGCAGAAGGCGCACAACATCCACGTGCGCGACGGCATTGGCGAAGACGAGTTCGTGGCGATGCGGCAAGCGCGCGATGCCACGCTCGAGGTGCCGACGCTGATCCTGCCGTCGATCCAGGTCAACGTGCGCGCCGGGCAGTTGCCGCCGGCAGACGAGAACGGCGTGTCTTACCTGCGCATCCCGCTGAACGCGTTGCCGATCCACGGCTGAAATTGCCATTGCTGCGGGTGCCGTGATCGGGACTGGGTCTCTGCTCCGGTGCCACTCTTGACGGTGCGCGCCTGGCCCACGCACCGATTCGGCTGCAGAGTGTCCAAAGTGTGCATCGCAGCCGGCCGACGAAACACGCACATCCTGCGAGCGAATCGCCCATCACCATCCGATGGTGTCGCAACGTCAATCGGCTGGTAACGATCAAGCGCAGGGACCTTGGCGGGCAAGTCCATGGCCGCAGCGGCGCGGCGTCATTTGTCACTGCTGTAACCACCACGCACGAACGGCGGGACCAGTTTCGGTGAACTCCAGCATTTTCGGGGCCTTGCGAGCGTGGAACGCGGGTTGCATCAATGAGCCGAGGTAAGAAAGCGCATTCACAGCGTCATTGAAACACCTTGTGCGCGGCCATATCGCCACCCACCCGACTCATGGAAGTAAATCATGATCCCGCCTACCCCATCGCCGACGCACAACCTCCTGCAAATCTTCCGGCCGGGCCCGCTTCGCCATGCTCTGGCCCTCGCAGCACTGTCGACCGTTCTCGCGTCGTGCGGCGGCGGGTCGGGTTCGAGTGCGGTTGCCGACAGCGCGCCGCCGGTCACATCGACCACGCCGGCAACGCCGACCCCACCGAGCCCCACCGCCACGCCCTCGGCGTTCGGCCTGGACGGCTTCACCCAGTGCGGCGCCGAAGGTGGCTCGGTCACCCTGAGCGTCAAGACGCATCTGGCCTACGGCGCGAGCGGCGCGTTCGTCTACCTGTTCAACCAGACCGGCAAGGTCACGCTCGACAGCACCACCTTCGGCAGCGACCCGATCTTCGGCACGGCCAAGCTCGTCTACTGCAAGCCGGTGGTCGACGGCGCCGACGCGCTGACTTTCGCCGCCGCGCTGGCGAAGATCAAGAACCACCTGAGCGGCGCGGCGCTGCTCGACGCCGCGCAGATCAACGCGCAGGCCGGCCTGCTGGCCGCGTCGATGGTCACGCTGGTCGACAGCCAGGCAACGCTCACCGAAGCGCTGGCGGTGATCGACCTGTACGAGAAGAAGGAAGGCGTCTTCTTCATCGGCGCCAAGACCAAGGGCGGCTTCCCCAACAAGCCCGGCGCGCTGGACGGCATGGAACTCGCGCGCGCCGTGTTCATGTTGCAGCAAGGCGTCCAGGATCAGGCCTTCACGCCGACCGCCTTCGCGAAGTACCGCTCGCTGCTCGGTGGCAAGAAGTTCAGCACCGCAGACTTCTTCCCCGGCAAGGTGAAGGTTGCGGCCGATCCGACCAAGACCTACACCGCGAAGATCAAGGCCTCGATGCCCGCGTACTGGGGCAAGCGGACCGCCTGGTCGACCACGCCGGCGCTGCGGCCGACCGGCTACTACCTCGCGCCGGGCGATGTGGCGACCGTCACCGTGCCGAGCTCGATGGTGGGCACCGGCTTCACGATCCAGGTCGGCGCGCACAAGCAAGACAAGACGGGCAGCGGCCCGGTGCGCCGCTTCTTCCGCATCAGCAACAAGTTCCCGATCACGAGCACCACGACCGAAGTGGCCAACCCGTTCGGCGGCGGCATCTACATCAACACGCCCTATCTGGCCGATGCCGGCGTCGTCGACGTGCAGATCAAGAACGCGGTGCCAGCACCGTTCTTCTCGGCGACTGCGCACAACAAGACGACGCTGGCCGAGTGGCTCACCACGCAGCGCAACAACCCCGCACCGTGGGCCGATTTCGAGACCGACAAGTTCATGATGCAAGTGCCCACCGGCTTCATCTCCAACTACGCCGACCCGGCCGAACTGATGCGGCACTGGGACATGCGGCTCGATGCGGTGTCTGACCTGATCGGCCAACCGCAGGTGCGCAACAACACCATCCTGTACCTGCAGATCGACACCGACATCATGTTCAGCGGCTACGGCATCGGCTACCCGCAAATCAACAACACCTTCGACCCCAACGCTGCGACCGACGGCAACCAGAAGGCGTGGTACCTGAACGCCAGCAGCGACTTCTGGGAGACCGAGTTCCATGAGCTCGGCCATGCGCAACTGTTCAGCAACTTCCCCGGCGAAGGCGAGGCTGCGGTAAACCTGCTGGCCGCAGCGGTCTGGAATCGCAAGTACGGCATGGACCTCGATCTCGCGTTCGGCAAGTCGTTCGTCAACCTGCCCCAGATCAACCGCGAGCAGGCCGCGCTGAACTGGATGGTGACGCCGAACTTCCGCGCCGGCAAACCGATGGACATCTCGAACACCACGAAAGACGAGGTGCGCTACCAGCACCGCGGCTACGCGAAGTACGTCGAGGTCGCGGCGCTGTTCGGCTGGAGCGCGCTCGACAAGTTCTACCTGCAGGAGAACCTGGACTACATCACGCCGGTGGCAAGCGACGGCCTGAGCGGCGTCGACAGCCGCATCTTGCGGATGTCGAAGGCGGCGGGTGCCGACCTGACGCCGCTGATCCACTTCTGGGGCGTTCAACCCACCGACGGCGTGCTGCTCGGCAAGGCGATGGCGGCGGCGGGGCTGAAGCCTTCGGCGGCGATCTATGACCGGCTGGTCAAGTACCAGTCGCTCATCCCGATGGACAACGCCGCGTTCACCGCGCATGCCAAGACCTTCCTCAACAAGACCGTCATCACCAGCAGTCAAAGCCCGGACTACGGCGAAGGGTGGTACTTCGTCTGGCTACCGTTGTACAACGCCTCGCACGGCCAGGCGGCACAGGCTGCGATGAGCAACATTTTGACGAAGTACTTTCCCGCTGGGCGGCCGTCATGATCGCGTCAAAAGTTGGCTGGGCTGCGTTCGTCATTGCACTGCCGCTGGCCGGGTGCGGTGGCGGAGAGAGCGCATCGGCTCCAACGATCACGGCGCAGCCCGCGAGCACCACGGTGCTCGAGCAGCAACCCGCATCCTTCAGCGTCACCGCCACGGGCACGGCACCGCTGAGCTACGAGTGGCGGCGCAACGGCACACCGATCGCCGGGGCCACCTCGGCGACGCTCGCGATCACCGCCGCGCTGGCAGCCGACCATGGCGCCCGCTACTCGGCCGTGGTGACCAACAGCGCCGGCTCGGTGACGAGCACCGACGCCGTGCTGACCGAAGAACTGCCGATGTTCTTGTTGGCTGGCCAATCCAACATGGAAGGCAATGTCGACGCGACGCTGTTCCAGAACATCCTCGCTGATCTGGCGAGCGCGGCGAATACCGACATCAAGGCACGCCTCGCGGAGCGCATTCGCTACTGGCACAAGGATACGAACAATGGCTATGCGGGCTATGGCTACACGCCCGAAATGGCCGCATTCGAGGCGTCTGAGTTGGTCCGGCTGAATGCGGCAGGGCTGGTGGGCGCCGATCTGACCGTTCCCAACACCAAGGTGCTGTGCGCATGGAATGCGGCAGCCGTCTCGCCGCTGTTCGTCTCGTCGCTCCCGACCCGATGCGGCGGTGCGTACGGCCCCGAACTGGTGTTCGGTCAGGCCTTGAGCAAGGCCGGGTACTCGTCCACTTCGCTGATCAAGGTCGCCCATGGTGGAACGACTTTGTACGTCGACTGGCGCAGCCCCCTCTCGGGCGGTACGGTGGGGCCGCTCTACACGGAACTGCGTTCCCGTATCCAATCGCTGAAGTCCGCACCAGCCAGCGTGAATCCATCATGCAAGGCCCAGGGCTGTCGATGGTCTGCGTTCGTATGGTTCCAGGGCGAAAACGATTCGTTCGCCAGCGCCAACGGTTTGTCGTACGAGCAAAACCTGAAGAACCTGATTGCGGACGTGCGCAGCGATGCGGGCTCGCCGGCGCTGCCGGTGGTCATCGTTCAAACCGGCACGTGGGCGCAGTCCATGGCGTTTGGAAAAAACGTCGCGGCAGCTCAAACCGCAGTGGTCAATGCAGACAAATACGCGAGGCTCGTCAACACATCCGACTTGAGCGGGTTCTATCACTACGACTCGGCTTCGAAACTGATCATCGGGGATCGCATCGCGCAGGCCGTGAAGGCGCTTCTGGCTGCTGCAACTGCGCCAAGTTGACTGGCGGCGGATGACCCCGGTGGAGGGGATTCCCGCTCGTTCGTGGCCGGTGGCGCCCCACGGGGAATCACGACTCATTCCCTGCGTCACGTCACCTACGGTCAAAGCCTCAGCCTCGTTGAGCGCGCGGTGAATGGCTACCCCAACGACTTGACGATTTCTGCCGGGATCGGGCGGCACGTCGATTGCCGGATTCAGCAAGGGCTCCGTTCCCTACGCGCGCCCGATCGGTCAGGTGCGGGCCGCGCGCACCCTCGCAACGGGCTACAGCGTGCCGGTCGTGATCTGGATGCAGGGCGAGTCGGACGCGGGAAACACTGCCTACACGGCCCAGCTCGCGAAACGGACGGGTTGCACCTCACCGCCACGGCATCGCGTCAGGCCGGCCAGGCGCTCGGCGGAGCCATCGCGCTGTTGCCTCACTGGGCGCGAAGCAAGATCGAGTTGACGGGGTGATTGCAAACGAACGACTCGCGCGCCATCTCTGGCAAGTGATCGCAGGCATTGCGCACCCACCGTGCGGCAACGTAGGTCAGCGACGCCGCGAGGTCGGGGTCGCTGCGCTGCAGCAGGCTCGCGAAGCGGCACAGCAGGTCGGGCTGGTAGTCGCTGCCGCCGATGCGGCCGCGCCGAGCCAGCGCCGCGCCTTCAAGTGCGAACGGACGGAACGCTGCGCCACTCGGGTCAGCGGCGGCATGGGCTTCGGCGAGCGTGAGCAACGCGCAGGTCAGGTCACCCGGGCTGGGGTGCGGCGGTCGCACCAGTTCGAGTACCCGCGCGGCCACACTCACCCGCTCCGTTGGCGACGCGGTGAGGGTGGCCAGCGCCGTTTCCAGCATGCCGATGTAGGCGAGTGATGCGCTCCCCGTGCGCATCGTGTCGATGGCGGCCTGCAACTCTGCGGCGCCAAGGTCACCGCGTCGGCGCGCCAGGCTTGACCGCAGCAAGGAATTCATGACGAACACCTCGAAGTTGCCATTGGTACCCGTACCGGTGAGATCAACGTGCTCGGTTGCGAGGTCCGGGCGCCCGAGCACATTCCAGCCCCAGGCAAGCCCTGTTCTTGCGTGAAGCGCTAACAAACTCTGACTTTGCAGCAGCGGCTCCAGGTACCGGATCGCTTCTTCGTAGCGCCCACAGCGCAGCGCCGCGCGGCCATAGACGAAGCCCCGGGAGGACACCCACTCGGCCGGGTCGTTGTCCCCGAGCGTTTCGGTCACGTAACGGTAATGACGCGCTCCTGCTGCGGAATAGCCCCCATGGCAGAAGACCTGAGCCAAGCGAAGGCGGATTCCGCGAACGGCACCCCGGTCACCCGCAGCGCGAGCGGACCGAATCAGGGTCGATGCTTCCCGCGCACAGGCGCCGTGCTCCGAGAGAAAGGCCGAGCGCAGAACAAACACGGAGATTGAAAGAAAATGGTGCGCGCGGTCTCGCGGTAAGCGAGCGGCGATCTCGGCTGCTCGACGCGCGTGCGGGGACGGGTCTTTGCCGAGTTGGCTCGCGGCTATCGACAGCATCCATTCGATGCTCAGCGCGGCTCTGTCGCCCATCTTCAAGCCCGCCACAGCCGCCAACAAGACATCGTGGGCCAACCCGGGCTTGCCGCGCCAGAAGAACAACGACTGAGCCCGTTTGTAAGCCACCCACGCCTTGGCGTCGTCGCTGAATGCGATACGTTCAACACGGTCCATCAGCGCCTCGAGACGGGCACGCATCGACTCCGGCATCTCCACGGGGTTCAGGTAAGTGGTGGTCCACAGGTTGTTCAGGAGAACCTCGCCGTCAAGGCGCTCGATGATCTCGAAAACCGCTTCGCGGTGGTGCGAGCTTTCGGCACCTGCATGCAGCAGTGCTTCGAACTGCTTCACGGCGTGGGGACACGCGCGCTCGAACTCCTGCGCGGCCAGCCAGTGCCGCGCAACCGGTGCGCCGGTACGTCCGATCTCTTCCAGAAATCCGGCAATTTGCCGGTGCATCGCGACGCGGATCGCACTGGGCAATGCGGCGAGCACCGCATCGCGGACCAGATCGTGGGCGAGGCCGTGTTCACCGAACAGGCCGCGCGCCTGCAACTCGGACCAGGCGGGCATCAGGTCGAGCGCGGTTCGGTGCATCACGCAGGCCGCCAGCTCGACCGAAAAATCCGCCATCGCGACACCCGCGGTGAACGCAAGTTGACGAGCGGTGTCGGAGCAGCCGGCCAGGCGCGTCTGCAGCAGCAGCTCAAGGTTGGTACCGACGCGGGCGAGGTGGCCGTGGACCTGCTCGAAGTGGGTGAACAGGGTCAGCTCGATCACGAACAACGGATTGCCGCCGGTCGCCGCAAGAAGCTGCCCGGCATGCGCCGGGAGGGTCGATTCATCGCGCCCGAGGGAGCGCAGCAAGGCCTCGATGCCGGACTGAGACAGGCGTTCGAGCCGAATTTCCTCGAGCCGTTGATGTTGCCGCTGCAAGCCGATGGCCTCGGCAAGGTCACCGGCGATCTCGCCACTGCGATAGCTGAGCAACACGGGCAACGCCCGCGACGGGTCCGGCGTGGGCTCGATCAGCGCCGCGAACGCGCTCTGCGACCGGGCATCGGCGTAGTGCAGATCATCGATGCAGAGCAGCGTCACGCCCTTGGCGCGCAGCATCTCGCTCCAGTGGACCACGGCCTCGCGCAGGCGTACCGTCGAGATCGTTGCAGCCGACGGCTGGTCGTCCGGGAAGGCCTGCGGCGCCACGCGAGCCAGCTCCATCCGGTGAATGCGTTCGAGAGCGAGCATGTGCGTCTGCTGGGCGGCCAGCAGCACCTGCGCGAGCGCTGAAAAGGGGTCCTGCCCGGCACCGGCGCGCAACTTGACAGCAAGCACCGTCTTGCCCTGGGAGAAGTGCTTGAGCAGACGTGTCTTTCCCACCCCGGCCTCGCCGTGCAGCGCCATCGACAGCCTGCGCGAAAAAGCCGCTTCGAGCCGCTCGAGTTGCGCATCGCGTTCGATCAGCGCCGCCGAGTCGACCGGCGCCGGTGCGGGCGCCACCTCCCCGGTCGGGTGGTCGCGGTGCTGGCTCCTCAGGATGCGCAGATGCAGGCTGCGGGTTCGGTCGTCGGGCGTGGCGCCGAGGTTGTCGAGCAGCGTCTCCTTGCAGGCTTCGTAGGCTGCGAGCGCAGCAGCGCGGTCGCCGCAGGCCGTGTGCGTGTGCATCAGCTGACGGTGCCAGCGCTCGCTCAAGGGTTCGAGCATCACGCAGGCGCGGGCGAAGCCGATCGCCCTTGCGCTCTGGCCACTCTCCATGGCGGCGCCCCGTGCGGTGTCGAGCATCTCGAGTTGCTGCCGGTTGATGCGCTGCCGCGCAGTGGCGAGCCACTCCTGAAACTGCTCCAGTTCGAGCAGGCCGACATCGGGCAGCAGCATGCAACGCGACGCGCCGCCCGCTGCAAGCTCGGCGACGAGTTCGTCGGCATCGGGTGTCCGCACGATCACCGCCTGCGATGAAATGCTGAGGAGCTCACCGCTGCCCAGCAACTCGACCCCGAGCTGGCGCGTCAACCGGTGCCGCAAGGTCCTGAGGTTGTTGCGCGCCAGGCGTTCCGGCGACTCGGGCCAGAGCATCCCGGCCACGCGACGGCACGACGGCGCACGCTCGATCGCCGCAAGCGCTACCAGCGCTGCCGATTTGCCCAACAGCGGGTGGCGCACGCCATCGGCCAGCGTCACGCCGGTCTGACCAAGCAGGTTGATTCGGGCCACTTGCACGGGACTCGCCGCAACGGTGCGCGCATCGGTGCGCAGCGCCAGCTCGGCGATGGCGACCTCGGTATGCGCCGGCGCCGTCATGTTGATCGACTGGTTACAGCTGGACGCAGCGCGAAGGGCGTCGATGAAACGCTCTGGAAACGCAGCGCGCCAGATGATCGCCTCGCTGACTCTTTGATCGTGACGACCGAACCACCACTTGAGATGCGACTCATGCGATTTATTGCAGATGTGCCACTGTCGGGTGACCGTGGAAGGGGCAAATGCATTCTTAACGCATCCCACTCTTTGGCTTGTGACAAATCTGCCACTCGCGTGCGGTCAATAGGGCGGCTCTGTGAACTAGGTAGCAACTGCGCCTCCGGCGAGGCAACCTTCAACTGGCAACAGCCGAACGGGCAGAGCGCGCTGGGCAAGCGCGCGGCATCGACATGATCACGCTGATGTTGCTCGTCGCGAACGCGCAATTGAGCTCCCATTCGCCGGTGATGGCGGCGCTGGTTGCCGCCGGCAAGCTCAAGCAGGCCGTGGCGCAGGGCCGCGACGCGTTCGAACGAGAGGCGCGGCCGGTATCAGCCGAGCACGACGTGCTCGTGGCCCGCGTCACGGCGCGTTCGCTGCTGGCACTCGGCCGCGAGGAAGAGGCCGAGGAGCTGATGCGGCAGATGCTCAAGACCTACGACGCACTGCCGCGCAAGGCGATCCGTTGCAGCGCGGCCGTCGATCAGGCCACCTTCATGCTGCACCTGAACAAGCCGGCGCGCGCAGCCCAGATGGTGGTCGAACTCGCCGACGATCCTGCCCTGCCGGTGGCTGCGCGTGTCGAAGTACTGTTGCTGCTGGGTGCCGCCTACCTGGCCATGGGCCGGCACACCGACGCATTCCAGTCGCTCGAACTGGCCTGCAACGTGGCCGCCGAGGCAGATGTGCCCGGCTTGGCCGGGTGGGTCACGCTCGCGCAACTGCACCTTGAGGTCAGCGTCTGGCTCCGGTCGCTCGACGAGTTGATCGACCACGGCCACTGCTCCGCGAACGACAGCGTGCTCAAGCGGCTGCGGCCCGTCGCCGAGCTCGACGCGCAGTTTCATGCGTTGAGCCGCCAGCTCGACCCCGCCAGTCTCGGCGGCAAGCATGCAGCCCGGCTGCACGCACGGCTGCGGGCGGGCATGGGCATCGCGGGCGGAACGCAGGCGCTGCTCAACGAAGTGGCGCATGTCGACGCGTGCGAGATGCCGGGGGTCGCGGCCAGGTTCCGGGTCGACGCCGCGCTCGCGTGCCTCGGTGCGCGCAACGTTTGGGCGGCCACCGAACTGCTGAACCTGCTGGTCTTCGACGAACGCAAGTTGAGCGGGCACCGCTTTGCCAGCGAGCTGAACTACTGCGCCTCCAAGCTGCACGCGCACAACGGTCGCCATTGCGATGCGCTGCGCCTGTACAAGCAGTATTCGTCGGCTGCTCTGGAGAGCCTTCGCTCGGGCGTTTTGTACGCGCCTGTGCCGCGCTGCCTGGGCGCCAGCGTGACGACAGGCGCCATCGACAGCATCGAGAGCAGGCTGCCGCCGCGCTACCGCCGCGCCTACCGCTACCTGATCGAACATCTCGACCAGTCCGAGTTGTCGGTGCGGCAGATCGCCGCGCAAATCGCGGTGACCGAGCGCTCGCTGCAACTCGCCTTCCACAAGCACCTGGGCATGACGCCGGCCGAAGTGATCCGCGACAGCCGCATGAAACGCATCCATGCAGACCTGACCGCGAGCGGCTCGCAGGACGGCGTGCTCGCGGTCGCGATGCGCTGGGGCGTGACGAGCCGGTCGACGTTGGCGCAAGGCTATCGCGCGAGCTACGCGCAAACGCCCAGCGAGACACGGCGCACGACCGTGGTCGACGAGTTGTCGCACTGAGCATGGGCCCGGCTGCGCGGCTCAGGCGGTCCGATGCCAGGCGCTACCGTGCGCTCGGGGTGTGCGTGGCGGTCATCGCCGGGGGGTTTGCGTGCAGTGCGCAGGCAGGCTTCATCTGCGTCGATCCGTGGCTCAACACGTACCGGATGCGGTCGGCACCTAGCGGGCTGGCCTGCGAAGCCGACGACTCGGCACCGCCCGAAACACCACCGCCGCCGGCCACGGCAGCGCCGCCGTTCACGGGCATCCTGGCGCTCGGCTCGAGCGCCGAGCACGGCAACGGCCGACTGCTGCTGCGCATCGAACCCCGCCCCGACCCACGGGACCTGCGACACGACGAAGCGCTCGACGCACTGATCGCCGCCGCCGCGGCCCGCTACGGGCACACGCCCAACCTGCTCAAGGCCATCGTCCATGTCGAGTCCCGCTTCAACACGGCGGCCGTCTCGCCGAAGGGCGCAATCGGCCTGATGCAGCTGATGCCCGACACCGCGCGCGAACTCGGCGTGACCGACCCCGCGACCCGGCTGTTCGACCCAGCTGTCAACCTGGACGCCGGCGCGCGACTCCTGCGCCAACTGCTCGACCGCTTCAACGACCGCCCCGAGCTCGCGCTGGCCGCCTACAACGCGGGCGCGGGAGCGGTACTCAAGCACGGGCGAGAGATGCCGCCTTACCCGGAAACCCGCGCCTATGTGCGCGACGTGGCGGCCGAGTTCGCCCGCCTTGCGCGCTGAGCGCACGCCACACGCCACACGCAACGTCGCGCGGCCGGCCGTTTCTTCGCATCCCCGCAGTACCCGGCAAGGCTCACCGCTAGTCTGAAACACCAAAGCGGCGCCCCACCTTCACCCGCGCGTTTTGCGCCCACCCGAGCCAGCCCATGTCATCCGACAAGACCGAGGAGCCGACCGACCAGAAGCTGCGCAAGGCGCGCGAGAAGGGCCAGGTCGCGAAGAGCCAGGATCTGTCGCAGGCGGTCTCGATGCTCGGCGTGACGATCGTGCTGCTGCTCGCGGCCGACGACACGCTGGCTCGCATCCACCGCCTGTTCGACCAGGCGATGAACTTCGGCGACGGCGACCTGCCGCTGGCGGACCTGTACGAACGCGTGGGCCTGATGGCGGCCGAGGCCGGCTTCATCGTGCTGCCGTTGGTGCTGGTCGCAGCCGTGTTCTCTGTGATCGGCGTCATGTCGCAGATCGGCGTACTGGTCTCGATGGAGGCGGTCACACCGAAGGTGGAGAACCTGAACCCGGCCGAGGGCATCAAGAAGATCGTGTCGGCCAAGTCGCTGATGGTGTTGGGGCAGATGGTCCTGAAAGCGGTGGTGCTCGGCGTGGTGCTCTGGCGGGTCATCCTCGTGCTGCTGCCGCTGGTGACCGGCGCCGTCTACCAATCGGTGCCGGCCATCGGCGCGATCGCGTGGGTGGCGGTGACAAAAGTGTTGTGCATCGGGCTGCTGTTGTTCCTGCTGCTCGGGCCGCTCGACCTGGCGATCCAGCGCTGGCAGTTCATGAAAGGCCAGCGCATGTCGAAGGACGACATCAAGCGCGAATACAAAGACGCCGAGGGCGACCCGCAGATGAAGCACCAGCGCGAGCGCCTCGCCCGCGAGATCGCGAACGGCCCCGGCCGCAAGCAGGCGGTGACCACCGCGAGCGCGGTGATCGTCAACCCGACCCATTACGCCGTGGCGATCCGCTACGACGCGCAAGCCTCGGGGCTGCCGATCATCGTGGCCAAGGGCTTCGACGCCGAGGCCTTGCTGATTCGCGGCTATGCAGAAGCCGCAGGCGTGCCGGTGTTCGGCAACCCGCCGCTGGCGCGCGCGCTGTTCAAGGTGCCGCTCAACGAGCCGGTGCCCGAAGCGCTGTTCAGCGCAGTCGCCGCCGTGCTGCGCTGGGTCGGTGCGGTCGGGCCGGCGCAAGCGCAAGCGCTTCGTTGATTTCCCACGACACATGGCTGCATTGACCCCGACCCCCGCGCGGAAAAAACGCGCGCCGTTCGCGTATGGCGGCGACATCGGCATGGGCGCGATGATCGTCGCGATCCTGTCGCTGATGATCTTCCCGCTGCCCACCATCGCGATCGACGGGCTGCTGGCGCTCAACATCACCATCAGCGTGCTGCTGCTGATGGTGACGCTCTACATCCCGAACGCAGTGGCACTGTCGACCTTCCCGTCGCTGCTGCTGTTCACGACCCTGTTCCGGCTGGCGCTGAACATCGCCTCGACCAAGCTGATCCTGCTGCACGCCGACGCGGGCCACATCATCGAGGCCTTCGGCAACCTCGTGGTCGGCGGCAACCTGGTGGTCGGCCTGGTGGTGTTCATGATCATCACGGTGGTGCAGTTCATCGTCATCACCAAGGGCTCTGAGCGCGTGGCCGAGGTCGGCGCGCGCTTCACGCTCGATGCCATGCCCGGCAAGCAGATGAGCATCGACAACGACCTGCGCGCCGGCCACCTGACCGGCGAAGAAGCACGCCGCCGGCGCGGCCTGCTGGCCATGGAGAGCCAACTCCACGGCGGCATGGACGGCGCAATGAAGTTCGTCAAGGGCGACGCGATCGCCGGGCTCGTGATCACCGCGATCAACATCCTGGCCGGCATCATCATCGGCGTCACCTACCACCAGATGACGGCCGGCGACGCGGCCAACCGCTTCGCCGTGCTGTCCATCGGCGACGCCATGGTGTCGCAGATCCCGTCGCTGCTGATCTCGGTGGCGGCCGGCTTGCTGATCACGCGCGTGAGCAACTCGCAGGACATCAAACCGCGCTCGATGGGCGAGGAGATGTCGTCGCAGCTCACGACCCACCCGAAAGCGATGTACATGGCGGCGGCGCTGCTGTGCGGCTTCGCGGCGGTGCCGGGCTTCCCCTGGTACGTGTTCCTGTTCTTCGCCGCAGCGCTCGTGGCGGCGGCGCGCGTGCTGGTGCGCAAGCACAGGAAGTCGCAACTCGCGGGCGTGGGCATCCTGAAGAGCCTGCAGCGCGAAGGTGCCCGCGGCGAACCCGCCGGCATCGAGGACAAGGCGTCGTCGTTCAGCGCACCGCTCGGCGCCAAGCTGGCGGTGGGTCTGGGCGCGTCGCTCGACAAGCTCGCGCTCAACGCAGCCTTCGAGGTGGAACGCACCGCGCTGCAGGAGCAGCTGGGCCTGCCCTTCCCCGGCATCCGCGTCTGGACGGGCGCGGACCAGCCCGACGAAAGCTACGAGATCGTGATCCACGATGTGCCGGCCGGGCAGGGCAGCCTGGCGGTCGGCCGGCGGCTCGTCGTCGAGGCGCCCGACGCCTGGTACGCCGCGCGGGCCGGCGCGCAAGGCGCAGGCGACGACCCGGCGCGCGACTGGATCGACGCGGCGGTGGCCGAGGCCACCGAAGGCCTGCGCTCCCTGTCGCACGAGCAGGTGCTGGCGCGCCACGCGGGGGCGCTGCTGCGCAGCCACGCACACCTGTTCCTCGGCATCCAGGAGGTGCAGTGGATCTTCGAGCGCATGACGGCCGACTACCCCGGCCTGGTCGGCGAGGTGCAGAAGGTGCTGCCATTCCAGCGCATCGCCGAGGTGCTGCGCCGGCTGCTCGAAGAGCACGTCTCGATCCGCAACATGCGCGCCATCTCCGAGAGCCTGATTGTCTGGGGGCCGAAGGAGAAAGACATGCTGATGCTCACCGAGTACGTGCGCGGCGACCTCGGCCGCTACCTCGCGCACCGCGCCACCAACGGCACCGGAGCGCTCTCGGCCGTGCTGCTCGACCCGGCGCTCGAGAAGTCGATCCGCGAGTGCATCAAGCCGACGCCGGCCGGCAACTTCCTCGCGATGGCGACAGAGCAGACGGCCGCCATCGCCGAGCGCATCGCCGCGATTGCCGGCGAGACCGCGCGGCCAGGGCTGGCCGTGGTCGCGTCGATGGACATTCGGCGCTACGTGCGTCGCATGGTCGAGGCGCGTCTGAAGTGGCTGCCCGTCTACTCCTACCAGGAGCTCGGCGAGCATGCACGCATTGAGCCCATCGGCCGGGTGTCGGCATGATTGTGACGAGCCGCCCCGGGCGCGAATGGACCGCAGTGCGAAGCGCGGAGCCGGCCCGATGAACCTGCCCTGCATTCCGTCGCGGGCCGCGCCATGACCCGCAGCGTCCCCCTGCGACACCTGACGGTGCACCTGCCCGCAGCCGGCGACGGCCCGCCCGCCGCGCGCGGCCAGGCCGCCAAGGGCGCAACGCGACCGAACTTCGCCGAGCTGCTGCGCACGCCGCAGCGCCCGGCGTCGCGACGACCGGCCGCGAGTGCCGCTCGCGGGGATGCTTTGCCGCCGGATGCGCTGCCGCTGCCGGAGGCGCCGCAAGCCATGACCGACGTGGCCGAAGCGGCCCGCATCGAGCCGCTGTCATCGGTGAACGATTCCGCGGGCGATGAAGACCCGGGTGTTGACACCGGAGCGCCCCAGGACCATCCACACGTCGCGGCGCCGGCCCTGCCCGAACCGGTCGGCGCGTGCGCAGTCGACGAGCTGCAGCCCGATGCGCGGGGTCGGCTCATCGTCGGCTACCTCGCAACGACTGTCGCCGATTTCTGCAACGACCCTGCCGTGCACACCGGTGACAGCTGGACCGTGCGCCTGTCGCTGAACGAAGCCATCCTGCCGTCGACAACGCTGCACCTCAGCCTCTCACTGCACTGGTTGCTGCTGCGCTTCGAATGCACCGATGCGCAGTCGGCGGGCCTCATCGGCGCGCACCGCGAGATGTTGCAGCGCACGCTCGAAGAAGCGGTGTCGCCGCGACGCGACGTGTCGATCGACCTGAACTGACCTCCACTGACCGAACCGACCCGCACCGCTAGCACCATGCAACTCGCCACCGTCACCGCGCCGCCCCCGATCGCCCCACTCGCACGGGCCCTGCTCGCGATCGACTCGCCGCTCGCCAGCTGGTCGCGGGTACTGCACGACGCGCGTTTCGGGCGCCTGTTGGCGCAGCATGGTCTCGATGTCGTGCTGTCGCCGGCCGCTGCCCCGGCCGGCGACGAACGCTATGCCGTGGAGCTGACCGATGGCGACAGCAGCCTGCGCGTGGAGATTGCCGACTGCGACCACCCTGCCCTTGCCATGGCGGCCCGGCTGCCCGCCTGCGAAGGCACGCAGCGCCTGGCGGCCACTGCCCTGTGCGCCGTGCCGCTGCGGCTGCTGCACGCGCTCGGGCTAGGCCGATGGGCCCCCACCGGACTGACGCGCATCGAGCCCTGCGCGCCGCGCCCGCCCGGGGAAGCGCTGTCGGACTGGGTCGCCCTGCGTCGGGACGGACGCTGCCTGTGCCGAGTCCGCTTCGGCGGCACGACCGCGCCGCTGCGCCGTGCGCTGGAGGCCTTGACCCACACCCAGCCGGCCCATGACGCGCACCGGCGCGGCTGGCGCATGCCGGGTCGCATCGTGCTGCATCAGCGGGGGTATGCGCTGGCCTTGATGGACACGCTGGCCGTCGGCGACGTTTTGCTGATGCAACCGATCCCCGCCGCCAAGACCGGCCTGCCGGTGCGCGCGCGATGGGGTGCTGCGACGGGCCGCTGCCTAGAAGCCAAAGCCAGTTTGAGAGGGAGCCAAATGCAAATTCAAGACACACCCGAGCTGTCGGCCGACGAGAACCTGAACGACGAAGCGGGCGCCGAGTACCGGCCCCCCGAGAGCCTCGACGAGCTCACCGTGCCCGTGCGATTCGAGATCGAGACCGTCGCGATGGCGCTGCGCGATCTGGCGTCGATCGGGCCGGGCTACGTCATCGAGCTGACCACACCGATCACCGCCGCGACGATCCGCCTGGTTGCCTGCGGCCAAGTCGTGGGCCATGCCGAACTGGTGGCCGTCGGCGGCCAGCTCGGCGCGCGCATCACGCACATGGTCGAGCGATGAACACGGGCAACCCGGTCGACTTCCTGCCGCTGATCGTTGCGGCGTTCGCGGTCGGGCTGCTGCCGTTCGCGGCGATGATGATCACGTCATACACCAAGATTGTGGTCGTGCTGGGCTTGTTGCGCCAGGCACTCGGCGTACAGCAGGTGCCGCCAACGATGGTGCTCAACGGGCTGGCCCTGATCGTGTCGGCCTACATCATGGCGCCGGTGATGATGGACATCAACGACAACATGAAGTCGCAAGGCGGCAGCGCCTCCAATTCGCAGCAGATGGGCCAGCTGATCGATGCGGCGCGCGAGCCGCTGAGCAAGTTCCTCGCCAAGCATGCGCACGAGCGCGAGAAGGCCTTCTTCCTGAAGTCGGCAGCCACCGTCTGGCCGCCCGAGCGCGCTGCGCAGCTGAAGAAGGACGACTTGATCGTGCTCGCACCCGCGTTCACCGTCTCGGAGCTGTCGGAGGCGTTCAAGATCGGCTTCCTGGTGTACCTCGCGTTCGTCGTGGTCGACCTCGTGATCGCCAACGTGCTGATCGCGCTGGGCCTGTCGCAGGTGTCGTCGTCGCAGGTCGCGATCCCATTCAAGATTCTGATGTTCGTGGTGCTCGATGGCTGGTCGGTGCTGCTCCACGGCCTGGTGCTCACCTACCGATAGCGCGGCATCCGAACAGGAACAGGGACAGGAACAGGACCATCGATGGAATACGAAAGCGTGATCCGATTGACCTCCGAGGCGCTGCTGCTGTGCCTGCTGGTCTCGCTGCCGGCGATCGTGGTGGCCGCGGTGGTGGGCCTGCTGGTGTCGTTCGTGCAGGCCGTTACCTCGCTGCAGGAGCAGAGCATCGGGCAGGCCGCCAAGCTCATCTCGGTCGTGGTCACGCTGCTGGCACTCGGCCCGTGGGGCGCCAGCATCGTGCTGCGGTTTGCCCAGACGCTGTTCAGCGTGGCACTGCGATGACGCAGCGACCGTTGTTGCCGCCTCCCCCGACACCGGTCGCCCGGGCCACGCTCGGCCCGAATGCGAACACCGGCACCGGCAGCCCTGCACCTGCGGCGCGCCCGGGCGAGGTGCACTGGGGCCAGGCGAACGGCTGCATCTTTCGCTTCGACCCGCAAGCCACGCCGCGGCGAACTGGTGCGGCGCTCGTGCCGACGAACTCGCGGCGCGTCCTGCCCCTGCCCCCCCGGAAGGCCGCGGCAGCGCGCGCCGCAGGCCGCTCGGGGCGCGCCGGCCGCGTGGCCATGGCGCTGGGAGACGCAGCCGACTTCGATGCCGACGACGATGTCGACGATGTCGACGACACGTCGATCGCGGCCGCAGGCTCGGCCGAGGGTGCCGGCTCGCAGGGTGGAGGCGAGCAAGGCGGCCAAGGCGAACGTGCTGGGCAAGGCGCGTCAGGCGGTGGCGACGGCAACAGCAATGGAGACAGCAATGGCGACAGCAATGGAGACAGCAATGGCGACAACAACGGCTCCGACTGGGCCACCGACTTGACCGAGGCGAGCGCCAGCGCCGGCGCGTGGTTCCAACCCGAATCGGCGGCAGGCCCGGCTGCCTCGGCCATCGACGGTGACCGCAGCGCCTCGCCGATGTGGCTTGCGCTCACATCCACCGCGTCGTCGCTCCCGCTCAGGCAGCGCGCGCTGGCAGCCATGGGCGCCGCTGAACCGACACTGCGCACCGGCGAGGCGCTTGGCCATGTGCGTGCGGCGTTGATCGAGGCCGTCAACTCGGGGGCGTTCGTCCCGAAGGTCGACCCCGCCTCGCCCGATCAAAACTGCCTGCTGCCGCTGCTGCTGCTGCGCGCATGGCGGCCGATGCCCTCGGCGCTGCGTGCGCAGGCCGGGGCCCGCGCGGCCGCGATGCGGTCGATGGCCGAGCGGGTTCGCCGAGCCCCGCAACACCCTCTGCAACTGGTCACCGCAACATGAGCTTCGACCGCTTCACCGAACTCATCGAGCAACTCTGCGACGCGATCGGCCTGCCCGACCCGGCCGCCGTGCTCGAGCGGCGGGTGGTCGAGGTCGAGGGCTTCACGGTCGTGCTGGACCATGTCGAGGCCGACCCCAAGGCCATGTACCTGCAGTTCGACTTCGGCATTGCCACCAGCGGGCGCACGCTGCGCATCTTTCGCCTGATGCTCGAATCGAACTTGCTGATCTACGCACAGGATCAGGCGCAACTGGGCCTCGACCCGGACAGCGGCGCGGTGTTGCTGATCATGCGGGTGCCGTTCTCAAGAGACCTCACCGGCGCATGGCTCGCCGAGACCCTGAGCCACTACGCAGAGCACGGGCGCTACTGGCGCACCCACCTGCTCGAAGCGTCGGACGACGAGTTCAACGGCATCGCGCTGGGGAACTTCGCGTGGATGAGGGCCTGAACGGATCGGGACGCGCGAATCAGCTTGTGCTCGTCCCGGTCGATCAAGATCAGCTGCGGCGCCTGCGGCTGTATTCGCCGGGCGGTCGAGTACGGCTCTGGAGGGCCGCTTCAATCGCGGTCAACTGGTCTCTGAGCTGGGCCGAGATGCCGCCGAGCCGCTCGACGACGGACCGTACCGACTCGCCGCCCTGCACCGAACTCAAGGCCTCGGCGGTGATCGAATCCAGCGCCAACTCGGCGATGCCGCCTGCCGCATCGGTGCCCGCCTGCGAGGCAGAGTTCGCAGCAGAGCCCGCGTGTGTGGCCTCGGGAGCGGGCGAGCCCGGGGGCGTGCGGCTGAACGGCATGTCTCGCCTGCGGCGGCCGCGCTCATCCACGGCGGGCTGCGGCGGATCGGGCTGCAAGAGCGCTTCCAACGCGTTCAACTCCTGGATGAGTTCGGGCGAGTTGATGCCGAGCACTTCGACGACGGACTGCACCGAGTTGCCAAGGTTCACCTGCATCAAGGCGTTGGCGCGGATCGCCACGTGCTGCAACCGAACCCTTCCTTCAGGCGTGCTGATGCCGTGACGCTCGGCGACCTGTGCAAGGTCGTGCCCGGCATTCGCCGCGTAACCGGCCGAGTTCACGTCAATGCTGTTGATCTGCTGGTTCTCCAGCTCCCGGATGCCTTCGGGGCTGGTGATGCCGCATTCTGCAGCGACGGTCGGAACGTGGCCGCCGGCCCTTGCGCGACCGCCGGCCGAGTCGGGGTGGGGGCTGGTGCAGGCCTGCATCTCCAAACTGCGGATGACAGCGGGGTCGGTGATCTGGTGGGCCTGTGCGATCTGCGCGATGTTGACGCCATTGGCCGCCGCCCCGCGCGCCTCGCCGGGCCTGACCGTGCCCAGCAGGCTGGCCACGTGGCGGCCGAGGTCTGCGGGACTCAACTCGCCGGCCGCACCGACCAATTCGGTGCGGGCCTCCCACGCCTCGCGCTGCGGCAACACCGGCACGCGGCGCGCGAGCACCGCCAGCGGTGTGCTGCGCAGCGCCCGCGGCAGTTGCCGGACGGTGACCGGCGGGCTCTCGCCAGGGGCCGCGTCAGCGTGGATCGAGGGGGCGCCATCCGTGCCGAGAACGCCTCGCAACTGTGCAAGGCTGCTAACACTCTCGGCGTCGATGACGACCTGCGCCTGAGGAACGATCAAAGCCACCCGCCTCTCGATGTCATGGTTCGTCCGTGCGAGTGCCTGCACGCCTTCGCCGGCGACAAAGCTCCCGATGTGGAGCGTCACGTCAGGGCTCATTTCCATCAGGCGACTCCGCCGCGCCGCCAGGCCCTCGAGTGCGCTTGCGAGCGCAGGCGCTTGCACAGGCCCCGATCCTGGGTGGGGCGTGATCGGCGTCGTCTCGCCGCTGCGGGCGGGCGAAGGCGGCGGCGTGGGCGTCGTGCTGTTGATGTTCAAAATGCGAGTGCCTGAGAAAGTACCTGCATCCGACCGGATGCAGCGGTAGAAGGATCAGTGCGTGTCATTGCGCTGCCGCCTTGACGCTGGACCCGATGTGCTTGATGAAACTCACGTTGGAATCATTGAGATCGGACTGCAGCTTCAGCAGCGCTGCCTGGATCGCGGCTTTCTGACCGAGTTCGGCCAACGAACGTTGCGTCGCCGTGCTTTGCGCCACCCAGTCGTGCGGGTCGCTTGCAGGGGAGGCGGCGGCTTCGGTGGCCGGCGTTTCGTCGGCGCAGACCCCGCCATTGAGCTTGCTGCTGCCACCCTTGAGCAGATCGGTCAGCGTTTGGCGAGCGGGACGGTCATCGAAGTCATCGTCGTCGTCATCCTCCGCCACGTCCTGTTGGGGCCGGCGGTAGACAATGATCGCCATTTCCCGGCGCGTGTCGAGGGCGGGCGCCGGCACTGATTGGGTGGGTGGGTCGGTGTCCCACACCACAAGCGCCGTGCTCGAGCCGGCTCCAACCGAAACAGGGTCGGTCATGGCTTGCCCCCATCGCCTCCCGCGTCGGGCTTGCCCGCAGCGTTGGCGGCCTGCGCAGCCTGGAAGTGCTCTGCGGCAGTCGTGAGTCGGTGGATGAGTTGCACGTCGGTGATGCCTTGACCATGGATGACCGCTTCCGGGTCTTCGCCATGCGTCACAGCGGTCATGGCGGTGTTGAAAGCTGCCCGCTGCAAATAGTACAAACCCAATTCCGTGGTGATGCCGTGCAGCTGCGCGAGCTGACCCACGTGGTGGCCGGCCCTCGCCGCGGTCCCTGCGGAGGCCGGGTGCCCGCTTTCGACGTGCGTCAGCTCCAGCCGTTCGATGGCGTGTTCGTGCGTGATGCCGAATTCGACCGCGACCTCCAACACGTTTCGACCGACGGACACCGCGCCCCGAGCCGTGTCGGGGTGGACGGTGCGCACCGCATCCTGCTGCAACAGTTCGTCCAGAGCCTGATCGTCGATGCCGTGGAAGGCCACCAGACGCTGAACGTTCACGCCGGCCCGCACCGCGCTTCGTACATTGGTGCGCATCTCCGCGACGGCCTCGTTACGCCGCACGACCAGCTCGGAGCTGATGTCGACCTCACCCGCGGCTTCGAGCGCCGCGTTGAACTGCTCGACAGCACCGATCTGCGCGCGCCAGGGCAATATGCGCACCTGACGAGCAAGTGCCGTCAACGTCTCGATCCGCTCCCCTGCCCGGTCCTGGCCAGTCTCGGAGGCAACGGCGGCGGCTGCGCCCGCCTGCTGCAGAACCGACTCGAATGCCGGCAGGGTCGTGACCCTCTCGGCATCGACCGTGCGCCGCACGCCAGGCAGTATCGGCGCGAGATCGACACGCGTGCTGCGCATCGTCCTGGCCAACGCCACGCGTTCCCGAGGCAGGACAAAACGTGCGATTTGTCGCATCGTTTCCGGATCGGCCAGGCGGTGGTCCCCGAGCGCGACGGGCGCGCCATCGGCCGCCTGGGCCGGCGGGTGGGCGACGACGGGACCGGCCGGCCCGGCAGCTGCCGGGCCAGCATCGTTCGGCGCGGGAACGTTCACCGGTGCAGCGTTGTGAGCAGGGCCTGCGCCGCCTAGGTTGTTGATCATCATGCTCCTTCGGTTACGGGTGCCAGCAGCCTGTTCCGAGCGGATGCGGCCCAGCGCGGACTGTGCGCGCGGCCACGCCGCCGGTTCGCGCATTCACGAAGCGCCGTGTGACAAAGCGAACCTGCGGCGACTTCGCAAGCGCAGACACTCCTTCGCATTCACGACTTGTGCACATGCGGGCCGGCTTACCGTGCAAGCTCGTTTCACATGAACGACAAGACACGTCATGGACACATCGACTGCTTCGCGAGCGCCTGCAAGGCGATCGGCACCTCTGGAGACGCCCGCATGATCGAACTGCCCGCATCACGCGCGCCGTCTGCGACCGACCTGACGCAGGGGCTCGAGGACCCGGTTTTCGACGGCGCCCTGCTCGCGCTGATCCTCGACGTCATCCCTCCACGCACCGAGTTGTTCGACGCCAGCCCGGGCCGACTGCGCCTCGACGAAGACGCGGCCAGCCGTGCGCCGCGAGTCGCCTTGCAGGCCGACGCCGCAGCCACTCGGGCGGCGGCGGCGGCGGCCCGTCTGCGCAGCACGGTGCAAAGCACGGTGCAGGCGTCGAGCGCTGACCCCACCAATTCGCAAACGCAGATCACGGCGCACCTGGCAGCGCGCGCCTACGGCGAAACAGAGGGTACCAACCTGGATCGCGCTATCCCGTTCCTGCAAGCGATGACGGGGATCGGCCTGGGTGCGGTGGCAGGCTTCGCCGTCCCCGGTCGATCAACCGGCGTTGCCTTCGCGGATGCGGGCGCGCGGGGAGCGACCGGCAACCCTGAGTGGGACATCCACCGCCCCGCGTCACCGCCGCCGACATGGACGTGGTTCGGCACCCAGTTCGGCGTGACCGCGCTCGAATACACGGCCGGCGCGGTGCTCGGCGGAGCGGGCAACCTGCTCGGGCAGAAGCTTCTGGCGCCGCTCGTCAACAACACCTTTCGCAGAACGCTGAAGCCAATACCCGCCGAGGTGGTCGTGCCCGACGCGATGGTTATCGAGATGAACGCACTCGGCCCTGACGCCGAGGGCAACGACGAGCAAGGGACTCGGCTGCGCGCTGCGGCAGTTGCCCGCATCGCCAGCGCCCGGGACATCGACAGTGACTTCAATGTCCTGGCTGCGCAGATCACGTTCGGGCTCCCAGCCGCGGTGGTCGCCGCGGTCCCGCGGCCGCCGAACGGTGTCGCAGGCGCCATGCTCGTCGGCGCCGGTGTGAGCGGGTTTGGTGGTGCCGGCCTGGGGTTGGCGATGGCAACCCACCAAATCCTTGCCTCCATGAAAGTGCCCGACATCGCATTGCTCACCCACCCCGACCTGGAGGTGCGTGCCGGGGCCATGGACCCCGAGACCTGGAAGACCGTGCCGCTGTTTTTTACCCACCACAAGCCCGGTTCGTTCATCGACGGCATCTGCGCCGATGTGAGCGCCGGTATGGGCTTTGCGAGCTGGGGTGACCTGGGTGGGGTGTTGACCTACCGCATGGGCAAGATGGCGCAAGCGTCGTGGGGCATGTCGCTCGCGACGCTCGTGCCGAAGCTGGTCTCGAAGGGCACGGACTCGGTCCCCGGCCTGCAAACCGTTGCTGCGGTCACCGCAGCAGCAGGCACCTACGTGGCGATCCGGCCGTGGTTCGCGGCGCTCGCCCACGAGTTCCCCGCCAACGACACGGCGCACCGGCCGGTGCCGGCAGCCCCGCCAGCGGCCGCGCCGGAGCAGGGTGTAGCCGCTGGCGCAGACGTGGAGCAGCCAGACGATCTGGAAGCCAACTGGGGTCTCGAGACAAACCCGAACGCCGCCACGCGCAGCCTCTGATCTGCATTCGCCCAACGCCACCGCGCTCAGCCCGTTCCTTACACAAGCACCACTCCAGGAGAGCTTCATGACGAGCGTCAAAGACACCCCCTTCGCCAGCTCCCCCACCAACGACGTGAATTCGAGCGGCGAGACGCCACCCTCCACACCGCCGGGCCAGGCGGCAAGCTCCAGAAGATCCAGGGGCCCCGCCCCGGAAAGCGGCGCGCCGAGCGCCCGGGCATCGACAGCGTCGTATTGCGAGCCGTTCACCGCCGGTGAGCCGCCCGCCCCGAGCGAGCCCGAGGCACTGCCCAACCTGCGGGTGCAGACGCACACGCGATTTCACGACGACGGCAGCAACAGTGTTCGCCGGAGCTACGTGGTGGCGACTCGCGACGAGGTCTCGGGAGGCGAGCCGATGGGCGACGCCGCCACGCGCGCCCTGCGCAACAAGCATCTCGTGATCGGCGGCAAGCGCAAGGCCGGGTCCGACGAATACCCATTGGCGGCAAGCGATGCCCACATGCACCCGACCGGCTACCGCCAGCAGGGCCGCACCCTGGGCCCGGAGTTCATCGCCAACATGGACGAGATCGCCATGGCCCGAACCACGCTGATGCCGATCCCAACCACCGTGATCGGCACGGCCGGCGATGTGGCCGTTGGCGACCACGCCGGTTGCGGCCCGGCGTACTACATCCCGCCCGAATTGGTGAACATCGACTTCCACGACATGACTCGACAGGTCATGCAGACCATCACGCGTAGCGATGTGGAGATCCAACTCGACACCGGCGTCGATGCTTCCCTGGCCAACCAGCTGAAGTTGCGCAGCACGCTGACCCAGGCCGACCGGGAGCGCTTCGACCCGATGATCACCGGGCTGAACCTCGGTGACATCAACGCCGCCAAGCACCTGCTGGTGAAGCTGTACGAGAACAAGGGCACGTTCACCGGGGTCGGCGAGATCACGCTCGCGAAGGAGCTGATCGACCAGCTGTATGCCGGCAGATCACAGGCCAACGTGCACACCAACATCGAGGCGTTCATCCACCTGGCCGAAATCGCCGGCGTGGTGGGCATGCCGATCGTGATGCACTGCGACGTCGACAGCCTGGCGCATCAGCTCAACCACCGCGGCGAGCCGCACGTCGGCGACGCACCGTGCGAGCCCGCCAACCTCGATGCCCTGAAGCAACTCATCGGTCACCATAAGCTCAAGAGCACGACGCTCGTCTGGGCGCATGCCGGCGGGCTCGGCCGCTTCATCGCGGAGTCGGGCGAGCACGTTCCCGAGCTCGAGAAGATCCTCGACGCGAACAAGAACCTGATGATCGACATCTCCTGGAGCCGCGTGGCCACGCAATTGACCCAGACTCCGTTCGCCGCCCAGCGCTGGGCCAACTTCCTGGCGACTCACCACACCCGGGTGCTGTTCGGATCGGACGTTCTCAGCCCGACCGGCGCGGCGATGTGGAACGAGACCCGCGCCCTCTACACCGACCTGCTGAACCGCCTGCCCATCGACAAGCAGGCCGACATCCTGAACAACAACTATGAACGCGTGTTCGTGGCGTCGCGCCCGAAAGTGCGCAACTTCGAGAACAAGGTGCTCACCGAAGGCTTCCATGACAACGTGCTGAGGAGAGAGACGAACCAACGGCTCGACCCGGAGGCGCTGCGCACCCTGTTGGCGGCCTGAGCGTCGCTCCTAGAAGGATCTGTCCGGTGCCCGAAACGCGGCGCGCATACGCTGCCCGCGCGGTTCGTGCCGCGTGGCGAGGAACCGCTCGCGGCCGAGGACGTAGTGGCTCGCGAGGCGACCGTCATGCAGGGCATCGTGCAGCCAGCTGCCGCCGTGAGCCTCGTTGTTGAGGCGTGCCGCACGGTTGGCCGGGTCGCAGAACGCGACGATCTGCGGCAGCCCGAGCACGTCGAAACCGTAGCCGAGCACCAGCCGCGCCGCATCGAACGCGAGCCCGGCGCCCCAGGTCGATGGCATCAACCGCATACCGATCTCGACGTCACCGGGCAGCTCGCCAACGGGCATCAGTGCGACGAAGCCGCGAAAAGCGATCGCATCGCTGGCGTTGCCGCCTGCCGAAGACTCGACGGCCCAGATGCCGTAGCCCTCGTACTGCCGATAGAGCCTGCGGACCGCATGGATGAACGCGGTCGCGTTCGCGAGGTCGTCGAGCGGCACGCCGGCATCGTCGATCAGCAACGCCGTGACGCGGCGATCAGCATGCATCGCGCGCAATGGTTCGGCGTCGTCGAGGCCGAGCTCCCGGACCGATAGGCGGGGGCTCGTGAACACGGTGCGGGGCGCGTTCATCCCGGCAGCAGCTGGTGCAGGCGCTGCATCACGTCGGTCGGCAGCAGGAACTGCTGCACCTGCGCTGCGAACACGCTGATCATCAACGCGACGACCAACATGCCGACCGCTGCCTTCAACGGCTGGCCGATGGTCGCCGGTTCGAGCTTGTCGGCCACGCGCGTGACGAGGCCGACGCCGAGGTCGATCAAGAGCAGGATGAGCAGCACCGGCGCCGCGAACTTGATGGTCACGGTCATCAGCGTGTCGGCCTGCTGCACCACGAACACCTCGGCCGCATTCGCCATCGACGGCAGCGCCGACATCAGCGGCCAGACCTTGAACGACTCGAGCAGCGCACCCAGGAACACGAGCATGCCGCCGAGCATGTAGAAGATCACGACGCAGAACTGCAGCAGCAGTGCAGACACCGGCGTGCTCTGCTCGCCGCTCATGGGGTTGGACATCTGCACGCTGTTGTAGCCGGTCTGCGTGTCGACCAGCGCACCGACCGATTCGGCCACCCAGAACACCGTGGCGGCCGAAAAGCCGATCAGCACGCCGAGCATCAACTCCTTCAGCGCGATCATCAGCAAGGTGCCCGCGCCCAGTTGCATCACATCAGCCATCGGCTGCCCGAAGGCGATGAATCCGGCCACGACGCAGGCCAGCGCGCCGCGGGTCATCCCCGGCAGCACTGAATCGGAAGTGGCAGGCAGCACCGTCATGGCGGCGTAGATGCGGATCGTCGTCAACGCCGCCATCAGCAACAAGCCCTCGAACGATTCGAACAGGTCGAAGAATGCCAGGCCGACCGCAAGACCGGTATCAGGCACTTTGCGCCTCCTCACGCACCGCGTGCCGCGCGGCGATGCGTGCACCGGCCGTCTCTTCGCTCTCTTCGGCGTCGGCGTCTTCCTCGCGCTCTTCGCGCTCGCGCAGCACCTTGAGCAGCCGCTCGTTCAAGTCGTCGATGCGCTTCAGGTTGCGCGCTACCTGCAGCCGATAGGCGAGCAGGGTGCCGTGCTGATCCCTCACCGTGGCGTCGGCCCGGGCGCGGTCCGCTGCGGCGGCCAGCGTCACCGCCTGCGCAGCCTTGACCGCGAACTCCGCTGTGATGAGATCGCGGGGCGCAAAACTGTGTTCGGTGACATGCAGGCGCCGGCCCACCGCCTGCGCCTCGCGGTGGCCGCAATCGGCTTCGCGCGCGAGCGCGGCGCCGGCTTCGGCCTCGGCCTCTTTCGTGCGCCGGGTCTGCTCGCGCACCTGGGTCTCGAAGCGCTCCTGCTGGCGCCGGCGCAGCCCGAGCAACTGGCGCAGCGGCTTGGCGACGTTCATGGCTTGGACACCGCCTGCAATTGCTGCAGGATGGTCTGGTAAGGCAACAACTCGCTCGTCTTCTGGTTCAGGAATGCGCGGATCGCCGTGTGGCGATCCACCGCCCGGTCGGCCGCAGCGTCGAAACCCTTCTTGTACTCGCCGACCTGCAGCAGCATCTCGACCTCGTCGTACTTGGCCATCATGTCGCGCACCGAACCGGCCGCCAGCGTGTGGCCCTGCGGCACCACCTGCGTCATCACGCGGCTCAGGCTGGCCAGCACGTCGATGGCGGGGTACTGATTGCGTGCCGCGATGCGGCGCGACAGCACCATGTGGCCGTCGAGAATGCCGCGCACTTCTTCGGCGATCGGGTCGCTGCCGGTGTCGTCTTCGGCGAGCACGGTGTAGAGCGCGGTGATCGAGCCTCTCGCCCCCATGCCAGTGCGCTCGAGCAGGCGCGGCAACTCGGCGAACACCGACGGCGGGAAGCCGCGCCGCGCCGGCGGCTCACCGGCAGCCAGGCCGATCTCGCGCAAGGCCCGCGCAAAGCGCGTCAGCGAATCCATCATCAGCAGCACGCGCGACCCCTGATCGCGGAAGTACTCGGCCACCGCAGTGGCGGTGTGCGCGGCCTTGGCCCGCTCGATGGACGATCGGTCGGACGTTGCGCACACCACCACCGAGCGCGCCATGCCGTCAGCGCCGAGGATCTGCTCGATGAACTCGCGCACCTCGCGGCCGCGCTCGCCGATCAGCGCGATCACGCTCACGTCGCACTGCGCCCCGCGCGCGAGCATGCCCATCAGCGTGCTCTTGCCGACACCCGCCGCGGCGAAGATGCCCATGCGCTGGCCCTCGCCGAGCGTCATCAGGCCGTCGATGATCTTCACGCCAGTGGGCATCGGGCGCTCGACCATCGCGCGCGTCATCGGGTCCGGCGGGTCGGCGATCACCGCGCGCTCTTCGACGCCCACGATCGGCCCCTTGCCGTCAATCGGGTCACCCAGGCCGTTGATGACCCGCCCGAGCAGCGCCGGCCCGACCTTGATCGACAGCGCCGTGCCGGTGCCCCACACGCGTGTGTCGCCGCTCACCCCGGTCATCGAACCGAACGGCGACAGGATGGCGCTGTTGCGGCTGAAGCCGACCACCTCGGCGCGCTGCAGCAGGCGGTGGCGGGCGTCGCGCAATTCGCACAGCTCGCCGACCTTGGCGTCGAGCCCGCTGGCGCGGATCAAGGTGCCGACCACCTCGAAGACCTTGCCGGTGCGCGAGACTGCGGGCTCGTGCTGCAGCTCGTCGTCGAGCGCGTTCGCGAAGCGCCGAAGATCGCTCTCGACGGCGAGATCGTCCTCGGCGGCATGGCGCGCGGCGGTCATGGGCTCAGGCGCTCGCATCGGTGTGCTCGGTGGCCCGCGCGACCGCCCGGCGAACCGACTGCAGCTGGTGCGCCAGGCCGGCGTCGATCACGCCGAGGTCAGACTCGAACAGGCACGCCCCCGGCGCGAGGCTCGTGTCGCCCGCCACGTCGATGCTGCAACCGGACTCCGACTGCGCCAGCAGCTCGTCGACCGCGGCACGCGCCGCAACCAGGTCGGACTCGTGCACGCGCAGCGTCAGCAAGGGCACGTCCTGCACCAGCTTGCTGATGGTCTTCAGCGCGCGCGCGAACAGGGCCTTGCGGTCGGTCTCGCCGACGAGCCGCTCGACGCACAGCGAGACGATGTCGCGCAGGCGCAGCTTCTGCCGCTCGAGCATCGCGCGCGATTCGATCGACTGCTCGACGGCACGCCCGGTCCATTCGTCCAGAGCCTGCGCGCGCCCGATCCGCAGGCCCTCGGCCTGCGCCAGTTGACGGGCCATCTGCGCTTCGTTCATCAACCGCTCGGCGCGAGACCCGGTCGCCGCGAGCATCTCGTCGCAGGTGGTCTGGGCGCTTTCGAGCAGCTGGCGCGCCTCCTCGTTCAGTTTGAAGAGCGCGTCTTCAGTCGCAACCAGGTTCGCGAAATCCGCCGAGCGGATCAGGCCGTCGGCGATGCCGATAGCGCCTTGTCCATATCGCAGCCAAACAACCATGCGTGCTCCGGAAAAAGAAGATCCAGCCGCTGAAGCAAGCCGGCAAGGCCGGCGGCCGGCAGTGTCGCGGTCGCCGGCCCGAGAGCGGCGCCCGCCGCAACGGGGTTGTGGAGCGAGTCGGGCGGCAGGCACAACGACACCAGACGCGCCGAGTCGGGGCAAGCCCACGCGCCGTGCGCGGCAAGCGCGTCGTACCCGCCACGCGCGAGCACTGCAGGCGGGGTGACGGCGAGACCGGTCTCGCCAGGCGCGCTCGCATCGCCGCCCGGCGTCGCCACGATCGCGTCGAACGCCGGCTGCCCGACCCGCTCGATCAGGCCGACGCGCACATTGCGGCCGATGCAGCGCCGCACATCGCCCCGGCGTTCGTAGAGGGCCACGGCCTGCAACACCCGCAGCACCTCGACCAGCGGCAACACCGCCAGCCGGTGCACCCGCTGCACCAGTGCACCCAGGCTCGGCCAGCGCACGCCGTACACCGCTTGCAGGGCCGACGAGACGAGCCGGTCGACGTGCGCGTCGCGCGGCCCGGCGGCCGCGCCGACGAGGCCGTGGCAGGCGCGGACGACCCACGCGTGATCGATGTTGAAGACGAGCCGTGCCGATTTGTCGGCCACACCGGCGAACAAGCGCTCCAGCGACGCGCTCATCCGCCCTCCGGCTCGATGCGCAGCGCCGCAACGGGTGCGGCCAGCGGCGCCGCTGCGCGCGGGCGGATTCGGCGCAGCAGGCCGGGCACCCACTCGGGCTTGATGCGCGCCATGGCGCCGGCCCCCAGCGCCAATGCGAAGCCCGCCGCGAGCGCCGCCAGCACACCGCCGGCAAGCGCCGCGCCGGTGAAGCCGCTGCCACCCGTTGCCGCCATCGGCAGGCCGGCGCGCGCCACCGGCAAAGCCTCGACCAGCGTGACGTTGACGTTCTCGTAGGTCAGGCCCTCGACACCGCGCACCACCAGGTTCTTCACCGTCGCGGTCAGGTTCGCGGCACGTGCCGTCGGCAGGTACTTGATGAACACCGAGGCGCTCGACGGCTTGGTCCGATCGGCCAGCGGGTCATTGTTGGGCAACACCACATGGACCCGCGCTGACACCACCCCGTCGATCTGCGACAAGGTGTCGGCCAACTCCTGCGAGACCCCGTGGATGAAGCGCACGCGCTCTTCGGTGGGCGTCGAAATCAGCCCATCCTTCTTGAACATCTCGCCCAGGTTGGCGTGGCGTTGCGCCGGCATGCCGTTGGCACGCAGCACCGCGAGCGCCTGGCCGAGGTTGTCTTTCTCGACGGTGAGCGTCCAGGTCTTGCCGTCGGGCGAGGCCTTGTCGGCGTCCAGGCCGGCACCGAGCAGCGCACCGAGCATGTCATTCACATCGGCCTCGGTCAGCTTCGAGTAGAGGTCTTGCTTGCAAGCACTCAGCGTGCACACGGCCAGACCGAGCGCCAGGCAACCCAACGCGCTGCGCGAGCGGGCGCTGTTCATTGGTTCTTCAGCAACGACTGCAGGCTCTTGTTCGTGCTCTGGCCCAGCGCAGTGACCGACTGCATGCCGACGTTGGCCATCGCCATGCGGCGCGAGAGGTCCATGTTCGCGGCCATCAGGTCATTCATCGACATCGACGCGGCGTTCGCCGAGAGGACCTTCGCGTCGTCGAAGGCTGCGCTCATCAGCGCCTCGTTCTTCGACATCACGTCGGTCACGGCGTTGACGCCGTGATCAGACTCGTGGCTGCGCCCGAGCGATTCGGGCCGGTGCTCGGCACCTGCCCCCGGCTTCATCATCGCTTCGAATTTCTCGCAGAGCGCCTGCGTCAGCGGCGACTCGTGCGGCGTGCGCGCGAGCTTCAGGACCTGCTCGACGGCCTTGATGCCTTCAATGGTCGACATGATTTGAATCCTTCAGTTCAGGCGTACTGCGGGGCCTGCAGTCGGGCGATCTCGGCCACGACCTTCGGCAGACGGAAACCGACAAGCGCCACGCCGCTCGGCAAGCGCTGTTCGTCGGCCGACTCGATTGCCGCGACGATCGCAGCGGCCTCTTCGTCGTGGGGCAGCGAGCGCACCTCGGCCACATACGACTTCCACAGCGACACGTCGGTGAAGAACAGCACCGATGCCAGCGTGGCCTTGACCCGAGCATTGCCGGGGTGCCGAAAGTCGGCGTCTTCGAGCAACGACCGAGCCTCGTCGCACTCGAGTCCCTTGAGAAGCTCCCAGGCCAGCACGAGCACGATCTCGAGCGCTTTCGGGCGGACCTCGCGCAGCAGCCTCAGCACCGCCGTCAGGTCTTTGTTGTCGCTCTTGTTCATGCCAAGTGCAAGCACGTCGAACAGGATGGGTGCGATCTCTTCGTTGGAAAGGGCGGCGGTCATGGAATCTCTCTTTCGTTGTCGGCATCGAGGCCGGGAGTGCGATCGGGCGGCGCGTGCGGATCAGGGCGCGCGAGGCCCGCCCCGATCAACGCGGCATCAGGATGACGACACGACAGGCCGCTCAGCCTGCGCGTGGTGAGTTGCAACGGCCGGCTCGTCTGCGCGGCTCGTGTCAGCCACCTTGGTGACGCGCTCATTGCGCGAATGCTCCGGCGCCTTGGTCTGTGGCCGGCCGGACTGACCCGAACGCCCTCGGGGCTTGCCCGACGGATCGGCCGCGGCCGCCCGTCCAATGCCACCGGTGTAGTCGAACAGCAAGTCATCGAGCTTGTTCTGCGATGTCTTCGGCGTCGCGGCACCACGCCCTCCTCCGATGCCACCGCCGCCAGACTGGTACAGGCCGCTCAGGTCCAAGTCCATGTCGTTGTCGTCGTCATCGTCGTCCTTCTTTTTCTTCTTCTTCGAGGGATCGGCTCCGTCGGTCTCGTCCGCCTTCTTGGTGGTCGATGCGTCCGTGCCGGCGTCCTTGTCGGCGTCCTTCGAGTGGCCCTTGCCGTCGACTTTCGGGTCGTCCGACTCCTTGGGCTTCGGCGCGTTGGGATCGTTCGCCTTGCCCGCCGGGACCGAGCCGACCACGTCGGCCACGTCATCGCCGACCTGCGGCGTCGGCGCCTTGCGGCCCCCCGCAGCCGCACCCGCGGCGATCTCGCCACCGATCCCGGCCAAGATCAGCTGGTTGTCGGTCACGGGAATGTTGTCGACCTGTCGCATCACCACTTCGCCAACGTCACCGGTCGCCGCACCGACCCGCGTGGCCACGGTCGAGCCCGCGTCGCCGACCGCCTTGAACGCATCGCCCGCCGCATTGGCCATGCCGCCTGCGGCGTCCGACATCGCGCTGACCGGTACGAAGTTGTCGACCAGGCCGATGATGTCCTTGCCGATGCCGCGCGGCGTGGTCATCGTGACCGCTGCCGCCAAGATGGAAGCTGCTTCGGGCGGCAAAACGTCGCACAGCACGGCCGCCACCGCAGTTTCGGCGACCACCGCCAGGCCGTCGATCACGGTCATGCCGACGATCGCGGCGTTCATCACGCCGCTGAACGCCGCGGTGCCCGCTCCCTTGAAATCACCATGGCGAAGGGCACCCACCACCTGACCAGCGCTCGCGATCACGCTCACGGCCGCATCCAGCGTGCTTTCGACCATGTCGCCGACCGCATCTGCCGCCGCCTGAACAGCATGCTCGATCTTGGCCGCGGCCTCGGGCGAGGCGAGCTTCACGAGCAGCATCACGGGGCTGTGCATCACGATCTGCACGCCGATCTCGATGGCCTTGTCGAGCACCATGTCGATGTATTTCAAACCTTGCGCCATCTTCTCGGTGGTGAACTTCACCGCCTGCTCGAATTTTTCACCCATGAAGTCGGCCGCCTGCTGTACCTCGGGCGGCACGAAGGCCAGCGCCAGGTCGAGCACATCGTTCATGGCCGCCTTCAGCGAGTCGGCGGCTTCGTTCCACTTGTGTTCCTTGGCCAGTTCGTAGGAATGGGCCAGTTCGCTGGCGGCCTTGCAGCCTGCGTCGACGATGCCGTCCAGGCGACCCTCGATGTTTTCGACCGCCTGGTGCACGCCGTCCTTGGCGGCGTCCTCGGCCCGGTCGAGCCCGCTCAGGTTGGCGTTCGGTGCCAAGCCCTTGGCCACTTCTTTCAGCGGCGTGAACAGCATGTGGATGCCCACGTCGGTCGCGGTGGTCGCCAGATGACTGACGTACTTGAGCGCGCTCTTGATCTGCTGCGGGGTCGGCAGGTGGAGCTTGTCGAGCGTCGGCAGGTGGTCGAATGCGTCGACGCCGGCGTTCTTGAGCTTGTCGCCCAGGTCGTGACCGAAGTGTTCGGCCTCCTTCAGCAAGGGGCCGATGTCGGAGAGCTTCTTCAGGTGGTCCGAGACCCAGTCGGCACTGTATTTGGCTTGATCGATGGCGGCCTTCACGGCGGCCTTCGCCTCGGCTTCGATGTGCTTGGCCAACTCCTCGGCAGCCTTCTCGGCGTCGTGGATTGCCTTCTCGCAGGCTTCCTTGGCCTCGTGGGCGGCTTTCTCGGCAGCGGCAGCCAGCTCGAGTGCGGCGGCTTTCAACTCGCGCTCCAGCGTTTCTGCGGCCAACCTGGCGGCGGCCTCGACGGCGGCCTTGGCTTCTTCGGCCAAACGGCGGGCCTCTTCGGCGGCGGCCAGAGCCAAGCGCTGGGCCTCGGCGGCGGCAACCTCTGCGGCGCGCCTGGCCTCGGCGGCAACTTGCTCGGCGACGCGGCGGGCTTCCTCGGCAACGCGGCGGGCCTCGGCCTCGGCCGCACGTGCCAGCTGTTCGGCGGCGCGCTGGGTTTCGGCGGCAACGCGTTCAGCCGCTTCTCGAATCGCCTTGCCCCCGTCGTCGAACGCGTTCTTGATGTCTTTGCCGATGTCCTCGCACGCCTTGCTAGATCCGCCCATTTGAAACTCCACTCATTTTCAAGTTGATAGAAGTGGAGCCCGTACCGGCGCTCCAGAAAATCACTGCGCGGCCGACTTGACGCTCGAGCCGATGTTCTTCATGAAGCTCACGGTGGCGTCGTTCAGATCGTTGCTTATCTTCAGCACGGCAGCCTGCGTTGCGGCTTGCTGGGCGATCACCGACAGTGCCTGCTGCGTGGCGGCGTTCTGTGCGGCGAGGTAGCTCGACATCCAGACCTGCTCGGCACTCGTCAGCGTGGCTGTTCCGGCGGCAATGCCATCGCTGAGATCGGTGAACTTGGTGTTGTCTGCGCTTTGCTCTTCTTTGGATTTACGACGGGGTGGGTTGGTCATGGTGATTCCTTGGATGAAAAGTTTTTGATGTCGATGTAGTCAAACGGTAGATCGGCTTTGTTTTGCTGGTCGGTACCTCCTGCGGGGCTGGATTTCATTCAGAAACTGTGGCGCTCTGGTCCGAGCGAATGCCTCACTTGCCGAGCATGATTCGCGCGGTTCGCAGGATGCTCGGGTCGCTGCTGGTTTCGAGCAGGCGTTCGGGCACGTTGCGCCAGTCGGGCTCGCCACTCAGCCCGAGCACGAACGACAACGTCAGGTTTTTCTGGTCTTCGCCGACCGATCCCGAAAAGCCCTTCTGGCGCAGCGCCCGGGCGAACCGCGGGTCGCCGTTCAGGGCGCTCGAAAACGCGAGGCAGAGTTGCACCTCGTCGATGTCGTCGGCGAGCAGCACGACGGCGTCGTAGATCGTTCGCGCACTGGTGCGCATCTCGAACGTCTGCGCCAGCATCATCACGCTGAGCAGCCAGCGCACCAGCTCCGAGCGCTGCGCCGGGTTCATCTCGGCGATGCTTCGCTGGGTCGGCAGTGCGGCAAATGGGCGCGCTGGTGAATCGCTGGCCACTGTGATGGTCGGATGGTTCATCGAAGGCTTTCGTGAAGGGGTGCGACGGGCTAGCCGAGCTTGGCGCTTTGCGCGCCTTCCCAGACCTCGATCACGATGCGCCGGGCGGCGCACAAGGCCTCGTGCTGCAGGCCGGCGACGCGCCTGAACTCAGCGTCGTCGCTGCGCAGCCGGTCGGCCTCGCTTTGGGTTGCGAGGCCCTCGAAGTACGCGCAGATCTTTCGGACCTGGTCGCCTGACTCGTCGCTCTTCAGGGTGTCGCCGAGATCGCGAAAGTCCTTGAGCAGGTTGATGCTTTGGGTGGTTTCCTGTTGCATGGGGTCTCCTGGGGTTAGTTCGTTTCGGTGACGGCCGGCTCGGCCCGGGTGATGACGAAATGCTTGGCGCCATCTTTGGTTTGCACGATCGACACATCGCCGTCCGAAAACGACGACAACACGCTGATGCTTCGACGCGCGCTCTCGGTACGGGTCAGCGCCACGTCGATGCGCTGCACCGACGGTGCGAGGTCGGCGGCGACCCTGCCGACTGCGGCGCGCGTGGCCTCGGGGTCGGCGGACTCGGCTTCGAACGAGAAGACACCGCCGCCCAGGTGGGTGATGTGCGCCTGCGGCAAGCCGACGCTGCTGCGGATGCTTTCGACCACGTCTTCCACCACCGCGAAGCGCGGGCGCAAGTCGACCGCGAGCGCGAGCGCGGCGACGACGCCGAGCGCCGTTCTGCCCTGCTCTCGCGTCTCGACCATGCCGTCGATGCAGACCGCGCCGGCATCGATGCGAACCTGCAGCCCACGCAAGCCTGCCTGCTGCAGCGCCCGCCGCGCGCTCTCTGAAGCCACAGCCGCGCGCTCGGGCCCCTGCAGCGGCGCAGGGGGCCGGGCCTGCACCATCACCGCGACCAGGCAGCAGGCCACGACCGCTGCGACGCCGCCGCTCGCGGCATACGCGGCGGTGCGACGCGGCCGCTGAACGGCTGCCGGCAGCGACAGGCGCGGTGGCTCGAACAGGCGCGCGAGCAACTGCACATCGGTCGGCCAGTCGCCTTCGAGCGGGCCGATGCACAAGACGATGTCGCCGAAGCGCGCGGGCTGCAGGTCACGCAGGTCGAGCGGTCCGTGGGGGCCGTGCACGTCACCGGCGGTGCCGTCGGGATCGTCTTGTTCACGTACGCGCACCACCAGGTTCGGTGCCGTCCAGTCGGAGATGGTGATGTCGGTGTCATGGCCCGGACCGACCGTGTGTTCGCCTGGCGCCAGCTCCAGGGACGCGCCGGCGTGCCGGCCCGACAGGACCCGAAGGCGTTTGATTTGGTGGGAAGCCATGGCGCGATTCACTTGCTCGCTGCAGAGCCGGAGCCCGCCACACGGATCAACTTCGGCGTGAGCAGGAACATGCGCTCGCTGCGAAACCGGGTCGCCTCCTCGCGCTTGAACAGCGCGCCGACGTAAGGCACGCGGCCCAGGCCCTTGACGCCCGAAAAACCGGTCGAATCGATTTCGGAGGTGATGCCGCCGATCAGCAGGCTCTCACCCTCTGGCACCGTGGCGTCGGTCTGGATCTCGGTCGACTTGACGGTCGGGATGCTGTCGACCACGCTGGCCTCGAAGCTGCCGTCGCGGATCGACAGCGAAAGGCGGATGTCGCGCGTGGCACCGTGCGCCACGATCTGCGGCACGACTTGCAACGAGGTGCCGGCCTCGACGGTGTACAGGTTGGCCTCGAGGTTGCCCGCCACGCGCACCGAAACCGACCGCTTGTCGGACATGCTCGCCATATGGTTGGCCGCGCCCAGCACCCGACCTCTGGACAGCACGCGCGCCTTGCCCTTGCTTTCGAGGGCGCGCACGCGCGCCATCAGCACGCGGCCCGCATCGGCCACCAGCGTGGTGATGTTGGTGCCGATGCTCGACAGGCTCGCCGTGGTCGAGGCGCTGGACGATGTCGACGCGGTCGGCGCCACCGCCAGCGTGAAGCTGCCGCTCGAGTTGCTGAAGTTCCAGTCGATGCCGAGCGCGTCGAATTCGTCGGAGCTGACATCGATGATCGTCACCTCGATCTCGACCAGGTCCTGCGCCACGTCGAGCTTGCGGATCAGCGCGGTGTACTTCGCCATCTGGTCGGAAGGCGCGCGCACCAGCACCGAGTTGGTCGCCTCGTCGGCCTGGAACACGGGAGCTGCCGGCTCCGGCGAGTCGCCGCCGTGCTCGCTCACATCGATGCCTTGCCGACCCTTCGCGGGCAATGCCGGCGGTGCGCTCGCGCCCGCCGCATCGCCCTTCATGCCCTGCCCTTGCATGGCGCGACGCTGGGGCGGCAATGGCACACCCAAGCTGGCCTCGGCCGACTGCCGCGCCTGGGCTACTGCGGCGCTGTCCGCTGTTGCGCCGCCGGTGCCGGCGTTGCCGCGGCTGGCGTAGATCGCATTCAACGTGCTGACCAAGCCCTTGACCCGCGATGCGCCGGTGCCGCGATCTGCCGCGAAGGCGTGGTTCAGCGCCACGACGACCACTTCACTGGCACCGCCGCCGCCGTAGCGCTGCTCCAGCGTCGACACAACCGTGCTGACCAGCTCGATGTGCCGGGGCGGGCCGTAGGCAACGAGCGTTTGCTCCGCATCGTTGTAGCGCAGCGGGTAGCGCGAGTCACCCAGGCCCAGCGACTCGAGCATCTGGCGCACTTGTTCGCGCTTGAAGCCGCGCAGGCGGAACACCTTGCTCTGCATCGCGCGCGCCGGGTAGGCGAACAGCGTCACGCCGTCGAAGTACCAGATGACGCCGTACGACTTCGACAGGGTCGACATGAACTCCGACGGGCTGCGGTTGAACGAGACGTTCACGCTGCCTTCGAGTGCCGGGTCGGTGATGACGGCAAGGCCCTGACTGGAAGCGAAGTCCTGGATCACATCGGGCAAGCGCTTGTTCTCGGCGCGATAGACGAAGGTCTTCGACGACCACTTCGGCTCGGTCGCGCCGACGGTTGCGACCCCGGCCAAGGCGATCGTTGTCACGATCACCCGAAGGGCAGTTGCAAACCATGAAGAGAAACGGATGGCCATGTGGCTTTCGGTGTGTCCGGTTGGTGAGGTGCGCAAGGCGGTGGGGCTTTGCGCCGGGCTGAATCAATGCAACCCGACACCTCGAAGCGGACGTTAGTCGCCGAGCCACGTTGGCAAGTGCGAAATGCGAAGGTGTGTACGAATTCGCGAATGCAAATCTGCAATTCAGGCACTTTGGACTGGCACTGACGCGCGCCATGCGCGGAGCCGTCGTGTTGCGGATGAATCACGAAACCCGGTCCTTCGCCTGAATGAACACGGCTTCGGCTTGTCACTGATTTGACTTGCCCTGCGCTCGACATTGCGGCAACCCCACAACAACGCCTGCGACCATGACAACACCGATTGAACCCGGCACCGCACAAGCGCTCGCGGACTCACGACACGACGCCTTCCTCAACGCGGTGTCTGCCTTGCTGGATTCAGGCCGAAGCGACGTCGCGCCAGGCACCGGGCACGCGGCGGCGGCCGGCAGCACGGGCTTCGAACTGCAGTGCGAACACTCCGAATTCGGCTTGCTGGTGCGCCCCGAGTTTTTGATCGCCCTGCGGGCCGAGGATCTGGGCGGGCAGAGTGTTCTGCGGCTGCTGGCGGTGCAGTCGCTGCTGATGCGCGAGATGAACTGGTGGCTCAGCGCGCGCGAGTCCGGGCAACTCTTCATGACCCCGATTCAATGGCACGACGAGCCGGGCAGCGTCGCCGCCTGCGTCGAACTTGCCGGGGTGCTGGCACCGAGCATCGTGAGCTTCATTGCTACCGGCAAACCCGCACAGTTGCGATGAGCGGGGTAACCATTCAACGAAGCGTCGCGATCAATCGTGCCGACAGCGATCAGTTGATCGATGTGGGCTTGCCCCGGCCCGCCGACGACGAATGGCCAGCCGAAGCTTCCGGCAGCGAGATCAGCGCCGAATCGCGCCCGCCGCGCGGGAGCATCGCGATTCTTTCGCAGTGGCGGGCCGACGGTTCCGAGAGGTCCTTGAGCACGCATCGGGAGCGGCAATGGGGCGCCGACCACTGGGCGCTCAACGCCCACCTGAGCGGGCTTCCCTGCAGCGACGGCGATCAAGCAGAACTCGAGCTTCGCTACATCGAGGCGATGGCTCAGGCTCTCACCGACCGCACGGCGGAGCTGGGTGAGGGGTTCGCCCTCGCCGAGCCGATGCCCTCGCAAGCCGGCGCCGGCGCGTGGGCCGCGCTCTACGAGGCCTGCAGCGGCGCAGTCGGCTCGATGGCCCGCTCCCCGGTGCGCAATGCCATCGGCGTGGAGTTGAACGGGTCGGCCGAGATCACCCTGTCGTTCTACCAGGCGCTGATCAGCGGGGCGGTCGGCGGTGTCACGGCCTACATGGCCGCGGAGTGGCTGATCAAGGGGGCCGACCGCCAAGCCAAGAAGTACAACTTCAAGGAGATCGTGCCGATCGATGTCAAGAAGGTACTGCCCTACCCCTGCAAGATCGAACTGACCGTCGAGGACGGGACGAAGACGTACCGGCTGCTCGACGACGACGAGGTGGCGCAGGGCCGCGCGGCGGTTGATCGTCAACGCGCCGCGTTGGCTGCGGTGCAGGCCAGGCTGGCAGGGAACGGCGAGTTTTCGCCTTACGTGCAAGGGTTGTTGACCGGCGCGCTCAACGTGATCCGCCGCATCGGGCCAGCGGCCGATCTGTTCGACCCCGGCCGGGTGTTCGGGACCTCTGCATTGGCCTCGGGCGCAGGCGGGTTCCTGGCAAAGGGGCTCTTCGGTGTGCTGAAGCTCAGTTCACTGGCTCACGCGAATGTCGACGATCTGGTCGGCGGGCTGCAGCAGATCAACCTGTTCAAGGTCCGCGGCCGCGACCTCGACAGTGACCGAAACGCGCAGTGGTGCGATGTCGCAAGCTTTGCGACAGACACGTTCGTCGAGTTCGGCGCGTTGGGGTTTCACCGGCTGAACTGCTGCGCGGACGGAAGCTTCGGGGAAGAGCTCAAAGACATCTTGTCGCACGCCCTGATGAACTCGATTGCCAGCGTGGGATCGGTGGGGTTCGGCCTCACCGCCGCGACGGCAGTGCGCGGCCCCGAGCAGTTCGGGCCCCGAGTCGGCGAAGCGCAAGACTCGCTCGGCTTCATGGTGCAACAGTTCTTCCAAAGCACGACGAACGACTACCTCTGGAATGCCGCCAAGAAGCTCACGGGCTCGCCGGTCAGCAACCTCGCAGCCACGCTCGACTCGCAACGGGCGCGCGCGGCCCGAAGAGCGCTGTTGGAGCAAGCCGACGGCAACGCGGTGGTGTGACGCCGCGCCGCCCGCAGCAGCAGCAGCAGCTTCGCGGGCATGGGCAGGGCTTCGTGTTTGCGTCGTGGGCATGCCACGGGCGCGCGACCATCGGACGCGCACACAACAGGAGTGATCGTGGGAAACAGCTTGTCATCCGTCGGGGCGTTCATCGCCAATCTCGCGACCTGTGGCGGCGCAGAAGAGCCGGAGCACCCCGTCGCCGCGACGCCTGCAGCTGCAGTGCCTGCGGGCCCGCTCGTTGCGGGGCCCGCCCTTCCTGGCGTGCCGAGCGCGGTGGTACCCCAGATCGGCAAGTTTTTGACGATTGAGGACTTGGGCAGACTGGCAATTGCCTCCCGATCCCTGCGGCAGCCCGCTGCCGAGGTCGGGCAGGCAGTCTCCTTGTATGTCAAATACGAAGCCGTGCTGCCGATGAAGCGCGCCGCGTTCACGTGCTTCAACAGCGCGGCCCCCGAGGGCCATTTCCTGACAAGCAAATTCACTGCGGCGTGCGGTCCCTTGCTCGCGTTCCTGCACCCCAACCAGCGCACGCGGCTCGTCGATGAGGCCATCGGCGCGGACCCCCCGACGCATCACCACGCCATCGCCGGCCTGCTGGCCGGCTTGTCGCACCTGAGTGACGCTGATCGAGCACGCCTCATTGGCGCAGTGCGCGAACACAAGGTCATCGCCGGCATCCAGCATTGGGACGGGGCCGAGATCCGAAGGACCGTCGACCGCGCCATCGGCAGGGGCCTTCCGCCGGGCAACGCGATCCCGGCAGCAGACGGGGCGGCCCTGGGCGGTGCCCTGGCGTGCCTGACCGAAATCGAAGTCAGTAGTCTGATTCTCAGTGCCGTCCATATCGACGATCTCCAGGCGCGGCACACCGCGGTCGCGAGGCTGTGCAGCGGGCTGAAGCTGCTTGACGCACCCCAGCCGGCCGACCTGACAAGACTCCTCGATTGCCTGGACCAACCCGAGTTCGCCGAGTCGGCGCGCACCAAGGCCACAGCGATCGCCGGCCTCGGCGAAGTGATGAGCCATCTGACGCCGAGCCAGCGCAACCAGCTTTACCAGCTGGCGCTCGACCCCGCCGTTTCGCGCTGCGTTGCGATGGCCGGCATCGGTCGGGGCATTGCACAACTCCCGGCAGGCGAGGCAAGCCCCCATGTGGACAGAGCCCTTGCGTTCGTCGCGAACCACACACCCGGGCCGTTTGACTTCTTCGACGACAACATCGCCGTTGCCATTGCGGGCATCGGTGCAGCGGCCGGGCACATGACCGCTGCCCAGCGCGGGGCGCTGCGGGGGGCCGCGCTCGAGTGCCCCCCGGCTTCCATTGCCGAGGCGCTGGCCGGGCTGTGCGCGGGCATGCACGCCATGGACGAAGAAGAGCGCGCGCACCTGTTGGCAGCCGTGCTCGACTGCCCGGCGCAGACCCGCGCTGTCGCGATTGCCGGCATGGGAGCGCAACTGGCGCATCTGAACGAAGCGCAGACCGCGGCGCTCATGGCGGCCGCCGTTGCGGCAGCCATGGCGCCGGTCTACCCCGATGACGATGCCTGGTTCAACACGATGGCCGGCCATGGCCCTGCGGTCGAGGGGATCACAGCACTCGCCGGCGTGGCGACGGGAATGCAGAGCCGTCTGGTCGAGCTGGCCGAGGCGCGCCGGGCCACATAGGCGCTCGCGCTCGCCCTGCGTGTTCAACGCGGCATCGGCGAGGTGTCGGCGAAATCCAGTTCGGTGCTCTCGGTGACTCGTTCCTGGTAAGCGGCCAAGACGGACAGCAGCGCATGCACTTCGTCGCGTGCGGCCTTCAGCTCGCATTCGAGCGCCACGACCACATCACCGGGCCGCGCGGTGCGCGCCTCAACGTGCTGCCGCCACGCTCGGCCACCGAACGCGAAGCTCGCAAGACTCACCAGGAGTCAAGGCGCACAGTTGGGCTGCTCACACCGTAACGACCACCGCATCGGCTCGGGGCAACTGGTCTCAGGCGAGAAGTTCCAGGCCGTACTCGGCGCTCGCTACATCGGCCTTCGCCCACGGGTCATGCACGGCCACACGCACACCGAAGGCCTGAAGCTCGCGCACGATGTCGACGGCCTTTGAATTCCGGATGTCGCAGCAGTTCTCCTTGAACGCGCCCGGGGACATGTGCAAGACCTTGACTGAGGCAGTCTCATTGCTGTTTCACTCCGGCCGCCTGAACGTGGTCGAGCCGTCGCCCTGGTTTCGGACGATGCGTCACGCCTCAAGGCGCGCCATAGCCTCCGCCACCCGGCGTCTCGATGACGAACACATCGCCCGGCTGCATTTCGACCGAGCCGATGTGGTCGAGCGCTTCGCGTCGGCCGTCGGCGCGCTCCACCCGGTTGATGCCGGGTAGCCCGGCCGCGCCGCCGGCCAGGCCGAAGGCACCGTGGTGCCGGCCGTTCGACAGGATCGACGCCGTCATCGGTTCGAGAAAGCGCACGCGCCGGATGCCGCCATCGCCGCCTTTGTATTGCCCGGCGCCGCCCGAGCCCTTGCGGATCTCGTAGCCTTCGAGCCGCACCGGAAAGCGGAACTCGAGCACCTCCGGGTCGGTCAGGCGCGAGTTCGTCATGTGCGCCTGCACGACCGAGGTGCCGTTGAAATCCGGGCCGGCGCCGGTGCCGCCCGAGATCGTTTCGTAGTACTGGTAGCGGTCGTTGCCGAAGGTGAAGTTGTTCATCGTGCATTGGCCTGCGGCCATGCTGCCGAGCGCGCCGTAGAGCGCGTTGGTGATGCAGGTCGAGGTCTCGACGTTGCCGGCCACCACCGAGGCCGGCGGGTGCGGGTTCAGCATCGAGCCGTCGGGGATGATCACGCGCAAGGGCTTCAGGCAGCCGGCGTTCAGCGGAATGTCGTCGTTCACAAGCGTGCGGAACACGTACAGCACAGCGGCCATGCACACGGCCGTGGGTGCATTGAAGTTGTTACCGAGTTGCGCCGAGGTGCCGGTGAAGTCGATCTCCGCGCTGCGCTCTGACGCGTTCACGCGGATCGCCACGCTGATTTGTGCGCCGTTGTCGAGTGGCAAGGTGAACGCGCCGTCCTGCAGCCGCGTGATCACGCGGCGCACCGACTCTTCGGCGTTGTTTTGCACATGGCTCATGTAGGCCTGCACCACGTCCAGGCCGTACTGCGCCACCATCTTGCGCAGCTCTTGCACGCCCTTCTCGTTCGCGGCGATCTGCGCCTTCAGGTCGGCCATGTTCTGCGCCGGGTTGCGTGAAGGGAATTCGCCCGACTGCAGCAGCGCGATCATCTCGGCCTCGCGCAGCACGCCGCGGTCAACGAGCTTGACGTTATCGATCTGCACGCCCTCTTCCTCGATGCGGGTCGAGAACGGCGGCATCGAGCCGGGGGTCGTGCCGCCGATGTCGGCGTGGTGGCCGCGCGAGCCGACGTAGAACAGCACCGCATCGTTCGCCTCGTTCCACACCGGCGTCACCACCGTCACGTCGGGCAGGTGCGTGCCACCGTGGTACGGGTCGTTCAGCACGTACACATCGCCCGGCTGCATCGTGCCGGCGTTGCGCGTGACCACCGTCTTGATCGACTCGCTCATCGAGCCCAGGTGCACCGGCATGTGCGGCGCGTTCGCAATCAGGTTGCCGCTCGCATCGAACAGCGCACACGAGAAGTCGAGCCGCTCCTTGATGTTCACCGAGTAGGCGGTGTTCTGCAGCTGCAGGCCCATCTGCTCGGCGATGTTCATGAACAGGTTGTTGAAGACCTCGAGCATCACCGGGTCGACCGTGGTGCCGATGGCGCGGCGCTGTTCGCGCAGCTGCACGCGGTCGAGCACCAGGTGATCGAGCGCGGTCACGCGCGCCTGCCAGCCGGGCTCGACCACGGTGGTCGCGTTCTTCTCGGCAATGATCGCCGGGCCGTCGATCACGTGGCCGGGGCGCGCGGATTCGCGCACCACGAGGGCGGCGTCCCACCAGCGGCCGCCGCTGAACAGGCGCACGGTCGCAGTGGACGGTGCCGCACCCGATTCATTGAGGTCGAAGCGGGGCTCGGCGGGCGCATCGCCCTCGCCGATCGCCTCGACCGAGACGGCCTCGACGATCAGGCGCCGTTCGCTCATCAGGAAGGCGAAGCGTTGCCGGTAGGCCGCCTCGAACGCGGCTTGAATCTGCTCCGCGCTGCCGAACGGCACGACCAGTGCCGAGTCGGTGCCTTCGTAGCGCACATGCACGCGCATGTGCACGTGACGGCGACCGCCACTCACCCCCTGGCGCGTGAGTTCGTCGGCGGCCTCTTGCGCGAGCGCCTCGACGCGGGAGGTGACCGCACCCATGGCGGAAGCGAGCGGAAGCTCGATCGCCGCCTCGCGCATCACGCTCTGGTCCGCCAGGCCCATGCCGTAGGCCGACAGCACACCGCCGAGCGGATGCGCGAACACGCGGTTCATGCCGAGCGCATCGGCGACGCGGCAGGCGTGCTGCCCGCCCGCGCCGCCGAAGCACTGCAAGGCATAGCGCGTCACGTCGTAGCCGCGCGCAACGGAGATCTTCTTGATTGCATTGGCCATGGCGCCGACGGCGATGTCGACGAAGCCTTCGGCGATTTCCTCGGGAGCCCGCGCAACGCCGGTCGCTGCCTCGATCTCGGCTGCCATGGCGGTGAACTTCTCGCTGACGACCTGCGCATCGAGCGCTTCGTTCGCCTGCGGCCCGAAGACCTTCGGGAAGTACGCCGGCTGGATCTTGCCGAGCATCACGTTCGCATCGGTCACCGCCAGCGGCCCGCCGCGCCGGTAGCATGCCGGCCCGGGGTTGGCGCCCGCGCTTTGCGGCCCGGCGCGAAAGCGCGCGCCGTCGAACGACAGGATCGAGCCGCCGCCCGCTGCCACCGTGTGGATGCTCATCATCGGCGCACGCATGCGCACGCCCGCCACCTGCGTCTCGAACGCGCGCTCGAACTCGCCGGCGAAATGGCTCACGTCGGTGGATGTGCCGCCCATGTCGAAGCCGATGACCTTGTCAGTGCCGAGATCGTCACCCGCGAGCTGCGCGGTGCGCACCATGCCGACGATGCCGCCCGCCGGGCCCGACAGAATCGCATCCTTGCCCTGGAACGCATGCGCGTCGGCGAGGCCGCCGCTCGACTGCATGAAAAAGAGCTTGACCCCCGGCATCTCGCCGGCCACCTGCTCGACGTAGCGCCTCAGGATCGGTGACAGATACGCATCCACCACCGTTGTGTCGCCGCGACCGACGAGCTTCATCAGCGGGCTCACCTGATGCGAGACGCTGACCTGTGCGAAGCCCGCCTCCTGGGCGAGCCGCTGTGCCGCGAGCTCGTGCGCGGGGTAGCGGTAGCCGTGCATGAACACGATCGCCACGCTGCGCAGCCCGGCGTCGAACGCGGCCCACAGACGTTCACGCAGATGCAATTCATCCAATGGCGTCACGACATCGCCGTGCGCACCGACGCGCTCGGTCGCCTCGATCACGCGCGTGTACAGCAGCTCCGGCAGCACGATGTGGCGGTCGAAGATGCGCGGGCGCTCCTGATAGCCGATGCGCAGTGCGTCGCGGAACCCCTTGGTCGTGACCAGCAGGGTCGGCTCGCCCTTGCGTTCGAGCAGCGCATTGGTCGCAACCGTGGTGCCCATCTTCACGCACTCGACGAGTTCGGGCGTGACCGGCTCGCCCGGCTTCAGGCCCAGCAGGTGACGGATACCGGCAACGGCTGCGTCGCGGTACTGCTCGGGGTTCTCGCTCAGCAGCTTGTGGGTGACGAGTGACCCATCGGGGCGCTTGCCGACCACGTCGGTGAAGGTGCCGCCCCGGTCGATCCAGAACTGCCAGCGGTCGGAAGAGTAATTTGCTTGCATGACAAAGCGCTTTCGATAAAGCGACGCGCGCGCCGCAGCCGGAGGCTACGAGCGGGTGAAGAAGGGGATGAAGAAGTCGTTGGCCTCGGCGCCGACCTGCCGCACCCAGTCGAGCGAGAACCGCTCACCGAGCCGCTTGAGCGACACGCTCACTTCGCGCGACGCGTGCTCGACCTTGATGCCGTTGCGCCGGAGTTCGTCGACCGATGCCTGCGCCGCCACTTCGCTCGCGGCCCAGCCGCGCGCCTCGGCAGTGGCAGCGGCGGCGAGCAAGGCTTCACGCACCCGCGGTGACAAGGCCTGCACCGCGGCCGCGTTCGCAAACACGATGTTCTTCGGGAACCAGGCGTTGATGTCGTAGTAGTGGCGCAGGTGCGTCCACGCCCGCGCCTCGACGCCGGTGACGGCCGATGTGATCATGCTGTCAATGCGGCGCTCGGTCAGCGCCTTGCCGATGTCGACCATGGCAATGTCGACCGGTGTGGCACCGGCGAGCGTGGCGATGCGCTGGGTGGTCGCGTTGTACGTGCGCATGCGGCTGCCCGCCAGATCGCCGATCTCGACGATCGGCCGGGTCGAGTACAGACCTTGCGGCGGCCACGGCACCGCGTAAAGGGCGACCAGCCCGCGCACCGCGAAGTGGCGAGCGATCAACGGGCGCTGCGCCAGCCACATGCGGCGCGCGTCGGCATAAGAGGCGGTCACGAACGGCACCGAATCGACACCTGCAATTGGCATCTCCCCGGCCAGGCTGCTCATGATGGTTTCGCCCGCCTCGACCTGGCCCTGCTGCACCGCCTTGCCCATGTCGGCGAGCTTGACCAACGTACCGTTCGGATGGATCGCGATGCGCAACTCCCCGCGCGTGGCGGCGTCGATCTCGGCGGCCATCGCCGTGAGGTTGACGGTGTGGAAGGACTCGGCCTTGTAGCCGGTGGCCAGGCGCCACGTTGCGGCCGCGCGCGCCTTGGGCACGACACTGACGAGACCGAGCGCGGCCAGGCCAAACGCGGTGAATCGACGACGTCGCAAGGTGGTTCGCATGGTGTCAGAGCCCCAGGTAAGCCTTCTTCACGTCGTCGTTCGCCGCCAGTTCGGTGCCGCTGCCGTGCATCACGATGCGCCCGGTCTGGATCACGTAGCCGTGGTGCGCGATCGACAGCGCCTTGTGCAGGTTCTGCTCGACCAGCAGTACCGTCACGCCGGTCTCGTTGACGCGCTGGATCACATCGAGCACCTTGGTCACGAACTTCGGCGCGATGCCCCATGAGGGCTCGTCCAGCATCAAGAGGCGCGGCTTGGCCATCAGGCCGCGCGCGATCGCGAGCATCTGCTGCTCGCCGCCGCTCATCGTGCCGGCGAGCTGCGTCTCGCGCTCCTTCAGGATCGGGAACAGCTCGAACATCTGCGCCACGCTGGCCTCAACCTCGTGCGCATCGAGCCGCGTGAACGCGCCGAGTTCGAGGTTGCGGCGCACCGTGAGGCGCGGGAACAAGCGCCGGCCTTCGGGCACCAGCGACAGCCCCAGCGGCACGCGCTTGAACGAGGGCAGAGACTGCACGTCGGCGCCGTCGAAGCGGATCTGGCCGGCGTCGGCCGCGTTCAATCCAGCGATCGCGCGCAAGGTGGTGGACTTGCCGTTGCCGTTGCCACCGACCAACGCCACGATCTTGCCGCGCGGCACGACGAGGCTCACGCTCGACAGCGCGAGCACGCCGCTGTAGCTGACCCGCAGATTGCTCACTTCGAGCAGGTTATCTTGCACAGGCTGATCAAGCACGGCCGCCATCACGCGTCTCCCAGGTAGGCAGCAATCACCGCCGGGTCGCGCGAGACCTCGGCCGGCGTGCCGTCGGCGATCTTCATGCCCCGGTCCAGCACGACGATCTTGTCGGCGATCGGCATGATCCCTTCGAGCACGTGCTCGACGATCAGGCAGGCGATGCCCTGCTCGCGGATGCGCTTGACCACCGCGACCATCTCGTGCACCTCGGAGGGGTTGAGCCCGGCCATCACCTCGTCCATCAACAGCAGCTTGGGCGCAATCGCCAGAGCGCGCGCCACCGCGAGGCGGCGCTGCTCGCTGATCGTCATGCTGCCGGCCGGCTTGTCGGCAAAGCGATCCAGGCCGACGAAGGCGAGCCACTTCAGCGCGACCGTGCGCGCTGCACTCACGCGGCGTTCGTGCAGCAAGGCGCCGGCCATGACGTTCTCGCACGCCGTCATGCTGGTGAAGGTGCGCGCGACCTGAAAGGTGCGGCCGATGCCGGCGCGCGCGCAGGCTTCGGGCGACAGGCCCGAGATCGTCTTGCCGTCTAGGTCGATGCGCCCCGCGCTCGGCGTGTAGTAGCCAGCCACGCAGTTGAACGCGGTCGTCTTGCCCGCGCCGTTCGGCCCGATCAGGCCGACGATCTGCCCCGCCTCGACCGCGAACGAAACGTCCTGGTTCGCGAGCAGGCCGCCGAAGCGCTTGGTGACGCCATGGAGTTCGAGCAGGCTCATCGTGCGGCCTCCTGCGCCAGCGAGGCGCGCTCGGCATGCCCTTGCGCCCGCCGCGCTCGCAACCAGCCGAGCAGGCCGTTCGGGTAGAACACCGCGATCCCGACGATCAGGCCGGCGTAGATGATGGTGTCGGTGCCGCGACCGCTGCCGCCGAAGACCACTCGCGTGACTTCCTCGATCACCGTGAGTACGACCGCGCCGACGACCGGCCCGAACAGCGTGCCCACACCGCCGAGGATGGACACCAGCGCCATCTTGATCGACAGCCCCGTCGAGAGCACCGAGTTCGGGTCGATGTAAAGCTCTTTCTGCGCATACAGGCTGCCGCCGAGCGCGGTGAAAAAGGCACTCAGGCCGAGCGCAATCTGCTTGTAGCGCGCGATGTCGATGCCGATGCTGCGTGCGGCATCGGGCTCGTCCTTGACGGCACGCAGGTAGTAGCCGACGTGGCTGCGCTCGACCGCGATCGTCACCCCCAGGGTTAGCGCGAGCAGGCCGAGCGCCAACCAGTAGTAAGGCGCCTTGTCGGCAAACACCATCGCGCCCCAGCCTTGCTGGCTCATCGGGATCGTGAGGCCGACAGCACTGCCGGCGTAGTCCCAGTTCGTGAACACGATCTGCACGAGTTCGGCGACGGCGATGGTCGCCATCGCGAAGTAGTGGCCCTTCAGGCGGAAGCAAGACAAGCCGAACAGGAAGCTCAGTGCCGCTGCCGTCACGCCGCCGAGCAGCATGCCCAGCCACGGGTTCACGCCGAAGTTCAGCAGCAACATCGTCGATGTGTATGCGCCGATGCCGTAGAACGCCGCGTGGCCAAGCGACACCTGCCCGGCATAGCCGCCGAGCAGGTTCCACGCGACGCCGAGCTGTGCGGCCATCAGCACCAGGATGGCGAGGTTCAAGTGCGTCGGGTTGCCGGTTGCGAACGGCAACAGCGCCGCAGCAATCGCCAGACCCGCAGTGATCTTCAAGATGTTCATTCTTTGCCCCAAGCGTTCACGCTTTACCCATGAGGCCTTGCGGCCGGAACATCAGCACCGCGAGGAACAGCACCAGCACCACCGCCGTCTTGTACTGCGGCCCGAGCAGCAGCCCGCCCATCACCTCGATCACGCCGACCAGGATGCCGGCCCAGAACGCACCGGTCACGCTGCCGAAGCCGCCGAGGTTGACGACCACGAACGCGATCAGGATGAAGTTCGCGCCGACCTCCGGGAAGATCGGGAAGAAGGTCGCGAGCAGCACGCCGGCCGCACCGGCACACGCCGCGCCGATGCCCCATGCGAGCGAGAACATGCGGTGCGAGTCGATGCCCATCAGCTGTGCTGCTTCCTTGTCGGCCGCAGTCGCCTCCAACGCGGCGCCGAGCCGGGTGCGGGTAAGGAAGCCATGGATCACCGCCGTGATCACGACCGCACCCACACCGGCCACCAGCTGCGGCTTGCCGAGCTGGATGCCGGCGAGCTTGACACTGCCGGCGACCCACGAGTTCTCGATCGAACGGAAGTCGGGCTTCCACAGGAACTGCGCGACGCCGCGCAACAGGATCATCAGCCCGAAGGTGGTGAAAATCTGGCTCAGCATCGGCGCAGCGACGATGCGCTTGATCACGAGCTTGTAGAGCAGCATGCCGAACGCGAACAACATCAGCACCGTCAGCGGCAGCGTCAGCAGCGGGTCGAGCGCGTACAGCGCAAACAGCCAAAACGCGCTGTACATGCCCAGCATCAGGAACTCGCCGTGCGCGAAGTTCACGATGTCCATGACGCCGAAGATCATCGTCAGTCCGATCGCAACCAAAGCGTAGATCAACCCGATCAGGACGCCGGAGGCGAGGGTTTGGAGAAGGATTTCAAACGTCATGGAGCTGCTCCGGCACCTTGCTGGGCAATGAGATCAAGCGGTGGCTGCGGAACCGGCTCTGCCGGGCCGCTGGCAGCGCCCTCTTGAGGCGGAGCGGCGTCAGCCGCTCCGGGGGAGGGTTACTTCCTTTGGTCCCACTTCGGCATCGGCCAGACGACCTCGCGCGAAGCCATCGCGAATGGCCACACGGTGTTGTACTTGCCGTCGACGACCTGCACCAGGATGCCCTGGCCGAGCGTGTTCTGCCCGGCGGCGTCGAACTTCACGCCCTTCCACGGCATGATCAGTTTGCTGCCCGCAAGGTCGGTCGCGGCCAGCGCGGTGCGGATCGCCTCGGGCTCGGTCGAGCCGGCGCGGTTGATCGCATCGGCCATCACCATCAGGCCGGTGAAGGTGCGCGACGAGTTGCCGGTGAAGTTGATCTTGTAGCGGCTGTTGAACAGGTCATTGACCTGCTTGATCAGCGGGTTGCGGCTCGCCAGATCGAGCGCCCAGACCTCGCGCGTGATCACGTACTCGGCGTCTTTGCCCAGCGTGCGGATGAAGTCGGTATCGGTGAAGCCGGCGTTGTTGGCCAGGATCATGTCGGGCGAGAAGCCCAGCTCCTTGTACGTCTTCATCGACAGGATCGCATCGGCCGTGTACGACGACTGCAACACCAGGTTCGGCGCCGCTGCCTTCAGCGTCTGCACTTCGGAGGTGAGCTGCGTCGTCTTCGCCGGGTAGAGCACCTGCTTGACGAGGTTGAGCTTGTACTCGGGCGCAAGCTTGGCCTGCAGCTTGGTCGTCTCGGTGCCCCACAGCCCGTTCTCGTTAAGCGTGACCACCACGCCGGGCTTGATGCCCTTCTTCGCCTCGAGTTCGCGCAAAAACTCAAACGCGTTGTGCACGAACAAGTCGTCGTGCGGCGTGGTGCGGAAGAACCACTTGAAGCCGCGCGCCGTGAGCGACGCCGACGACGACTCGGGGTTCAGGAAGGGGATGCCCGCGCGCTCGGCGACCTGGCTCGCGGTGGCCGTCACGGCGCTGTTGTAGGCGCCGACGATCGCGACCACCTTCTCCTGCGTGATCAGGCGCTCGGCCTCGGTCGCACCAGTCTGCGGGTTGGCCTGGTGGTCGGCGAACACCAGCTTGATCTTGGCGCCCTTCAGGTTCGGCAAGCCCTTGCCGGCCGAGAACGGCAACTCGGCAATGCCGGGCGCACCGTTGTTGATGATGTCGACCGCGAGTTCGAGCGCGCTGCGCAGCTCGGCGCCCACCGCCGCGCCGGGGCCGGTGAGCGGGTAGATCACACCGATCTTCACCTCGGCCTGGGCATGCGCGAAGCCGCCGAGGCCGAGGCCGAGTGCGATGGCAATGGACGAGGCGAGCAAGGCCTTGGTGAATGTTCTGCGCATGGCGATTCCTTCGGGGTCGGTGGGGTTCAGAAGCTGGCGAGCTGGTGGTTCAGCAAGTCGGTGATCAACATCGCGCCGGGCGCGTGGGTGATGCAGAACTCGGGGCGCGCCTGGGTGATCGCAGCCTGTGGCGTGACGCCACAGGCCCAGAACACCGGAAGCTCACCCGGCATCACCGCCACAGCGTCGCCGTAGTCGGGCTGGGCGAGATCGACAATACCGATCAGCGCCGGATCACCGATGTGCACCGGCGCACCGTGCACATTCGGGAAGCGCGAGGTGATCTGGATCGCGCGGATCGCCGCCGAAGCCAGCATCGGCCGCATCGAGACGACCATCGGGCCGTGGAACGGTCCAGCGGGAGCGGTCGCCATATTCGTGCGGTACATCGCGACGTTCTTGCCTTCGCTCACGTGGCGCAGCGGCAGCCCGGCATCGAGCAAGGCCTGTTCGAAAGAGAACGAGCAGCCAATGACGAAGCTGACCAGGTCGTCGCGCCACAGCGCTGTCACGTCGGTCGGCTCGTCGACCAGCTCGCCGTGGCGCCAGACGCGATAGCGCGGCACATCGGTGCGGATGTCGATGTCGGCGCCGAGTGCCGGCAGACGTGGGTCGCCGGGCTCAGAGATCGCGAGTACCGGGCACGGCTTGGGGTTGCGCTGGCAGTAGCGCAGGAAGTCGCCGGCCAACGCGCGCGGCAAGATCACCAGGTTGCCCTGCACATGGCGGTCAGCCAAGCCGCTGGTGTGAGTCGTCCACTCGCCGCGGCGAACGGCGGCGCGAGCGGTGGCCGCTTCACTCAGGGGAGCGGCCGACATGGAGGCGGGGTTGGGTGACATGCAACGCATTGTGTTCGGCGGGTTGCGCTGCGCCTAACGAGAAGTTTTTCTATCTCATCATCACTTTTTTCGATGCACCGGCTTGATGCCGATGAATGCGAATGCGGCGTCGACGACCTCGCGTGCCAACGACGAACCCGGGTCTTCGCGGTGGCTGGCGTGCACCGGTAGCGGCGCCAGCAGCACCTCGGTGGGCAGTGGCTTGAGCGGCAACCGGTCGCCCAGGCCCTGCACCGCCGCGAGCGGCAGCGTGGCGACGCCGAAGCCGCGCTCGACGAGTTGCAGCATCGCCGAGATCGACGAGATGTTGTGCACCCGGTGCGGCCCCCAGCCCGAAGCGCGGAACAGGTCGACCAACGCCACGTGCGGCTGCGAGCCGCGCTGGAAGGTCAGCAACTCCAGTTCGGCCAGGTCGGCCAGCGCATAGCGGCGCTTGCGATGCAGCTCGCGGTGGCCAACGAAGACCATCTCCATCGGCGGCAGCGCCCGGCTGCGCAGGCCGTCACCGGCTGCGGGCAAGGCGGCGAAGGCGATGTCGAGCGTGCCGCGTTTGAGCTGCTCGAGCAGGATAGGTGTGGTCTCGACGGTGAGCTCGAGTTCGAACTCGGGGGAACTGCGCCTCATGTGTTGCACCCACTCGATCAACCACGAGTGCAGCACCGACTCGATCGCACCGATGCGCAGAGAGACCGCGCGCGGGCGCGCCGAGCCCATCTCGGCCCGGGCCTCGCGCTGCAGCGCGAGCAGCTTCTCGGCATAAGTCAAGAAGCGTGCGCCGGGCACGGTGAGGCGGAACTGCTTGTCGCGCCGGTCGAGCAGCAGCACACCCAGCTCTTCTTCGAGCGCGGCGATGCGGCTGGACATCGCCGATTGGGTGATGAAGAGCTTCTCGGCCGCGCGTGACACGCTCTTCAGCGAGGCGACCCAGTAGAAGGCTTCGACGAAACGCAGGTTCATGGTGCTCGCAAGGATATGGCAGCATTTGGCGGGGTCGACCGGCCGCCGATCAAAACGGCCGGCGTGGGTTGTCAAGCTGCGATCAGACCGAATAAGTCGTGCGACGTACGCGCCCTGGGAAGCATCTGCTACGCGCGCGCGGCTGGCAAGTACGACAGCATGGGCCCCAGGCAGTCGCAAAGTGACCTTGATGACATGAGTTTCGCTCACGCCGTCGATAGACTCGCTCTCGCCTGTATCGGAAGGTGCGTCGCGTAGATCGACGGTCACTCGATCACGCATGGCAGCTGCGGCTTGCACTGCATCGGTAGGCGTCTCCGCGCGCATTCAGCCGCCCCGCATTCACCCGCCGATGCGACTGGCCAGTTGCGCGATGCGCTGCCGCAGCGAAGCCACGTCATCGCCAGGCAAGGCGTCGAGGTCGGCCGGGCCCAGTCGCATGAGAGTGGCATCCAGCTTCTCGCAGAGCCCGGTGGCGCGAGACAGCAGTTGGGCCGCTCTGCCCGGCCCTGCGGCCCCGTCTAGTCCACGCGCGGGGCCGCGGGCACCCAGTGCCTTGGCCACCGTGGTGTTCGAGTCTCCGGCGTCGATACGGCCGCGGATGAACCGGGCCAGGCGAGCGGCGGCAGGCCATGGCGCTTCTGCTTCTCTGCAACTTGGGCGTAAGGATTCGTGGGGCCATCCCGGACCACGACCGGCACTTCAAACAAGCCGATCCGCTGGGCGGCCCGCCACCGCTTGGCGCCGAAGTGATCTGGTACCGCCCCGCGGCATCGGCGGGGTGAACGACGATGGGCTGCAAGATGCCGTGCTGTCGGATGTCATCCGCGAGTTCATCGAGCTCGGCTTCAGGGATCTCGGTGCGCGGGTTGTTGCCGTCCTCACATTGCCCTGGGCTGGTCTGCGATCGCTCGGTGATGGCATGCCTATGGAATCCGCTTGCTCGAACTGTTCGACGCCGATGACTGCACGAGGAAGTTCTTGGCGGTTGCTTGGATCTCAGGATTCCGGCCCCGAGCAACTTCCGGTTTTATATTTTGTGGTGGATAGAAATGAAACACGGGGCGCTAGGCCCCGTGTCTGCTTGTATGTTGGCGGAGTGGACGGGACTCGAACCCGCGACCCCCGGCGTGACAGGCCGGTATTCTAACCAACTGAACTACCACTCCAAATGGCTGCCGCATCGCTGCGCAAGTGCCATCAAACTTGGCGTCCCCTAGGGGATTCGAACCCCTGTAATCACCGTGAAAGGGTGGTGTCCTAGGCCTCTAGACGAAGGGGACTTTGATCATCTTCGCGACTTGTACTGCGCAGTGCCGAATGGCTTGTGGTGGAGGTAAGCGGGATCGAACCGCTGACCTCTTGCATGCCATGCAAGCGCTCTCCCAGCTGAGCTATACCCCCCGTGCCAACCGGGTGCCGAAACACCCCACTGACTCAAACGATTCGGCCGAAGCAGTATCAAGCGAGACTACGATTATAGCCAGCTTTTCAGGCACTCCGCAAACGCGCGAGCACCACGCCTGCAGTGAACAGCTCCAGAACCGCGTCGACCGACGGCGTCTGCGTGCGGCCGGTCACGAGCACGCGCACCGCGTGCGCGAGTTGGGGCATCTTCAACTGATGCGCGGCGAGCGTTTCCTTGATGGCGGATGCGATGCCCGGCTTGCCCCACTCGATGTTCGCGAGCTTGTCGCTAAGCGTGATCAGCGCGGGCCTGACGGCGTCCGTCACGTGCACCGCGATGTCTTCTGCCGTGGGTTGCACGTCGGCGAAATACATGACCGCCCAATCTGCAAGTTCCACCGTCGTGGCACAGCGGTCCTTGAACAGCGCGCAGATTCGAACCAGTGCGCCTTGCGCAACCGCAACCGCATCCGCATCCGCAACCGAATCCGAATCCACATCGATGCCACGGCGCTGCAATTGCGCGGCCACGAGCACGGCCAACTCGGCATCGCTCGCCTGCTTGATGTAGTGCGCGTTGACCCAGTTGAGCTTGGCCACGTCCCACTGCGCCGGGCTCTTCGACAGGTGCTGGCCATCGAACCACTGCACGAACTGCTCGCGACTGAACAGCTCTTCGTCGCCATGGCTCCAGCCCAGCCGCGAGAGGTAGTTGAGCATCGCCTCGGGCAGGTAGCCGTTCTCTTCGTATGCGGTCACGCTGACCGCGCCGCGCCGCTTCGAGAGCTTTTGCCCATCGTCACCCAGGATCACCGGCACGTGGCCGAACAGCGGCAACGGCGCGCCGAGCGCGTTGAAGATGTTGATCTGCCACGGCGTGTTGTTCACATGCTCGTCGCCCCGGAAGACGTGCGTGATCGTCATGTCCCAGTCGTCGACCACCACACAGAAGTTGTAGGTCGGCACGCCGTCGGGCCGCACGATGATCAGGTCGTCGATCTCGCGGTTGTTGATGGTGATGGGGCCCTTGACGAGGTCGTCCCAGGTCACTGCACCGTCGCTCGGGTTGCGAAAGCGCACGACCGGTGCCACGCCTTCCGGCGGCGCGGGCAGCACCTTGCCGGGCTCGGGGCGCCAGCGGCCGTCGTAGTGGGTTTTCTCGCCACGCGCACGTTGTGCTTCGCGCATCTCGTCGAGCTCATGCGGGGTGCAGTAGCAACGGTAGGCCGTGCCGGCCGCGAGCATCTGGTCGATGACTTCGCTGTAGCGGTCGAGCCGCTGCATCTGGTAGGTCGGGCCCTCGTCGAAGTCGAGCCCGAGCCACGCCATCGAGGCCATGATCTGATCGACCGACTCTTGCGTGGAACGTGCCACGTCGGTGTCTTCGATGCGCAGCACGAACTGGCCGCCGAAGTGCCTTGCATAGGCCCACGAGTAAAGCGCGGTGCGCGCCGTGCCGAGGTGCAGAAAGCCGGTCGGCGAGGGGGCGATTCGGGTGCGTACGTTGCGGGTCATGGTGGCAGTGTGCTGAGGCCACGCAGCAGGTCGGCCTGGATGTCTTGAACGGCGTCGAGGCCCATCGCCACGCGGATCATCCCTTGCGTGATGCCGGCCGCCTGGCGCTGCGCTTCGGTCAGCCGGCCGTGCGACGTGCTGGCCGGGTGCGTGATGGTGGTCTTGGTGTCGCCGAGGTTGGCGGTGATGGAGCACACCTGCGTCTGGTCGATCACGTGGAACGCGTTGCTGCGCGCCAGCGTGGGCCCGCCAGCAACTTGCCCGGCGACGATGAACGACACCACCGTGCCACCGCTGCCCGACTGCTGCGCCATCGCCAGCGCATGCTGCGGGTGCGACGCCAAGCCGGGATAGAACACGCGCTCGACCTGGGGTTGGGCTTCGAGCCACGTTGCCAGCGCGAGCGCGCGCTCGCTTTGCGCGCGCATGCGGATCGACAGAGTTTCGAGCCCCTTCAACACCACCCAGGCATTGAACGGCGAGAGCGACATGCCCGCGCTGCGCATGACTGGCACGAAGCGCTCGTTCACCAGTTGCTCACTCGCACAAAGGGCGCCGGCGATGACGCGGCCCTGCCCGTCGAGGTACTTCGTGCCGGAGTGAACGACGATGTCGGCGCCGTACTCGATGGGCCGCTGCAAAGCCGGCGAACAGAAGCAGTTGTCGACCGCGAACCAGGCGCCGGCGCCTTTGGCGATGAGTGACAGCGCACGGATGTCACAGACCTCGGTCAAGGGGTTGGTCGGTGATTCGGCGAACAGCAGCTTCGTGTTCGGCTTGACGGCGCGCTGCCATTCATCGACGTCGGTCTGCGAGACGAAGGTGGTCTCGACACCGAACTTCGCGAACTCGCGGCCGAACAGCATCAGCGTCGAGCCGAACATGCTGCGCGAGCAGATGACGTGGTCACCCGCCTTGAGCAAGCCCATGCCGAGCAGCAAGATGGCGCTCATGCCGCTGGCCGTGGCGATGCACGCCTGCGCCCCTTCGAGCGCTGCCAGCCGGCGTTCGAATATCGTGACCGTCGGGTTCGAGAATCGCGAGTACGTGAACGCTTCTTCCTCGTTCGCGAAGCGCGCCGCGGCGGTCGCGGCGTCGGGTTGCACGAAGCTGCTGGTCAGGAACAGCGCCTCGGAGTTCTCGCCCCAGGCGCTGGGCGGCAGGCCTTCGCGCACCGCCAGCGTGTCACGGTGCAAGCCTGCGGGCAGGTCGACGCGGGGAATGCGCTTGATGGCCGGCTTCGCCTCCGATCGGTCGGCCATCAACCGGTCTCCGTGGCGCTTTGCAAGGCCAGGCGCGAGCGGTCGTTGGCGGGGTCTTCTTCGTCGCCCTGCGCCAAGCGTTGCGCAGCCATGGCGGTGAAGTCAGCGGCCGAGACATCGCCGGTGACGTACACGCCATCGAAGCACGACGCCTCGAAGCCGTTGAGCGCCGGGTTCAACGCGCCGACCACACGCTTCATCGCGTCCACGTCTTGATAGATCAACGCATCGGCGCCGATGAACTCGCGGATCTCTTCAATGCTGCGGTTGTGGGCGATGAGCTCTTCGCTGGTCGGCATGTCGATGCCGTAGACGTTCGGGTACCGCACCGGCGGTGCGGCCGAGGCCATGTAGACCTTGCGCGCGCCGGCTTCGCGCGCCATCTGCACGATCTCTTTCGAGGTGTTGCCGCGCACGATGGAATCATCGACCAGCAGCACGTTGCGGCCCTTGAACTCCACGCCGATGGCGTTGAGCTTTTGCCGCACCGACTTCTTGCGCGCGCCCTGCCCCGGCATGATGAACGTGCGGCCGACGTAGCGGTTCTTCACGAAGCCTTCGCGGTACGGTTTGCCGATGCGCTGTGCGAGTTGCATGGCCGACGGGCGGCTCGATTCGGGGATCGGGATGACCACGTCGATCTCGTTCGGGCGGATCGTCGAGATGAGCCGCTGCGCGAGGGTCTCGCCCATGTTCAGGCGCGCCTGGTAGACCGAGATGCCGTCCATCACCGAGTCGGGCCGCGCCAGGTACACGAACTCGAACATGCACGGGTACAGGCTCGGGTTGGCCGCGCACTGGCGTGCGTGCACGGTGCCTGCGAGGTCGATGAACACAGCCTCGCCCGGGGCCACGTCGCGCAGCACCTTGTGCCCCGTGCCTTCGATGGCGACCGACTCGCTGGCCACCATCACGGTGCGGCCCTCGGGGCTGTCACCCTCGCCGATGCACAGCGGGCGGATGCCGAACGGGTCGCGAAACGCAAGCAGGCCGTAACCGGCGATCAGCGCCACCACGGCGTACGAGCCCTTGATGCGCTTATGCACCGCAGCCACCGCGTCAAACACCAGGTCGGGCGTGAACGGCTTGCCGCGCGCGGCGACCTCGATCTCGTGTGCCAGCACGTTGAGCAGCACCTCGGTGTCGCTGGTGGTGTTGATGTGGCGGCGGTCGTTGTCGATCAGTTCCTGCTTCAGCTTCGTCACGTTCGTCAGGTTGCCGTTGTGCACGAGCACGATGCCGAACGGCGCGTTGACGTAGAAGGGCTGCGCCTCTTCCTCGCTGTAGGCGTTGCCCGCCGTCGGGTAGCGCACCTGCCCCAGGCCCACGGTGCCCGGCAGGCCGCGCATGTTGCGGGTGCGGAACACGTCACGCACCATGCCGCGCGCCTTGTGCATGAAGCACTTGGTGCCGAGCATGGTGACGATGCCGGCAGCGTCTTGCCCGCGGTGCTGCAGCAGCAGCAGGGCGTCGTAGATCAGTTGATTGGCGGGGGCCTTGGAGATCACGCCAACGATGCCACACATGGTTTGTTGCCTCGGTTCAAGAAAGAGCGTGGGTCACGTACGCGTCATGCGCACACATCAAACAAGTCAGGCGGGCACCGATGGGGCCACTGCGCCCGGCCACCAGGCCTTGATGCCTTGCACGGCCGAGTTCAACCACGCGGCCCCTTGCGATTGTTGCCACGCGAGCGTGGCCTTCAGTGGCGTCAGGCCGACCAGCAGGGCGACCAGCAGCAGGATGACCAAGCCCCGCAACGCGCCGAACAGCGCGCCGAGAAACCGGTCGGGCAGGCCCAGCGGCGTGGCGTGCACCAGCGCCCGCACCAGCCGCGCGGCAAGGCCCCAGATGACCAGCGCCGCCAGGAACACGACCGCGAACGCCACCCACTGGTTCAGCACGGTGCCTGCATCGCCGACCGGGATGTACGGCGCGAGCATCGGCCCGAGCATGCGCGCGGCGATGAAGGCCACGAACCAGCCCGCGAGCGACAGCAACTCGAACACAAAGCCGCGCATCAGCCCGATCAGAACCGACAGCACCAGAAACGCCGCCAGCGCGATGTCCACCCACTTGAGATCGATGCTGCCCATGTGCGCGATTCACAAGGTCAGCAACGCGGCCGTGAGGCCGGCGCTGCGGGCCGAGGCAAGCGCCTTGTCGGCCTCGGTGCGCGTGGTGAACGGCCCGATGCGCACCCGGATGCGCGTGCCTGCCGAGGTTTCAACCACCTGCGTGTAGGTCTTCAGGCCGAGCCGCTCGGCCTTGGCACGGGTGTCGCGCGCCGCGCCGGCGTCAGCGAATGCGCCCACCTGCACGACGAAGCGCGATGACTCGGCGGCTGGCGGTGCGGGCTTGCCTTCGAGCAAGGCACGGGCGCGCGCATCGTCTTCGCCCGCCGCAGGCCTGGCAGCAGCCGGCTTGGGCTTTGCAGCAGGCTTGGGCTCGACGGCGGGCTTGGCCACGGGCTGGGCCGCCTCCGGTGGCCTGGAAGCCGCTTTCGATGCGGCCGCTTCGGTTGCGATGCGCGTTGCTGCGGGCGCCACGCGGCCGGCCTCTTCACGCGTCTCGGTGATCACCTCATCGCGCGGGCTGGGCGCGGCAGCAGCTGCGTCGACTGCGTTGTTGGAGGCGGGCGCTGCCACCGGATCGGGCGTCGCGCGCACCGGCCGCGCAGCCGGCATCACAAGTGGCGGCGCGCCTTCCTTGCGGGGAATGTCGATGGGAATGTCAACCGAGATCGGGCGCGGCTGGGTCTCGAAGACGAGCGGGAAACCGATCACACCGATGGCCACGAGCACCACCGCACCGATCAAGCGTTGGCGGGCGCGGGTGCGGGCGCGTTGCACATCACCACCCGGCTCTTCTGCAATGGGTGGGCGCGCCGGCGTGTCGGTGCCGCGCTTGAAGAATGACAACAAACCCATGCGGTGCGAGTTCCTGGTGTTCGGAGTGCCCGGCCCCGGAAACTGCGCAGAGCAAGGCGCTCGGCAAGGGTGGTCAGGCGGTGTGTTTGCCCGTCAATCGGGGCACGCCGTTTTTCAACACGCCACCGACCGTATGGAACGACCCGAAGACCACGATTCTATCAGCCGGGTCTGCGCCAGCCAGGGCGGCGGCGAAGGCTGCCAACGGGTCGGCGTGCTGCGCAACCGTCACCGGGCCGGGGCCTTTCAGCGCCAGCGTGCCGTGCAGTTGCGCCAAGTCGGCGGCGCTCGCGGCGCGCGCCACCGGCAGGTCGGTGAAGTGCCAGTGATCGACCAGCGGCGCGATGCGTGCGAGGATGCCCGCGATGTCTTTGTCGTGCATCGCGCCGAACACGGCGTGGGTGCGCGGGAAGAAGCCCATCTGGTCCAGGCTTTGTGTGAGCGCGGCCACGGCGTGCGGGTTGTGCGCCACGTCGAGCACCAGCGTGGGTTGGCCGGCGACGATCTGAAAGCGCCCCGGCAACTCGACCATCGCGAGGCCCGTGCGAACGGCCTGCGCGGTGATCGGCAAGCGCTCGCGCAAGGCCTCGAACGCCGCCAGCGCACCCGACGCATTGATCAGCTGGTTGGCACCGCGCAGCGCGGGGTAGCCGAGCGCATTGAACCGTTTGCTGCGGCCGGCCCAGGCCCACTGCTGCTTGTCGCCCGAGCAGTTGAAGTCGCGCCCGACCAGCCACAGGTCGGCGCCGATCTGCGCCGCGTAGTCGAGCACGCTGCGCGGCGGCGTGGGGTCGCTCACGATGGCCGGCTTGCTGGTGCGCATGATGTGCGCCTTCTCGAAGCCGATGCTCTCGCGGTCGGGGCCGAGGTAGCCGACATGGTCGATGTCGATGCTGGTGATCACGCTGCAGTCGGCATCGAAGGCATTCACCGCATCGAGCCGCCCGCCCAGGCCCACTTCGAGGATCACGAGGTCGAGCGGTGCCTGCGACAACAGCCTCACGATGGCCAGCGTGGTGAACTCGAAGTAGGTCAGGCTGGTGTCGCCGCGCGCTCGTTCGACGGCCTCGAAATGCGGCAGCAGCTCGGTCGGCGAGACCATGCTTCCGTTGACGCGGCAGCGCTCTTCGAAGTGCACCAGGTGCGGCTTCGAGTACAGGCCGACGCGGTAGCCCGCCTGCAGCGCAATGGCTTCCAGCATGGCGCAAGTTGAGCCCTTGCCGTTGGTGCCGGCGACCGCGATCAACGGCGCCTCGAAGTGCAGGCCGAGGCGCGCCTTGACCTCGACGACGCGGTCCAGCGTCATGTCGATCTCGGTCGGGTGAATGCGCTCGCAGTGGGCCAGCCACTCGGGCAGCGTGGCGGGCGGCTGGGTCGTCGTCGGCACCACCGTCAGCTGACGGCGTCGGCGCTCTGGCGTTGCAGCATCGCGATGGCGCGCGCGATGCGGCCACGCAGTTCGCGGCGGTCGACGATGGTGTCGACCGCGCCGGTCTGCAACAGGAACTCGGCGCGCTGGAAGCCTTCGGGCAGCTTCTCGCGCACCGTGTTCTCGATGACGCGCGGGCCGGCAAAGCCGATCAACGCGCGCGGCTCGGCCATCACCATGTCGCCCATGAAGGCGAAGCTGGCCGACACGCCACCCATGGTCGGGTCGGTCAGCACGCTGATGTAGGGCAGCTTCGCCTTCGCCAGGTGCGTGAGCGCGGCATTGGTCTTGGCCATTTGCATCAGGCTGAGCAGCCCTTCCTGCATGCGCGCGCCACCGGTGGCGGTGAAGCTGATGAACGGCGTTTTCTGTTCGATGGCGGTCTCCACCCCGCGCACGAAGCGCTCGCCGACCACCGAGCCCATCGAGCCGCCCATGAACTCGAACTCGAAACACGCCACCACGATGGGCACGCTGTGCACGGCCCCCCCCATGACGACGAGCGCATCAGTCTCGCCGGTGTTCTCGAGCGCGTCTTTCAGGCGCTCGGTGTACTTCTTGCTGTCCTTGAACTTCAGTGCATCGACCGGCAGCACTTCCTGGCCGATCTCGTAGCGGCCTTCCGGGTCGAGGAAGGCATCGAGCCGCGCACGTGCGCCAATGCGGTGGTGGTGGCTGCACTTGGGGCAGACGTACAGGTTCTGCTCAAGGTCGGTCTTGTAAAGTACTGTTTCGCACGACGGGCACTTGATCCACAGGTCCTCGGGCACGGTGCGGCGCTCGCCGCGCTCGTTCGGCTGGATCTTCGGCGGCAGCAGTTTCTCAAGCCAACTCATGGGTCGTGTCCTTTCAGGAATCGAGCGCGCTGCGAACACCGGCGATGAACTCGCCAGCGACCGCGGCCACATTGTCACGTGCGCAGTTTTCGAGCAACTGGATGATGGCCGTGCCGATCACGACCGCATCGCTCACCTGCGCCACGGCGCGTGCAGTCGCGGCATCCCGAATGCCGAAGCCCACGCCGACCGGCAACTTCACGTGCGCCTTGATGCGCGGCAGCATCGCGGCCACACCGTCGATGTCGATGTGGCCGGCACCGGTGACACCCTTGAGCGACACGTAGTAAACGTAGCCGCGCGCGATGCGGCCGACGTGGCGCATGCGCGTCTCGGTCGAGGTGGGGGCCAGCAGGAAGATCGGGTCCAGGCCGTTCGCTTGCAGCTTGGCGGCGAACGCCTCGCACTCTTCGGG
>JANNBF010000026.1:0-56668 GCA_031385155.1 Rhizobacter sp.
GGGGGGGGGGGGCGGGGGGGTGCTGGGGGGGGGGTTTGTGGGCCCCCGCCTTGGGCTACCCATCCCGGGCCGCCGGGGTGGCGGTTTTCCCCCCCCCCCCGGGGTGTGTGGTTTGGGGGGCGGCCCACGGGCGTCCTCCACCTTCCGCGCAGCGCTCCGCGCCCCTCACCCCACCCTCTCCCAAAGGGAGAGGGAGTAAAACCAGACCCACCCACACCTGGAGACTCCCATGACCGACATGTCCACACTCTTCACGCTCCAAGGCCGCATCGCCCTCGTCACCGGCGGCTCGCGCGGTATCGGCCGCATGATCGCGGCGGGCTTTTTGAGCCAAGGTGCGAAGGTCTACATCTCATCCCGCAAGGCGGCCGATTGCGACGCCACGGCCAAGGAATTGAGCACCCTCGGCGAGTGCATTTCCATCCCCGCCGACGTGTCCTCGGCCGACGGTGTGGCCGCACTCACCAAGGCCCTTGCAGCCCACGAAGACAAGCTCGACATCCTCGTCAACAACGCCGGTGCCGCGTGGGGCGAAACCTTCGACACCTTCCCCGAGAAGGGCTGGGACAAGGTCGTCGACCTGAACCTGAAGACGCCGTTCTTCCTGACCCAGGCTTTGATCGGCCTGCTGCGCAATGCGGCCAAGGTGCAGCCCGCGAAGGTCATCAACATCGCCAGCATCGACGGCATCTCGATCAACCCGCAAGAGACGTATTCGTACGCCGCCAGCAAGGCCGGGTTGATCCAGCTGACAAGACGCATGGCGCTGCGCCTGGCGCAAGACAACATCGTCGTCAGCGCCATCGCGCCGGGCGCGTTCGCGTCCGACATGAACCGCGTGGCGCGTGACCATGCCGAAGAGACCGCCAAGCACATCCCAGCCGGGCGCATCGGCCGTGATGAAGACATGGCGGGTGCCGCGATCTACCTCGCGTCACGTGCCGGCGACTACGTGATGGGCTCGACGCTGGTGGTCGACGGCGGCGTGACGCACGCTCGGGGGTAGGCGCCCTTTCGGGGGGGCGGGCACCCCCCCAGTTTGCAGGCGCTGATTCCGGCAGCGCAAGCCGAATTGGCCCCTACAGTGCGCCGGCGCACCGCAGTAGACACGCCAACTCGCACACGCCACCCACCCAACGTGGGGAGCCCCAGCGAGGGCTGGCAGTGCGGGCAGGGTGCGACCTAGAGTGCGTTCACAACAACGCACTTGGGTCGGAGGCCTGGCTTGCAACACATCACCACCGCATTGGCGGCAAACACGGGCGCGCCTGCGCAGACGCAGGCTCACACTGGGCCAGACAACAACTCACAACGGGCAGCCAGCGCGCCGCCCGACCGCCACGCCCTTGCCGGCCTGTGCCTCATCGCCCGGCTGCACCACGTGGCGGCCGACCCCGACACGCTGGCCCACCAGCTCGGCCTGCCGGCCGCGCAGGTGGCGGGCAGCACCGAACTGCTGCTGGCCGCCAAGCGCCTCGGCCTTGCGGCCAAGCTCGCGCGCAGCAGCACCGAGCGCCTGCCGCTGGCCACGCTGCCGGCGCTGGCGCGCATGCGCGACGGCCGCTTCGTGGTGCTGGCGCAGTGCGATGGCCAGCGCGTGCTGTTCATGGACCCGCGCAGCGCCACCGAAGGGCAGGCCACGCGCCCGACTATCGAGCCGCTGGAGGCGTTCGCGGCGCAGTGGAGCGGCGAGCTCATCCTGATCGCGAGCCGCGCCAGCCTGGCCGGTGAGCTGGCGCGGTTCGACTTCAGCTGGTTCATCCCCAGCATCGTCAAGTACCGCCGGCTGCTTGGCGAGGTGCTGGTGGTGTCGCTCTTCCTGCAACTGTTCGCTCTCGTGAGCCCGCTGTTCTTTCAGGTGGTGATGGACAAGGTGCTGGTGCACCGCGGCCTGACCACGCTTGACGTGCTGGTGTGCGGCCTGATCGTCATCACGCTGTTCGAGAGCGTGCTCACGCTGCTGCGCACCTATGTGTTCAGCCACACCACCAGCCGCATCGACGTGGAGCTGGGTGCGCGGCTGTTCCGCCACCTGCTGGCCCTGCCGCTCGCGTACTTCCAGGCGCGGCGCGTGGGTGACTCGGTGGCGCGGGTGCGCGAGCTCGAGAACATTCGCAGCTTCCTGACCGGCAGTTCGCTCACGTTGGTGCTCGATGTGATGTTCTCGACCGTCTTCATCGCCATCATGTTCGCCTACAGCGTGCCGCTGACGCTGATCGTGCTCGTGAGCCTGCCGCTGTACCTGGCCTTGAGCCTCACGCTCGTGCCGGTGCTGCGGGCGCGGCTGAACGAGAAGTTCGCGCGCGGCGCCGAGAACCAGGCGCTGCTGGTCGAGGCCGTGACCGGCATTCAGACGGTGAAGGCCAGCGCACTCGAGCCCACGCTCGCCAAACGTTGGGACGACCAGCTGGCGGCTTATGTGTCGGCCAGCTTCCGGACCCAAACTTTGGCGAGCTACGGGCATGAAGGCATCAACCTGATCGGCAAGCTGGTCGGTGCGGTCACGCTCTGGTATGGCGCGCGGCTGGTGATGGAGCAGCAACTCAGTGTGGGCCAGTTCATCGCCTTCAACATGTTCGCGCAGCGCGTGGCCCAGCCGATCATGCGCATGGCGCAACTGTGGACCGACTTTCAACAAACCGGCATCTCGATGGCGCGGCTCGGCGACATCCTGAACACGCGCACCGAGGTGCCACCGGCGCACGCGGCGCAGCTGCCGGCGCTCAAAGGGCGCGTGCAGTTCGACGCGGTGAGCTTTCGCTACCGCCCGGAAGCGCCACCGGTGCTGCACGGCCTGAGCATCGACATGCTGGCCGGCGAGGTGATCGGCATCGTCGGGCGGTCGGGCTCGGGCAAGAGCACGCTCACCAAGCTCGTGCAGCGCCTGTACACGCCCGAGCAGGGGCGGGTGCTGGTCGACGGCATCGACATCAGCTTGATCGACGCTGCGCAACTGCGCCGCCAGATCGGCGTGGTGCTGCAAGAGAACCTGCTCTTCAACCGCAGCGTGCGCGAGAACATCGCCATCACCGACCCGGCCGCGCCCATCGGCGCCGTGATGCAGGCCGCGCAGCTAGCCGGCGCACACGAGTTCATCGCCGAGCTGCCCGAGGGCTACGACACCATGGTGGGCGAGCAGGGCACGGGCCTGAGCGGTGGGCAGCGCCAGCGCATCGCCATTGCCCGCGCGCTGTTCACGCACCCGCGCATCCTGATCCTCGACGAAGCCACCAGCGCGCTCGACTACGAGAGCGAAGCGATCCTGCAGAAGAACATGACCGCGATCTGCCGTGGGCGCACCGTGATCATCATTGCGCACCGCCTGAGTTCGGTCCGGCAGTGCCACCGGATCGTGGTGATGGACAAGGGCGCCATCGTCGAGCAAGGGCCGCACGATGAGTTGTTGAAGCGGCCGCAGGGGCTGTATGCGCACCTGTGGTCGATGCAAGGGGGAGCGTCAGCATGAATCACCACCCTACCGAGGGCGCGGCCGACAACGCGGCCGACAACGATGCCAACAGCCTTGCCGGCAGCCCTGCCGACAGCCCGTCCAACACGCGCACCCCAGCACCACGCCACCCGCTGGTCGAGTTGGCCTTGCGTTACCGCGCGGTCTTTGGTGCCGCGTGGGCCATGCGCAACGAGCTGGCCGGCCCGAAGCTGCTGGCCGACGAAGCCGCCTTTCTGCCCGCCGCGCTGAGCCTGCAAGCCACCCCCGCCCACCCCGCGCCGCGCCGGGTGGCGATTGCGGTGTGCGCGCTCTTCGTCATCGCCCTCGTGTGGGCCACGCTCGGTGAGATCGACATCGTCGCCGTGGCCCCCGGCCGCATCGTGGTGAGCGAACGAACCAAGACCTTGCAGCCGCTCGAAGCCGGGGTCGTCAAGCGCGTATGGGTCAAGGAAGGCGAAGCCGTGCAAGCTGGCCAAGTGCTCGTAGAACTCGACGCCACCAACGCCAGCGCCGACGGCGCCAGCCTGCAAGAGCAATGGAACGCGGCGGTGTCGGAGCAGGTGCGAACGAAGGCGTTGGCAAGCGCTCTTACGTCGGGTACGAACTCCCCTGTATTACTCCCTCTCCCTCTGGGAGAAGGCGGGGGGCTTGATGGGGCTTTCGAGCCGCATGCGGCGAGCCCATCAAGCGGTTCCGGCCTGCAAGCCGGAACGCGCCCTGCAAGGGAGGGCAGCCCGCAACGCCAAGCCACCACCCGCCAACTCCAAGCCGAATGGCAAGACATCACCGCCAAGCTCGCCAAGCTAGACGCCGAGAAAGCCAGGCACCAGGCCGAAGCCGCCACCGTGCGCGCCACCATCGCCAAGCTCGAAGCCACACTGCCTATCGCCCAGCAACGTGAGGCCGACTTCAAGAACTTGACCGACCAAGGCTTCATGTCGACCCACGCAGGCCAAGACCGCACCCGCGAGCGCATCGAGCAAGAGCGCGACCTGGCCACCCAACGCGCCCGCCTGCAAGAAGCGCAGGCCACGCTGCAAGAGAGCCTGCAAGCGCGCGCCGCCTATCTGGCCGAAACGCAGCGCGCCTTGAGCGAGCGCCACGCGCAGGCCACGTCGAAGCGTCAACAACTAACGCAGGAGTTGAGCAAGACCGAGCAGCGCAGCCGCCTCACCCAACTGACCGCACCGGTGGCAGGCACGGTGCAGCAGTTGGCGGTGCACACCGAAGGCGGCGTGGTCACGCCCGCACAGGTGCTGATGGTGATCGTGCCCAACGACGCCCAAGTGAGCGCCGAGGTCGTCATCGACAACAAGGACATCGGCTTCGTGAAGGCAGGGCAGGTGGTTGCCGTCAAGTTGGAAACGTTCCCGTTCACGCGCTACGGCACGGTCGATGCCGAGGTCAAGAGCGTGACCGCCGACGCCGTGACCGACGAGAAGCGCGGCGCCATCTTCCCCGCGCTGCTGGCACTGAAGCAGACGGCTATCGATGTGGAAGGCAAGCGCATCAAGCTCAGCCCGGGGATGAACGTGACGGCGGAGATCAAGACGGGGAAGCGCCGGGTGATCGAGTATTTGCTGAGCCCGGTGCAACGGGCGGTGGGTGAGAGTTTGAAGGAGCGATGAGCGTGAAGCACGAGCCCATGTTCACGACCGCACTCGGTGATGCGGCCCACTCGCCCGACCACGGCCTGACCCTCAACGAGAGACGTTTGCTCGAATGGTTGGCGGCAGGCCGAACCAACGCCCAGATCGCCCGGTGCGCGAACCGGAGCGACAAGACGGTGAGCAACCAGTTGACGCGCGTCTATGCCAAGTTAGGGGTGGTGAATAGGACTGAGGCTGTGGCTGTTTTCTTGCGGGGTGGTGCTGGGGGTAAGCGGGCACCGGCGGGAGAGCGAAATCGGGAGGTTCTGCCTATCGGCGATTTGGGGAATGCGCCTTAGGCTTGCGGGCGACGGATGGTTTGATTTCGCGTTGCTGGCCGAAGCGGCATGGCGCGCGAGTTACAGGCGAGGTGCGCTTCGCGTTGTTGGATCTTTAGGGAATGAAATGATGGATTTGCGTGTGCTGCGTCTTGAGGAGGAAGTGACCGGAGAGTTAATTTGGGATAGAGGTGGCACGATGTGCTGTGGCCCGATGCAACAACAGGGTGCGGCATGCTGACCGGAACGCCATTGGACCTGACGCCGTTCGGCGCGCTTCTCACCGGCATTGGTTGGTTCTACTGGTTGCTCACGGCAGCAGGTCTTTGGTGGGCGCTGCGCGGCAACAGGCCATGGAAGGCCAAATTGCTGCGAGCACTGCCCGTCGCGTTGGTGTTTGGGTTCCTGCCCGGACTCGGTGGCTGGAACGCCTACAAGGCGAGGAGCAGGCTCAATGAATCGATGGCGCTGTTTGAGCAGCGGTGCAAGACCGCGGGGGAGCAAATCAATCGCACGGCCGCGAACGTTGACGGTGTGGTTTGGTTGAAGTGGCGTGCGAAGAACAGCAACTTTTCTGATCAATTCAAGCTTGACGACCCGTATGGTCATGACTGCGGTGCAGAGGGTTGCATCTATGAGCTGCTGCGCCCGTCCGGCGGGAGCGTCGAGTTCCCTACCTCGGCAAGACTGCATCCCAACGGGTATCGGTATGTGGAGACCGTTGATCCGACCGATGTACAACGATACCGGTACATCGGCGTGCTCAGACCGGTTCCCGGTAAGCCTGATGAGACTTTCTCCAGGCATGTCGAGACAACCGGCTACGGGGCTCTTGCTGACGGGGCATATCTAGCGCTGGAGCGTAAGCCTATCGAGCGTTTCGGTGCGCGATACGGCATCGATTGGGAGGACATTTCCATTCGCGAAGATCGAGAACGTTGGATCGCCGGCGGCTTGCTTAGGATTTTGGACCTCCAAAACAACGAAGTTATCGCCAAGCGCATCGGCTATGTAATCGATCCAGGTCAGGGCCGTACCGACGGGTTTCGAACGCCGTGGACGTGGGCCTCTTCAAACGGCCCTCGATGCCCAACCGTTGTCGAAAGAAGTAGAGACTTCGCAGCGAAGATTCTTCAACCAATCAAGCAGGGAGAATAAAAATGACGAACGTTGCTACGACCTATCTGAAGTACGCCAATGTTCAGATGGCGGCGGAGGCGTTGTTGGCTGATCCGATCCCATACCTCACGCAACTCACTAACGGCAACAACCGCTCCAGCAAGTTCACCGATGTTCTCGCTGAACAGTTCAAGAACGACTGGGAGGGCGCCGCGCACCAACCCGACACCAGCACGGGATTCAGCGGAACTCTGTTCAAGTGCCTTGTGGACGATCCTGCGCGGGGCCTTGTCCGAGGCGAACAAGTTCTGAGCTTCCGCTCTACAGAGTTTGCAGACGATGCTGCGCGCGACAACCAAGAGACCAACAAGCAGGAGACCAAGGCTTTCGGCTGGGCGTTCGGGCAGATTGATGACATGCAGACCTGGTACACCAGCCTTCAAGACCGAGGCTTGATCAACGGCCCGCTGACTGTGACCGGGTACAGCCTGGGTGGCCACCTGGCGGCCGCGTTCAAAGATCTCTACCCGTCCGCAGCTGTGGCGACCTACACGTTCAATGCGGCAGGGGTCGGCGAGGTGACGAGCGGAAGCCTGACCACGACGATGCAGGACTTTCATGGGCTGCGCAATGGTCGCGCCTCAATGCCTGTGTGCAGTCAAAGCCTTTGGACTAGCCCGGTTAGGCAAACAGCGCGCCGCACATCTGGGGTTGCCGCACCGTTTCGACGAGCCGCAGCATGCTGACCGGCACGCCACTGGACCTGACGCCGTTCGGCGCGCTTCTCACCGGCATTGGTTGGTTTTACTGGTTGCTCACGGCAGCAGGTCTTTGGTGGGCGCTGCGCGGCAACAGACCATGGAAGGCCAAGTTGCTGCGAGCACTGCCCGTCGCGTTGGTGTTTGGGCTCCTGCCGGGGCTCGGGGCCTGGAAAGCCTACAAGGCCCGGAGCACGCTCAACGAGTCGATGGCGCTGTTTCAGGAACGGTGCAAGACCGCGGGAATGAAGGTCTACCGAACGATTGAAAACGTCGACGGCGTGCTGCTCGTCACTGTTCCGACAGCGCCGAACTTGCATGAAAAATACGACCGAAACTGGGTTGGCGCTGGGCGGCCATACGAGCGAGCAGGCGATGATTACCTGCGCACCTTTCTTTACTGGGAACATCACGAGGACAAGCGAAACGTTCGAGGCTATTTGAACAACGTTCCCTCAGACTTGCCGGGGTATCGCTTCGTCGATGTCAGTGAAGCGAGTGGGTCGTTCGTCAGACACGAACTGCTGAAGGGCAGTGGGCCGGAGTTGACGCGCCAGGTCCTTACGACTAGCAGCGCTCGCTATGGCGTCTCGGTCGTCAACGTCGACGATCAGGCAGGGCGTGCCCATTGGATCGCCGGCATCAAAGTGCTCATCACCGATATGACAACCAACGAACCTATTGCTGAACATGCTTGGTTCACGGTAGAGCCGGGTCAGGGCAGCAAAGTTGGTTTCCGAGACCCCTGGCTCTTCGGAAATACATGCCCGACTCCGCACATGTTGGGCGGCACGATCCGCTCATTTGTCGATCAAGTTCTCAAACCTTTGAACAGAGGCCAAACATGAACAGCTCGGTGACTACCTACCTCAAATATGCCAATGTGCAGATGGCCTCAGAGGCTCTCTTCGGGCTAAAAGACGCAAGAGTGGGTTCGACGTTCTCCGGTCTAATCATTCCGCAAGATCTCACTGATGGAAATCGCCGTTCAAGCAAGTTTACGAACATCCAAGCCAGCGAGTTTTTTCTTGACTGGAAAGTGGTCGAACATATATCGGACACTTCGACCGGCTTCAGTGGCACTCTGTTCCAGTGCTTGCGGTCCGATGCCTCCCGCGGATTGGTTTTCGGCGAGCAGGTCCTGAGTTTCCGCTCCACCGAGTTCGCCGACGATGCGGCACGCGACAACCAAGAGACCAACAAGCAGGAGATCAAGGCTTTCGGCTGGGCGTTCGGGCAGATTGATGACATGCAGACCTGGTACACCAGCCTTCAAGACCGAGGCTTGATCAACGGCCCGCTGACTGTGACCGGGTACAGCCTGGGTGGCCACCTGGCGGCGGCTTTCAATGATCTTTACCCATCCGTTGCCGTGGCGACCTACACGTTCAATGCGGCAGGCGTCGGCGATGTGACGAGTGGAAGCCTGACCACGACGATGCAGGACTTGCATGGGCTGCGCAACGGAGGTGCTTCGATGCCCGGGCGCAGTCAAAACGTTTGGGCTAGCCCGGTTAGGCAAACAGCGCGCCTCACATCTGGGGTTGCTGCACCGAATCGACGAGCCGCAGCATGCTGACCGGAACGCCACTGGACCTGACGCCGTTCAGCGCGCTTCTCACCGGCATTGGTTGGTTTTACTGGTTGCTCACGGCAGCAGGTCTTTGGTGGGCGCTGCGCGGTAACAGACCATTGAAGGCCAAGTTGCTGCGAGCACTCCCCGTCGCGTTGGTGTTTGGGTTCCTGCCCGGACTCGGTGGCTGGAACGCCTACAAGGCGAGGAGCAGGCTCAATGAATCGATGGCGCTGTTTGAGCAGCGGTGCAAGACCGCGGGGGAGAAAATCAATCGCACGGTCAATGGCGTCGATGGCGTGGTTTGGCTGAAGTGGCGCGAGAAGATTTCGAACGCGGACAACTTCGCCGACCAGTTCAAGCTCAATGATCCGTACGGACAAGACTGCGGAGCCGAGGACTGCATCCTCAGACTGCTCCGGGCGACAAAGGGTGTGGAGCTTGACCCCAAGAGGAAACTTCCGCACCACCATGGATACCGGTTCGTCGAAACTCGCGACCCGGGCGACGGCGTGCTGTATCGCTACACGCTTCGGCTTGATCGCCCATTCGATCATGATCAAAAGTGGCTCGAAACTTATATCAAGCCTGAACTAGATCGAGATGTCATTTCCCAGACAACTGCACGCTACGCGATCAGCTGGGACGATATTTCTACTCGCGAAGATCGAGAGCACTGGATAGCGGGCAGCTCGTTGAAGATCGTCGATCTGCAGAGCAACGAAGTCATTGCTGAACGCGTGGGCTACATGGTCGATCAAGGTCAAGGCAGCCAAGCGGGGTTTCGATCGCCGTGGCTATATGCCGAGCAATTTGCCTGCCCAGAGTTTGCTCAGATCGGACCGAGTGACTCACGAAGACGCCATACCGGTCGCGAAACGCGCAATTTCGCAGGCAAAGTTTTACAACCGAATACCGTGGAGTAGCCATGACGATCAATACTGCGACGACCTATTTGAAGTTCGCCAACCTCCAAATGGCGGCAGAGGCACTTTTTCCAGATGACTTCTCCGGTCCTATTGCGTCGAACACACTGACCTTCGGCAACACCCGTTCCAGCAAATTCACCAACGTTCTTGCCGACCAATTCGTGAAGGACTGGAAGGTCGCATCGCATCAAGCCGACACAAAGACGGGGTTTAGCGGAACCTTGTTCGAGTGCGTTGTGGATGATCCGGCACGTGGTTTGGTCAAAGGCGAACTCGTCATAAGCTTCCGCTCCACCGAGTTCGCCGACGACGCTGCGCGCGACAACCAAGAGACGAACAAGCAGGAGATCAAGGCTTTCGGCTGGGCGTTCGGGCAGATTGATGACATGCAGACCTGGTACACCAGTCTGCAAGACCGAGGCCTGATCAACAGCTCACTGACCGTGACGGGGTACAGCCTGGGGGGTCACTTGGCGGCGGCATTTCATGATCTCTACCCCTCCGCAGCGGTGGCGACCTACACGTTCAACGCGGCAGGCTTGGGCGACGTGACGATCGGCGACTTGTCGGCGGTCATGGAGGACTTCCATGGGCTGCGCAACGGTCGCGCTTCGATGCTGTTCAAAACACAGATCGGCCTGAACCTGTACCGCCAATTCAAGGTCGCCCTCAACGGCACCCCAACCACGGCCGAATTGGTCAGTGCGTTCACTGTCGTCAACAGCGTGCTCGTTCCGACGTCGAATCAAGCATTGCGAACTGATCTTGACCTGCTCGGCTCAGCTCTTGCGCGTGCGGCTGACCTTCGCGCCGAGGTTGACCGTGTTCTGAAAGGCATTCCCGATTCAAGCGGAAATCCGGCTCAGAAAGTCGCCGCAAAAGATGTTGCGGGCATCAAGCTTGACTATCAACTCGCCGTTCTCGGCGCCGCTCAATTCACCAACGCCTATCGCACAGGCGTCGCCGATTCATCGAAGGACGCCTACTACGGCCGCCATGTCAAAGGCGTGCCGCGAGCGAATTTCTACGACATCTACGGTGACACCGGTCCGTCAGCCGTCTCGAATTCGCAGTGGCACTACGGCACCGCCGCACCGGTGTTCATCGAGGATCAACCACTCATGCGCGGCAATGTGGTTCTCGAGTCCGTGGCCAATACGTTGATGTACCAAGACATCAAGCTGCTTGATGCCAACTTCAGCGAGAACGATTTTGGCGACACGCACAGCTTGGTGCTTTTGGTCGATTCACTCAGCGTGCAGAACGCACTGGCCCAGCTCGATCCGACGGTAAGCCAAGGCGCGTTGAGCCTGATCATGCGAAGCGCGTCGAATTTGATTGGGGAGACGGTGCCACTCGGGCAAGGAAGGGCTGAAGGAGATGCGCTCGAAAACGCCATCGATGCCTTGCGCAGAATCTTGTTTGGCGCCAGCGTTCCGAAGACCAAAGCAAACCTGGAAGGTGGAACGTGGGCGAAGATCGACGACCGCAACAACTTCTACACGAACCTTGAGACGGTGAAAGGTTTCAAAGACCTTGATGGCAAGGTCGTTGTGGCGGCAACCGCTGGCGACACGAGCCTCGTGTCACGTGCCCGGACCGACTTTGCAAGTCTGATTGCCTTGCTGACACTGTCCCCCGTGTCTCTCCGAGCCAAAGACTCGGGATCAGCGTCTCAAGTCGAGTCGAAACTCTCTGCGTACTGGGCGGCGGAATACGCAGGTTGGAAGAGCGATCTGACCGTGGGTGCGGATCAACGGGCTCTCGGTGAAGTCGCTTACACCGATGCATATCTGCTTGATCGACAGGCTCTCCTTCAAGGTATCGACACCCGAAATATCCGAAACGCGGCGGGTACGGCCTTGCTGACACCGGCCATCACCGAGTCCACAAACTTCATCGACAAGTCGACGGGCACGCACATTGAGTTGAACAGGTCAACAACACCCGTTGGCAACCTGTTCGTTAAGACCGTGGTGTTTGGGTCGTCGGCAGGCGAGGCGATCAGTGGCAATCAAGTGGACGACCACCTCTACGGCGGCGCGGGCGGCGACACCTTGAGCGGCCTGGGCGGAGCTGACTACCTCGAAGGCAACGCTGGCGTTGACCGCCTCTACGGTGGTGAAGGCAACGACACCCTGCTCGGCGGCGCTGACAATGACATCCTGAACGGCGAAGCCGGCGACGACACGCTGCGTGGCGGCGCAGGTGCCGACACGCTCGAAGGCGGCAGCGAAGATGACCAGCTCTTCGGCAACGACGGGGATGACCAGCTCACTGGCGGTACGGGCAACGACCGGCTGGACGGCGGGGCGCAATTCGACACCTACACGTTCGAAGCGGGCTGGGGCTCCGACAACATCGTCGACAGCGATGCGTCCGGCAAGATCATGGTCACCGGTTTCGGCGTTGTCGACGGCGCGCTGGCCAAAGTGGTGGCACCGAACGTCTGGCAAACCAACGACAAGCGGTTCAGGTACGAGCTGATCGCCGCAAGCGCAACGCGCAACGATCTCTACATCAGCTTTGGCGGCATTTCCGATGTCATCAAGGTCGAAGGTTGGACTCCGGCGGCGCTTGGCATCAATTTGGGCAGTGACGCAGCATTGCCCACGCAGACGACGGCGACGTTCGTCGGCACCGCCGACAACAACGGGCAGGATCGCCTTTTGGCCGGACCTGTAGACACCCTGTTGCAAGGGCTCGAAGGCAATGACTTGCTTCTCGGTGGCGCTGGTGATGACCGCATTGAGGGCGGCACAGGAGACGACCTCATCTCCGGCGGTACCGGCGTCGACACGATCTTCGGGGGTGCTGGAGAAGACTGGATCTTCGGCTCCGGTAGGGGCAGCGTCGGCATCTTGGAGATTCCGCCTGACGCCAGTGTCATCAAGCTGGGAAACCAGTGGGCCATCTACGTCAAGAACAACGTCAATGTTGTTGCTGGTGTCCTCATGACGGCGTTGTATGGTGACGGTGGCAACTACATCGACGGTGGTCTGGGCAATGACTTCATCTACGCCGGTACCGGCAATGACACGGTCCACGGCGGCGATGGCGGCGACATGCTCCAGGGGCTGGCCGGCAACGATGCACTGTTCGGCGATGCCGGCGACGACGTTGTTTGGGGCGACGGCAACGTGGACAGCCCTTACCTCGATTCCGTGCCCGGAGCATTTCACGGCAACGACGTGCTCGTCGGCGGTGAAGGCAGTGACCACATGTATGGTCAAGGCGGCGACGACGAACTCTACGGCGGCTCGGAAGACGACATCCTTTATGGCGACACCTCAAGCGTGTACCGACGCGACCTGCCGGTTGAGTTCGATGGGCGCGACCACCTCGACGGTGGCGCGGGTAACGATCTCCTGGAAGGCGGCGGTAAAGGAGACACACTCTACGGCGGCGATGGCGCCGACACCTTGTTTGGCGACTCTGCATCGTCAGCAAGCGTCCCGCTTCTCTATCAAGGCGACGACTATCTCGACGGTGAGGCCGGCGATGACCAGCTGATTGGCGGGGGTGGCGCCGACGAGTTGTTTGGTGGTGCCGATAACGACAAGTTGTGGGGCGACGGTGTCGGCTCGGACCCACTCGCGCAAGGAAAAGACTACCTCGATGGTGAAGAGGGAGATGATTACCTCACCGGTGGCGGGAACGACGATGAACTGATCGGCGGCGCTGGCGCCGACCGCCTGTTTGGCGACGACATTCAGGCAAGGATCGCCAGCGACCTCCACGGCCGCGATTACATAGACGGTGGGGACGGTGACGATCAACTCACTGGTGGCGGCGCCGATGACACGATGTTCGGTGGTGAGGGCAATGACGTCCTGCGAGGTGACGACGCCGCTGGAAACGTCGACGTATCGGTGCACGGCGCCGACTACCTAGACGGCGGGGCCGGGAACGACAGCCTGCGAGGCGACGGTGGCAACGACACCTTGCTCGGTGGCGATGGGAACGACTTCCTCGCCGGCGAAGATCAATTGAATGTTGGCGATCAATCGGCCTTGACGGGCGATGACTTTCTCGACGGTGGCGCAGGTGATGACACGCTGATCGGCGGCAACGGCAACGACACGCTGCGCGGTGGCAGCGGTATGGACGGGCTGTACGGCGGCGAGGGCGATGACACCTATGTCTTCGCGGCAGGTGATTGCCCGTCGATCAACCACGTGGATGAAGCGATCAGGGATACCGAAGGCAGCAACACGCTCCGGTTCGAAGGCGGCGGCCCCGCCAGGGTGACGTTGAACGGCACGGGCGCCGACCTGGCGCTGCGCTTTGGCGAAGACCAAGCTCTCTTGCTGCTTGACGGACTGCTCGGCGCGGCAACCTGGGTTGACGAAGGGGCAGGCCCGGTCGACTTCGGCAAGTGGCTGCAAGGCAAGCTGACCACCGGCGTCATCGTTCACGCCACCACTGCGCGGCGCTCGCTGTACGGCGGCAGCGGTGACGACACGCTGGATTCCATCGCTCTCGGCGCCCGCGTGGACGGCGGCGAAGGCAATGACATCCTCAGCGTCACCGGCGGTGGCAACACGGCCGTCTTCCGCTACCTTGGTGGCACCGACACCCTCACCGTTTCAGCGCCCAAACTGGCCGTCAACGGTGCGGTGGAAGGGGCCAATGCGATGGCCCAGGCCGAAGGCGCCATCGAACCGAACCGTGTGCTGTTCGGCGCCGACATCCGCGCGTCCGACCTCACGCTGACGCAAGACGGCGCGCTGGTCGTGCAACTCACCGCCACCGGCGACGCCCTTCGCATCAACGGTTTCAGCGCGGCGAATACCGCCGCGTTCACGGCCGTGGATACCTTCGAGTTCGAAGATGGCAGCAAGTTGACCTACGCTCAATTGCTGGCGCGTGGGTTCGACTACGCAGGAACGGCGGGTGATGACGCGCTGACCGGCACCGATGTCACGGACCGCTTCGCCGCCAGTGCCGGCAATGACGTGTTGAAGGGTGGTGCGGGCGCCGATGCCTATGCCTGGGGCATCGGCTCGGGCCAGGACACGGTTGACGACGGGGACACTGCGGCGGCGTCGATCGACACGCTTGTCATCACGCCCGGCCTCACCCCTGCCGACCTGGTGCTGAACCAGAGCGCCAATGACCTGGTGGTGCGCTCGCGCATCAGCGGAGATTCGCTGACGATCGCAGGCCAGTTCATCGGGCGCGGCATCGAACGCATGGTGTTCGATGGTGGCCTGACGTGGTCGGCCGCCGACATCGCAGCGCACGTCAGCAACGAACTGACGGAAGGCAATGACGTGTACACGGGCACAGCCAACGCCGATTTCATCGACGCCAAGGGCGGAGACGACACCGTTCTGGGCCTCGGCGGCAACGACACCATCGACGGCGGCTCCGGCAACGACGTTCTGTTCGGCGGGGCTGGTGACGACACCTTGTTCGGCGGCGCTGGCGGCAACACGCTGTGGGGCGAGAGTGGCAATGACGTGCTGAACGGCGGCGCCAACCGGGACTCCTTGATTGGCGGTGAGGGCAACGACGCGCTTTGGGGCAACGACGGTGACGACTCGCTCGAAGGCGGTGCCGGCGATGACATCCTCGACGGCGGCGCGGGCTTCGATACGTTGACCGGTGCAGCAGGCAACGACACCCTTCGCAACGGCGAGACGCTGTACGGTGGCACCGGAAGCGACAACTACATCGTGACCACAGGAACCAGCGTCACGATCTACGAAGAGGCCGACACGGCGCCGAATGTCGACGTGGTCACGCTGGCAGGCAGCGTGCCCGCGCGAACCGAGGTGCACCGCTACTGGAACAGTTGGACCAACTGGTATGACGACCTGGTGCTCCGCGACGTTTCCACGTCGACAGCGGTGCTGGCCCCGAGTTACTTCTCGGCACCGTTGGGCAACAACCGGATCGAGCGCGTCGAGTTCGGCGACGGTGCGGTTTGGAGTGCGGCCGACATCATCGCCAACGACGCCGAGATGAAGGTCACCCAAGGTGATGATCAAATCCTCGGGTACCGATGGAATGACGTGATCAACGGTTTGGGCGGCAATGACTCCATCACCGGCGGGCCAGGCGACGATTTGCTGCGTGGTGGGGCAGGCGATGACAGGCTGTTGGGTGATGGCGGCCTCGCCGCCGCCGATGGCAACGACACCTTGGAAGGCGGTGACGGCACCGACTCGCTCTATGGCTTCGGCGGCGATGACACGCTCGACGGTGGCGCGGGGGACGATTCACTGTACGGCGACGCAGGTCAAGACACCTACCTGTTCGCCCGTGGCGCGGGCAGCGATTTCGTTTACGAGTCGGGTGGCCTCGACCGCATCTTGCTGGGCAGCGGTGTTCTTCCGTCCGATGTGACCCTGTGGCGTGACGGCGCCGATCTGGTGCTGGCGGTCGACCTCGGCGCTACCCAGCTTCGCGTGGCCGGGCACTTCACGTCGCCGAACGCCACCGTCGAGTCTGTGGTGTTCAGCAACGGCACGGTGTGGGACTCGACCGCCATTGTTGCCAAGACCGTCAGCGGTGCGCCCAACGCCATGGTCGGCACCGCAGGAAACGACACTTTCGTGGTTGATAACGCGCTCGACACGGTCACCGAAGGGGTTGGCCAGGGCGTCGACACAATCCAAAGTTCGGTGAGCTATTCGCTTGGTGCCAATATCGAAAACCTCACGTTGACCGGCTACGTCAATGCAAGAGGAACAGGCAATGACCTGGACAACACGCTCATCGGCAATTCAGGCAATAACGTGCTCATCGGTGGGCTGGGCCGAGACACGATCTCCGGTGGTGGCGGCGACGATTGGTTGACCGCGAGCGGGCCCAACAGCAACGATGGGCAAGTCGACGTCTTGTCAGGCGGGCCTGGGAACGACGACTATGACTTGACGACTGATGATCTGGTGATCGAAGCCGCTGGCGAAGGCCTCGACACCTTGCACCTCAAGCTGTATGCCTTCAGCTACACGCTGCCAGTCAACGTCGAAAACGTGGTGGTGACCAGCGCCTGGACGGGTCGCTTGCGCTTGAATGGCAACGCGTCCGATAACGTGCTGACGGTGTCCCCGAACGACGGCTTGTTCGATATCGACGGAGGGGCCGGCGCGGACACGCTGATCGGCAATCAGTTCGGCGGCACGTTCTACGTCGACAACACGGGCGACAAGGTTTTGGCCGGCGTTGGAGTCGACACCGTCAACAGCTCTGTCGACTGGGTACTGGATTCCAAACAAGAGAACCTCACGCTGGTCGGGGCGGCTTCGTTGCGCGCCGTTGGAAATGACGGCAACAACGTGCTGCGTGGCAACTACGCCGCCACTGTGTTGGAAGGGCGTGAGGGCAACGACACCTTGTACGGGGTCGGCACGAACACCTTGATCGGTGGGCTGGGTGACGATACCTACAGCTATGGCAACGCCGGCGTGACGATTCAGGAATCTGCCGGAGAAGGCAACGACACCGTCATCATGGACATCTGGGCAACCGTGCACCAGGAGAACTACGCCCTGGCTTCGTTCGTGAACGTGGAGAACATGCGGCTGTCCACTTATTCCAACGACGCGAATATTGTCGGTACTGCAGCGGCAAATTCGATCTTCGGCAACAGCTACGCCAATCGCCTGGACGGCGCTGGCGGCGACGACACGATCTACGACTCGATCTATGCCGACACCGAAGCCGACACCTTGATCGGCGGCGATGGCAACGACACGCTCAACTCCCTCGGCGGCGCTGACCTGCTGGACCCAGGCACTGGCAATGACCTGATGACGAGCAGCGGTGATGTGACCGTCGTCTTCGGCCGAGGCTACGGCACTGACCGTTGGGTGACGAGCGGGCCCGGCGCGAACCGCCGCGTTGCGTTCGCGGTCGACGTAAACCCCGGCGATCTGCAGCTTTCGCGCAGCGGTGCGGACCTGCGTGTCGGCGTTTCGCCCACCGACGTGCTGACCATCGCGAACTTCTTCGTGGATGCGGTGTCGACAACACCCGTTGGTTTGTTAGGCAAAGTGCAGTTTGCCGACGGCGGCGCACTGGATGCGACGGCGCTCGTCACGCGCCTTCTCAGCGGCAACAGCAACGCGCCAACGATCGGCGATGACGCGCTGCTGGGGTCCGTTGGAAGCGACGTGCTCAATGGGCTGGCAGGCAACGACACGATCCTCGCCGGTGGCGGCAACGACGTGCTCAGCGGCGATGCAGGCTCCGACATCTTGGCGGGCGGTCAAGGTGACGACACCTACCGATTCGCGGCAGGCGACGGTCAGGACACCCTCTCCGATGTGGGCGGCACGAACGATGTGATCGAGTTTAGTGCCGGCGTGGCGCCGGGTGACGTGACCGTATCGCGCTCCGGTAACGACCTTCGGTTGTCCCTGGGTGCTGGCACGGACCGCATCACCGTGGTCAACTTCTTCGCCGGCGCTGCTTCGCAGATCGAGGCCGTGCGCTTCAACGATGGCGCCACTTGGGGCGTGGCCACGCTGACAAGCCTTGCAAGCAGCGTGCTCGGAACGGCCGGCGATGATGTGCTGGTCGGCACCAGCGCCGACGACAAGCTTTACGGCTTGGCAGGCAATGATCGGCTCGACGGCATGTTCGGCAACGACCTCCTCGACGGCGGTGCGGGTAACGATGCGATGTATGGCGGCGACGGAAACGACAGCTATGTTGTCGACTCGCTGGCTGACACCGTCATCGAATTTGCAGGCGCCGGGATCGACTCTGTACAGAGTTCGGTGTCTTATGCCCTGAGCAGCGAAGTCGAGAACCTTGCCTTGACCGGCGCCGCAGCGATCAATGCGACTGGCAATGCACTGGCCAACGCACTGGTCGGCAACGCTGCCAACAACGTGCTCGAGGGCGGCGCGGGTGCAGACACGATGACCGGTGGTGCTGGGAACGACACATATGTCGTCGACAACCTGGGTGATACCGTCATCGAAGCCGCAGGCGAGGGCGTCGACCTCGTCAACGCGTCGGTGACGTTCACGCTGGCAGCCAACGTCGAGCGGCTCATACTATTGGGCAGCGCGGCCATCAATGGCAAGGGCAATGCCCTCGACAACGTGATCACCGGCAACGCCGGTGCCAACACACTCGACGGCGCAGCCGGCAACGACTCGCTGGCAGGCGGGGCCGGAAACGACATCTATGTTGTCGACTCAACGGCCGATGTGATCACCGAAGCTACCGGCGCCGGAACCGACACCGTTCAATCCACGGTGAGCTGGGCACTCGGGCTCAACGTCGAGAACCTCACTCTGCTCGGCAGCGCGTCGATCAACGCCATCGGCAACAGCCTGGCCAATGTCTTGACCGGAAACAGCGCCGCGAACGCGCTTGATGGCGGCGCAGGCGCAGACACCATGAGCGGTGGCGCTGGAGACGATACCTACGTCGTTGACAACGCCGCCGATGCCACCATCGAAGCTGCGTCCGCCGGCACGGACACGGTGCAAGCGTCAGTAAGTTGGTCACTGGCGGCGAACATTGAAAAGCTGGTCTTGACCGGCGGCGCCGCCATCAACGGCACTGGAAACGCACTCGACAACGCGTTGACCGGCAACAGTGCAAACAACACGCTGACCGGCGGTGCGGGGAACGACACACTGGACGGCGGGCTCGGCAACGACACCATGCTCGGTGGCGCTGGCAACGACACCTATATCGTCAACGCAAGCACCGATGTCGTGACCGAGAACGCCGGCGAAGGCACGGACACCGTCTTGTCTGCGGTGGCCTGGACTCTGGGCAGCAACGTCGAAAATCTGACACTGACAGGCGCAGCCTCTGTCAACGCGACGGGCAACACGCTGGCCAACGCGCTGACCGGCAACAGCGCCAACAACACGCTCACGGGCGGCGCCGGGAACGACACCCTCGACGGCGGTCTGGGCAGCGACACGATGGTCGGTGGCGCGGGCAATGACACCTACGTCGTCAACGTCGGCACCGATGTCGTGACCGAGCTGGCCAACGAGGGCACCGATACGGTTCAGTCGGCAGTGGCGTGGACACTCGCCAGCAACCTCGAGAACTTGACGCTCACGGGCAGCGCTGCGGTCAACGGAACCGGAAATGCGCTGGCCAACGCCCTCATCGGTAACGCCGGTGCCAACACCCTCGCCGGCGCCGAAGGCAACGACACCTACAACGGTGGCGCCGGCAATGACGCACTCACCGACACCTCCCTCACCTCCAGCGACACCTACCTCTGGGGCACCGGCTCGGGCATCGACATCGTCACTGACTCCGGCGGTGTGCTCGACCATGTCGACATCTTTGCCGGCATCACGAAGGCGCAGTTGAAGTTCGTGAAAAACGCGAACAACCTTGAGTTGTCGGTGATCGGCGGGGCGGACAAGCTGGTGGTGAGCAACTGGTATGCGTCGAGCGCGAACCAGATCGAAGAGTTCCGGCTGGCCGATGGCAGCAAGGTGCTGGCGGCCGAGGTGCAAGGCTTGCTTAGCGCGATGGCGGTGTTCGGCGCTGCCGATCTGGCTGCGCTGGACACGGCGCACATGCAGCCGATGCCGGTGCGCTGGCACCCACAGGCGCTGGCGGTGGCGGCATAGGGCTTGATTCATCGGCGGACGATTCATTGAAAACTGTCCGCCGATGAACTATGCTGGTCAGATCATGAGTGCTGTCCTGCAACCCCACCCCCCCGCCGTCGACCTCGACACCCCCGCCGCCGCCCAGGCGGCGCTGCGCACCTTCTGGCGCTTGGCTGACGCGTGGAAGCTCGGGGTGCCGGAGCAGGCCACCTTGCTGGGCGTGGGGCGCACCACGCTTTACCAGTGGAAGAAGGGCGCCGCCGGGCCGCTCGACCGGCATGTGCTGGAGCGTTTGTCTTACCTGTTCGGCATTTACGCCGCGTTGCAGATCCTGCTGCCGGTGGGCGAGCGGGCCGACGAGTGGGTGCGCAAGCCCAATGCTGCGCCGCTGTTCGCCGGCGCCTCGGCGCTCGACCGCATGCTCGGCGGCCAGGTGGCCGACTTGTACGTGGTGCGCCACTACCTCGACGCGCAACGCGGCGGCAAGGCCTGAGAGCACCCGGCCCCTTGGCGGCGCACCGCGATGGCTTCGGCAAGCTCAGCCCGAGCGGGGTCCAGGGAGTGCTGTTTCGCGTAAGACTGAGCGCGTGACTGCGACGCGCAGCGCCGCAGCAGCGCACGGCATCCCCGTCACCCCCACGGCCTGGCGCACCAGCTACCGGCTGATCCCGTCGCGCTTCCCGACCGTCGGCCTGTTCGATGCCATTGCCGATGCGGCCGACCTCGACGTGGTGTTCGCTGTCGAGGCACTGACCAACCCGCGCATCCGCGATGAGCTCGGCGAGCTTCGTCTGGTGCCCGTGGAGGAGCGTGTGGTCGGCCCCGGCAGCACGCCGATCATGGCGGCGTTCACGCACCGCAACCCCGACGGTTCGCGCTTCTCGGACGGCAGCTACGGCGTGTATTACGCGGCGCAGGCGCTCGACACGGCCGTGGCGGAGGTTGGGCACCACCGGGCGGTGTTCCTCGCCTGCACGAACGAGCCCGCCATCGACGTGGACCTGCGCGTGATCACCGCCGGCATCGATGCGCCGCTGCACGACATCGGCCGCCTTACCAAGCGTGCGGCAGCCGCGTTGCTCGACCCCGACGACTACGGCCCGCCTCAAGCCCTCGGTTACAGCTTGCGCAACGCCACCAGCTGGGGCGTGCTGTTCCCCAGCGTGCGCCATGCCGGGGGCCTGTGCGTGGGCCTGTTCCGGCCCAAGGCCTTGCAGCCCGCTCGCAGTGGCGCGCACATCGCTCTGCACTGGGACGGTCAGCGCATCACGCACTGGTACGAGAAGAAGCCGCCCCACGTTGTGTGACACGGGTTAACCGGCATCGCGACCAAGGGCATTGGTGCTCAACATAATCGCTCGAGCCATCGCACCACCCATCGCACCACCCATCGCACCACGCATCGCACGGCACCACCGGAGACACGCCCATGCCCACGCTCACCGTGAACGGAACCGCGCGCGAATTCCAGGTCGAGGCCGACACACCGCTGCTGTGGGTGCTGCGCGAGCAGCTCGGTCTGACCGGCACCAAGTACGGCTGCGGCATCGCCGCGTGTGGCGCCTGCACCGTGCACATCGACGGCGTGGCCACGCGCTCGTGCGTGCGGCCGGTGTCCAGTATCGAGGCGACTGCCAAGATCGTCACCATCGAAGGCCTGTCGCCGAACGCCACCCACGCGCTGCAGAAGAGCTGGGCCGCGCTCGACGTGCCGCAGTGCGGCTTCTGCCAGAGCGGCATGCTGATGGCGGCGGCGGCGTTGCTCAAAGCCAAGCCCAAGCCGACCGACGCCGACATCGACGACGCGATGACCAACATCTGCCGCTGCGGCACTTACATCCGCGTGCGCGCGGCGATCAAGCAAGCCGCCGGGGTGGTGGCGTGACAGGGCGGCGCAGGCCGGGCTCAAGGGCGGTGTCGCACTGCGCTCACGTCGCGGACGCCACGCAGCCCACATCACCGCCCAAGTCACCGCCTCTGTCACAGCACCTTTCGCGGCGCGGCTTCATCGGCGGCGCAGCAGCCGCCACCGGCGCTTTGGTGGTCGGCTTTCACATCGGCCGGCCGGCGCAGGCGCAAGCCGCCGCCGGGGCCGGCCCAGTAGGCATCCCGCCCGAGGTGAACGCCTGGGTCGTGATCCAGCCCGACGATGCCGTGGTCATCCGCGTCGCCCGTACCGAGATGGGCCAGGGCACGCTCACCGGCCTCGCGCAACTCGTCGCCGAAGAGCTGGAGTGCGACTGGGCCCGCGTGCGCACCGAGTACCCCACGCCGGGCCAGAACCAGGCGCGCGGGCGCGTCTGGGGCAGCTTCTCGACCGGCGGCAGCCGCGGCATCCGTGAGTCGCACGAGGTCGTGCGCAAGGGCGGTGCCATCGCGCGGGTGATGCTCGTGCAGGCAGCCGCGAACGACTGGAAGGTGCCGGCCGCAGAGTGCGTTGCTTCGAGCAGCGTCATCACGCACACGCCGACCGGCCGCCGCACCACCTTCGGCAAGGTCGCCGGTGCGGCGGGCAAGCTCGCGCCGCCGGCCAGCGTGGCGCTGAAAGACCCGAAGGACTGGAAGGTGGCCGGCCAACCCGTCAAGCGGCTCGACACCCTTGCCAAACTCGACGGCTCGCAGGTCTACGGCATGGACTTCAAACTGCCCGGCATGCTGAACGCGGCGATCAAGGACTGCCCGGTGTTCGGCGGCAAGCTCAAGAGCTTTGACGCCGCGGCCATCGCCGGCAAGCCCGGCGTGAAGAAGGTGGTGCGTGTCGGTGACAGCGCCGTCGCAGTGGTGGCCGACACCTGGTGGCGCGCCAAGACGGCGCTCGACGCGCTGCCCATCGAATGGGACTTCGGCGCCAACGCCAACGTGTCGAGCGCCAGCATCGCGGCCACCCTCAAGGAGGGGCTCGATGCGCAGCAGGCGTTCGTCGGCAACCAGCGCGGCGATGCACGCGGAATGCTCGCGAGCGCCGCGCGCAAGGTCGAGGCCGTGTATGCCTATCCGTTCCAGAACCACGCGACGATGGAGGTGATGAACGCGACGGTGCGCTGGACTGCCGAGCGCTGCGATGTCTGGTGCCCCACCCAAAGCGGCGAGGCTGCGCTCGCGGCCACGGCCGAGGCCGCCGGCCTGCCGGTGGCGCAGTGCGATGTGCACAAGCTCAACCTGGGCGGCGGCTTCGGCCGGCGCGGCGGGCACGACTGGTTGACGCAGGCAGTGACCATTGCGAAGCAAATGCCCGGCACACCCGTCAAGCTGATGTGGTCGCGCGAAGAAGACATGGCGCACGGCCGCTACCACCCGATCACGCAGTGCAAGGTCACGGCCGGGCTCGACGCACAGGGCCAACTTACGGCGCTGCACATGCGCATCTCGGGCCAGTCGATCCTCGCGAGCGTGTTCCCGCAGAACCTGCAGAACGGGCGCGACCCGATCATCTTTCAGGGCCTGAACGCCAGCGGCCCCGAAGGCTCGTTCGGCTACGCGGTGCCGCACCTGCTGATCGACCACGCCATGCGCAACCCGCACGTGCCGCCGGGCTTCTGGCGTGGTGTGAACCTGAACCAGAACGCGGTTTACCTCGAATGCTTCATCGACGAGGTGGCGCACGCGGCGGGGCAGGACGCGCTGGCGTTCCGGCAACGGCTGCTGGCGGGTTCACCCAAGCAGCTTGCGGTGCTCAACGCCGCAGCCGAGCGCGCGGGTTGGGGCAAGCCCGCGCCGAAGGGCGTGTACCGGGGCCTGGCGCAGATCACGGGCTTCGGCTCGTACGTGGCGGCGTGCGCCGAGGTGTCGGTGACCGACTCGGGCGAGTTGACCGTGCACCGCATCGTCGCTGCCACCGACCCCGGCCATGCGGTGAACCCGCAGCAGATCGAAGCGCAGGTCGAGGGCTCGTTCGCCTATGGCCTGTCGGCTGCGCTGTACGGTGAATGCACGGTGAAAGACGGGCGCATCGAGCAAAGCAACTTCAGCAACTACCCGGCGCTGCTGATGGACAAGATGCCCAAGGTCGAGACCATCGTCATGCCCTCGGGCGGCTTCTGGGGCGGCGTGGGCGAGCCGACGATCGCGGTGGCTGCGCCGGCGGTGCTGAACGCGATCTTCGCGGCCACGGGCAAGCGCATCCGCGAGCTGCCGCTTTCCAATCACAGCTTGAAGAAGGCGTGAGGCGATTTGCGTCGACGGTGCTGATGAGCATGGCCGCATGCACGGCAGCCTGTGCCCAAATGGTTGCGCCTGCGGCTGCGTTCGATGTGGTCGATGGCGGCATCAAGCGGTCGCTGACCGACACACCCGGCGATGCGGCGCGCGGCCGCGCCATCGTCGCCAACAAGCAGCTCGGCCTGTGCCTGCTGTGCCACAGCGGGCCGTTCCCGGAAGAGCGCTTCCAGGGCACGCTCGCGCCCGACCTGGCAGGTGCAGGCACGCGCTGGTCGGATGCGCAGTTGCGCCTGCGCATCGCCGACAGCAGCCGCCTCAACCCCGACACCGTGATGCCCGCCTACTACCGCACCACAGGGCTCACCCGCGTGAGCAGCGCGTGGCAAGGCAGGCCGGCGTTGACGGCGCAACAGGTCGAAGACGTGGTGGCGTTTCTGCAGACGCTGAAGTCGCCATAAAGCACGCGACCCAAGCACGCGCCAATGCCGCCGTGATAGCCGCCGCAAGAGCCGCCGTAGCTGATCGACCGATGCCGGTCACCGCGCCCCGCCGCAGCGTGCTCCACGCCGGCGCCGCCCTCGGCCTGGCGGTCGTGCTGCGCCCGGCACGAGCGGCCCCTGGCGACGACCTGCGCGCCGCCGTCACCGCCTTCGCGCGCGGTGCGGCCGTGCGTGAAGGCCGGGTGCTGCTCGACGTGGCGCCGCTGGTCGAGAACGGTAACGCCGTGCCCGTGACCGTGAGCGCCGCGAGCCCGATGACGCCCGCCGACCACGTGGTGGCGCTCGCGATCTTCAACGAGCGCAACCCGCAGCGCGACGTGGCGGTGTTCCGCCTCGGCCCGCGCGCCGGCCGCGCGCAGGTGGCCACGCGCATCCGCCTGGCAACGTCGCAGCAGCTCGTGGCGGTGGCGCAGATGAGCGACGGCTCGTTCTGGTCGCACACGGTCGACGTGATCGTGACACTCGCCGCCTGCGTGGAGCCCTGACGCCGCCATGCCCACCGCCATCATCACGATGCCGGCCACCGCCAAGCGCGGTGAAGTCATCGCCATCCGCACGCTCGTTGCGCACCCGATGGAAACCGGCTACCGCCCCGGCGATGGCGGCGGCGTGCTGCCGCGCGACTTGATCCGGCGCTTCCAGTGCCACTACAACGGCGAGCTGGTCTTCGCCGCCGAGCTGTACCCGGCGGTGGCCGCAAACCCGTTGATATCGTTCTTCACGGTCGCGACCGAGACCGGCACGCTCCGCTTCACCTGGGACGGCGACAACGGCTTCGCGCACAGCGAGACCGTGACGCTGACGGTCACGTGAGGGCGTTGCTTCTCACAATTGAATTGGCCCTGGCCCTCACGATGCCGGCGCTGGCCGCACCCGATGCGCGGCGCTCGGGTTTCGACGACATGACGCCGCCGCTGCAAGCCATGCAGCGTGACGACGCGCTGAACCCCGCGATGCTTTCGGTGCTTGAGGGTCAGGCCTTGTGGCAGCGCCCGCCCGCGCCCAGCGAGCCCGCGTGCACTGCCTGCCACGGCGATGCGAAGACAAGCATGCGCGGCGTGGCGCCGCGCTACCCCGCGTTCAGCGCCGCGCCCGGTGCCACGCTCGGTGCCGCCCCGCAGCGCCCGGTCACGCTGCACGATCGCATCAACGAATGCCGCGTGACGCAGCAGCACGCGGCACCCTTGGCAGTCGAGAACCCGGCGGCGCTCAGCCTGCTCAGCTACGTCGCGCTGCAGTCGCGCGGCATGCCCATCGCACCGCCGGCCGACCCGCGCCTGCAGCCCTATCGCGACGCGGGTGCGGCGCTCTACACCACGCGCTTCGGGCAGCTTGCGCTGTCGTGTGCGCAGTGCCACGACGCGCGTGCCGGCTTGCGGCTGGGGGGCAGCACCATCCCGCAGGCGCACCCGAACGGCTACCCGCTGTACCGGCTCGAATGGCAGGGCATGGGCTCGTTGCAGCGGCGCCTGCGCGGCTGCATGGCGGGGGTGCGTGCAGAGCCGTTCGCGCCCGCCGCCCCCGAGTGGGTGGCGCTGGAGCTGTACCTGATGCAGCGCGCCGCCGGCATGCCGATGGAAGCGCCGGCAGTCCGGCCTTGAGGTCTCGAGGCTGTGGCGTCGTGGCACGCCGCGCCATCAGAATGCGGGCTCCCAGGCACAAGGAGTATCGAGATGAGCACCCCCTTCAAGATCGCCGTGATCCCCGGTGACGGCATCGGCAAGGAAGTCATGCCCGAGGCCCTGCGCGTGCTCGACGTGGTGGCGCGCCGCTTCGACATTGCGCTGGCCCTGACACCCATCGCGTGGGCCAGCTGCGACCATTTCAAGGCGACCGGCGAGATGATGCCCAGCGACTGGAAGGCGCAGCTGCAAGGCATGGACGCGCTGCTGTTCGGCGCCGTCGGCTGGCCGGCTGCGGTGCCCGACCATGTGTCGCTCTGGGGCTCGCTTCTGAAGTTCCGGCGCGAGTTCGACCAGTACATCAACCTGCGCCCGGTGCGCCTGTTCGACGGTGTGCCGTGCCCGCTGGTCGACGCGAAAGGCGCGCCGCGCAAGGCCGGCGATGTCGACTTCTTCATCGTGCGCGAGAACACCGAAGGCGAGTACACCAACCTCGGCGGCACCATGTACGCCGGCACCGAGCGCGAGATCGTGATCCAGGAGTCGGTGTTCTCGCGCCATGGCACCGACCGCGTGCTGCGCTATGCCTTCGAGCTGGCGAACTCACGCCCGCGCAAGCACCTGACGGTGGCCACCAAGTCGAACGGCATCGCGATCAGCATGCCGTGGTGGGACAGCCGCGCCGACGCGGTGGGCGCGGGCTACCCGAATGTGGCGGTCGACAAGCAGCACATCGACATCCTCAGCGCGCGCTTCGTGCTGCAGCCCACGCGCTTCGACGTGGTTGTCGCGAGCAACCTGTTCGGCGACATCCTGTCGGACCTGGGCCCGGCGTGCACCGGGACGATAGGCCTCGCGCCGAGCGCGAATCTGAACCCCGAGCGAGCGTTCCCGTCGCTGTTCGAGCCGGTGCACGGCTCGGCGCCCGACATCCATGGTCAGGGCATCGCCAACCCGGTCGCGATGATCTGGTCGGCCGCGCTGATGCTCGACTTTCTCGGCCGGCGCGACGCGCACGACGCGGTGCTGCGCGCCATCGAAACCGTGCTCGCGCAAGGCCCGCGCACGCCCGACCTGGGCGGCACGGCGTCGACTGCCGACATGGGTGCGGCGATCGCGGCGCTCATCGCTGCGGGGTGATCGCGGCCGGCGCGGCGTACGCGTCGCGCAGCTCTCGCTTCAGCACCTTGCCGATGGCGCTGCGCGGCAGCTCGGCGGTGTAGCGCAGGTCGGCCAGCCGCTGCGTCTTGCCGACGCGGGCGTTGAGCCACTGCATCAACTCGGCGGCGGCCGGTGCATCACCTTCGCGGGCCACGACGAAGGCCACCGGCGTCTCGCCCCACTGCACCGAGGGCACACCGACCACCGCCACATCGGCAACGCCCGGGTGCTCGCGCAGCACGGCTTCCAGGTCGCTCGGGTAGATGTTGAAACCGCCGCTGATGACCATGTCTTTTTTTCGGTCCATCAGCGTCAGGAAGCCGTCTTCGTCGAACCGGCCGACGTCGCCGGTGCGGATGAAGCGCTTGCCGTCGGGCGCGAACCATTCGGCCTCGCGCGTCTTGGCCGGCTGGCCGTGGTAGCCGGTCATCATGCCGCCCGAGTGGCCCACCACCTCGCCGGTGGTGCCGGCACGCACCGCCTCGGGTGCTAGCTCAACGGCATCGTCGTCGATCAGGCGGATGTCGTGGCCGGCGGCCGGCTGGCCCACGGTGTGCAGCTTGGTCGGGTGCTCGTGCGCGACGAGGATGCAGGTGCCGCCGCCTTCGGTCATGCCGTAGTACTCGATCAGCCCGCCGGGCCAGCGCGCCAGCACATCCGCCTTCAGCGTGGCGTTGAACGGCGCGCTGGTGCTGAACTTGAAGCGCGTGGCGGTGAGGTCGTGCGTGTCGAAGTTCGGCACCGCCATCAGGCGCTGGTACTGCACCGGCACGAGCATCGTGTGCGTCATGCGGTGCGCCTGCGCGAGTGCGAGGTACGCGCCGGTATCGAACTTGGGCATCAGCACCACCGTGCCGCCGAACGCGAGCGTGGGCAAGAACACGACGAGCGTGGTGTTCGAATACAGCGGCGTGGCGAGCACGGTGACCACGTCGGCGCCGTAGCCGAATGCGGCACCGCGCATCACGTGCGTCCAGCGCATGCCGTGCGACTGCACGATGCCTTTGGGCTGCCCGGTGGTGCCGGAGGAGTAGATGATGTTGAACGGGTCGGCGGGCGCCACCGTGACCGGCTCCGGCAGGCTGCCCGCGGGGGCGAGCCAATCGTCGAACGCCGCGCCTGGTGCGATGCCGTCGAGCGAGATGCAGGGCAGGGCGGTGGTCGCGGCCCCGAGCATCGGCACGGCCGACGCATCCGCGAACAGGCAGCGCGCGTTCGCGTCGCCCAGCATGCCGGCAAAGCTCTCGGGCGTGACCGAAGGCGAGAGCGGCGCCACCACCACACCGGCCCGCAGCGCACCCAGAAATACCGCCGCATAGCGCGGTGACCCGGCAGCGCACACCGCGACGGCGTCACCCGGCTGCAGGCCGCTGCGCTGCAGCGTGGCGGCGATGCGGTCCATCAACGCGTCGAGTTCGGCGTAGGTCAACGTGGCATGGCCGGGTGTGTCGGGTGTGCCTGCTGGACCCTGACCTTGGATCAGCGCCGGCTGATGCGGCCGCGCCTGCGCGTGCTCGCCGATCAGGTCGGTGATGACGCGGAAGGCCGGGTCCGCGCTGGCGGTGTTGGGATCGGTGTCGGCGTCGGTGTCGATGTTCATGCAATCACTGTAGTGCAGCGAGATGCGGCTGCGCTGTCACGTTGGCGCTTGCTGCATCGCTCGGATAATGCGCTGGCCGTGTCGCCAAGGAGTACCGCATGCCCGTTTCCCAAGCCCTGATTCGCGCTGCCGCCGTGCTCGCCTGGTGTGTGGCTGCGCCCGGTACAAGCTGGGCGCAAGGCCAGCAAGTGACGGTGCTGTGCTCCACCGACCAAGGCTGGTGCGAGCTGGCGGCCAAGGAGTTTCAGGCGCAGAGCGGCATCAAGGTGCTGCAGGTCCACAAGGCCACCGGCGAAGCGCTGGCCCAGTTGCGCGCCGAGGCTGCGAACCCCAAGACCGACCTGTGGTGGGGCGGCACCGGTGACCCTTACCTGCAGGCCGCCGAGGTCGGCCTGCTCGATGCCTACCGCCCCGCTTACATCAACGACCTGCACAGCTGGTCGGTGCGCCAGTACGCGATGACGGCCAACGTGGTCGGCGGCTTCTACACCAGTGCTGTCGGCTTCGGCTGGAACGAGGACGTGCTCAAGAAGAAGAAACTGCCCGCGCCGAAGTGCTGGGCCGACCTCGCGAACCCGATATACAAGGGCGAGATCGAGACCTCGCACCCCGGCTCCAGCGGCACCGGCTATTCCATTCTCGCGAGCCTGGTGCAGTTGATGGGCGAAGACGCCGCGTTCGAGTACCTCAAGAAGGTGCACCGCAACGTCACGCAATACACGCGCAGCGGCCAGGCGCAGGCCAAGAGCGTGGCCAAGGGCGAGGTGGGCATCGGCGTGAGCTTCATCTTCGGCTTCGAGAACGAGCGCCAACAGGGCTTCACGATGGTCAAGAGCGCCGCGCCGTGCGAGGGCACGGGCTATGAGATCGGCGGCATCGCACTCGTCAAGGGCTCGCGCAACCGCGAGGCCGCCACCCGCTACTACGACTTCTTGATGAGCCCGGCCGGCCAGAGCCTGGGCGCGAAGGCGAACTCGTTGCAGGTACCGGCGAACAAGACCTTCAAGGCAGATGCACGCATCCCGAACCTCGACAACGTGCGCCTCATCAAGTACGACTTCCAGAAGTACGGCCGCGCGGTCGAGCGCCGGCGCCTGATCGAACGCTGGGAGAAGGAAGTGAATTCGCTGCCGCGTTGAGGCCGTGATGGCCGCCCCGTGCAGCACTGACCACACGAGCTGGGCATGTTGACGCGCCGCAGCCTCGTCGTCATCAGCACGCTGTTGTGCGCCCACGCTGCGGCCGCAGGCCTCGACTGGCCAGCCTACGGCGGCGATCAAGGCGGCACGCGCTACAGCGCTGCACGCGAGATCACGGCGGCCAACGTCGATGGGCTGCGCGTCGAGTGGTTAGTGCGCACCGGTGACATGGCGCGGCGCGAACCGGCGCTGATGAAGCGCATCAAGTTCGAGACCACGCCGGTGCTGGCCGACGGCAAGCTGGTGCTGTGCACGCCGTTCAACGAAGTCATCGCGCTCGACCCGGGCACGGGCCGCGAGCTGTGGCGCTTCGACCCGAAGGTCGCCACCGACCGGCGGCCGGCGAACCGCTACAACTGCCGCGGCGTGGCGCAGTGGCGTGACGTGGATGCACCCGCGGATGCGCGGTTGGATGCGCCCTGCTCGCATCGCATCTTCACCGGTACCGTCGATGCGCGGCTGATCGCGCTCGACGCACGCACCGGCCAGCGCTGCAGTGCGTTCGGCGCGAACGGCGAGGTGGTGCTCGATACCGGCGCACTGCGCTGGCCCGGCGAGTTCCAGGTGTCGTCGGCGCCGGTGGTGGCGGGTGGTGCGGTGATCGTGGGCTCGTCGATCAACGACAACGGCCGCGCGGCAGCCCCATCGGGCAAGGTGCGCGCGTTCGATGCGCGCACCGGCGCGCCGAAGTGGGCGTGGGACGCGGTCCCGCGCAGCGCCACCGACCCGGCTGCCGCGAGTTGGGGCGAGGGCTGGCGCACTGCAGGCGCGGCCAACGTGTGGGCGCCGATGTCGATCGACGAGGCGCGCGGCCTGGTGTTCCTGCCCACGTCGAGCCCGAGCCCCGACTTCTACGGCGGCCTGCGGCCGGGTGCGAACCGGCACGCCGATTCGGTGGTCGCGCTGCACATCGCCGATGGCCGCATGGCCTGGGCTTTCCAGATCACCAAGCACGATGTGTGGGACTACGACGTGCCGGCGCAGCCGACGCTCACGACGTTGAACCTCGACGGCGTGGCGCGCGACGTGGTCATCCAGGGCACCAAGCAGGGCCTGCTGTTCGTGCTCGACCGCGACACCGGTGCGCCGGTTTTCCCGGTCGAGGAGCGTGCCGTGCCGCAGGGCGGCGCGCCGGGCGAGGTGCTCGCGCCCACGCAGACCTTGCCCGTCGGCATGCCGGCGCTCGTGCCGCTGCGGCTGCGCCCGGAAGACGCGTTCGGCTTCACGCCGTACGACCGCAACGCGTGCCGTCAGCGCATCGAGGCGCTGCGCAACGACGGCCTCTACACCCCGCCGACGACGCAGGGCAGCCTGCTGTTCCCGTTCACCGGCGGCGGCGTGAACTGGGGCGGCGTGGCGGTGACGCCGGCCGGTGTGGTGATTGTCAACACGAGCCGCGCGGCGCACGTCGTCAAGCTCATCGCGCGGGCCGACTTCGACGCCGCCAAGGCCGCCGAGCCCGACAAGGAGATCAGCCCGCAGTTCGGCACGCCGTTCGGCATGCGGCGCACGCTGCTCACGTCGCCCTTCGGCGCGCCGTGCAACCCGCTGCCGTGGGGTGCCATTGCCGCGCTCGACCTGACGACGCGCCGCATGCTTTGGGAGGTGCCGCTCGGCACGACCGAAGAGCTGCTGCCGTTGGGCATCGCGCGGCGCACCGGCACGCCCAACTTCGGTGGCCCGCTCGCCACGGCAGGCGGCCTGGTCTTCATCGGCGCAGCGATGGACCGCTACCTGCGCGCGTTCGATGCGGCCAGCGGCGCCGAACTCTGGCGCGGCCGCCTGCCCGCCGCCGGCATGGCCACGCCGATGACCTACGCATGGCAAGGCCGCCAGTACGTCGTGATCGCTGCCGGCGGCCATGGCGAAGCGGGCGCCGCCACCAACGACGCCATCGTCGCGTTCGCGCTGCCTGCGCCAGGGCAGGCCGGGCGGAGCCTGTGGGCCCGGACGATCGATCAGCCGGGTGGGCGGTTCTGGGCTGGTGCTGGGGGCGTTGCGATGGCGTTGTTGGTGCTCGGCGCGATGCTCTGTGCGCGCCGGCGGCGCGTCACGCTGCGTGGACGGTGAAGGCACCCGCGGACGGATGGCAATCTGATGCCCAGACTTTTTCTCGGTCGCCTGGATTGAGCCTTCCAGCCGACTAAGAAGAGCCCGCAGCCGACCGGCATCAGCCGCATGGGCGTGAACATGCGCAACATCGACCCCGCGGTGCTGGGGCCGGTGCGCATCCGCCTGCTCGACGGGGCCGACACCTGGAAGTACGTTGGCTGAGGGTCGAGCGCACGGTGCCGCGCGCAGCGGCCGATAGAATCTGCCGCTCCCGCCAACGCTGCCACCGCCCGTGTCCGACCGCCTCGATGTGCTCCCGCAATACGTGTTGCCCAAGCAGGCGATCACGTCGTTCGCGGGCTTCGTGGCCTCGCGCCGCAGTGGCGACCGGACCCGCCGGCTGATCGACTGGTTCGTGCGCAAGTACGGCGTGAACATGGCGGAAGCCGCCGACCCCGACACCGCTCACTACGCGAGCTTCAACGAGTTCTTCACACGGGCCCTCGCGCCCGGTGCGCGGCCGTTGGCGCAGGCCGACCTGGTTTGCCCGGTCGACGGCGCGATCAGCCAGTTCGGTGCCATCGAGCGTGACCAGATCTTCCAGGCCAAGGGACACCACTACTCGACCACCGCGCTCGTCGGTGGCGACGCTGCGCTGGCCGCGCACTTCAACGACGGCCACTTCGCCACGCTCTACCTGAGCCCGAAGGACTACCACCGTATCCACATGCCGTGCGCCGGCCGGCTGCTGCGCATGATCCACGTGCCGGGTGACCTGTTTTCGGTCAACCCGACCACCGCGCGCGGCGTGCCCGGGCTCTTTGCGCGCAACGAGCGCGTGGTGTGCGTGTTCACGTCATCGGAAGGGCCGTTCGTGCTGGTGCTGGTGGGCGCCACCATCGTCGGCAGCATGGCGACCGTGTGGCACGGCGTGGTGAACCCGCCGCGCGTGGCGCAGGTGCGTGACTGGCGCTACACCGACCAGCACGTCACGCTCGAACAGGGCGACGAGATGGGCCGGTTCCTGCTCGGCTCGACCGTGGTGATGCTGTTCCCCAAAGGGCCGCTTGCCTTCAACGCGATGTGGCAGCCGACCGGGCCGGTGCGCATGGGCGAGGCGATGGCGCAGCACGCGGTGCCGATGGCCACGGCACTGGCGCCGGCGGCCTGAAACAACGCCGGCCGTCGGCAAGGTCTACATTGATCCAGGAGTTCACATGTTCATCGTCAAGTGGGTGTTGATCGTTGTTGCCGTCGTCGTTGTCTTGGCCATCGGCGCGGGGCAACTGGGCTTGTTCCAGTCGAGCACGCCGACCGACATCGGGGTGCGTGACGGCCGCTTGAAGCCACCTTCGACCACCGACAACAGCGTCACAAGCCAGGCCGGGCTGTACCCGGACCACCCGCAAAGAAGCTACTCGACCATCGAGCCGCTCGCGTTGCGCGGTGACGGCCCCGCCACGCTGGCGAAGCTCAAGGCCATCGTGGAAGCGATGCCGGGTGCGCGCATCGTCGAGAGCAAACCCGACTACCTGTATGCGCAGGTCACGACGCAGTTGATGAAGTTCGTCGACGACGTCGAGTTCTGGTTCGACCCGGCCGCGCAAGCAGTGCAGGTGCGCTCGGCGTCGCGCGTGGGCAAGAGCGATCTGGGCGTGAACCGCAAGCGGGTCGAGGCCGTGCGCGCGGCGTTGGCGGCAGCGCCTTAAGGCGCTTCGGGCCGGCGGGGGGCTCAGGCCCGTGGCGCCGGCGTGCGCACCATGCGCTGCATCAGTTGCGCCATGGTCTGAGTGAGGTCGACGCAGCGGCCGCTGTGCACCGGCGAGGTCTGGATGCTGGTGCTGCGCGGCGCCACGAGCCAGTGGAAGCGTTCGCGCACCGAGAGCTTGCCGAGCGCACCGGCCGCGTCACCACCGGCGCAGATGACCGGCAGCGCCGCGAGCGCCATGCGCAGGCCGGCCACGTCGGCACCCGGGTCGAGCGCCAGCAGGCGCGCGTCGTCGAGGTCGATGCACGCATGCAGCGACTGGCTCGCCGCGCACGACACGATCACGCCCGCGTTGATGAACTCGCCGCGCTCCACGCGCGGCACCACGCGCACCACCGCATAGTCATACGTGTGCAGCGTGGGCACGGGCGGCCTCCTCAGCGAATGCGCGCGGCGCGGCCAGGCGCTGTTGCAGCCACGCGAGGTAGGCGGCGCGGTGCTCGGCATGGCTGGCGAAGGTGGGCTCGTCGGTCAGCCACGCATCGGGGATGAGGCTCACGATGGCCGCCAGCCGCTCGGGCGTGAGCTGCGCGGCCATCGGTGCATCGACTTGCCTGATGCGGCTGGCGAACGGCAGCAGCACGTGGTCTTTGATCAGCGCGAAGGGGCTGGTTGCTCGCGTGAGCGCGTCGCGCCAGTCGTGCTGAAAGTACAGCGCCGCGCCGTGGTCGATGAGCCAGAGCCTGCCGTGCCACACCAGCATGTTGGTGTTGCGCGCGGTGCGGTCGAGGTTGGTCACGAACGCGTCGAACCAGACGATCCGCGAGGCCAGTTCGGCGTCGGGCGGATGCGCCACCGGATCGAACGTGACCGAGCCGGGCAGGTAGTCGAGCGCGAGGTTGAGGCCGCCACTCTTGCCGAGCAGGTCGGTGCTGGCGCGGATCAGGTCCTGGATCTCGGGATCGGGCTCGGTGCGGGCGAGCTCGGGGTCGAGTTGTGCGAACACGATCTCGGGCACCGGCAGGCCGAGCGTGCGTGCGATCTCGCCGGCCACCAGCTCGGCGATCAGTGCGCGCGGCCCTTGCCCGGCGCCGACGAACTTGAGCACGTACAGGCCCTCGTCGTCGGCCTCGACCAGCGCCGGCAACGAGCCGCCTTCACGCAGCGGCGTGACGTAGCGGGTGGCGGTCAGGGTGCGAAGAAGGGTGCTCACGGGCCGCATACTGGCACAGCGGCGCGCTCTTGAAATCAAAGCGCCGCGCCGCCACATGGCCTGCTTCCCGCGAACCCTGATGCCCCACACCATGAACAAACAAACGCTCTCATTCCAGGCCGAGGTCAAGCAGATCCTGCACCTCGTGACGCACTCGCTGTACTCGAACAAGGAGATCTTCCTGCGCGAGTTGGTCAGCAACGCATCGGACGCTTGCGACAAGCTTCGTTTCGAGGCGCTCAACAACGCCGGCCTGTACGAGGACGCGCCCAACCTGGAAGTGCGCGTTGCGTTCGATGCCGAGGCCAAGACCATCACGATCACCGACAACGGCATCGGCCTGTCAAGCGATGAGGCGGTGGCCAACCTCGGCACCATCGCCAAGAGCGGCACGCGCGAGTTCATGTCGGCGCTCGAAGGCGACCAGAAGAAAGACGCGCAGCTGATCGGCCAGTTCGGCGTGGGCTTCTACAGCGGCTTCATCGTGGCCGATCGCATCACCGTCGAGTCACGCCGTGCCGGGTTGCCGCCGGACCAGGGCGTGCGCTGGTCTTCCGAAGGCACCGGTGACTTCGAGGTCGAGACGGTCGACCGCGCCGCACGCGGCACGAGTGTCACGCTGCACCTGCGTGACGGCGAAGAAGAGTTCCTTTCGGCCTGGAAGCTGAAGGCGGTGATCGGGAAGTACTCCGACCACATCTCGCTGCCGATCCTGATGCAGAAGGAAGAGTGGGACACCGAGGCGCAGAAGCAGGTCACGCGCGAAGAATGGGCTCCGGTGAACAAGGCGGCGGCGCTGTGGACGCGCAGCAAGAGCGACATCACGCCCGAGCAGTACACCGAGTTCTACAAGCAGATCAGCTTCGACAGCGAAGCGCCTCTCGCGTACACGCACAACCGCGTCGAGGGGCGCAGCGAGTACACGCAGCTGCTCTACATCCCGGCCAAGGCGCCGTTCGACCTGTGGAACCGCGACAAGCGCGGCGGCGTGAAGCTGTACGTCAAGCGCGTCTTCATCATGGACGACGCCGAGGCGCTGATGCCGGTGTACCTGCGCTTCGTGAAGGGCGTGATCGACAGCGCCGACCTGCCGCTCAACGTGAGCCGCGAGTTGCTGCAGGAGAGCCGCGATGTGAAGGCGATTCGCGAAGGCTCGACCAAGCGCGTGCTGGGGATGTTGGAAGGGCTCGCGGACAGCGAAGACGAAGCCGAGCGCGCCAAGTACGCCGCGTTTTGGAAAGACTTCGGCGTGGTGCTGAAGGAGGGCGTGGGCGAAGACCACACGAACCATGACCGCCTGACGAAGCTGTTGCGCTTCGCCTCGACGCACGCCGAAGAAGGCGTTGCGCTGACCGACTATGTGAAGCGCATGAAGGAAGGCCAGGAGGCCATCTACTACATCACCGCCGACAGCCTGGCGGCCGCCAAGAGCAGCCCGCAGATCGAGATCTTCCGCAAGAAGGGCATCGAGGTGCTCCTCCTCATCGACCGCGTCGACGAATGGTTGTTGAGCCACCTGTACGAGTTCGACGGCAAGGCGCTGCAAAGCGTGGCTAAGGGCGCTGTCGATCTGGGCACGCTGCAGGACGAGGCCGAGAAGAAGCAGGCGGAAGAGGCCGCCACCGCGTTCAAGCCGGTGCTCGACCGCCTGAAGGAAGCACTGAAGGACCGCGCGAAAGACGTGCGCGTGACGACCCGCCTGGTCGATTCACCGGCGTGCCTGGTCGTCGAAGAAGGCGACATGAGCTCGCACCTGGCGCGCATGCTGAAGCAGGCCGGGCAGACGGCGCCGAAAGCCCAGCCCACGCTCGAAGTGAACGCCGAGCACGCGCTCGTGAAGCGGCTTGAAAGCAGCGCGCACTTCGATGATCTGGCGAACATCCTGTTCGACCAGGCGTTGCTCGCCGAAGGCGGGCAACTCGAAGACCCTGCCGCTTATGTGAAGCGGGTGAACGCGCTGCTGGTCGCGTGAAGTGTCAGCCGAGCCCGCCGAGTGCGGGCTCGGCCATCGCCTTGATCTGCTCGCGCAGCCGTGAGGTCTGTTCGGCCCAATAGCTCGGGCTCTCGAACCACGGGAAGGCCACCGGGAACGCCGGGTCGGCCCAGCGCCGCGCAATCCATGCGCTGTGGTGAATCATGCGCAAGGTGCGAAGCGGCTCGATCAGGCGCAGCTCGCGCCAGTCGAAGTCCATGAAACCTTCGTAGCCTTCGAGCACGGCACTGAGCTGCCGTGTCATCGACGCGCGGTCGCCCGAGAGCAGCATCCACAGGTCTTGCGTGGCCGGGCCGTTCACGGCGTCGTCGAGGTCCACGAAGTGCGGCCCGTCGTCGGCCCACAGCACGTTGCCCATGTGGCAGTCACCATGCAGACGAAGCTGGCGTGGCGCGCTGCCGGCGTCGAACGCGGCTTGTGCGGCGTTGAGCGCGTCGCCCGCGGTCTGCGCCCACGCGCTGGCGGCATCGGGCGGGATGATGTCTTGCGCGATCAGCCAGTCGCGGTTGTCGCGCCCGAAGGTCTGCACGCTGAGGGTTTGCCGTGCCTTGAACGCGCTCGTGCTGCCCACGGCATGCATGCGGCCGATGAAGCGGCCGATCCACGCCAGCGTGGCGGGGTCTTCAAGCTCCGGGGCGCGGCCGGCGAGGCGCTGGCTGACGCTGAAGCGGTAGCTGCCCATCGGCGTGTCTAGCGAGGCCAGCGTGGGGCCGAGCAGGCGCACGAGTTGGGCGTCGCGTGCATCGGCATCGATGTGCAACGGCCACGCAGCCGCGACCGGGATTTCATGCCCCGCCAACTCGGCCGCAAAGCCATGCTCTTCGAGGATTTGCGCATCGCTCCAGCGGCCCGGCCGATAGAACTTGGCGACCACGACGCGGCCGTCTTCCAGAAAGACCTGGAACACCCGGTTCTCGTACGAGTTGAGCTGAATCAGCCGGCCATCGCCACGCAGGCCGACCGCGTCGAGCGCGTCGAGAACGGTGTCCGGGCCGAGCCCGGCATAGGGCACGTCGGCATGGCCGTTGGGCAGTGGGGCTGAAGTCATCGGCGCATCGTACGCGCCGTTGCCGGGCCAACGGCTCAGCGGTGTGCGCCGCCCGACAACCGTGGAGGGTCGACCACCGCTCCGCCGCCCTCTTCGACCGACAAATCGAGCAACGGGTCGGTGTGCGCGTTGGCGGCCGGCCCGGTCAGCGGCGGGTGGCCGGCGCGCGGCGCAGCCTTCGCGCCGCCGAGCGTGGCGAACTCGCTGCTGCCGAAGCCGTCGATGCGCGTGTCAGGCGCGAAGAACGAATCCTGGAATACGGTGGAGTCTTGCCAAAGCGCCGTGCGTTCGGCTCGACGCGAAGCGACGGCATTCGCCAGTGAATCGCGTGCCTGATGAAGGTTGGCGGCCTTCGCCGGTTGCGGCCCGCGCGCCGGCGCGTTGCTGCTGGGCACGAGCAGCTGCAGTTCGGCGACCGACGGCAAGTGATCGACCGGGCAGCGCAGATAGCGCACCCGGCAAGCGCCGAGCACTGACTGCTTGATCTGCATGGCGCGGCGCGAGTTGCCACGGTCGGTGTCGAGGTCGATCGCGGCAAGCACCCGGCCGTTGGCGCTGCAAACGGCGAAGGTCACGTGACTCGTGCCGAGCAGGTCGAACCAGTACCGCACCTCGTTGGGGTCGGTCGGTTGGCAAAAGCGCACGAGAGGCAGCTTTGACAGGACGATGTGATGAGGCAGAGCCTCGCGCAGCAGCCGGTACACGCGGCGCTCGTCGGTCGAGAACACCGGCCGGGCGGCAAGCGCCCATTCCGTGGGCAGTGCCGCCGCTTTCTTGGGTTTGCGTTGCAACAACCACCAGCCGAGCACGAGCGCAAGCAACGCCGCAGTGCCGAGCACGAACATCAGGGGAACTGTCTGCATGGGTGGAAGCTGCGGGTCAAGGAGCCCGACCCACCTTGTTCGAGCGGCCCGGAAAACACACTGTACCGGATGGCCCGTGGCGCCGATGCAGCAGAGCGTCCCCCACTTGCGTGGAAATGCGCGTAACTTGCCCGCATTGCATGCGGCGTGTCACTCGGAAGCAACCTTGCCGAACGAGGCCTTGACTTCGCCGAGGGCATTCAACATGCCGCCGATGCGTTTCGCACCCTGCTTCAAGCGGTAGTCGATCTCTGCGGCCTGTTGCTCGACGATCTCGTCGACGTGGGAAGCCAGCGTGTCCGGCGGGAGCCGCAACCAGGCATCTGACTCCGAGCCGCTGCGCTCGACCGTTGCGCCGGCATTGCGCGCAATCTTCAGCATCGCCGTGTTCTCGCTCAGTGCATGGATGAACAAGGTCTGCACTCCGCGGTTGCGCGCGTGCAGCACCGCATGCTCGAACAGCCGCCGCCCGAACCCGCGGCTGCGCGCGCTCGGTAACACCGACACGCCGAACTCCGACATGGCCGCGCCCCCGGTGGTGGGCAGTACCGTCGGGTGCGCCAGATGGGCCATCGCGATGAGTTCGAGCCGCCGGTTGAAGATGCCAAATACTTCGTCATGTTCGAAGTCGAGCATGTCGACGTACTTGGACATCTGTGCGTCGTTCGCCGGGTAGCCAAACCGAAGGTAGCGATCACTCGCATCGAGCGCCAACAGGTGAGAAGTGATGCGCTGCCGGTGGCGCGGGCCCAGCGAGCGAATGGGCACCCATGACCAGCTCGGCGCTGCATCACCCTCGGCCGGGGTGGGTGGCGAGGGTCGTGACAGCGGATTGGGCGGGGATGTGGGGTTCACTTGAACGTCAAGAGGAAGGCTCATCGCTGAGTGCTCCTGTTTTTGCGGGTTAACCCCAGTCTACGAGATATGTCTAGGCCTCGCGTTCAAAATGCTGGCGGCCCGGGCGTGAGGATGTTCGCGGTTCTGATACACTCAAAGGCTTTTCCGCAAATTGCCCCCGGGAAAGGTTTCATGCTGATCGGGAAACTGGTTGAACATGTCACGCAGGCAACGCGAGCGTCCACCATTCAAAGAAGTGTGACCGAGTGGGCCTGCCAGGCAGCGTAGCGCGCGGTGCGAACCGTGTTCTAGTTGCATCGGGGCTTGAACCTACTCCATTGAAATGCCATGAAAACCTTCAGCGCCAAACCCGCCGAAGTGGTGCATGAGTGGTTTGTGATTGACGCGACCGACAAGGTCCTCGGAAGGGTGGCCAGTGAAGTCGCCCTCCGCCTGCGCGGCAAGCACAAGCCCATCTACACGCCCCACGTCGATACCGGTGACTTCATCGTCATCGTCAACGCCGACAAGATCCGCGTCACCGGCAACAAAGCCAACGACAAGGTTTACTACCGTCACTCGGGCTACCCCGGCGGCATTCATGCCACCAAGTTCAAGGACATGCAGGCCAAGCACCCCGGCCGTGCCATCGAGAAGGCCGTCAAAGGCATGCTTCCGAAAGGCCCGCTGGGTTATGCGATGGTCAAGAAGCTGAAGGTCTATGCCGGTGCCACGCACCCGCACACTGCCCAGCAGCCCAAAGTGCTTGAGCTTTAAGGAACGGCCATGATCGGAAATTGGAACTACGGAACCGGCCGCCGCAAGTCTTCGGTGGCGCGCGTTTTCATGAAAAAGGGCACGGGCCTGATCCTCGTCAACGGCAAGGCCGTCGATGAGTATTTCGGCCGCCAGACCTCCATCATGGTGGTGCGTCAGCCTCTCGTGCTGACTGCCAACGACGCCACGTTCGACATCAAGGTGAACGTTCATGGTGGCGGTGAGTCAGGCCAGGCCGGCGCGGTGCGTCACGGCATCACCCGCGCCCTGATCGACTATGACGAGACGCTGAAGCCGCCGCTCAAGCACGCCGGCTTTGTGACGCGTGATGCGCGCGAAGTGGAACGCAAGAAGGTCGGCCTGCACGGCGCGCGCCGTCGCAAGCAGTTCAGCAAGCGCTGATCGACCGCTTTGCACGCTGTTCAGCGTGCTGTCTGGGGCGCCTTCTGGCGCCCCTTCTTGTTTGGGAAGCCCCGACACCCCAAATGCTGCCCCAAATCCGAGATAATGAGTGAACAACTCGTTTGCCACAGGAGCCGACCATGAGTGCAGTCGCCGAAAACATTCAAGCCCTTTCCAGTACCGATTCGGAGCCGCCGGTGCCGCTGGTGTTCACCGACAACGCCGCCAACAAGGTCAAGGAGCTTGTTGACGAGGAAGGCAACCCGGAACTGAAGCTGCGTGTGTTCGTTCAAGGTGGCGGTTGTTCTGGCTTCCAGTACGGGTTCACGTTTGACGAATTCGTCAATGAGGACGACACGCAAATGACGAAGAACGGCGTCTCTTTGTTGATCGACGCGATGAGTTTGCAGTATCTTGCCGGTGCGGAGATCGACTACAAAGACGATCTGCAAGGCGCCCAATTCGTCATCAAGAATCCGAACGCGACCACGACCTGTGGCTGCGGGTCGAGCTTCTCCGCGTAGGCAGATCCAACTCGCATGACCAGCCGCCCTCGGGCGGCTTTTTAACGGCCCGTGCCGGCGCTCAGCGGCCTGGGCTCAGCGAGCCGAGCACGCGCGCGCCGGCCGCTCCGGTGACGGCCGGCAAGCTCCCGCACTCGCGCCTGACAAACGCGCGGGCCAGCCACGCGAATGCTGCGGCTTCTACTTGCGTCGGTGGAAGGCCGCGCTCACCGGTGGAAGCCACTTGGACGCCTGGCAACAGCGCCGCCATGCGAGCCATCAGGTGTGAATTGAACGCGCCGCCGCCGCAAACCAACAGTTCGTCGGAATCCGCTGCGTGTGTTCGCACCGCCGCCGCGCAAACCGTGGCTGTGAGCTCTGTGAGGGTCGCCTGAACCGCTTCCGTGGGCAACGCACGTGCGTTCACCACCCGTCGCAGTTGAGCGTCGAGCCACGCAGGGTTGAAATGATCGCGGCCGGTGCTCTTCGGCGGCAAGGCGGCGAAGTACGGGTCACTGAACAGCTGCTGTAGCAGCGCCGCATGGACCTGGCCGGACGCAGCCCACGCCCCGCCATCGTCGAATGGCTGGCCGGTGTGGCGCAGGCACCAGTGGTCCATCAGCGCGTTGCCTGGGCCACAGTCGAAGCCGGTCGTGGTGCCGTCGGCGCGCAGGGCGGTCAGGTTGCTGATCCCGCCGATGTTGAGCACCGCCCCCGCCTTGCCCGCGACACCGAAGAACGCGCGGTGGAACGCCGGCACGAGCGGCGCGCCTTGCCCGCCAGCCGCAACGTCCCGGCTGCGCAAGTCGGCCACCACGTCGATGCCGGTGGTCTCGGCCAGCAGCGCTGCGTTCAGCAGCTGCAGGGTATAGCCAGTCCCGTCGAATTCCCCAGGCCGGTGGCGAACGGTCTGGCCGTGTGCGCCGATTGACTGCACCTGGGTGGCATCGATTCCGGCGGCCTGAAGCAACGCATGGAGTCCGTCGGCGTAGGCCTCCGCCAAAGCATTGCCGGCCAGCGCCGCGCGGTGCAGTTCATTGGCGCCGGGCGCGTTCAACGCCAGGAGTTCGGCAGCCAGCGCCGCCGCGAACGGTTGATGCGAATGTGCCAGGACCGTGAGCGACAGCGGGGTGGATTGTTCGCCAAAGCTGACGAGCACGCCGTCCACCCCGTCCATCGACGTGCCCGACATCAGGCCAACATACAGCTCGTTCATGCGCTGATTTTGCCCGCCAAAAAGCACAAAGGCCTGCACGTGCAGGCCCTTGCGACGAATCGCTTGAAGCGGCCCGCTATTCGGCGTAAGCGCCCGAGCGTGCCAGGCTGTCAGCCGCGTCGAGCTGGCTTTTCACACTGCGTGCGACGCGGGCGAACTCTGCCTTGGACGCCGCCGAGAGAACCAAGGTTTCGGAGGCTTTGGCCATGAGCATCGGGTCTTGCTGTACGCCGGCCACCTTGACCTCGAAGTGCAGGTGCGGCCCGGTGGCCCAGCCGGTCGAACCGACGGCGCCGATGCGCGCGCCCTGTTCCACGTGTTGGCCGCGCCGCACGTCGATGCGGCTCATGTGCGCATACACCGTCGAGCGCTGGCTGCTGTGGCGAACCTCGACCACGTTGCCGTAACCGTTCTGCCAGCCAGCGAAGTCGATCACGCCGTCACCAACGGTGCGGATCGGCGTGCCGGCGGGCGCCCCGTAGTCGACACCTTTGTGCTGCTTCCAGTTGTTCAGGATCGGATGCAGGCGCATGGCGAAGCCCGAAGTCACGCGCGAGAACTCCATCGGGCTGGCCAGGAATGCGCGCTTCTTGCTCTGGCCATCGAAGCCGTAGTAGGCGCCGCGGCCTTGCGCGTCCTTGAACCACACGGCTGAGTAGGCACGGCCGTTGTTGACGAAGTCGGCCGCGAGCACCTTGCCGGCCTGGGGGCCCCAGGTGATCGGTTCACCATCGGCGGTGAGTGCCTCGTACACGACCGAGAAGGTGTCACCGCGACGCAGCTCGCGATGAAAGTCAAGGTCGGTGGCGAACACCTCGGCCAATTGGGTGGCGATGGCATCGGGGATGCGCGCCTCGTCGGTCGCTGCGAACAGCGAGGTGAGCACCGTGCCGCTGCCCATGCGCACCTGCGATGCAAGCGGCGCGGTCTCGAGGCTGGCGGTCAGCTTGCCGGCAATGCGCGCCACGCGCAGACGGGTGAAGTGCGTTGCCGCCAGGTCAGGGTTGGCAGGCGCGAAGCGCGCGACCAGCTCGGTGAGTGCGCCGGTCTCGTCGGATTGCACGCGAACGATCTTGCCGCTGCGGCCTTCGAGGAGCTTGCGTGAGGTCGGGTCAGTGCGCAGGAACGACGCCGCTGCCGCATCAGTAACGCCCAAGCGCTTGAGCAGCGTGTCGGTGGTGTCGCTGGCGCGTGTCAGGTCGGTGCGGTAAAGCTGCAATTCGTGGTCAGCCAGCGCGTCAAGTTGCGACTGAATTCCGACCGGTGTGACGGTTTGCGTCACCACCCGTATCGGCATGTTCGGCGCGTCCGCGATCATGGGGGCAATGCCGAATGCCGTAGCGCCGAAGCCGGCGAGCGCCAGCGTCACTGCGGCCATCAGGCCACGGGGATGAGCGCGGACAAAGCTGCCTGTGTGCGCCAAGGCCAGCGACCAGGCGTGATCAATCTTGTCGGTTGAAGTCAATTCGATCCGTGAGCAACGACGCTCTTTGTGCGAGCGCGGGCATCATGGGCCTGCGCTTCGGGTGTGTCCCTGTGCCGGATAGGCGTCTACTAGAATTCGAGGCGCCTCGGCGGGCTGGTGGAGTATGAAATCCCCGGTTCAGGCCGGGGCGAAATCGCAAGCAGGCGCGCAGTATAGCGACCCTGAATTGCGCTCAAATCCGGAAAAGCCCCGTATGTCTCTGCCTTCTGTCTCTGCTGCTGTTTCTGCTTCTGGTTCTTCGGCCGCCACCGCCTTTCCCGTGACCGACCGTGTCTTGCACGCCATGCGCCTGTCGAAGCACCTGGCAGACGAACTCTTGCCAGAAGCCGAATGGCTCAACAAGCTTGCCCGGTCTGAAGCAACCGGCGTGCCACTGCGTATCAAGCTTGGCCTGGACCCGACTGCGCCCGATATCCACATCGGCCACACCGTCGTATTGAACAAGATGCGGCAGTTGCAGGACCTGGGGCACACGGTGATCTTTCTGATCGGCGACTTCACGTCGATGATCGGCGACCCGTCGGGCCGCAACAGCACCCGCCCGCCGCTGACGCGCGATCAGATCGAGGCCAACGCCGCAACCTATCGCAAGCAGGCCGACCTGGTGCTCGACCCCGCCAGGACCGAGATGCGCTACAACTCCGAATGGAGCGACCCCCTCGGCGCGCGCGGCTTGATCCAGCTGGCCTCGCGCTACACGGTGGCTCGCATGATGGAGCGCAATGATTTCAGCGAGCGGTTCAAGGCGGGCACCCCGATCAGCGTGCACGAGTTCTTGTACCCGCTGATGCAGGGCTACGACTCGGTGGCGCTTCAGTCCGACCTCGAACTCGGCGGCACCGACCAGAAGTTCAACCTGCTCGTCGGCCGCGCGCTGCAAACCGAATACGGTCAGGAGCCGCAGTGCATCCTGACCATGCCGCTGCTCGAAGGCCTGGACGGCGTCGAGAAGATGTCGAAGAGCAAGGGGAACTACATCGGCATCACCGAGCCGGCCAACACCATGTTCGCCAAGCTGCTGTCGATCAGCGACACGCTGATGTGGAAGTACTTCGCGCGCCTGAGCTTCATGCCAGTCACCGATGTGGCCGCACTGCGGGCCCAGGTCGAGGCGGGGCGCAACCCGAAAGACGCGAAGGTGATGCTCGCAAAGGAAATCACCGCGCGCTTCCACAGCGCGGCCGCGGCCGATGCGGCCGAGGTCGACTTCCAGCACCGCTCGCGCGGCGGGGTGCCTGATGTGATCGACGCGGTGTCGCTTCACGGCGCGCCACTCGGCATCGGCACTGTGTTGAAGCAGGCGAGGCTGGCTGCATCCACCGGTGAAGCGCTGCGTCTGGTCGATGGCAGCGGCGTGCGGGTCGATGGCACCGTGGTGAGTGACCGCAGCCTCAAGCTTGCTGCCGGCACTTACGTGGTCCAGGTCGGCAAGCGCAAATTCGCGCGGGTCACGCTGGCCTGAACCAGCCGGAGAGTTTGCACATGCATCGTCGCTACCTTCTGGCCACTGCGGTACTGCTCGGTCCCATGGCCAGCCGGTTGGCGCGTGCTGCGCCGTCGCCGGTGGAGCAGGCGCGCATCGACAAGCTCATCCGCCATGTCGAGTTGCAAAAGGGCATGGTCTTCATCCGCAACGGCAGCGAGTACACCTGCGAACAGGCCGCGCAGTTCCTGCGCGGCAAGATGGAGTCGATGGGCAAAGAGGTTGCTACCGCGCGCGAGTTCATCGAGCGCATTGCCACCCGGTCCAGCATGTCGGGCAAGCCCTATCAGATCCGCCTTGCCGACGGAACACTGCTGCCCGCAGCGCACTACCTGACCGACCAGCTCAAGCGCATCGAGAGCCAGCCGGCCTGATGCAGGTCAAGACGCTCCTGAAGCTGTCGGTGGCGGCAGCGGTTGCCACCATCGTCATGAAGACGGCGGCGTGGTGGATCACCGACTCCGTGAGTCTTTTGTCCGACGCGATGGAGTCGTTCGTGAACCTCGCTTCGGCGCTGTTTGCGATTGCCATGGTCACGATCGCGCAGCGCCCGGCTGACGACGACCACCCCTTCGGTCACACCAAGGCCGAGTACTTCTCGAGCGGGTTCGAGGGCCTGCTGATCGTCGGCGCAGCCGTCGGCATCGTCTGGGCGGCCGGCCACCGGTTCGCCGACCCGCAGCCGCTGCAACGCTTGAACTGGGGCATCGTGCTGGCGGTCGCGAGCTCTGCGCTCAACGGGTTGCTGGCGTGGCGAATGATGGTGGCCTCGCGCGAGCAGCGCTCCATCGTGCTGGAGGCGGATGCGCGCCACCTGATCACCGACGTGTGGACATCTGCGGGGGTGGTCGTCGGGCTGTTGCTCGTGCAAGCCACCGGCTGGTTGTGGCTGGACCCGGCGCTGGCCATTCTGGTCGCGCTGAACATCCTGCGTGAAGGGGCGTACCTGTCGTGGCGTTCGGTCGAGGGCCTGATGGACAGCGCCGTCGAGCCCGATGTGCGGGCCCAGATCGACCTCACGCTGGCTCAGTTCGCACACAGCGCGATCCGCTTCGACCACCTGGTCACGCGCCGTGCCGGCCAGCGCCGGTTTCTCGACGTGCACATGCACATGCCGTCAACCTGGACGCTCGGGCACGCGGCCGCGTTGCGCGCCGACGTGGAGCAGGCCTTGATGAACGATGTGCCGGGTCTGAGGCCGTCGATTCAGCTGTTGCCAACCGACGTGGAGGCGCGCTTCAACGACCACGGCGGCGCAGGCTGACGGCGCCACCCCCCAATAGAAGCGGCCGCCCGAGCGGGCGGCCGATGGTGTCGATCAGCAGCCGCCCGGTGCGGGCGGCGTGGGCGCTCAGCCCTTGCGACGGCGCGCCATGAAGCCGACCACGCCCAGGCCGGCGAGCATCAGCGCATAGGTTTCCGGCTCGGGGATGCCGTTGACCGTCTTGGTGTCGAACTGCAGGTCATCGATGGCGACGAAGTTGCCAGCCACGCGCAGGAACTTGGTGTCGTTCGTCAGGCGGTTGATGTAGTAGTAGGTGTTCGACGGCGTGGTGCTCAGGCTGTAGCCCTCGAGCACGTTCATGCCGGCGTCCAGCAAGTCGAACTGCAGGCGTGTCGGGCCGGCGATGCCGATGCCGACTGCGGCTTGCAGGCTGGTGAACTCGACCAGGATGTTTGCAGCCCAGCCGGTACTCGGGCCGGTGCCCACGTAGTTGATGCCGCTCTGGCTCGATGAGTAGTAGCCGAGGGTCGGCCCAAGGGTGTTGGTAATCGATGTGACGCCCATGGCCGAGTAGTGATTGGCGACGAGCGCGTTGCCGGTTGCAACGTCATCGAAGCTGATCAGCGTGCCGAACAACGGCGACGGGCTCGCTGGTTGGCCAGTCGGGGTGGGCGTGCCTTGCACGAGAGCGGCTTGCGCCAGTGATGTCGACAAGAGCGCCGCAGCGGCGATGAGGGTGATCTTCATGGGAGTGCCTGTCCTGGAGTTGAGTTGTGTGGACGCGGGATGCATGCCCCGCTTTGTGCGGGGTTGAAGACGTGACCACCTGTGAAGATTAGTTACGCACCCTTATGCCAACAATCCCTCAAGCGAGGGCCATTTGCGCGACACAGTTCACTTGACTTGTGGCGAGTTGATGAGTAGCTCCGCATCGTTGCGACGCCGAAAACGCATCAATCGGCGTACTGCCCGGCCGCCTTGATGATCGGCCCCCACTTGCCGATCTCTGACTCGACGTACTTCTTGTGCTCGGGGCCGGCGAGCCGCGCATCGGTGATGACGACGGCCCCGAGCGCCTCTTCGCGCTTCACGAACTCAGGGTCTTTCAGTGCAATGCGCAGCGCCGCGTTGATCTTGTCGGTCACGGCCTTCGGTGTGCCCTTGGGCGCATACATCCCGTGCCAGATCGACACGTTGAAGCCCTTCAGACCCGCTTCGTCGAGTGTGGGCAGGTTCTTCAGCGCCGGCGTGGTCAGGCGCTTCGAACTGGTGACGGCGAACGCCTTGACCTTGCCGGCCTCGATCTGGCTTGAGGTGTTGGTGGTCTGGTCGCACATCAGGTCGACCTGGCCGCCGAGCAGGTCGGTCATGGCCGGGCCAGTGCCCTTGTACGGAACGGTCTGCATTTCGATCTTCAGCGAACTCTGGAGCAGCAGGCCGCACAGGTGCGAGGCCGCGCCCAGGCCGGCGTTCGCGAGGTTGATCTTGCCCTTGTTGGCATCGAGCCACTTCAGCAATTCGGCGTAGTTGTTGGCGGGCAGCGTGGGCTTGCCGATCAAGGTCATCGGCACTTCGTTGACCATTCCCAAATACTCGAAGTCGGTCAGCGTCTCGTAGGCCATCTTGCGGTACAGCGCTGGCGACGTGCTCATGCCGATGTGGTGCAGCAGCAGCGTGTAGCCATCGTTGGGGGCCTTGGCCACTTTCGCGGCGCCCAGCGTGCCGCCAGCACCGCCAACGTTCTCGATGATGATGGACTGGCCACCCAGCGGCTTGCGCAGCGCCTCGGCGAGGTCGCGCGCGACCGTGTCGGTCGGGCCGCCGGCGGCGAACGGCACGATGATCGTCACCGGCTTGTCGGGGTATTCGGCAAAGGCGCAAGCGGCAGCGGTGAGGGCCAGCGTGGAGATCAGGAGTCGTTTCATCAGCGGTCCGTTGGTTGGTGTCGAATTCAGCGCGTCGAGTCTTCAGCAAGCGCGAACCCGGCGCAATGGCGGAAAGCACGCAAGGCCGATGGCGCGCAGCGGTGACTGGCAGCCACGAATTCGCTTGCGCCTGCGAAAAACGCCACATGTGCGGCGCCATCGAGGGGTGTTGCCTGCAGGGATGCGTCGCCACAATACCTTTGGAGCGTTTCCAGAAGATAAGAACAGAGAGCAGAGACACCATGCTGACTTCACTTCGGGCTGGCGCACCGCGCATCGCCGCTGTCTTGGCCACCACCGCGTTTGCGGCGGCAAGCTGGGGTGCCGACACCGCCGCGCCGGTGGTCGGTTCGGCATTGCTCGTTGATCCCAAGGCCATCGTCGCGGGCGACACCGCCTGGATGCTCACCAGCGCCACCATCGTGCTGATGATGACGCTCCCCGGCCTGGCCTTCTTCTACGGCGGCCTGGTGCGCAAGAAGAACATCCTGAGCACGATGGCGCAGGTCTTCGTGGCCGCCGTGGTGGTCACCTTGATGTGGTTCCTGTTCGGCTACTCGCTCGCCTTTTCTGCCGGCACGGCATGGCTCGGCGGCGCCGGCAAGATGATCGGTGGCCACTTGACGGGCGGCGCTGGCGCGGTTGCGGTGCACGGCTTGATGCCCAACGTGCCCGAGGCGGTGTTCGCGATCTTCCAATGCGGCTTCGCAGTGATCACCGCTGCACTGGTGGTCGGCGCGTTTGCCGAGCGCGTCAAGTTCGGCGTGGCCGCGATCTTCTGCGGCATCTGGAGCGTGCTGGTTTATGCCCCGGTCGCGCACTGGGTCTGGATGCCGCAAGGCTGGCTCTACGAGCTCGGCGTACGTGACTTCGCCGGTGGCCTGGTGGTGCACGTGAACGCCGGCGCTGCGGCGCTCGCGGTGGCGCTTGTCGTCGGGCCGCGCCGCGGCTTCGGGCGCGACCCGATGATCCCGTCGAACCTGGCCTACATGCTGATCGGTGCCGGCCTGCTGTGGATCGGCTGGTTCGGCTTCAACGGCGGCTCAGCCGGTGCGGCCAGTGCCGGTGCCGGCCTGGCGGTGGTCAACACGCAGGTGGCGGCCGCAACCGCCGCATTGCTGTATGCGCTGCTCGAGTGGGTGACGCGTGGGCAGACCAGCATGGTCGGCCTGGCGACAGGCGCGGTGGCCGGCCTGGTGGCGATCACGCCTGCGGCCGGTTACGTCAGTGTGGACAGTGCCTACCTGTTCGGCATGGCGGGTGGCCTGGCCAGCTATGTCGGCCTCGTCTGGGTCAAGCCGCTGCTCAACATCGACGACTCGCTCGACGTATTCGCGATCCACGGCATGGTGGGCATCGTCGGCTCGCTGATGACGCCGTTCCTGGCGGTGCGCAGCATTGCCGGCTTCGAGGGCAAGCCCGCGGCCGAGGCGCTGGCGGTGGTGGCGGTGTTCTTCTACAGCTTCGCAGTGAGCGCGTTGGTGATGAAACTCCTCGACCTCATCATCGGGGCGCGCGTCAAGGCCGAAGACGAGATCGATGGCCTCGACCTGTCCCAGCATGGTGAGCAGATTGAATAGCGCCTTGCGTGGCGCCACTGCGGCTCACCCCGTTGGCGACGACGCATGAGTTCGGCCATGGCGCTGCCCATCATCGCCATGCGCGTGCGCATGGCGATGCAGCGCCACGCGCGGCAGGCGGTCGACACCACCCGCTTGCTCGCCGACCACCTGTATGCCGACGAGGTGCTGCAGGCTTGTCGGGCTCTGGGCCTGCCGGACGTGACGGCACTGGCCGACCAGTTCGACGCCGCGCGCGAGGGGCAGAGCGCGCCGCTCGCGGCGGCTGCGTCACCCTTGGCACCCCAGGCGGAGCCAACACCGGTGCCGCCGCCGGGCAGCGCAGCGCCGGTATCACACAGCCCGCGGCTCACGCCGGCTGCCGCGCCCGAGACCCGTCCTCCGCCCGGCACCGCACCCTCGACAGGTGGTTATGCCAGCACGGGGACGTCGACCCACGGTGACTCCGAACCGCACGACCCGAACGACCCGCACAACCCGCGCACGCGGCGCTACCTGCGCGGCGCGCGCTGACCTGGCGCGTCAGCCCAGGCGGCGCGCGTCCTCGATCACCTTGCCATCGTTCGGCAGGCTGCCGGGGGCGCACAGTGCCACGTCGCCGCGCAGTTTGGTCACGTCGCGCAGCGTCTCGGCGAGGCGCGCAGCCAGGCCTTCGGGCGTGCCGTCGACTTCAACGTGCAGGTCCATCTGGTCCTTGGCCATCTCGCCACTCACCACCAGCCGCGCCTTGCGCACCTCCGGGTGGCGGCGCGCGATTTCGGCCACCTGCATGGGGTGCACGAACATGCCGCGCACCTTGGCCGTCTGGTCGGCCCGGCCCATCCAGCCCTTGATGCGGGTGTTGGTGCGGCCGGTGGGGCAGGGCCCCGCGAGAACCGCTGAGAGGTCGCCCGTACCGAAGCGGATCAACGGGTAGCCCCGGTTCAGCGTCGTGACCACCACCTCGCCGACTTCACCGTCCGGCACCGGGTCGCCAGTGCCCGGGCGCACGATCTCGACGATCACGCCTTCGTCGAGCACCAGCCCTTGGCGCGCCGATGTTTCGTAAGCGATGAGCCCGAGGTCGGCCGTGCCGTAGCTTTGATAAGCCGCCACGCCACGCGCCGCGAACCAGTCGCGCAGCGGCGCCGGGAAGGCCTCGCCGCCGACCGACGCCTTCGTCAACGTCGGCAGCGCCACGCCCAGCTCATCGGCCTTGTCGAGAATGATCTTCAGGAAGCTCGGCGTGCCCACGTAGCAAGACGGGCGCAACACGGCCACCGCCTGAACCTGCTGCTCGGTCTGCCCGGTGCCCGCAGGGAACACGGTGCAGCCGACGGCGAACGCGCCGCTTTCCATCATCGCGCCCGCAGGCGTGAAGTGGTAGCTGAAGCTGTTGTGGGCCAGGTCGCCGGCACGAAAGCCCGCCGCGTACAGCGCGCGCGCCATGCGCCAGTAGTCGGCATCGGCGCCTTCGGGCTCGTGGATCGGGCCGGGCGATGCGAACACGCGCAGCGCGCGGCTCGCGGCGGTGCGGCCGCTGCCCCAGCCCAGGGCCGAGAAGCCGCCGAACACGTCGGGCGCGTCGACGTGCGCCTGCGCTTCGAGCAGTTCGTGCTTGCGCACCACCGGCAGTGTGGCCAGCGCGGCGCGGTCGGTGATGCGCGCAGGGTCGACCGCCGCGAGGCTGCGCGCGAACGCGGGCGCATGGGTGCGGGCATGCGCCAGCTGCGCCGGCAGCGCCGCCATCAGCGCGCGCTCGCGCTCGTCGGTCGAGCGAGTTTCGAGTGCGTCGTAATGCGTGCCTTGCGGCGCGGCGTTGCGGGGGTCGGTGGCGGGCGTCATGGCGGGCTCAGTCTTCATCATTGCGGCCGGCGCGGCGCCGGGCATCGTCGACCAGCTTGCGCTGGCCTGTGGGGGTGTCGACGAGGTAGCGGTCGAAGCCCACACCGCCGGGTTTCTTCAGGTCACCGGCCAGTACGCCGGCGTCGTCATGGAAGTGCAGGAAGGCGGCGCCGCGCAGGTAGAAGATGCCGGGCTTCACTTCACGCAGGCCCTTGATCTCGCGCAGCTGACGCAGCAGCGGCAGCAGGGTCTTCAGGGCGGCTTCATGGGCGTGGGCCATGGGTCGCGCTCTCCATCAAGCGAGCCAGCGCTTGCGGCGCTTGTAGCTCTTCACGTCCTTGAAGCTCTTGCGCTCACCGCCGCCCATGCCCAGGTAGAACTCCTTCACGTCTTGGTTCTCGCGCAGGTCGGCCGCTGCACCGTCCATCACGATGCGGCCGTTCTCCAGGATGTAGCCGTAGTCGGCATAGCGCAGCGCCATGTTGGTGTTCTGTTCGGCCAGCAGGAAGGTCACGCCTTCGCGGGTGTTCAGGTCGCGCACGATCTCGAACACCTCTTCGACGATCTGCGGCGCGAGGCCCATCGACGGCTCGTCGAGCAGCACCATCTTCGGCGCCGCCATCAGCGCGCGGCCGATGGCGCACATCTGCTGCTCGCCGCCCGAGGTGTAGGCCGCCTGCGACGTGCGCCGTGCCTTCAGGCGGGGGAAGTAGGTGTAGACCTTGTCCAGCGTGGTCCCCACAGCCGCCTTGCCGTCGCGGCGCGTGTAGGCGCCGGTCAGCAAGTTCTCTTCGATCGTGAGGTGCGCGAAGCAGTGCCGCCCCTCCATCACCTGCACGACGCCGCGCTCGACCATGTCGGACGTGCTGAGCTTCTCGATGCGCTCGCCGCGCAACTCGATGGAGCCCTTGGTCACGTCGCCCCGTTCGGCGCGCAGCAGGTTCGAGACGGCACGCAGCGTGGTCGTCTTGCCGGCGCCGTTGCCGCCCATCAGCGCCACGATGCGGCCTTCGGGCACCTGCAGCGAGACGCCCTTCAACACGAGGATCACGTGGTTGTAGATGACCTCGATGCCATTGACGTTCAGCAGGATGTTGGCGGTGCTCATAGGATTGCTTTCACTCTTCGAAGCGTCGGTGCCGGCGCTTCGAAGAGGGCTCCGGGAGGAGCCCTCGGCCGTACTCAGTTCACATTCAGCTCTGGCAGTCCTCGGGCGTGCGGCGCGTCAGCTTCTTCTCGCCGGCGTACTTGTCGGCGGCCGCACGCACCATCGGCTTGATGATCTGCTCGTCGGCCTGCAGCCAGTCGGAGGTGAAGCTCCACTTCGCGCCGTCCCAGGTGTGCACACGCGCCCAGGTCGAGCCCATGTGATCCTGGCACGAGGTGGAGAGCGGCCTCATCACGCCCGAGAAGCCCAGTGCGTCGAGCTTCTTCTGGTCCAGCGCCAGGTTCTCCAGGCCCCAGCGCACCTGCTCGCCGGTCATGACCTTGCCCTTGCCGTAGCGCTCTTGGGCGCGGCGCACCGCCTCGATGCCGAGCATCTGGATGATCAGGCCGCGCGTGTACAGCACGGTGCCGACTTCATCCTTCGGGCCGGTGCCCTGGCCCTTATCGTGCACGAACTTCAGGATGTCCTGGATCACCTTCGGGTTCTGGCCCGAGGTGTTCAGGTTCAGCGCGTTGTAGCCCTTTGCACCCTCGGCCACGTCCTTCACATCGGGCTCGGCGCCCGACCACCACACGCCGTACATCTTGTCGCGCGGGTAGCCGGTGGCTTGCGCTTCTTTCAGCGCGGTCGAGTTCATCACGCCCCAACCCCACAGCAGCACGTAGTCGGGCTTGGCCTGGCGCACTTGCAGCCACGCCGACTTCTGCTCCACGCCCGGCGCCGTGACCGGGATCTTCACCAGCTCGAAGCCGTGCATCTTCGAGCGCTCGTCGAGCAAGGGCATCGGCTCTTTGCCGAACGGGCTGTCGTGGTAGACGATGGCGATCTTCTTGCCCTTGAGCTTGTCCAGGCCGCCTTCCTTCTTGCCGATGTGCTGGATCAGCATGTCGGCGGCGGTCCAGTAGCTGCCCATCAGCGGGAAGTTCCACTTGAACACGTTGCCGTCCTGCGAGGCCGACAGGCCGTAGCCGAGCGTGATCAGCGGGATCTTGTCGGCGGCCACCTTGTCGGTCAGCGCGAAGGTGATGCCGGTGGCCTGCGGGTCGATCAGCGACGCGCCCTTGCCCTTCAGGCGTTCATAGCATTCCACGCCCTTGTCGGTCGCGTAGCCGGTCTCGCATTCTTCGAACGTGATCTTCACACCGTTGATGCCGCCGTCACGGGCGTTGATCATCTTGATGTAGTCCTGCTTGCCGTTCGCCCATGGCGTGCCGTTCGGCGCGTAAGGGCCGGTGCGGTAGGCGAGCAGCGGAAAGAACTGCTCTTTCGCCTGCGCGAAGGCGTTCGGGGCAGTGAGCGTGCTCAGCGTGGCCGCGATCAGCGTGGCGCCGAGCGCGAGAGACTTCAGGTGCTTCATGTCTGTCTCCAAAATGGATGGGTGGGTTGGGGTCAACGGGTCGCTCGCCGGCGATTCAAATCAATGCGGAATGGGGTGGCGGCTTAATGCGGGAAGGGCCACAAACGCAGCTTCTCTTTCGCAGTCGACCACAGCCGGGCAATGCCATGCGGCTCGACGATCAGGAAGAACACGATCAGCGCCCCGAAGATCATGAACGTCAGGTGCGAGGCCAGCGCCGTGTCGATGGGGATGCCGAACCAGTACGGCAGCCCGTCCAGGATGATCGGCAGCACCACGATGAATGCGGCGCCGAAGAAGCTGCCCATGATCGAGCCCAGGCCGCCGATGATGACCATGAACAAGAGCTGGAACGATCGGTCGATGTTGAACGCTGCCGGCTCCCAGGAGCCCAGGTGCACGAAGCCCCACAACCCGCCGGCCACGCCGACGATGAAGCTGCTCACCGCGAATGCCGTGAGCTTGGCGTAGACCGGGCGAATGCCGATCACGGCGGCCGCCACGTCCATGTCGCGAATTGCCATCCACTCGCGGCCGATGGCGCCGCGCACCAGGTTCTTCGCCAGCAGCGCGAACACCGCCAGGAAGGCCAGCGCGAACACGTACTTCTGCACCGGCGACGTGAGCGGCAGGCCGAACACGTTCAGCCCCGCCACGCTCACCGAGCCTGACGACGAGTCGTTCGTCACCCACTTCAGCCGCAGGCAGGCCCAGTCGACGAAGAACTGCGCCGCCAGCGTGGCCACCGCAAGGTACAGCCCCTTGATGTGCAGCGAAGGGATGCCGAACAGCACCCCCACCACCGTGCTGGCCACGCCGCCGAGCAGCAGCGATGCGATCAGCGGCATGCCGTCGATGCGCACCTGGAAGTTGTAGGCCGCATAAGCGCCCACCGCCATGAAGGCGCCGGTGCCGAGCGAGATCTGGCCGCAGTAGCCGACGAGGATGTTCAAGCCGAGTGCCGCGAGCGACAAGATCAGGAACGGGATGAAGATGGCGGTCAGCAGGTAGTTCGATGCGAGCAGCGGCACCAGCACGAACGCGGCCACCAGCAGCAGCCCGATGGCGATGCGGTCTTGCAGGATCGGGAAGATCTGCTGGTCGGTGCGGTAGCTCGACTTGAACTGCCCGTTTTCGCGGTAGAGCATGTTGTTTTCCTTCGCTGCTCAAACGCGGTCGATGATCTTGTGGTTACGGCACGCTTCGCTTAACTTGCTTCGCAAGTTAGCCTGCACCGAAAAATCATTGATTGCGTATTTCATACGCGATCAATGATTTTTTCACCGAACAGCCCTTGCGGCCTGAACAGGAGGAACACCAGCGCCAATACATAGGCGAACCAGATCTCGATGCCGCCCCCGAGCATCGGCCCGATGTAGATCTCCGACAGCTTCTCGCCCATGCCGATGAGCAGCCCGCCGATGATGGCGCCGGGCACCGAGGTGAGCCCGCCCA